>NZ_NOZC01000003.1:0-341519 GCF_002258545.1 Rhodococcus sp. 05-2255-3B1 | reverse complement strand
GGAAACGCCCGGTCCCATTCCGAACCCGGAAGCTAAGCCCTCCAGCGCCGATGGTACTGCACTCGACAGGGTGTGGGAGAGTAGGACACCGCCGAACACAATTTCCCAGAACACCCCCAGACCACCCGGTCCGGGGGTGTTCTGCATTTCGAAACCACACCCCACAAAACACCACACCCGACACCACACCCACACCCACCCGTGCCGAGTTAGCCCGCACCCACAGGGGCGAACGCGCGCGCAATTGCCGTGCGCGCGCACAATCGCACCCCGACCGCTCCCCAATCTGCGCGCACCTGACAAATGCGCGCGCATTCGCGACGATCAGGGCCGAACCCGGATGCCGGCGCGCACACCGGCGGCCACCCGAGCGTCTCGGCACCCCGACTGCCGCCCCTCCTCGCACCCCCTCCGACAAACGCGCGCGCATTCGCCACCTGCGCGCGGAATCGCACCCCGACCAGCCCCATTTTCCGCGCACCCGACGAACGCGCGCGCATTTGCGACGAGCGGGGTCGCGGCCTGAACTCGGGTGCGGGCAGACGACGCGACTGCGGACCGCGAATACGAGCGCAAAGGCGCGCGCATTCGCCGTCCGCGCGCACAATCGCACCCCGACCGCTCACCAATCCCCGCGCAGCTGACGAACGCGCGCGCATTTGCGGAATGCGGTACCGACGCGACGGGCTGCGGCAACTGCAAGGACCGGTAATGCGAGTCAGGCGTGCACGGCAACAGGCTCGTCGGCGGTGACTTTCACATCCTTGGGGTTCGCGAGGACCGTCTCGGCGGATCGACCTCGGAGCGTCACGCGATCGCCGAATTCCCAACGCTGCGCTTCGTCGTCCGAGGCGCCGTCCACGGCGGTCTTCGATGCAAGGATCGCTCCGGGGGAATTTTTCGCCAACTCGGACAGGCGAGCGGCTTCGTTCACCGGGTCTCCGATGACCGTGTACTCGAATCGGGACTTCGCACCGACGTTGCCGGCGACAGCGCGTCCCGCCGCGACGCCGACGGCGGCGCTGCATTCGGGAACTTCGACCACGAGTCGTCGGGCAATTGCTCGTGCCGCAGCCAGCGCCGAGCCACAGTGGTCGGGAATTTCGTTGGGGGCTCCGAAGATGGCCAGAGCCGCGTCGCCCTCGAACTTGTTGATGAAGCCGCCGTGCTCGTCCACCTCGTCGACCACCACGGCGAAGAACCGGTTGAGCAGGTCCACGACCTCGGTAGGGGGTCGGGATGCTGCCAGCTCCGTCGATCCCACGAGGTCGATGAAGAACACGGCGATATCGCGTTCCTGTCCGCCGAGCTCGCTCTCGGACTGCAGGGCCTTCTCGGCGACCTCGTGTCCTACGTGTCTGCCGAAGAGGTCTCGAATCTTCTCCCGATCGCGCACTCCGTCGGCCATGCGGTTGAACCCACTCTGCAGCTCGCCGAGCTCGGTGCCGTCGTACACCGCAAGGCGGACATCCATGTTGCCCTTCTCCACCTCGGCCATGCCTGCCCGCACATTGTTGATCGGGGACGTCGTCGCGAAACCACCGAGCACGGTCAGCGCAAGGCCGAAGACGATGGTGATTCCTCCGAGGGACAGGATGCAGACCGCGAGCTGTGTCGCTGTCGTTTCGGGGTTGATGAAGCGGAAGATGGCGATGATCATCAATCCGCTGACCGGCACGCCGGTGCCCAACAGCCACGACAGAATCGATCGGCCCATGAC
Organism: Rhodococcus sp. 05-2255-3B1; assembly: GCF_002258545.1. Lineage (NCBI taxonomy): Bacteria > Bacillati > Actinomycetota > Actinomycetes > Mycobacteriales > Nocardiaceae > Rhodococcus > Rhodococcus sp. 05-2255-3B1. Next base: position 339,799 of record NZ_NOZC01000003.1, on the reverse strand, counting down.
TCCGGCAATACGGATTCGGCGAGGATCCCCGGCTTCGAGGGCCCGAGCGGCAGCGGGACGAAGCGCGAATTCACTGAGTAGGTAGCTGAACGCGCAGACGACGGTGCCACCTGCCGCGATCGTGAACGCAACCTTGGGAATCGACGCCGCGTCGATGATGCCGTCGATCGTGGTGAGCAGCAGCAAGGCTCCTATCCAGAGCAGAATCTGGATTCGAGTCAGACGCCACGGCATTGCGAGGGTCGCGACCTGCTCCTCGCGGCTGGGTTGACGGTCCTCGATTGCCCACCGCAGGCTGTGCAGAGCGTGCGTGGTGCCCCAGACAGCACCGACGACGAAAGCCACGAACACGTATACCGGGACGACGATGAAATTCACCCACCAGTACTGATCCGTTCGCAGAACGTCCGGTCCGGGCACCACTACGCTGATCAGAACCCCCACGATGACTGCACCGATCAGGTTCGACAGGATCAGAAACACCGTCAGCAACAGCTGGATTCGGATCCGTCGTCGACGCGGCGACTCGGAGGTGTCGCCGAGCAGGCGGGAACCCAGGGGAGCGGCAGATCGTCTCAATTGCGGCATGGTCGTCACAGACTAACGGGGCTCCTGCCTTAAGGTGGTCGAGTGCGTCTAGTTATTGCTCGTTGCCAAGTCGACTACGTCGGCCGCCTCACCGCACATCTCCCGTCCGCTCGTCGCCTGCTACTCGTCAAGTCCGACGGATCGGTCAGCGTGCACGCGGACGACAGGGCCTACAAGCCGCTGAACTGGATGTCGCCGCCCTGCTGGACGGTAGAAACCACCGAGGGCGAGACGATCAAGTGGGTCGTCACCAACAAGGCCGGCGAAGAACTTCGTATCACCATCGATGACGTCGAACTCGACTCGAGCCACGAGCTGGGCATCGATCCCGGATTGGTGAAAGACGGTGTGGAGGCCCATCTTCAGGAGCTGCTGGCCGAGCATGTCAGTACCTTGGGTGACGGTTACACGCTCGTGCGGCGCGAGTACATGACGGCTATCGGACCAGTGGATCTGCTGTGCCGCAACGCTGATGGCGGAACCGTGGCGGTCGAGATCAAGCGACGTGGCGAGATCGACGGCGTCGAGCAGTTGACCCGGTACTTGGAGCTTCTCAACCGTGATCCGCTGCTGGCTCCGGTGAGCGGTGTCTTCGCTGCCCAGGTGATCAAGCCTCAGGCGAAGACGCTGGCCACCGATCGCGGCATTCGTTGTCTCACACTCGACTACGACGTCCTGCGCGGAACCGACAGCACCGAGTTCAGGCTTTTCTGACGACCGTCCGTGTCCGCCGGCGTGTTCTCTACACTGGACGGGTGCCCCGTCGTAATCAGCCCCGCAGAGCGAATCGGAGCGGCCCGAGTGTTCTCGGCCCGCCGACCGATTCCGTGCTGGGCGGCAATCGGGTCGAGGTCGGTCCGGACGGAGACGCTTACACGACTCGGATGATCCCCGGTGCCAAGGCGGTCAAGACGTATCGCTGCCCCGGCTGCGATCACGAGGTGCGGCCGGGCGTCGCACACATCGTGGCGTGGCCGTCGGACGATTTCGGCGGTGCCGACAATCGTCGGCATTGGCACACCGGGTGTTGGTCCGGGCGAAACACGCGAGGCCTCACCCGTAGATGGTCGTAGCGGGGGAGGCCAGGCGCAGGATCAGCTGAATCAGGACGAGGAGTCGGCCGATTCCTTCTGTTCCTCGGCCTTCGCGGCCGCTTTCTCTTCTTCCTTCTTCAGGATGGCCGTCGGGTCGGGGTTGTCGAGCAGCTCGCTTTCGCGATTGACCGAGGCGAGCATCGCCGGAACCGAATCGAGCTGGCCCCGGATTCCGAGCAGCTGGGCCAGTACGCGGCTGCGCAGCACACGCAGCTCCTCGGCCAGTTCCTTGGAGTGCGCGATCCGCCTTTCGGCCTGTTCACTGGCGGACTGAAGCCGTCGAGCAGCCTCGGTCGTCGCCTCTTCGATGCGTCGGGCGGCATCGGCCTTGCTGGACGCCTCTAGTTCCTCGAGGGCCGTGAGCACCTTGGTTCGGCGCTCGGCCATCGTGATCTCGAAGTCTTCCTGAACCTTGGCGCGCTTGGCCTCGGATTCGGCGGCCAACTTGTCGCGCTCGGCCTGCGCGGCCTCGACCACTCGGGCCGCCTCCGTGCGCGCCTGAGCCATGGTCTGCTCATGTTCGGCTTCGAGTGCCGTTCGGCGCTCTTCGAGTTCGGCCACCAGTGACTCGTGCCGTCCGCGCAGTCGGGCACTCTCCTGCTGCGCAACGGAGATCATTTCCTCGGACTCCGAGTGCGCCTTGGCGCGTACCTCGGATGCCTCGTCCGAGGCCAACCGCAGCATGCGTGAGATTCGATCGCTCATCCCCTCCGCCGTGGTGGGCGGAACCGACAGGCGATCGATGTCCTTGCGCAGTTCGTCGATCTCGTCGCGGGCGTCGTCGAGCTGCTTGGCCAGATCACGAGCCTGCGCTGCGGCCGCGTCACGATCTGCGGTCGTCAGCCGTAGTTCGGCGTCGAATCGCTCGAAGTAGTTGGTGACTTCGTCGCGATCGAACCCTTTCCGGACGATGGAAAAGGGAAGTTGCACCGTGGAAGTGCGCTCATGATCGATGGCCATGGCCGTCAATTTACCGGTGAGTCAAGTAGAGGGCCATACGGTTCGCTCACCGAGTTCGCTCAGTGCGAATTGTGATCAGGTTCGACGAGTTCGATGAGCACTCCACCGGCGTCCTTGGGATGGACGAAGTTGATCCGAGAATCGGCGGTGCCGCGGCGCGGGGCGTCGTACAGCAACCGAACTCCGCGAGCGCGCAACTCGGTCGAGATCTCTTCGACGTCGGTGACGCGGTAGGCCAACTGCTGCAGTCCCGGGCCGTTGCGGCCGATGAACTTGGCGATGGTGGACGACTCGTCGATCGGTGCGAGCAACTGCAGTGCAGCGGACTTCTCCGTCGCTCCGGGGAAGGACAGCATCGCCTCGCGGACACCCTGTTCCTCGTTGATCTCCTCGTGCACGGCAATCATGCCGAGGTGGTCTGTGTACCAGGCGATCGCGGCATCGAGATCGGGCACCGCGACACCCACGTGGTCGATAGCCGTCACCAGGTCGGAGCGCAGCGGGGCTCCCGTGTAAGACTGCGTGCTGGAGGTCATGGCCATGACGTTAGCGCCAGCTGCGTTTCGGTGTTCCGCCCGGCCGGTATCGGAAGGGAGCGTCGGAGCGTTGATCTCGACAAGGCCGTCTTCATACTTTCGGAGGAAATCGTGACCACAACAGTCATCGTCGCCGGTGCTCGTACGCCCGTCGGGCGCTTCTCGGGTGCACTCAAGGACTTCTCGGGATCGGACCTCGGCGGTATCGCCATCAAGGGCGCACTCGAGAAGGCCGGTGTTGCTCCGGATCAGGTCGACTACGTCATCATGGGCCAGGTTCTCACCGCCGGTGCGGGCCAGATTCCAGCCCGTCAGGCTGCGGTTGCTGCTGGTATTCCGATGACCGTGCCTGCCCTGACGATCAACAAGGTGTGCCTGTCCGGAGTCGACGCCATCGCATTGGCCGACCAGCTGATTCGTGCCGGTGAATTCGAGATCGTCGTTGCCGGTGGCCAGGAGTCGATGACCCAGGCACCGCACATGCTCGAGAAGTCGCGCGCCGGGTTCAAGTACGGCGATGTCACAATGCGTGACCACCTCGCGTACGACGGTCTGTACGACATCTTCACCGATCAGGCCATGGGTGCGCTGACCGAGCAGCGCAACCAGAGCACCGAGGTCATCACTCGCGAGGAGCAGGACACCTTTGCCGCCGCGTCGCATCAGAAAGCCGCAGCGGCCTGGAAGAACGGCGTCTTCGACGATGAGGTGGTTCCGGTCTCGATCCCGCAGCGCAAGGGTGAGCCGATTCAGTTCACCGCAGACGAAGGCATCCGCGCCGACACCACCGTCGACTCCCTCGGCAAGCTTCGCCCCGCATTCGACAAGGCCGGCACCGTGACCGCCGGATCGGCGTCACAGATTTCCGACGGTGCCGCCGCCGTCGTGGTGATGAGCAAGGAGAAGGCGGAGTCGCTCGGTCTGACCTGGCTCGCCGAGATCGGTGCCCACGGAGTGGTCGCCGGTCCCGACTCCACACTGCAGTCACAGCCGGCTCGCGCGATCGTCAAGGCATGCGAGAAGGACGGCATCGACCCGAAGGATCTCGACGTCGTCGAGATCAACGAGGCGTTCGCAGCGGTCGGAATCGCGTCGACGCGTGAGCTGGGCATCGATCCCGAGATCGTGAACGTCAACGGCGGAGCGATCTCGATCGGGCATCCCCTCGGCATGTCGGGAGCTCGCATCGCCTTGCATCTGGCACTCGAGCTGCAGCGACGCGGCGGCGGAGTGGGCGCGGCCGCCCTGTGCGGCGGCGGTGGACAGGGCGACGCCCTCATCGTTCGAGTCCCGAAGCAGTAGGCGGGTGGTGGCTCTGGCGCGGGACTGAGACCAGAGCCACTACGTTCCGTCGTAGCAAACCGGGCACAATAGCGGGTATGACCAACTTCTTCGACCTGAGCAGTACAGCCAAACGCTTCCGCTTCGTCGCTGTGCTCGAAGCGTTCACCTGGCTGGGTCTGCTGATCGGAATGGCGTTCAAGTACATCCCTGCCGATGGCAACGAAATCGGCGTGAAGATCTTCGGGCCCATCCACGGCGGCGTGTTCGTCGTGTATCTGGCCGTTGCCGTGTTGACGGCGGTCAAGCTCAAATGGGACATCAAGGCGACCCTGCTGGCGCTCGTCGCGGCGTTCCCCCCGTTCGGCACCGTGATCTTCGAGATCTGGGCCGCGCGCACCGGCCGTCTCGCCGAGTTGAGCACCGGCAGGCCCGCAGCCGATGCCAAGGTTCTGTCCTGACCGACCTGCACCGCCCGCCAGTGGATGACGCATCGCGTTAGTGACAAACTGTAGGGCGTGACTCGACCCGGTTCCCGTCCTCCCGTCCGCCCGTCAGCTGTTGTTCCCGCATCCATTGCCGGTGCCGTCGACCTGTCCGTTCTCAAGGACCGTCCGGCACCTGCACCCGCGGCCGAATCCGCAGGCGACGCGGGAGGACTGGCACCGATCGTGGACGTGACCGCGGCTACGTTCGAGGCCGAGGTTCTGCAACGGTCCACGCAGGTTCCGGTGATCGTCGACCTGGGGTCTGCTCGTTCGCCGCAGTCCCAGGCGTTGACGCGTCAGCTCGGACAGCTGGCCGTCGAGGCCGCGGGAACGTGGGTGCTCGCGCGGGTCGACGTGGACTCCAACCCGCAGATCGCGCAGGCATTCGGCGTTCAGGCCATTCCGACGGTCGTTGCCGTGGCAGCGGGCCAGCCCCTGGCCGACTTCCAGGGCACCCAGTCGGACGAGCAGTTGCGTCAGTGGCTGCAGGCAGTGGAGCAGGCCACGGCCGGCAAGCTCAGTGGTCCGCCCGGAGTCGCGGCTGCCGAACCGGAACCCGAGATCGAGGATCCGCGGATCGTCGCAGCCGAAGAGGCCATCGACGAGGGTGATTTCGTGAAGGCAGAAGCTGCCTACCAGGCGATCATCGACGCCGAACCGAAGAACACCGAGGCCGTCGCCGCACTGCGTCAGGTCAAATTCCTTGCGCGTGTGCAGAATCTGGCACCGGACGCGATTGCACTCGCCGACGCCGACGCCGCCAACGTTCAGGCTCGGATCGATGCCGCAGACGCCGAGATGGCCGGTCAGCAACCGGAGCAGGCTTTTGCGCGGCTGATCGACGGTATCAAGATCAGCGCCGGCGACGACCGAACTGCGCTGCGCACCCGTCTGCTGGAGCTGTTCGAGTTGTTCGATTCGGCCGATCCGCTGGTGGTTTCTGCGCGACGCAAGCTTGCGTCGGCCCTGTACTGACAGCGGTACTCAGCTGTAGCGTGCGTCGCACCGTTCCTTGCCGCCGAGAACTCCCGAACGGAAGGCATCGACTCGGGAGAAGCCGGACGGCAGGGTCGTACCGTTGACATCGCTGGCGGCGAGTCCGTCACTGAGCAGTCCGGACACGGCCTCGTCGAGATCGCCGGGGGAGAGCCAGACTTCGAGGTCCGTCGTTCCGCTCTCGAGGCTCATCGCCGAGGTGATCACTCCGGACAGACAGGCCGATCGCAGGGCGGCCTGCGGATCGTCGAGCGACTGGCCTGCTTCCTTCTGCACCGCGAGCGTGTAGCGCGAGGCGAACAGCACGTAGGCGCTGTAGTCGCCGGAAACGTTGAGCGGCAGGATATCTCCGCGTCGGGGTGTCTCGGGCTGTCCGACTTCGGCCAGGTCCTCGACGTCGACACCGATGGTGTTGGTCGACGGGCAGTACGACACCGGCGCGGTGGGCTCGGCGTCGGAGCATCCGGTGTCCGAACCGGAATAGTCGATGTTCGGCGGAACAGCGACGGGCAGCACGGTTTCGAAGGATCGAGTGAAGGCACCGAGGGTGTCCTCGGTGACCGGTAGCTCACCGGAGTCGTCCGGGTCGCTGAACTTCTGCGGCAACGATGCTCGACGCGAATCGATCTCGGCCTCGTCGATACCGGTGCAGATTGCCGCGCCGTTGGTGAAGCCGAGCTGCACTGCGGTGACGCGCTCGAAGGCAGAGCCGTGTACCGATTCCGGATCGTTGGGGTCGACGTCGCGCACGGCGACTGTCGCGGCGAGAACGCCGTTGAGTCCGTCCGAGGTGTTGATGGTGAAGTGCGGTGCATCGTCTTCGGCGACGTGGCGGATGAACGCGCCGGCGAAGCAGTCGGCCTGTTGCTCGGCAACGATGGTCGGAGTGTCGTCGCCGACCAGGCCCGATTGATGCTGAATGGCGTGGCCGTATTCGTGGGCGATCACCATGACCACCGACATCGGTCCGAATGCGTCGACGAGAGCCGGGAGCAGAATGGTGCGATCCCACCCGATCGAGTCGTCGCGAGTGCAGTAGGCGGCGTTGGGAATACCGCCGGTGCGGTCTCCGCAGAATCTGATGCCCGATCCCTCGTCCTCGGACGCGTCCCACGAGACGACCTTCGAGACCGGGGTGAACGAGCCCTTGAACAAGTTGGGGTACTGCTCGGCCCAGAACTGCTGGATGTCGTCGATCGCGTTCGTGCCGAGAATGTCCGAGTCGGTGCCCTCGGCGTTCTCCACGGTGATCGTCGAATCGGGGACACCGGGACGGGGCCCGCTCGGCCCGTTCGTGACCGGAAGTCCGGCGACGGTGAACGGGTTCTCGTAGATCGATACCGCGTTTCCGCTGACGGTCTGTGCGCACGAGGTCAGCAGGAGCAGCCCTGCAGTGGCGGCCGCGGCCAGAAGTCGGGGTGTGCGGCCGCCACTCATCTATCGCTCCAGTTTTATCCAGATCGCCCCGTTGGCAGGAAGGGCGACCTGGCCAGACGCCGGTCGACCGTGCCACGAGTGCGATGTAGCCGTCACTTCACCCAGGTTGCCCACGCCGGAGCCCCCGTACTCCGTTGCATCGGTGTTGAGGATCTCGATCCAACGGCCGGGTTCCGGTAGTCCCACACGATAGCTGCCGTGCTCGTTCCCGGAGAAGTTGAAAATACACGCGATGACCGAACCGTCGGATCCGTACCGCAGAAAGCTCAGCACGTTGTTCTCGGTGTCGTTGGCGTCGATCCACGAGTATCCACTCGGCGAGGTGTCGAGCGTCCACAGTGCCGGATGGGTCTTGTACGTCGAGTTCAGATCGGACACAAGGGTTTTCACGCCATTGTGCAGAGGTTCCTCGTCGATCTGATACCAGTCGAGGCCGCGTTCCTCGGACCACTCACGGGTCTGCCCGAACTCCTGTCCCATGAACAGCAGTTGCTTACCGGGGTGCGCCCACATGTAGGCGAGCATTCCGCGCAGCCCTGCTGCCTTGGCGTAGTCGTCTCCGGGCATCCGAGTCCACAGAGTGCCCTTGCCGTGTACCACCTCGTCGTGGCTGATGGGGAGCAGGTAGTTCTCACTCCACGCATAGACCAGGGAGAAGGTGATCTCGTGGTGGTGGTAGCTGCGATGGATGGGGTCACGCCCGAGGAAGCCAAGGGTGTCGTGCATCCAGCCCATGTTCCACTTCATGTTGAACCCGAGTCCGCCGACGTTCGTCGGGCGGGTGACGCCGGGCCATGCGGTCGACTCCTCTGCCACCGTGACGACACCGCGGTGCTTCTTGTGCACCGTCGCGTTCATCTCCTGCAGGAAGGTCACGGCCTCGAGGTTCTCGCGGCCGCCGTAGATGTTCGGCGACCAGCCGCCCTCGGGACGGGAGTAGTCCAGGTACAGCATCGACGCCACGGCGTCGACGCGCAGTCCGTCGATGTGGAACTCGTCGATCCAGTACAGCGCGTTCGCGACCAGGAAGTTGCGGACCTCGCGCCGCCCGAAGTCGAAGACCAAAGTGCCCCAGTCGAGTTGCTCGCCGCGCTGCGGGTCACCGTGCTCGTAGAGCGGGCCGCCGTCGAACCGAGCCAGGGCCCATTCGTCCTTGGGGAAGTGGGCGGGAACCCAATCGACGATGACACCGATTCCGGCACTGTGGAGGTGGTCGACGAAGTAGCGGAAATCGTCGGGGCTGCCGAAGCGAGAGGTCGGTGCGTAGTACGAGGTCACCTGGTATCCCCAGGACCCGCCGAACGGGTGCTCGGCGACCGGGAGCAGCTCCACGTGGGTGAAGCCGGTTTCGGTGACGTATTCGGCCAACTGCTCGGCGAGTTCGCGGTACCCCAGTCCCGGCCGCCAGGACGCCAGGTGGATCTCGTAGACGCTCATCGGTGCCTGCGTCGGCTCGATGCCGGCCCTCGTATCGAGCCAGGACTCGTCGTTCCAGGTGTACGAGGATGCAGTCACCACCGAGGCCGTCGACGGTGGAACCTCGGTGGCGAAGGCCATCGGGTCGGCCTTGTCCTTGACCGAGCCGTCGGAGCCGTGGACGCGGAACTTGTACAGCGCGCCCGGCGCGATGTCGGGCGCGAAGATCTCCCACACTCCGGTCGAGCCCAGTACGCGCATCGGCCATGTGCGGCCGGTCCAGCCGTCGAAATCGCCGACCAGCGTGACGCCCTGGGCTGCGGGTGCCCAGACCGCGAACGACGTGCCGGTGACGGGGCCGTCCGGTGTCGCGTACGACTGTTGGTGCGCGCCCAGAATGTCCCACAGACGCTCGTGTCTGCCCTCACCGAACAGGTGCAGATCGAGTTCGCCGAGAGTGGGCAGGAAGCGGTATCCGTCGGCGGATTCGGAGACGTGTCCACCGGGCCACGTCACTACGAGGCGGTAGTCGATCAGGTCCTCGAACGGGAGGAGAGCAGAGAAGACTCCGTGCGCGACGTGGGTCAGCTCGTGGTCGACGCCACCGATGCGGGCAACGACCTTCTCGGCGTCGGGCTTGAGGGCCCGGATCGCGGTTCCGCCCGGCACCGGGTGGGCACCGAGGACGGAATGCGGGTTGTAGTGCCGCCCTGCAGCGATGAGTTCGAGATCGTTGTCGGGCGGGGCTGCGACGGTGTCTTCGGGCGTCGTCGGATTCTCGGTCACGTTGAATCCCTTCACTTTCGGTTGCCGCGGTAGGCCAGTTCGATTCGTGCCGGGTACGGGATGTGGGGGAGCGTGAAGATGTGCGCCACCGACGTCCAGGGCTCGAGCCGAACGAAATTGGTGTGGCCCCAGTCGTAGTGAACGCCGCTCACTTCGTCCTTGATCGTGAGGGTGTCCTGCCAGTCGTGACCGAGGGCGGGCATGTCCAGGTGGATCGTGCCTTCCTCGGCTCCGAAGGGATTGAGGTTGATCACCACCAGGATCGAGTCACCGGTCTGCGGGTCGAACTTGGAGTATCCGATCAGCGCCTCGTTGTCGATGGTGTGGAAGTGGATGTTGCGGAGTTGCTGCAGCGCCGGATGCGCACGCCTGATCGCGTTCAGCGTGGTGATCCACGGTTCGAGCGACTCGCCGCGGGCGAGTGCACCCTCGAAGTCGCGCGGACGCAGCTGGTACTTCTCCGAGTCCAGGTACTCCTCGCTGCCCTCTCGCACGGCTTGGTGCTCGAACAGCTCGTAGCCCGAGTAGACGCCCCAGGTGGGAGCCATCGTCGCCGCGAGAGCTGCTCGGAGAGCGAACATTCCGGGCCCGCCGTGCTGCAGGCTCTCGTGCAGGATGTCCGGGGTGTTGACGAACAGGTTCGGCCGCGCGTCGTCGGCGCGTCGAGCGTGTTCCTCGGCGAACTCGGTGAGCTCCCATTTCGCGGTACGCCACGTGAAGTAGGTGTACGACTGCGTGAAACCGCGCTGCGCCAACCCGTACATACGCACCGGGCGGGTGAACGCCTCGGCCAGGAACAGCACGTCCGGGTCGGTCTTCTTCACCTCGGCGATCAACCATTCCCAGAAGTCCGGCGGCTTGGTGTGTGGATTGTCGACTCGGAAGACCTTGACGCCCAGCGAAATCCAGTATCGGACAACGCGGAGCACCTCTTCGTAGATGCCGCGTCGGTCGTTGTCGAAGTTGACCGGGTAGATGTCCTGGTACTTCTTCGGAGGGTTCTCGGCGTAGGCGATGGTGCCGTCCGGAAGGACGGTGAACCACTCGGAATGTGTTGCAGCCCAGGGATGATCGGGAGCAGCCTGGAGAGCGAGATCGAGCGCCACTTCGAGGTTGTGTTCCTGCGCGGCGGCGACGAACGCGCGGAAGTCGTCCTCGGTGCCCAGTTCGGGATGGATGGCGTCGTGCCCGCCGTCCTTCGAGCCGATGGCCCACGGCGACCCGACGTCCTCGGGGCCGGGCGTCAGCGTGTTGTTCGGGCCCTTGCGGTTGATGGTGCCGATCGGGTGGATGGGCGGCAGGTAGACGATGTCGAATCCCATCCGCTCGATGCGGGGCAACTGCTCGATCGACGTCGCGAACGTGCCGTGCCGAGGCGAACCGTCCTCGTTCCACCCACCGGTCGACCGGGGGAAGAACTCGTACCACGCACCGTTGAGCGCGAGATTGCGATCGACCCACACATTGACCGCGCGAGATCGAGTCACCAATTCGCGCAGCGGATGCGCGAACAGCAGTTCGGCGACCGCCGGCGCGAACGCCGAGGACACGCGAGCCGGCAGCGGGCGGTCGGTATCGCGCAGCGCGGCGGCGACATCGGCCAGCATCTGCCTGCTCTCGGCCGGAACTCCGGTGGCGGCCCGCAGGAACAACCGGGCCCCGATCTCGAGATCGTTGGCGAGTTCGTGGGCACTCTGGCCCACTCCGAGCTTGGCTTCGACGGCGTGACGCCAGGTGCTGATCGGATCGCTCCACGCTTCGATGCGGCAGATCCAGTAACCCGGCCGAGAGGGGACGAACACCGCGTCGAACGTGTCGGGTTCGCGGCCCGGTGTCATCGGGATGCGTTCGAGTTTGCCTCCAGGCCCGCGCACCGACAGTGTCGCGGCCACCGCATCGTGACCCTCGCGCCAGACGTCGGCGGAGACTGGAAACGTCTCGCCCACCACCGCTTTCGCGGGGTACTTCCCGGTCGTCGTATCTGGAAGGACATTGTCGATACCAAGTCGACCTGTCACTTCACACTCCATTCTTCGCTAGAGGTATGGCTGCGCGGGCGCAACCTCTGATCGAACCGATATTGGTGTGCTTCTACTCGTCAACCGTAGTGCAGCAATGCAGATGGCGCGTGCGCCGACGCATACCGCCCGCGGTGGGCACTACATCTCGGATTTCGTCCAAGCCGCCCATCGACACAGGTGTGCGTGGGTAGGGTTCGACCCTGTGAAAGCTTTGCGTCGATTCACCGTCCGAGCCCACCTTCCCGCCCGCCTGAATGCCCTCGCCGAGCTCTCGACAAACCTCAGGTGGTCGTGGCACCCGTCGACGCAGGATCTGTTCGAGCACATCGATCCACTGTTGTGGACCGAGCTCGAGCGCGATCCGGTGGCCGTATTGGGAGCCGTCGCACCTGCGCGTCTCGAGGAACTCGCGGCCGACGAGCACTTCCTGGCCGAGTTGGACGCCGCCGAGGCCGATCTCCACGACTACCTCGCTCGACCGCTCTGGTACCAGAACGAGCTGGCCGAGGGGCGTGCTCTGCCGTCGGGCATCGGGTATTTCTCGATGGAGTTCGGTGTCACCGAGGTCCTGCCGAACTACTCCGGCGGGCTCGGAATCCTCGCCGGCGACCACCTCAAGGCTGCCTCGGACCTGGGCCTGCCGTTGATCGGTGTCGGGCTGCTCTACCGCTCGGGCTACTTCCGTCAGTCGCTGACGGCCGACGGCTGGCAGGCCGAACGCTATCCGTCCCTCGACCCGCACGGTCTGCCACTGCGGTTGCTCACCGACGACGGCGACTCTCCGGTGCTGATCCACGTCTCGATGCCCGGATCTCGGGTGCTGCGAGCGCGGGTGTGGATCGCCCAGGTGGGACGCGTCCCGCTGCTGCTGCTCGATTCCGATATCGCCGACAACGACCCGGAGCTGCGCGGGGTCACCGACCGGTTGTACGGCGGCGACCAGGATCACCGCATCAAGCAGGAGATACTCGCCGGTATCGGCGGAGTCAGGGCGATCCGGGCCTACACCCGTGCGCACGGACTGCCCGATCCCGAGGTGTTCCACATGAACGAGGGCCACGCCGGATTCCTTGGCGTCGAACGGATACGCGAACTCGTCACCTCGGGAACACTGGACTTCGATGCAGCGCTGGCGGCGGTGCGAGCGGGCACCGTCTTCACCACCCACACCCCGGTCCCCGCCGGAATCGACCGGTTTCCGGCCGATCTGGTGCGGCACTACTTCGCAAGCGCGGACGGCGGCGCGGACTCGGCGCTGCTGCCGGGGTTGCCGATGGATCGAATTCTCGCCCTCGGCGGCGAAGCCGACGCCTCGGTGTTCAACATGGCGCACATGGGACTGCGTCTGGGGCAACGTGCCAACGGGGTGTCGAAGTTGCACGGCATCGTCAGCCGCGAGATGTTCAACGACCTGTGGCCGGGATTCGACGCATCCGAGGTGCCGATCGGATCGGTCACCAACGGCGTTCATGCTCCGACGTGGTCCGCCCGGGAATGGGCGGAGTCGGGGCCGATGTCCTCGGACGAGGTGTGGTCCACGCGCAACGCCCTGCGGGCACAATTGGTGGACGAGGTACGGCGTCGGGTACGGCGCTCGGCCCTAGAACGCGGCTCGACCGAGGCCGAGATCAGTTGGACAGCAAACGTTTTCGATCCCAATATTCTCACCGTCGGATTTGCTCGACGAGTGCCGACGTACAAGCGCCTGACCCTGATGCTCCGCGAACCTGAGCGACTTCGCGCCATGTTGCTCGACCCGGTTCGCCCGGTCCAGTTGGTGGTCGCAGGCAAGTCGCACCCCGCCGACGACGGCGGAAAGGCGCTCATCCAGCAGATCGTCAGATTCGCCGACCAGGCCGACGTACGGCACCGCATCGTGTTCCTGCCCGACTACGACATGTCCATGGCTCGATTCCTGTACTGGGGATGCGACGTGTGGCTGAACAATCCGTTGCGACCGCTCGAAGCCTGCGGTACCTCGGGCATGAAGTCCGCGCTCAACGGCGGCCTGAACCTGTCGATCCGCGACGGGTGGTGGGACGAGATGTACGACGGGGAGAACGGCTGGGCGATCCCCACCGCGGACGGCGTCACCGACGACAATCGGCGGGACGATCTCGAAGCCGCTGCTCTGTACGAACTGCTCGAACAGGCGGTACTACCCAAGTTCTACGACCGCGGTGACGACGGGGTACCGAGTCGCTGGATCGAAATGGTGCGGCACACCCTCGAGCAGCTGGGCCCGAAAGTGCTGGCGTCGAGAATGGTTCAGGACTACACGCTGGGTTACTACGCCCCCGCTGCCGAGTCCGCCCGCGCGGCTTCGGCCGAGAACAACCGCGGTGCCTCGGATGTCGCGTCGTACCGCCGGCGCGTCGAACAGGCATGGAGCGCAGTCAAAGTCACCCGGGTCGACAGTGACGGTCTGCCGGACACCCCGGTGATCGGCGCGGATCTCTCGCTGCGCGCCGACGTCGATCTCGGCGGACTCGACCCGTCGGACGTCGTGGTGCAGGCGGTCGTGGGACGCGTCGATGAGGAGGAGAACCTCACCGACATCCGCACGACGGCCATGACGCACGTGGGTACCGAGGGTGGTGAGCACATCTACGCGGGCGAGACGCTGCTGCCGCACAGCGGCGCAGTGGGATACACGGTGCGGGTGCTACCTCACCACCACGGCCTCGCCTCGGATGCCGAGCTCGGTCTGGTGGCGACTCCGTAGCCGGGCGCGCTACTTTCCGGCCAGCCGGGTGAGCGCCTTGCGCACTACCTCCGGATCCGAGGTCTCCCAGAACGGCGGCAGCGAGGCGCGCAGGTAGCCGCCGTAGCGGGCAGTGGCAAGTCGTGAATCGAGAACGGCGACAACACCTTTGTCGTCGACGCTGCGGAGCAGTCGGCCGACGCCCTGCGCCAGGAGCAGGGCTGCGTGGTTGGCGGCGACCGCGAGAAAGCCGTTGCCGCCCCGGGATTCGACGGCCTGCTGCCGGGCGACCAACAGCGGATCGTCGGGCCGCGGGAACGGAATGCGGTCCAGGATCACCAGGCTCAGCGATGGGCCGGGGACGTCGACGCCCTGCCACAGCGACAGCGTCCCGAACAGGGACGTGGCCTCGTCGTCGGCGAACTTCTGCACCAGTGCGCCGGTGGAGTCGTCGCCCTGGCACAGAATCGGGGTGTCGAGGCGCTCGCGCATCTCCTCGGCGGCGGCTTTCGCGGCCCGCATGGACGAGAAGAGTCCGAGCGTGCGACCACCGGCGGCGCTGACCAGCGACTCGATCTCGTCCAGAGAGGACTTCGAGAGGCCGTCGCGTCCGGGCGGAGACAGATGCTTGGCGATGTACATGATGCCTGCCCGGGCATGGTCGAACGGCGAGCCGACGTCGAGCGAATTCCACCGAATCGACCCGGTGTCGGACGGTGGTTCCACACCCGACGCCATCGCGGTGTCACTGCGCGAGGGCTTCTCTGCAGGCAGGCCCCAGTTGACGGCCAACCCGTCGAACGATCCGCCGACGGTCAAGGTCGCGGAGGTGAGCACCACGGTGGACTCGGCGAACAGGCGAGCCCGCAGCAGTCCGCCCACCGACAGCGGCGCGATACGGACCGTGCGTTTGACGTTGCCGCGAAAGTCGTCGACGGCATGCCAGACGACGTCCTTGCGCTTGGCCGGATCTGGTTCGTCGAACGCCGTGAGGACACGAACCGCGCTGTCGTGAACCTCGTCGACCGCGACCAGAGCCGCGCTACGAGCCGCGGCAGCCTCGGGATCGCTCGCTGCCATGCCCTGCTTGTTGGGGCCGATCGCGGTGCGCACTGCCCAGGCGGCATCACGAATCGAAGCCAGTGCTGGGCCGACGCCGTCGGGTAGGGACTGCCACCGGCTCGGCGGAAGCTCGTCCAGAATCGCGGCCCAGTTCTCGGCGGCACCCTCGAGCTGATCGACCGTCTCCTCTTCGATCAACTTGGCGCTCCGCCGAGCCGCGGCGGTGACGGTTGCGGCCGACAGCTCCTCCGTGGCCACACCGGTCACCCGGTCGACCAGTTCGTGGGCCTCGTCGACGACCACGACGTCGTGCTCGGGCAGGATCTGAATTCCGGTGATCGCGTCGATCGCGAGCAGCGCGTGATTGGTCACCACGACGTCGACCTGGGCGGCCTCGGTGCGGGCGCGTTCGGCGAAGCAGTCCTCGCCGACGGGGCAGCGGGACTTGCCCAGGCATTCGCGGGCGGTGACGCTGACCTGCCGCCAGGCCTGATCGCTGACCCCGGGCACGACGTCGTCGCGGTCGCCGGTCTCGGTCTCGGACGACCACTTGGTCAGCCGTACCACCTCGCGGCCCATGCGTGAGACGGCGAAGGGGTCGAACAGTTCCGCATCCGGGGCCTCCTGCGCAGCACCGGTGTGGATCTTGTTCATGCACAGATAGTTGTTGCGGCCCTTGAGGATTGCGAATTTCGGTCGACGGCCGACAGCCTCGGTCAGGGCGTCGGACAGGCGCGGGAGATCGCGGTCGACCAGCTGCCGTTGCAGTGCGATGGTGGCCGTGGAGACGATGACGGTCCTGCCCGATTCCACAGCGTGCCGGATGCTGGGAACGAGGTAGGCAAGAGACTTGCCGGTTCCGGTGCCTGCCTGCACCGCCAGATGCTCACCGGTGTCGATCGAGTGCGCCACCGCCGAGGCCATCGTCAGCTGATTGCTGCGCTCCTTGCCGCCGAGCGAGTGCACCGCGACCTGCAGGAGAGCGGGAACGGTTGGCAACTCGGTCTTCGACGGCACCGAAGCAGACTACTGCCGATCGCCCACTCGCTTCGGTACCGACACCGCTGTCACCCCTCGACGAAGCGGGTGGGTATGGCCGGTTCGCCCTGAGACAGTTTCAGACCCTCCCACGGGAGGCTGACGAGGCGTCGGGCCAGCAGGTTACGGCCGTCGGCGAGCGTGGGGAGGTCGGCGACTCGTTCTCCGCCGCGGACCAACGGCGTGGTCAACGTCTCCACCGTCAGATCGCTCTCGACGGTCGGCGGAGCGTCGAACGGGTGGACGATCTCCTCGACTGCGGTGCCGGTGCTCCGCGCGGTGCGCAGCGCCGCTTTGGTACCGCCGCGCGATTCCTTGTGACTGCTGCGCTTGGCGACGGGGATTCCGTCGACGGTGACCAGTTTGTAGACCATGCCCGCAGTCGGGGCACCGGAACCGGTCACCAGAGACGTTCCGACGCCGTAGGAGTCGACCGGCTCGGCCCGCAGCGCGGCGATGGCGTACTCGTCGAGGTCGCCCGAGACGACGATCCTGGTCTTCGGCGCTCCCAGGGCGTCCAGTTGGTCGCGGACCTGGCGCGCGAGCACGCCAAGGTCGCCGGAGTCGATGCGCACACCGCCGAGTTCGGGCCCGGCGACCTCGATGGCGTTGGCGACACCCTGGGTGATGTCGTAGGTGTCGACGAGCAGGGTGGTGGCCACTCCGAGAGCGCGTATCTGAGCCACGAATGCGGACCGTTCGTCGGGGCCGTCGGCGGTGGTGTGCAGCAATGTGAAGGCATGCGCCGACGTGCCCGCGCCTGGAACGCCGTGCCTGCGGACGGCTTCGAGGTTGGACGTCGCAGTGAATCCCGCGAGGTACGCCGCGCGCGAGGCGGCGACGGCGGCTTCCTCATGGGTGCGACGCGATCCCATCTCGATGATCGGACGGGACTTCGCGGACGCCACCATCCGTGCTGCCGCGGATGCGATCGCACTGTCGTGATTGAGGATGGAGAGCACGAGCGTTTCGAGGACGACGCACTCGGCGAAGGTGCCGCGAACGGTCAGAACGGGAGAGCCCGGGAAGTACAGCTCACCCTCGCGGTAGCCGTCGATGTCGCCGGTGAAGCGGTAGTTGCGCAGCCATTCGACGGTCTCGGCGTCGAGGAATTCGGCGACGATCCGCAACTCCTCCTGGCCGAAGCGGAAACGTGCAATCGCATTGAGGATGCGTCCGGTGCCCGCGACGACTCCGTATCGGCGACCGCCGGGCAACCTGCGCGCGAACACCTCGAAGCTGCAGATTCGATCTGCGTAACCGCTGGCCAGGGCCGCCGACAGCATCGTGTACTCGTACTGATCGGTCAGCAGTGCTGTGCTGGCACCGTCGCCGGGATTCGCGTGATCTGTGGTCGCATCGTTGCTCACCTCGCACACACTACGAGCGAAGGGGCGAGCGTGGGACGCTGGCCCGATACGCCGTACCCTGTTGGGCATGCCTTGGTTGACGGTGGATGGATCGCTTCTGCCCGTGGACGGCTTCTCGGCAGGGGACGTCGTCGCCGCGTCTCCGCAAGCGGTCCCGGCACAGACCGAGGCCGTCGCGGCCGACGAAGCGCACGACACCCCCTGGGTCACCATCGTCTGGGACGATCCGGTCAACCTGATGCACTACGTCACCTATGTGTTCCAGAAGCTGTTCGGCTACAGCAAGGCCAAGGCCACCGAGCTGATGATGCAGGTGCACTCCGAGGGCAAGGCCGTGGTGTCGAGCGGAGAGCGCGACGCGATGGAGAACGATGTTCGACGGCTGCACGCGGCCGGTCTGTGGGCCACCATGCAGCAGGACAAGTAACCAGCTCACCACCTTTTCGTCAGTGAAGGACATCAGCAACAGTGCGCACGTGGACGAGACGGAATTCGTTGTCCGGGGTCAAGATAAAATCCGAGATCGATGCGCGTGAGGCTGCCGTGCTTCGGTCTCTCGTCGGCTCGGTTCTCGGCTTGCTGCGTGACCGTTCCGCCGCCGCTCCCACCGACGAGCTCGCAGCGCTGACCGGTCTGCGGACCGGCCACAACAGTCCGCCCGAGGATGCCGCACTGGCCCGGCTGCTGCCGGACTTCCATCGCGCCGATCCCGACCGCGACGAGGAGGATCCGACCGATCTCAACGGGGCTCTCCGAGGACTTCACGAGCCCGAGATCATCGACGAGAAATTGGCTGCCGGATCGATGATCCTGGCCACTGTTCCCGAGTCGGGTGGCAAGATCGTGCTGACCCAGGAGCAGGCGGACGCATGGTTGACCGGCCTCAACGACGTGAGGCTGGCGCTCGGCACGACGCTGGGGATCAGCGCGGACACGCCCGACGTCCTCGACGAGGGTGATCCTCGCGCTCCGCATCTCGACGTGTATCACTGGCTGACCTGGATGCAGGATTCTCTCGTGCAGGTCCTCATTCCCTAGGACGCGCGCGTGACCGCTGCATTCCAGACACCCGGACCACGGGACAGCCTGACCGATGTGACAGGTCTGCTGGTCGGCCATCATCACGACCTCGACGACGACGCCACGATGGGGTCCGGTTCGGCGACCGGCTGCACCGTCGTACGTGCTCT
The DNA here is from genome assembly GCF_002258545.1 of Rhodococcus sp. 05-2255-3B1. Taxonomy (NCBI): domain Bacteria; kingdom Bacillati; phylum Actinomycetota; class Actinomycetes; order Mycobacteriales; family Nocardiaceae; genus Rhodococcus; species Rhodococcus sp. 05-2255-3B1. Next base: position 320,832 of record NZ_NOZC01000003.1, on the reverse strand, counting down.
CGGAGGTGCCACGGCCGCGGTCGACGTTCGCGGCGGGGGGCCGGGAACGCGCGAGACCGATCTGCTCGATCCGAGCCATTCCGTGCAGCACGTCAACGCGATTCTGCTGACCGCGGGCAGTGCCTACGGGCTGGCGGCCGCGGACGGCGTCATGCGATGGCTGGAAGAGCACGGCCAGGGCATTCCGATGGGCAGTCCCGATCATGTCGTTCCGATCGTGCCGGCCGCAGTGATCTTCGATCTTCCGGTAGGCGACTGGGCGGCGCGTCCGACGGCGGAGTTCGGTTACCTCGCTGCCGCCGCAGCAGCAACCGAATTCGAGACCGGATCGGTCGGAGCAGGAGTCGGTGCTCGCGCCGGAGTGCTCAAGGGCGGCGTCGGTACCGCCAGCACGGTGATCGAGGGTGGCCCTGCCGACGGAGTCACCGTGGCGGCACTGATGGTGGCCAATCCGGTGGGGGCCGTGTTCGATCCGCGCACGGGGCTGTTGTGGGGAACCGGCACGTTCGGGCCCGCGGCGTTCGGTATGCGCAAGCCCGATGTGAACCAGCTGTGGGCCGCGCTCGCCCTCGAACCCAAGGGCACCGCGCTCAACACCACGATCGGTGTTGTCGCCACCGATGCTGCGCTGTCGTCGGCGTCGTGCAAGAGGATCGCCGTCGCCGGTCACGACGGTCTGGCGCGTGCCGTTCGACCGGCACATTCCCCACTCGACGGCGACACGATCTTCGCCGTGTCCACCGGCACCAGACCCGTCGGCCCGGAGTCCTCGGTACCCGCCGCGTTCTCGGTGGAACTTCCGGTACTGGCCGCGGTCACCGAGGCCGCGGCGATCGTCGTCGAGCGCGCCATCGTCCGGGCCCTGCTCGACGCCACCTCGGTGGCCGGCATTCCTACGTATCGCCAGATCTTCACGTCCGCGTTCGGTGGCTCGGGAGTCTGAGGGACGCGGGCCTGTCACCTCTGTTCGGTACCGTGGTGGGACCGAATTCGGAGGCGATCATGAGCGAGATCAGTAACCGTCCTGCCCAGCGTGAGCGGCCGGTCTGGATGCAGGCCGCCATGCTGGTGGGAGCATTCACGGTGCTGCTGTGGGTCATCGAGTTCATCGATGTGGCCAGCGGATCGAGACTCGAACGCAACGGTATCGAGCCGCGCTCGGTCGAGGGGTTGTGGGGCATTCTGTTCGCGCCCGTGCTGCACGACGTCTGGCAGCATCTGATCGCCAACACCGTGCCCATCGTCGTACTCGGGTTTCTGGTGCTGCTGTCCGGACCGGCGCGTGGGCTGGCGGCCACCGGGGTCATCTGGGTGGTCGGTGGGTTCGGTACCTGGCTCACGGCCTCTTCGTACACCAATACGATCGGTGCCTCGATCCTGATTTTCGGCTTCATCGCCTACCTGCTCGTCCGCGGCTTCTTCACCCGCAGACTCGGCCAACTCGCGATCGGCGTCGTGGTGTTCGTCCTGTACGGCAGCGCCCTGTGGGGCATCCTTCCGAGCGAGCCGAACGTCTCGTGGCAGGGACATCTGTTCGGCGCGGTGGGCGGAGTGGTTGCCGCTCGACTGTTGTCCGCCGATGCGCGGGCCGAGCGGGCGCGGATGAAGTCGCTCGACCGGCCCACTCCGTAGGCGCTGGGTAACTACGGACACAGCTGTCGCCTACGGTGAATTTCGCCGACTCGCGCTGTGAATACTGCCCGAACGTTTCGAGCGATGCGCTCGGCGTGGCAGCATGGCTTTCATGCGAATTACCGTCCTGGGATGTTCGGGCAGTGTGTCCGGACCCGATTCGCCCGCGTCGGGCTACTTGCTGGAAGAAGAGGAGACCTCCCCGGTCGTCCTCGACTTCGGTCCCGGCATCCTCGGGGCATTGCAGCGCTACGCCGATCCGGGAGATGTGAGTGTTCTGCTCTCACATCTGCATGCCGATCACTGCCTCGACGTTCCGGGGCTGCTGGTGTGGCGGCGCTACCATCCCACTCCGCCGGAGGGACGAGCGATCGTCTACGGACCGAAGGACACGGCGTTCCGGCTCGGCGTCGCCTCGGCCGAGTGCGGTGGGCAGATCGACGACATGTCGGACACCATCGACCTGCGTCGCTGGGTGGACGGCCGCACCGTGGAGTTCGGAAAGTTGTCGATTCTGGCTCGGCAGGTGTTCCATCCGCCGGAGTCCTACGGCATGCGTGTCACCACCGCGCAAGGCCGCACGTTCGCGTACAGCGGAGACACGGGAATGTGCCAGGCGGTGCGAGAACTGGCGGACGGAGCCGACGTGTTCCTGTGCGAGGCGTCCTGGACCGACAGTCCCGAGCGGCCGGAGGGAGTGCACCTGTCCGGAACCGAGGCCGGCCGAATCGCGCGAGATGCAGGGGTGGGGGAGCTGCTGCTCACGCATATTCCGCCGTGGACCTCACGGGAGGATGTCATCGCCGAGGCGAAGGCAGAGTTCAGCGGACCGGTGCACGCGGTACTGCCAGGGGACGTCTTCACCGTCTGACGACGCGCTAGGCTTCGAGTCGTGTCCAGACGAGAAGACGGCAGGGCGGACGACGAGCTCCGCACCATCAAGATCACCCGCGGATTCACCAGCCACCCGGCAGGGTCGGTGCTGGTCGAGTTCGGCAACACCAGGGTGATGTGCACGGCCAGTGTCGAGGAGGGTGTGCCGCGCTGGCGAAAGGGATCCGGTCTCGGCTGGCTCACTGCCGAATACGCGATGCTCCCCGCTGCAACCCACACCCGTAACGGCCGCGAGTCCGTCAAGGGCAAGGTCGGCGGCCGCACCCAGGAAATCTCTCGATTGGTCGGACGCTCACTGCGAGCATGCATCGATCTCGCTGCGATCGGCGAGAACACCATCGCCCTCGACTGCGATGTACTCCAAGCCGACGGTGGTACCCGCACCGCGGCTGTGACCGGCGCGTTCGTCGCTCTCAACGACGCAGTCACCTATCTGCGCGCCGCGGGACGACTGGCCGATCCGCAGCCGATCTCGTGCATGATCGCCGCGGTCAGCGTCGGCGTCGTCGACGGCCGAGTGCGCCTCGATCTGCCCTACGAAGAAGATTCGCGCGCCGAGGTCGACATGAACGTCGTCGCCACCGACACCGGCACGCTGGTGGAAATCCAGGGAACCGGGGAGGGCGCGACGTTCCCGCGCACCACACTCGACAAGTTGCTCGACTCCGCGTTCGTCGGTATCGAGAAATTGTTCGAGGTGCAGAAGGAAGCCTTGGCGTTGCCGTATCCCGGCGAACTGCCCGAGCCTGCAGCCGCGGAATCGAAGAAGAAGTTCGGTGCCTGAGTCGAAGCTTCTGGTCGCGAGCCGGAACGCGAAGAAATTGCGCGAACTCCGGCGGGTGCTCGACGCCGCCGGAGTGGCCGGAATCGAACTGGTGGGCCTGGACGAGGTGCCGCCGTTCCCGGAGGCTCCCGAGACCGGAGCGACCTTCGAGGAGAATGCGCTCGCCAAGGCGCGTGACGGCGCGGCGGCCACCGGAATGCCTTGTGTGGCAGACGATTCCGGGATCGAGATCGATGCCCTGAACGCGATGCCCGGGGTGCTCTCGGCGCGCTGGTCCGGTACGCACGGGCAGGACGAGGCCAACACCGCACTGGTTCTGGCGCAGTTGAGTGACACCCCGGACGAGCGTCGCGGAGCCGCATTCGTCTCGGCGTGTGCCCTGGTGATTCCGGGCGGCACCGAGACGGTGGTCCGGGGCGAATGGCGCGGGGTAGTGGGCCGAGAGCCAATAGGGGAGAACGGCTTCGGCTACGACCCCATCTTCGTGCCCGAGGGCGACGGCCGCAGCGCCGCGCAGCTGAGCCCGGAGGAGAAGGACGCCGCCTCGCATCGTGGTCGCGCGCTTCGCATGCTCGTTCCGAGCCTCGGCGAGCTGGCGGGGCGGTAGCTCGTGGCGATGCGAACCGTTTCGATGCGGACGTCGGTTGTGTTCGCCGCCGCAGCCGCACTGTGCCTGGCGGGCACCCCGGCCGACGCGGCACCCGCGGCCGGCTCCTTCGCCGAGGCCCTCGCCTATTCGATCGCGCACCCTGGCGTGACGCCTCCGGGCGCGAACGATTTCTCGTGTGTTCCGAGCGCGCAACATCCCGAGCCGGTGGTGCTGGTGCACGGGTTCCTGGAGAATTCCTACGACAACTGGGCATCGCTGTCGCCGACGCTGGCCGAGGCCGGATACTGCGTGTTCGCCATCGACTACGGCAACACCGGGCCGGTTCGGGCGTTCGGTGCGCTCGAACCCATTCCGGAGAGTGCCGCGGAACTGTCGATGTTCGTCGATTCCGTACTGGAGTCGACGGGCGCGCAGAAGGTGTCGATCGTGGGGCACTCGAAGGGCGGCACCGTGCCGCGCTACTACGCCCGCTTCCTCGGCGGAGACCACACGGTGGCACGGATCGTGGCGTTGTCTCCACCGAACCACCCGACGGCGGGCCCGCCGACCCAGGACGACGTGCTCGAGCGTCTGAACGAGGGCAGCGACACCGTCTCGGGTATCGACTACACCACCATCGTCACCCGGTACGACCAGATCGTCGTTCCGTACACGGCGTCACTGCTCAGCGGCGCGGGCAACACGAACGTGGTGTTGCAGGACCTGTGCCCGGCCAACGTCGTCGAGCACACGGGAATCTCGTACGATCCGCTGGCTCAGCGGCTGGTGCAGAACGCATTGGATCCGGAGAACGCGCAGCCGGTCGACTGCTGACGTCAGACGCCGAAGTCGGCTTTGACCTGCTTGGTGCGCTTGTGCTCGACGTAGAAGGACAGGAACGGGATGGTCCCGGCGAGCAGTGTGCCGATCGTGCGGGCGGCGGGCCACCGCACCTTGATGGCGAGATCCACCGTGAGCACGAGGTACACGAGGTAGACCCAACCGTGCACGACGGCAATCCAATTGGGCACGTTCTCGACCTTGAAAACGTACTTGGCGACCATCTCGGTCACGAGAACGAGCAGCCAGATTCCCGTGGCGTAGGCCAGAACGCGATAGCGCAGCAACGCGGAAGCGATCTTCTGGGTCTTGTTCGCAGACGCCTGCGTCTTGTCCGGTGCCGAACTCACGTGGTGCTCCTGTCGGTCCCGCGGGATTCGTTCAGCTCCGCGAGGTAGCTGTTGTATTCGAGCAGTTGCCTGGCTTCGGGATCGTCGAGGTCCCTGGCGTCGGCCGCCGGGGCCTGCCGCTGGGGGAGCAGGTCGAGGGGCACCTCGGTGGGTCCGTCGGGCCGCACTGCCGCCGCCTCGTCGGAGTCCTCGTCCTCGAGGCGGACGAACTTGCGGTAGGCGTAGACCACGAACACTGCGAACAGGGGCCATTGGAACGCGTATCCGAGGTTCTGACCGTTGCCGCCTACTGCCTCGAAGCGTTCCCACTGCCACCAGCCGAGTCCCAGGCAAACCGCCGCGGACACGATGACCAGCGCAATCAATGCTGGCCGACGGTTCGGGCGGGAAGAAGTCACCCTTCGACGGTACCGGAGGTACTACTACTGGAGGTAGTCGCGTGCTGCGGCCCGGCGGTGATTCTCACCATGGACGGCTCGGGTGCGACTCATGCCCGACGACGGTTGGCCCGTGCCTGGGCGAGTTGCTCGGCCCCGGGCCCGGCCACGTCGGCGAGAGCGCTGCTCCGTCCGGTCAGAACAAGTGCCAGGGTGCCGGCCGTTCCTTCGATGACCGGGCCCTCGCCACGGCTCCAGTCGAGATCGGTCGCGCGCCATTGCAGCCGAAGTTCGGGGCCCTTGAACGGTGCCGCGCCGGTTGCGGGTACCAGGGAGTCGAGCATGGTGATCATGCGTTGCTCGGGGACGTGGTGTTCGATGCCCAGCGGCCTGCACACGTCGAGTCCGTGCACGATGACGTCGGACAAGGGGGCGAGCGGACCGTGGCCGGGCGGGGTGAATTTCTTGTCTGCGTGAGCGGTGAGCAAGGCGGGCAAGTCGTCCTCATGCTCGCGACGAACGCGCGTGGTCATCAGTTGATTGGCGCGGTCGAAGTTGCCGCGCGTACGCACCATGACCAGTCCGAACTGCCAGAGCGGGACGATCAGCGGCACCACCAGATGGGCGGCGACGTCGCGGACCGTCCAGGCCTCGCACAGCGAGGGTGTGTCCCATTGTTCGGGAGTGAGCGTCTCGAGAGTCGTTGCGAGAGAACGTCGTTCGTCGGAAATCTCGGCGAAGATCGCGTCGTCGTCGGGGTTGCTGGACATTCGAGCCGCCTTCACACGTCGGAACCTGCAGAAGTCTCGAGAAAATCCGGGTCGAACGACCGTCGTGCGCGAGGGGGGACTTGAACCCCCACGTCCGAAGACACTGGAACCTAAATCCAGCGCGTCTGCCAATTCCGCCACTCGCGCGTGCCGATGAAGTCTACAACCTGGGCGGTCACCGTCGCCGGTGCGGGCGAACGTTGCAGGTGTACACCGTACGGCGCCCGCTACACTCGGCGAGTGGCATCGAAAAAGGACGTCCCCTTCGACCCGGCCCGGACCCTCGGGCTGCTGTGGCGAGTCGACGCCAAGCCGAGTCGCACCGGACTGAGCGTGGATGCGATCGTCGACGCCGCCATCGAACTGGCCGATGCGAACGGCCTCGAGTCGGTATCGATGCGGAACGTGGCCGAGCATCTCGGGGTCGGCGCGATGTCGCTCTACACGCATGTGCCGGGTCGGGAGGACCTGGCCGACCTGATGATCGATCGAGCGCTTGCAGGTCTCTACTCTCGCGTCGACGAGCCGTCCTCCGTAGCTGGCGGATGGCGTCCCGCGATGCACTTCGTCGCCGAGCGCAATTGGACTCTGTACCAACGGCATTCGTGGCTCCTCGAAGCGGAGGGTGCACGCCCCGTGCTCGGTCCGCACACCAACGACAAATACGAGGCCGAGTTGCGTCCCCTGGTCGGCATCGGCCTGAGCGACGTCGAGATCGACTCCGTTCTCACGCTGGTACTCACTCACGTCTCCGGAACCGCGCGAGCCCTCGCCGGCGTGGCGCGTGTCAAGGAACAGTCGGGCATGTCCGACGCCCAGTGGTGGGCGGCTACCGCGCCGATCCTCGAACGGGTCATGGAGCGCGAACGATTTCCGGTGTCGTCTCGGGTCGGGACGGCCGCGGCGACGTCGTACGACGCCGCCAGCGACCCCGTGCACGCCTACCGGTTCGGGTTGGAGTGCATTCTCGACGGCGTGGAGGCACTGGTGTCTCGCGGTCAGGATGCCGATCGCAGTTCCGCTTCGGAGTGACGCTGCTTCGGCTTGCGTGATTTGTGCTGGTATCGCCACACGGCATGCTCGAGCGAGGCGAGATCGATGCCGAGTGCGTTCGCTGCCGCTGTGAGGATCACGGGGGAGCGGTCCTCGGCGATTCCGGCGGCGAGGTTCCGGTGGAGGGGTTCGAGAGCGTCGGCGACGAACGAGTTCGAATGGGCGGTCGCCTTGTCGGTACGCACGCCGAGATTGACGAGCATGCACTCCCAGGTGGTCTCGCCGAGACCGGGGATCGCGCGGAACGCCTCGAATTGTTCTTTCGTGTGCTGCTCGAAGTCGGTCGAACAGCTCAACCCCACCGAGATCATCGTCTGTGCCGCTACGGCTGCAGCAGCTGCCTTGGTTCGACTGTTTCCCGGAACCAGTTGACGGTTGGACAGAATCTCCACGGGTAGATCCGGAGTAGTGGTCAGTTCGGCGAGGGTTGTCAAGTCGTCGAGTCGGTTATCGCCGCGATGCGATCTCCATCGTTGGACCACCGCGCGGACCCCGCTGGTCGGGCTCCCGTACGGAGCCCGTGCGGAGAAGATCGCATCCAGCAACGCCGCCTCGCTCTCGCCGCGCCATCCCGGTGTCCAATGCGGCGAACGCGATTGCGGCACATGCGATTCGATGTGCAGAATCATCGCGTCGAGTTCGTCCACGGTGCAGATGTCCGTTACCGATGAATACATGAATTCCCCCCGGAGTTCGTCGACCGCTCTCGGCGATGAGCGGCTCGTTCGCACAAGGTAGAGGACCGCACCGACAAGGTCGCGTGGCGCTCGTCTGTGCTCGAGATCACATCACGAAAAGATAACGAAAAATGCGAGGCTTTCCTCATGTTCTGACGTCGCGCCCGATGCTCTCGCCAGCGTGGATGCGGGTTACCGATGGGTCGGGTAAACAAAAAGTAAAGCCGGTTCGAGCGACGTACTCGCTGGTAGCACTCGGACGTCCGAGCAAACCTGAGGATTTCCTCATGATTTTGTGTCAACCTTGAGCAGCGCGGAGAAGACCTGTCGACGAGGACCGGCTCACCGCTTCGACCCTGTTGCCCACGACGCGCCAGGGCAGTCATCACAGCGAACGCCCCGACCCCCGAGGCGTCCACGAGAGGAATCTTCAGCCTTGACGATCAACGAGAGCACACCATCACACGGACGAGGTTCGCGAAGCACCGGCAACGCAGACAAATCCCCTAGAAGCAATGGCGGCTCTCGGACTCTGGCAGATCGTTTCGCCGCGGGCGAGCCGTACGCACTGGCCTTCGGTGGCCAGGGTGCACCGTGGCTCAGCTCCCTCGAAGAACTGGCTCGCGACTCCGCGCTCGAACCCGAACTGACCGATCTCGTCAACGAGGCTGCAGTCACTCTCGCACCCGTTGCCGACGAGCTGCTGGTCGTACGCTCGGTCGGCTTCGACCCGATCGGCTGGATGCTCGAACAGGACCTCGCCGACGACGACACCGCCGGCTCGTACGGACCCTCCGAGGCTGCACTGACCTCCGCTGCCGTCTCGCTGCCCGGAGTGTTCCTCACTCAGGTCGCGGCACTGCGCGCACTGAAGTTGCAGGGACTCGATCCCGCCCAGAGCCCGCCGGTCAAGGTCGTCGGACACTCGCAGGGTCTCATCGCCGCCGAATCCGTCGCAGCGGACGGCGCGAAGGACGCGAGCTTCCTCGCGATCGCCCAGCTCGTGGGTGCCGCTGCAGGTCTCGTCGGCCGCCGCCGCGGCATCATCGGTGCCGGAGACCGCGCGCCGATGGTCTCGGTTGCCAACGTCGAACCCGCACGACTGCAGTCGATCATCGCCGAACTCGCGATCGCCGGAGCGCCGGAGCGATCCGCAGCCCTCGCCATCCGCAACGGCCGCCGTCGCGTCGTACTCTCGGGACCTCCCGCCCAGCTGGCCCGCGTGCAGGAGAAGTGCGAGCAGATCGCTGCCGAGGAAGAGCGCGACCGCGACGCCAAGAAGCGTGGCGGTGCCGTGTTCGCCCCGGTCTTCGAGCAGCTTCCCGTCGAGATCGGCTTCCATCATCCCGCCCTGGCAGACGCTGTCGAACTCGTCAGCGCCTGGGCACAGCGTTGTGGACTCGATGTCGAGCTCGCACGCGACCTTGCGCAGAAGATCCTCGTGGACTCCGTCGATTGGGTCGACGCCATCGACGGTGTCGTCGACGCCGGTGCCGACTGGATTCTCGATCTCGGTCCGGGCGACCTGCTCACCCGCATGACCACTCCGGCGCTGCGCGGACAGGGCGTCGGCATCATCGCCGCGTCCTCACGCGGAGGCCACCGCAACCTGCTCACCCCGGGAGCTGCTCCCGAGGTCCAGCCCGCATGGTCTGCCTACGCCCCCACGCCGGTCACGCTGCCCGACGGCCGAGTCGTGGTCGAGACCTCGTTCACCAAGATGACCGGACGTTCGCCGATCCTGCTCGCAGGCATGACGCCGACGACGGTCGACGCGAAGATCGTTGCCGCAGCTGCCAATGCAGGCCACTGGGCCGAGCTGGCCGGTGGCGGCCAGGTCACCGAGGACATCTTCACCGATCGTGTCGCCGAGCTCTCCACCCTCCTCGAGCCCGGCCGCGCCATCCAGTTCAACTCTCTCTTCCTCGACCCGTACTTGTGGAAGCTGCAGCTCGGCGGACGCCGCATCGTGCAGCGCGCTCGCGCAGCGGGTGCGGCCATCGACGGCGTCGTCGTCACCGCAGGCATCCCTGAGCTCGACGAGGCCGTGGCTCTCATCGAAGAGCTGTCCGAGGCCGGAATCAGCTATGTCTCGTTCAAGCCCGGCACCGTCGCGCAGATTCGCGCCGTCATCCGTATCGCCAACGAGGTTCCGTCCTACCAGGTCAACGTTCACATCGAGGGCGGCCGCGCAGGCGGACACCACTCGTGGGAGGACCTCGACGACCTGCTGCTGACCACCTACGCCGAGCTGCGCTCACGGCCCAACCTCGTCGTCTGCGTCGGCGGCGGCATCGGCACCCCCGAGCGGGCAGCGGAATACCTCACCGGTACCTGGTCGGCCGTGCACGGCTACCCGAAGATGCCGCTCGACGGAATCCTCGTCGGCACCGCAGCGATGGCGACCCTGGAGGCCACGACGGCTCCCGAGGTCAAGCAGCTTCTGGTCGACACCCCCGGAACCCCCGACTGGGTCGGTGCCGGTACCGCCACCGGCGGAATGGCCTCGGGCCGAAGCCAGCTCGGTGCCGACATCCACGAGATCGACAATGCGGCATCTCGGTGCGGCCGACTGCTCGACGAGGTCGCCGGCAACACCGACGCCGTGGCCGAGCGTCGTGACGAGATCATCGCCGCACTCGACGGCACCGCAAAGCCCTTCTTCGGTGACGTCGCCGACATGACGTACCAGCAGTGGCTCGTTCGCTACCTCGACCTGGCTGTCGGAACCGACTCGCGCAGCGAATTCGACTGCGGCGGCGAGTTCACCGATGCCGTGACCGAGGCACGCGAATCCGTGTGGCTCGACATCACCTGGCGGACACGCTTCCTGGAGATGCTGAAGCGTGCCGAGGCTCGCCTGCATCCGGTCGATCGCGGACCCATCCCCACCCTGTTCGCCGACGCCGAGGTTCTCGAACGCCCACGCGCCGCACTGAAGTCACTGCTCGCGCAGTTCCCCGACGCCGCCGACGTGGTTCTGCACCCGGCCGACATCACCTTCTTCACCTCGCTGTGCCGCATGCCCGGCAAGCCGGTCAACTTCGTCCCCGTCGTCGACGGCGATGTGCGTCGTTGGTGGCGCAGTGACTCGCTGTGGCAGGCACACGACGCCCGCTACTCGGCCGATCAGGTCTGCGTCATCCCCGGTACCGTCGCCGTCGCGGGCATCACTCGCGTCGACGAGCCCGTGGGCGAGCTGCTCGATCGCTTCGAGAAGGCCACCGCAGATCAGCTGCTCGCCGAGGGCATCGAGCCCACGGCCGTCGCCAGCCGTCGCCACGCCGAGATCGCACCCGGACTGCTGGGTATCGTGCTGGCTGCTCCCGACGTCACCTGGGCCTCTCGCATGACGCAGAACCCCGTTGCACGCCTGGGTGATCCGGCCGACTGGACCGTGGAATCCGAGACCGTCGCGGCGCACCCGCAGACCGGCTCGTCGCTCACCGTGCTCGATTCCGAGCACGTGGAGCTGCTGGTTCCGCTCGCTCCGGGCAAGGAAGTTCGCATCCGCCTGACGGTTCCGGCCTCGACGATCGACGGCGGCGCGCCCGTCGTCACCGCACAGGACGCCCAGCAGGCCATGTCGGCTCTGCTCGGAGTTGCTGCAGGCCAGGAACTTCCGGCTGTCAAGAGCGGCGTTGCCCGGCTGAACATCGCGTGGATCCCCGATCTGATCGCCGACCACGCAGGCGTCACCGGATCCGGACTGCCGGACTCGCTGACCGTCAGCGGCAAGGCCGTTCCCGACGTCCTCGTCGGTGCCTGCTGGCCCGCCGTCTTCGCCGTCCTGGGTGCCACTCGCAACGCCGAAGGCATCGACGTCATCGAAGGCATGCTCGACCTGGTGCACCTCGATCACAGCGTCGCCCTGGTCGGCGAATTGCCCACCGACGCCTCCATTCTCGTGGTCAAGGCCGCGGCCGGAGAGGTGCTCGACACCGATCTCGGCCGCGTCGTCGAGGTCACCGTCGAGATCGGTGCCATGCTCGGTGAGGGGCTCGACGCTCCCGCCGTCGCAACTCTGGTGGAGCGCTTCGCCATTCGCGGACGCACCGGCAAGGGCGAGCTCGTCGACCCGGCTCGCGCCGGCGGCTCGGTGAGCGCCGACGCACAGGACACCCCGCGTCGTCGCCGTCGTCAGGCCACCATCGTCGCCCCTCGCAACATGGCCGCGTTCGCTCAGGTCTCGGGCGACCACAACCCGATTCACACCTCCGACGCCGCGGCTCTGCTCGCCGGTCTCGGCAGCCCGATCGTGCACGGCATGTGGCTCTCGGCCGCTGCCCAGCAGACGGTCACCGCAGTCGACTACGCGGACACCAAGACTCCGCCGCGTCGCCTCACCGCATGGACCGCACGCTTCCTCGGCATGGTTCGACCCGGAGCCGAGATCGACGTTCGCGTCGACCGCACCGGATTCGACCAGGGTGCCGAACTGATCGAGGTCTCCTGCCGTGTCGCAGGAGAACTGGTCATGGTCGCCACCGCTCGCACCGCGCCGCCGAAGACCGTCTACGCCTTCCCGGGCCAGGGCATCCAGCGTGCGGGCATGGGCCTGGACGCACGGTCCCGCTCGAAGGCCGCACGTGAGGTGTGGGAGCGTGCCGACAAGCACACCCGCAGCGCGCTCGGCTTCTCCATTCTCGCTGTGGTGCGCGACAACCCGACGTCGCTCAAGGCGCGGGGCGTCACGCACAAGCATCCTGACGGTGTGCTGCACCTGACCCAGTTCACCCAGGTCGCGATGGCCGTTCTCGGCGTCGCACAGGTGGCCGAACTGCGTGAATCCGGTGCGTTCGTGGAGAACTCGATCCTCGCCGGCCACTCCGTCGGTGAGTACAACGCCCTCGCAGCCGTCGCCGGTGTGCTCCCGCTCGAAGCCGTCCTCGAGGTCGTCTTCCAGCGTGGATCGGCCATGCACGCGCTCGTTCCGCGTGATGCGAGCGGCCGCAGTGACTACCGCATGGCAGCGATCCGCCCGTCGCAGATCGGCCTGGCCGACGAGGACGTACAGGGCTTCGTCGCCGGTGTCGCAGCAGAATCCGGTGAATTCCTCGAGATCGTCAACCTCAACCTGCGCGGCTCGCAGTACGCCATCGCAGGCACGGTTGCCGGCCTCGGCGAGCTGGAGAAGAAGATCGCGATCCGCCGTGCCGAGTTCGGTGGCAAGGCCGCCTACATCATGGTTCCCGGCATCGACGTGCCGTTCCACTCCACGGTGCTGCGTGGCGGAGTCGACGACTTCCGCAATCGCCTCCAGACTCTGCTCCCCGAGCAGATCGATCCGGCGATCCTGGTGGGTCGCTACATCCCGAACCTGGTGCCCAAGCCGTTCTCGCTCGAGCGCGAGTTCGTTCAGGAGATTGCCGATCTGGTTCCGTCCGAGCCGCTGAACGCCGTTCTCGCGGAGTTCGATTCGTGGGCTGCTCGGCCGAGCGACCTGTGCCGCGTGATTCTGACCGAGCTGCTTGCTTGGCAGTTCGCCAGCCCGGTGCGCTGGATCGAGACCCAGGACCTGCTGTTCGCAGACGAGTCCGACGGTGGCATGGGCGTCGAGCGCTTCGTCGAGATCGGCCTCGGTGCAACTCCGACCGTGGCGAACCTCGCGTCGCAGACCCTCAAGCTGCCGGGCCGCTTCGGCCACCCGGTCGAGGTACTGAACCTCGAGCGCGAGGCTGCGATCATCTACGGCACCGACACCGACCCGGCTCCGGCCGACGAGGAAGAGTCGGCACCGGTGGAGGCCGCTGCTCCGGCAGCAGCTTCGGCCCCTGCCGCGGCACCCGCGCCCGCTCCGGCCGCAGCACCGTCCGGCGGACCTCGTCCGGACGACATCGCGTTCGTCGCGGCCGATGCGACCAAGATCCTCATCGGTCTGTGGACCAAGCTGCAGCTCGATCAAATCGGGCCCGCCGACACCATCGAGGCACTGTGCGACGGCGTGTCCTCGCGTCGTAACCAGCTGCTCGTCGACCTCGGTTCCGAGCTCTCGCTCGGTGCCATCGACGGCGCAGCCGATGCCGACATGGGTGCGCTCTCGGGCACGGTGAACAAGCTGGCTCGTACCTACAAGCCGTTCGGTCCGGTGCTCAGCGACTCCATCAACGACCACCTCCGCAAGGTCTTCGGCCCCTCGGGTCGACGCCCGGCCTCGATCGCCGATCGCGTCAAGAAGACCTGGGAACTGGGCGACGGCTGGGCGCACCACGTCACCGCCGAGGTCGCTCTCGGTACCCGTGACGGTGCCTCGGTTCGTGGTGGCGCACTCGGCGGCCTGGCCGACGGCGCTCTCGCCGACGGCAACGCAGTCGACAACGTCATCGACGCGGCCGTGGCCGCGGTGGCCGCACGCCGCGGCGTCGCAGTCTCGATGCCGCAGGCAGGCGGCGGGGCCGGCGGAACCGTCGACGCTGCTGCTCTCGGTGAGTTCACCGAGCACATCACCGGCCGCGACGGCGTCCTCGCCTCCGCAGCCCGGCTGGTACTCGAGCAGCTCGGACTCGCCGATGCTCCCAACGCAGTGCTGGCCGAGGATCCCGATGCCGCTCTGGTCGAGCTGGTTTCGGCCGAGCTGGGATCCGACTGGCCTCGCCTCGTCGCCCCGGCGTTCGACGCCAAGCGCGCCGTCCTGATCGACGACCGATGGGCAACCGCGCGTGAGGATCTGGCCCGGTTGTGGCTCGGTACCGCAGGCGACATCTCGGTCGAGTCCTTCGCCGGCGCAGGCAATGCCGTTGCGTCGCAGGCACAGTGGTGGAAGGCCAAGGCCGACCACGAGAACAAGACGGTGCTCGCCGAGACCTTCGGACGCATCGCGGATATTGCGGTCGCATCCGAGGACAAGGGTCAGTGGTCCGACGAGGTCGCAGTGGTCACCGGCGGCAGCAAGGGGTCCATCGCAGCTGCGGTGACAGCCAAGCTGCTGGCCGGGGGAGCGACGGTCTTCGTCACCACCTCCAGGCTCGACGACGAGCGACTCGGCTTCTACCGCAGCCTCTACCGCGACAACGCACGCAGCGGAGCATCGCTGTGGGTGGTTCCGGCCAACATCGCGTCGTACACCGACGTCGATGCGCTCATCGAGTGGATCGGCAGCGACTTCGTCGACACTGCTGGTGGCGCGAAGACCTTGGTCAAGGCCGCAGCGACGCCGACGATGCTGTTCCCGTTCGCCGCACCGCGGGTCATGGGCGAGATGTCCGACGCCGGAGCTCGCGCCGAGATGGAAATGCGCGTGCTGCTCTGGTCGGTCGAACGGTTGATCGGCGGACTGTCCAAGGTCGGTCACGACACCGACATCGACACCCACCTGCACGTGGTGCTGCCGGGATCGCCGAACCGCGGAATGTTCGGTGGCGACGGTGCCTACGGTGAGTCGAAGGCGGCACTCGATGCAGTTGTCGCCAAGTGGGGCTCGGAGAAGAACTGGGCCGAGCGGGTGTCCATCGCCCACGCACACATCGGGTGGGTGCGCGGCACCGGCCTGATGGGTGGCAACGATCCCATCGTCGAGGCCGTCGAGGCCGAGGGTGTGCGCACCTGGTCGACCGACGAGATGGCGACCGAGCTGCTCGAACTGTGCACGCCTGCCGCTCGCCGACAGGCTGCGCAGGAGCCGATCGTCGCCGATCTCACGGGCGGGCTGGCCAGCACCAAGCTCAACCTCGTCGAACTCGCTCGAGACGCAGCTGCGGCCGTGGCCGAGAAGACCGAAGAGGTCGTGGACAGTTCGGTTATCGCGGCACTGCCCGCACCGCCGCGGCTGTCGACGACGACCACCGCTCCGGCGTGGCCGACACTCGATGTCGACCCGAAAGACCTCGTCGTCATCGTCGGTGCGGGCGAGCTCGGACCGTACGGTTCGGCACGTACCCGCTTCGAGATGGAGGTCGACGAGCAGCTCTCTGCCGCAGGCGTTCTCGAACTAGCGTGGAACACCGGCCTGATCGCCTGGGAGAACGATCCAAAGCCGGGTTGGTATGACATCGAGTCCGGTGACCTGGTGCCCGAGGAGGACATCGCCGACAAGTACCACGACATCGTGGTCGAGAAGTGCGGCATCCGCACCTACGGCGACGACGGCGCGATGGTCGGCAACACCGCTCCGCTGATGACCTCGGTCTTCCTCGACAACGACCTGACGTTCGTGGTCGGAACCGAGATCGACGCCCGGTCGTTCGCAGCAGCGGATCCCGAGCACACGCTGATCACGCCGGTCCCGGATTCGAGCGACTGGCAGGTCACCCGCAAGGCGGGCACCGAGATTCGCGTCCCGCGCAAGATGAAGCTCACTCGCACCGTCGGTGGGCAGATTCCGACCGGATTCGACCCGACCAAGTGGGGCATCTCGCCCGACATGGCCAGCTCGGTCGACCGTGTCGCACTGTGGAACATCGTCACCACGGTCGACGCGTTCATCTCCTCGGGCTTCAACCCGTCGGAACTCATGCGCTGGGTGCACCCCACGCTGGTGGCCAACACACAGGGCACCGGCATGGGCGGCATGGAGTCCATGCGCTCGCTGTACATCGACACCCTGCTCGGTGATGCTCGTGCGAACGACATCCTGCAGGAGGCTCTGCCGAATGTCGTTGCTGCGCACGTGGTCCAGTCGTACATCGGTAGCTACGGCGCGATGGTTCACCCCGTCGCCGCCTGCGCCACCGCGGCCGTCTCCGTCGAAGAAGGCGTCGACAAGATCAAGCTGGGCAAGGCGCAGCTCGTGGTCGCCGGCGGCTTCGACGACCTGAGCAACGAAGGCATCATCGGCTTCGGTGACATGTCGGCCACGGCGGACTCGGCAGCGATGACCGCCAAGGGCATCAGCGATCGGCGGTTCTCGCGGGCGAACGACCGCAGGCGCGGTGGTTTCGTCGAATCCCACGGCGGCGGAACGATTCTGCTCGCTCGCGGCGACCTGGCACTCGAGATGGGCCTGCCGGTCCTCGGAGTGGTGGCCTACGCACAGTCGTACGGCGACGGAGTGCACACCTCCATCCCGGCTCCGGGACTCGGTGCGCTCAGTGCCGGTCGCGGCGGGAAGGATTCGGCGCTCGCACTCTCGCTCAACGCACTCGGCGTCAGCGCAGACGACGTGGCCGTGATCTCCAAGCACGACACCTCCACCGCAGCCAACGACCCCAACGAGGCGGAACTGCACACCCGCCTCGCCAAGGCCATCGGCCGTTCGGACGGCGCTCCGCTGTTCGTCGTCTCGCAGAAGAGCCTTACCGGACACTCGAAGGGTGGAGCGGCTGCCTGGCAGCTGATCGGCCTGTGCCAGGTGCTGGCGAACGGTGTCATCCCGCCGAACCGCAGCCTCGACTGCGTCGACGACAAGATGACCGCGTTCGAGCATCTGGTGTGGGCACGGGAGCCGCTGCGCTTCGGTGACTCGGTGCCGCTCAAGGCAGGTCTGCTCACCTCGCTCGGATTCGGCCACGTGTCCGGACTCATCGCCCTGGTGCACCCGCAGGCATTCGTCGAGGCCGTTCCGGCGGACCGGCGTGCGGAGTACATCGCGAAGGCGAACGAGCGCCGGATCGCCGGTCAGCGCAGGCTGATCTCCGCGATGGTGGGGGGAGACTCCCTCTACGAGCGGCCCGACGATCGACGGCTCGGACATGACGGGACGCCGGCCAAGACGTCACGTGAACTGGAGGCGAACGTGTTGCTCAACGAGTCCGCTCGCCTCGGCGAGGACGACGTCTACTCCTCCGGTCTGCCGGGTGCCATCTGATGGCGATCCTGGGAGTGGGTTTCGACCTGGTGACGGTGTCCGACTTCGCCGAGCAGATGGAGAAGGTCGGCACGACGATGATCCGCGACAGCTTCACCGCGGGCGAGCGCCGTCATGCCGCGACGAAGAGTTCCGATCCGACCCGCCACTACGCAGCACGGTGGGCGGCCAAGGAAGCAGTGCTGAAGGCATGGGCGACATCGCGATTCGCTCGGCCGCCGCAGATCGGTGACAACCCGTATCCGCTGATCGAGGTCGTCAACGATGCGTGGGGCCGGCCGTCCATCAAGTTGCACGGGATGGCGCAGGAGTTCCTGCCGACGGTGAAGATTCATCTGTCGCTGACGCACGACGGTGACATCGCCGCTGCCGTGGCCATTCTGGAGGAGTGAGTTCGCTCCGACAACGAGTCAGGCCCGTCCGATCCAGGTGATCGGGCGGGCCTTTCGTCTGTGCGGGCTCGGGTTGCTCAGGCTTGCTCGGTGTCGCTCGCCGAGCCGCCGGAGCGCCTGCTCTCCTTCTCGGCGACGAGCAGGTACGCCATCATGATGCGTTTGAGCTCGGCGACGGCGTCCTCGTGGCTCTGGCCGTCCTGCACGGAGAAGTTGAGCATCGAGTAGACGATGTGCACCAGCACCTGAGCCATGAGGTTGCGGCGATGCCGAGGCGTGCGCGGAGTGAGCGGTCCGAGCATGCGCGAGACCTGCTCGGCGAACTCCCGCTCGTGGATCACCCCGGTTGCGCGGGTCGACGGTGTCGACTGCATCGCGAGCCACACTTCGCGGCGCGACGGATCGGTCATCCACATGCCGGCCATGTGGTCGACGAAGTTGTTGAGGAAGCGCACCCAGTCCAGGGACGGCACCTCGCCGTCGAACTCGGCCAGCTCCTGTTGCACCCCGACGAGGTCCTGGCGGTTGAGCTCGCAGACGATGACGTACTTGTTGGCGAAGAACTGGTACAGCGTGCCGATCGGGAGTTCGGCGCGCGACGCGACTTCCTCGCAGGTGAACGACTCGAAACCGACGTCACTGAGCAACTCGCGTGAGGCTTGCAGTAGCGCGTCGAACTTGCGCTGGCTGCGTTCCTGGGTAGGACGCCGTCGCGGCATGAGCTCCTGAGTCTGTGCCGTCGACTCGAGCGCGGCGTCGAGACGGCGCGAGGACTGGGCACGAGCAGAGGATTCCACCCGGTCAGGCTATCCGGCGCGGGTGCTCGATATCCACAATGGTCCGCGAGGTCACGCCCGCAGGCTGCGCATCTGGCTCGAACAGGCGGGTTCCAGCCTAGGGTTTCGAAGAATCCTGGGGTCGATTACAAACGCCGGATCCTCATACTGTGACAAACTCCAAGACCGATCTGGGCCAATGTAACCGTCAGCAGGTATGGTTTAGGTAACAGAATCAAATTCCGTGCAGGGTGATCGTCGTTCGGAACCGCTGAACGACGTTCATGGTCGGGTGCCTCCACCCTGAGCACAGGGAGACTGCCATGGCAATTATTGGTATAGCGATCGAATCTGGCTCGATGCAGACAGTGCTGTTGGAGCCGACCTCGGGCGAGGTTCTCGCCGACCGGACGACCCCGCTCGATCCCGACGCCGCCTCGGTTCTCACCGCCGCGATCGAGACGATGCGCAGCGAGGCGGCGACGCTCGACGAAGACGTGGACGCAGTGGGAGTGGTGTATCGAACCGAGGAGGAGCGCGCGGAGTTCGCGGATGCCCTCGGCGACGAACCCGCAGTGCTGTCGTCGGTGACCGAGTCGTTCCTCGGCTGGCTGGCAACCTCGAATGAATTCGCCGACGCGAAGACCGTCCTTCTGTACTACATGGGCGACACGGGCGTCTCCATTTCTCTCGCCGACGCAGCCGACGCCTCGATCACGCCGGCGAAGACTGCTGCGCTGGACTCGATGTCGCCCGAGCGCATCGGCAGCACCATCCCCCTGGCGTGGGAAGTGGTCGATCAATCCGGCAAGAAGCCCGAGTTCGTTGCGTTGTTCGGCGACCGGTCCAGTAGTCGAGACCTGGTCGACATCCTGTCCCTCGGACTCGGCGTTCCCGTGGTGCGCGTGGGTGATGCGGACCAGGTCGCAGCGCGGGGAGCTGCGCTGCTGGCACATCAGGAGGAGCCGACAGCAGTGGCCGCACCGCCGGTGGCGACCGAGGAGTCGGAGCAGGTCGAGGCCGTCGAGACCGAGGTCGTGGAAGCGGACGAGATCGACGCCCGGATCGCCGTCGTCGAGGCCGCGGAGTCCGATCCAGAGGTAGCGGCGGACGCGGATGTCGACAGGGTGGTAGCGCCGCTTCCGGTGCCTGCCGTGCGGTCGGTCGTCGGGGCCGAGCCGGTCCGGTCGGCAGGCTCCGGGCGCAAGCTCGTGTTCGCCGCAGTGCTGCTGGCCGGGGTGCTCTCCGCAGGTGTCGCGGTCGCTGCGACGTTGCCGGATGAATCCGAGACGACTGCCGAACAGAGCGTCGATCGACGCGACGCCGGTACGGATCTGGTGGGGGCGACTCGGCAGGCGGGCCCCACCACGTCCGACCCGGTTGCGGCCGTCGTTCCACCGGCACCGGATATTGCTCCCCCGACCGAGGCGATTCCCCCGACAGTGGACCCGTGGGCGGTTGTCGAGCCCGCACCGACCACTGAGCCTTGGGTGCCACAGGATCCGCCACGTCAGGCCGTGGCGGCTCCGCAGCCGGCAACGACCACGGTGGCCCCTCCGCAATTCACCGTTCCCGTTCCCATTCCGGAGCCGGGTAAGTCGCCCGAACAGCTCGAACAGGAAGCGTGGGATCGGCACTGGCAGCAAACCGGTGAGTGGATTCATCAGGAGCTCTCCGGCGGCTGACGGTGAACGGTTTCGTATGACGAGTGATGACAGACTGGCTACGGCCCGTCTGTCATTTTCTCGTTTGGAGGATTCATGCCCGCCGATTCGCGACCCGTCGACGTTCGATCTGCAATCGCATCGCAGATGCCCCGAGCGAAATCGGAGCTGGCAGAGTTGGTCCGGTTCGCCTCGGTGCACGATCCTCGGCAGTTTCCGGTCGAGGAATGCACCGGTGCGGCGCAGTGGGTGCAACGGGCATTCGTCGACGCGGGAATTCCCGACGTCCAACTGATCGAGACGGTCGACGGCTCACTGGCGGTCGTCGGTTCGCGGCCGGCTCGCGCGGGAGCGCCGACCGTTCTGCTGTACTCGCACTACGACGTTCAACCTCCGGGTGACCGAACACTGTGGAACAGTGAACCTTTCGAGCTGACCGAACGGGACGGCCGTTGGTACGGGCGGGGTTCGGCGGACTGCAAGGGCAACGTGATCATGCATCTGCTGGCGCTACGGGCACTGGGGGAGTCACTCGACGTCGGCGTGCGCATCATCTGCGAGGGTTCGGAAGAGATGGGCACGGGCGGGTTGGAAGCGCTCGTGGAGCAGCGACCCGAACTGTTCGTCGCAGACATGGTCGTCATCGGCGATACCGGGAACACGAAGGTGGGATCGCCGACGGTGACGACCACGCTTCGCGGTATCGCGAATGTAGTAGTGCACGTGGAAACGCTTGCAGGAGAAGTGCATTCCGGAATGTACGGCGGTCCCGCTCCCGATGCGCTCGCAGCCTTGGTGCAGGTGCTCTCCACGTTGCGGAACGAGCAGGGCGACACCGTGGTCGACGGTCTGGACGGAACGCAGACCTGGGACGGGGTCCAGTACGACGCCGAGCAGTTCCGTGCCGATGCCGGGGTACTCGACGGCGTCGGGCTGGCCGGCTCGGGCTCGGTAGCGGAGGCGGTGTGGGCGCGGCCCGCTCTGACGATTCTGGGGATCGACTGTCCACCGGTGGTGGGGTCTGCTGCTGCGATCTCGCCTCGTGCGTCGGCACGGCTCAATCTGCGGGTACCGCCTGGAACGGATCCGCAGCGGGCTCAGGATGCCCTGGTGGCTCATCTGGAGGCGCGTACGCCGTGGAATGCGCGCGTCACCGTCGAGCGTGAAGCGATCGGATCGCCGTTTCGAGCCGGGACCGACGGGCCGGGATATGCGGCGCTGTCCGAGGCGTTGGAGGAGGCATTCGGGCATCCCATGGGGACGGCCGGCCAAGGTGGGTCGATTCCGCTGTGCAACGCGCTGGCTCAGGTGTTGCCGGACGCCGAGATCGTGCTGATGGGCGTCGAGGAACCTCGGTGTCGGATCCACGCTCCCAACGAGAGCGTGGATCCGTCGGAAATCGAGAAGATGGCCGTCGCCGAGGCGTTGTTCCTGCAGCGACTGGCCGGGTCCGGCAGTGAGGACTCAGACAGCTAGATCGCGGCGAAGCTTGGCGACGTGGCCGGTGGCCCGGACGTTGTACTGCGCCACCTCGATCTTGCCTGCCTCGTCGACGAGGAACGTGGAGCGAATGACGCCCTCGTAGACCTTGCCGTAGTTCTTCTTCTCCCCGAATGCGCCCCACGCCTGCAACGTCGTCTTCTCCTCGTCGGAGAGCAGGGGGAACGTCAGCTCTTCCTTGTCGCGGAACTTGGCGAGCTTGGCTGGCTTGTCGGGGGAGATGCCGATGACTTCCAGGCCTTCTCCGTTGAGCTCGGCAAGGCTGTCCCGGAAGTCGCAGGCCTGCTTGGTGCAGCCGGGGGTGCTCGCGGCGGGGTAGAAGTACACGATCACCTTCTTGCCTGCATAGTCGGCGAGAGAGACGTCGTTGCCGTCGGCATCGGGCAGGGTGAACGCCGGAGCGGTGTCGCCCGGCTCGAGCTTGCTGTATTCGGTCACCGCACGAGAGTATCGAAATGTCGTCGTGCTCTAGGCTCGACTGCGACAGAGACTATTTGCAACAAGTTGGAGGACACGTGGCCAAGGACACCGACCGGATCGAGCGCGAGATCGAGGCCGCTCGCAATCAGCTCGCCAGCACCCTGGACGAGCTGAGCGTCCGTGCCAGCCCAAAGAACATCGTCGCCAATACCAAGCAGTCCGTGGTGGCCAAGATCAACGAGCCGGCAGTGAAGTTCACTCTCCTCGGAGTCGGCGCAGTGGTGGCAGTTCTCGTGGTTCGCCGGATCTTCAACTGAGTCAGCAGGCGCTCCGACCAGCCGATTTCACATCTGGCGGTATCTGCTGTTAATGTTTCTCCCGCACCGCAGAGAACACGCGGTGCGGATCGGCGCCATTAGCTCAGTTGGTTAGAGCAGCTGACTCTTAATCAGCGGGTCCGGGGTTCGAATCCCTGATGGCGCACTGAGACCCCCGTTCGGATCATGATCCGGACGGGGGTTTTCTGTATGCACACCCAGCATCCAGGCAGCGGTCACTCGTCCGCGCCAGCGCATCTCGATCCGCTTCGCGACGGCGACGATGTTGTCGGGAGTGTTCCTGCCTGATTCCCACGCCTCGTAACGAGCGCGGGTGACACCCAGCTCTGCAGCCATCTCGGCCTGAGTCATCTGGGCAACCGACCGACGAACCTTGCGCAGGCAGTCGGCGAAGTCGAATTCGGGGTTCTCGGACGCCCGATCATCAACAGAGATTGTCATGTGGAAGAAGCTACCCATAACTACCGGAGACAGCAAGAGCTATGGGTAGGTAGTGGTAGCAATCACGGGTTAGTGCTTGCCATGTTTGTGTAGCTATGGCTACTCTCGGCCATATGACCGATAGCCATACGTACCCAGACGAGGTTATTGCGATCGGTGAGGCTGCCGTCATCCTCGGCGTCTCGGTGAAAACCCTTCGTAACTGGGAGGCCCGCGGTGCCATCTCGGCCATCCGCTCTCCCGGTGGCCAGCGCAGATTCAGACGTTCTGACGTCGAAGCGCTGGTAACTCCCTCGCAGTCCGCCTGACCCCACGAGAAAGGCCCGCCGAGTGCGTGCTCGACGGGCCCTGCGACACCCACTGAATTGGAGTGAAGATGTCAGACCCACATTCTACGGCCTTCCGATACATCCGACCGCGAGTAATTTTCGCCGCCGCCCTGCTCGGCGTCCTGCTCGCCGCATCCCAGAGCGCGGGGTGGTTGTGATGAGCGAGCCCAGCGAGAACCCGATCCTTGCTACCGACGTCGAGATGACGCCCGAGCTGGCAGCGAAGGTCGGCGATCTGTTCGACTACGCGCACCTCCACGTCGGGATCGGCGTGAACCCCGACAACCCCGACGACGCCTACATGCAGGCCATGACGGTCCCGAAGTCGCGACCCGTGTGCTTCAACCTGGCAGCGAAAGCATTGCGCGACTTGGCCGATTCGCTGGAGAAGCTGCACGAGATCGATGGGTGCAACAGATGAGCGCACTTGTCGAGAGTTTCGTCCGGGCCTTCACCGAGGCGGCCGAGAAGATCCCACTCGCCTGCTCCGTCTGCGGCAAGGTCGTCGCGCACGTGCACCCGCCGGCCCCGTCCGTCGCCCTCACCTGCTCGAAGTGCCGGGAGGTGACTCCGTGAGCGCCCAGAAGATCGTCCTGACCAAGACCCGCCTGTCGGGCAACGTCATGATCCGCGCCGACCGGAAGGAGCTCGACGAGCAGCTCGGCGCGGGCACCTGGGTGAACCTCACACTGCGCGGTCTCCCGAACTCGGCCGCGTACGCCCGCGAGAAGGCCGAGCAGTACGCGGCTATCGCCGACGAGCTCGACTCGTTGGTTGCATCGGAGCAGGAGGCGGACTGGTGAGCGAATACATCCAGGTCGACCACGGCCGCATCGTCGACGCACCGAACCCGAAGTCCACGCTCGACGTCTGGTGCGTGATCATTCTGCTCGTCACCGTCGCGATGATGGGTTTCGTCCTGTGGGCAGCGTCATGACGGCGTCGAAGATCTGCGGACCGGATGCGTTCCGCGAGGAGTACACCGAGATGCGCGGGCGTGGAATGTCTCACGACCGGATCGCTCAGATGCTCGGTGTCCAACGCGAGTCGCTGCTGCGTCGGTGCCTGCGCACCGGCATCTACATTCCGGAGAAGCCCGAAGTCGAGATGCGCGCCGCGCTCGATCGACTGATCGATTCCGGCCGGCCGTTCGTCGCATCCGATCTCGCGGAGTTCGAGCCCGGACCGCTCGGCAATGTCTTGAGACGGGCCGCGCGTGAAGGTCGAATCCGATCGATGGGCACCCGGGCTCGGTTTCAGGGCGGCACCCGCGTGCAGATCTGGTGCGCAGCCGAAGCCAGTCAGTCGGTGGCGTCATGACCGAGTATCCCACCAACCTCACCCTGCGCCCGATCGTCACGTGGCCCGGCAAGCCGACCGCCGTCCGTGAGCGATCGAAGTTCTCGGCCACGTGGAGCTCGACGCTCTCGCTGCTCGACCGCGAGCTGTCCAAGCTCGGCAAAGGGGCGCGCAACGCACCGGCTGTCCTCCAGATTGCCATGCGCGAGCAGGACTTTCGCCAGGATGGAATGCCGAGGGCGAACGCACGACCCGAACACCCCGGAGTCATCCTCGCGATCACCGACTCGATCAAGGGTCCGCTGTCGTTTCCGTGCGACAAGTACGACCTATGGCAGGACAACCTCCGCGCGATCGCACTCTCGCTCGAAGACCTGCGAGCGATCGACCGACACGGCGTCACCCAGAACGCCGAGCAGTACGTCGGGTGGAAGGCGATCGAATCCACCACCACCACGACGCCGCTGATCAGCCCCGAAGCGGCCGAGGAGGTTCTGAGAACAATCGCCGGTGACAACCACTCGGGTCTTGAGCTCGGAACGCTTGCTCAGGTTTACCGCCGCGCGAGGCGGAATGCGCACCCTGACCGACACGGTGGCGATCGATTGTTCTGGAACAAGGTCGAAGCTGCTGCCGCAGTTCTCGATTCAGTCGGGAGGCTCCGATGAAGGACTTCACATCCGAGATCGTCAGCGCGCCAGGCGTTTACTACGGCGTCAGTGACGTCGAGTACCACTCCGATCGGCTCACCCTCTCGTCGTCCGGAGCTCGCAAGTTGCTCCCGCCGTCGACGCCTGCGCAGTTCCAGTACGACCGCGAGCATCAGGCCCCGCCGAAGAAACACTTCGACGTCGGCCACGCCGCACACACGCTCGCTCTCGGTGAAGGTGCGCAGTTCGTGCGCATCGACGCCGAGGAGTGGCGCACCAACGCGATCAAAGCCGAAGTGCAGGCGGTGCGCGACGAGGGCAAGATCCCGCTCAAGCCCTCCGAGTACGACGCGGTTCGTGCAATGGCCGAGGCGATCCTGCGGCACCCGATCGCCCGCACTCTGTTCGAGGACGGCCGAGCCGAGGTCTCGCTGTATCACGTCGACCCCGAGACGGGCGTGAGCCTGCGCACCCGCCCGGATTGGCTCACCGAGCTCGGCCGGCGCACGCACGTCGTCGACTACAAGACGGCGGTGTCCGCATCGCCGCACCACTTCGCGAAGTCCGTCGACGACTACGGCTATCACGTCCAGGACGCCTGGTACACCGACGCCGTTCGCGCACTGGAGATCTCGGACGATCCCGGATTCCTGTTCGTCGTCCAGTCGAAGACCGCGCCCTACCCGGTCAACGTCTTCGAGCTCGATCCCGAAGCTCGCACCGTCGGCCGTGAGCTCGCTCGTCGCGGTATCCGCACCTATGCCGAGTGCACGGCATCCGGTCAGTGGCCGGCTTACCCGATCGACATTCACCAGATCAGCTTGCCGCGTTGGGCTGCAAGCAAATACGCAACGGAAGGCGTCCTGTGACCACCAACGACATTGCACCCTACGAGGCACCCGGCGGCGTTCAGATCTTCGACCAGCAGTCGGCACCGAACCGCGTCATGGAGCAGCTCCAGCAGCACGCCGACGCCATGAGCCTCGCCCTCGACCTCGCGAGGAAGATGTGCAACACCGATCTCGTCCCGAGGATGTACAAGAACAATGCCGAGAACGGCACTGCCGCAATCCTCTACGGAATGGAGATCGGGCTCAACCCGATCCAGGCGCTGCAGAACATCTTCGTCGTGCACGGCACCCCGGCGATATACGCGCGCACCATGGTTGCGCTCGTGAAGGCGCGCGGCTACTCGGTGTGGACCGTCGAGTCGACGGACGAATCGGTGACGGTGTCGGGTCGTGCGCGGGGTGACGAGCACGAGACGACGTCGACGTGGACGATCGAGCGCGCGAAGAAGGCCGGCTACGTGCCCACCCCCTCCACCGAGGATTCGCAACGTCGCCCAGACATCAAGGACGACTGGGTGACCGTCACGAAGACCTACAACGGCAAGTCGACAGTGTCGATCGTCGGCAACATGAAGTACGTCACCGACCCCCAGGCGATGCTCTACGCGAAGGCCGCGTCCGAGGTGTGCCGAAGGATCGCACCCGAAGTGCTGCTCGGTCTGGCGCACTCGGCCGAAGATCTGCAATCCGAGCCCGAACCGATCCAGGCGACGTCGACAGTCGATCGACCCGAGCCGAAGAACGTCGGCTGGCAGGACCGCCTCGGCGTCTCCGCTCCTGCTCCGGAGAAGTCTATTGAGCCCGAACCGGTTACCGACCGAAAAGCGGACGAGCCGAAAACGGTGCCGGAAACCGAGACACCCGAGCCGCCGAAGGAAGCGCCGAAAAAGCGTGCAACTAGCGCAAAAGCCCAGGCCAAGCCCGCCGAGAAAATGGACGACACTCCGGCCGAACCCGCCTCGGATCGGAGCGCAGAACCGGAACAACCGCAGGCCAAGCCGTCGTATTCGGTGCCCAAGGATGCCGCGACGGACGCGCAACTGAAAAGGCTCGGCGAGCTGCTCGACATCGAGAAGCTCGGCACCTCGGCCGAGAAACTCGAGTGGATCAACTCGACGTTCACGACGGCGTACATCAACCCCAAGCAGATGACGAGCAAGCAGGCGAAGGAAGCGATCGACTACCTCGCGGGCGAGCAGGCCAAGGAAGCGCAGCAGTGACCGCCGTCATTCGGGCGTGGGACTCCCGACACAACCCGGTCGGGTACGCGGTAGCCGAGTTTCAGACCAAAGCCGGAGCCTTCGAACTCTCGGGCGATCACCCGCTGGTCAAACTGGTCGAGCACAACGAGGCCGCTATCTCGTTCTTCACGATCCTCTCGACCGAAGAGCTGCAGTGGCGCTTGATCAACATGCGGCACGTCGGCGACCCGGTCGAGTACAACGTGCGCTTTGTCTCGCGGCCGTGGATCTCCGAGCTCCGACGTGAGCTCGTGTCCGATCAGTGGTTCGTCGAGAACGTGATCGAGCCCGCCGGTGGAACGGTGGTCGAGCCGTGACCGATCACCTCGAGGCCTCGCTCGACGCATTGAACAACACCGACATCAGCTCGTCGCTCGCCCACGGCCAGGCCGCATCCGTTCAAGCTCTGCGCGCCATCGACGGACGGCTGGACGCGCTCGTGGAGATCGCCACGCACGCCGTCGGCGTCCTGCTCGACGGTCGCGACGTCGAGGCCAATCTGTCGACGGATACGACGTTCGACAACGGGCCCGTGCCATTTACGCCGGTGCCGGATCCGGCTGCCGCCCGTGCCCATTTGATCGAGCAGCTCGCGGAGCATCTCGAGGCGACGTACATGCGGATCACCGTTACCCCTCATTGGCCGATCCTGGCCGAAGCCGCACTCGAATGGATGGAGAAGAACCGATGGTGAAAAAGAAGACAGTCAGCAACCCCCGCCCGCTCATCGATACCGCCCGGGTGAGTTTCGGCGGTATGTCGGAGGAGGCCTTCGAGGCTCTCGGCGAGGAGAACATCGGCGACATTCGGTACTTCACGGTCAAGGTGCGCGTGAAGAGCTTCAACGCCGTCGACATGGCCGAGTCCGGTGTCCGCAGGGCCGCGAACTGCAAGATCCTGAAAGTGGTCGAGGGCGTGAGCGAGGCCGTCAAAGAGGAAGACGACGGCCAAGGCTCGATGCTCGACGACGACGGCAAGGTGCCCGACGTCGATCCGGACGAGAAGGGCGAGCCTGAGAGCGAGAACGTCACCCCGATCAAGGCCAAGGCCGCGGGCCCGCAGTTTTCCGGTGGTGACGACGAGTGAACTACCCCAAGGCCGACGGCAGAATCGTCGTCATCCTGTGCCGGGGTATCGGTGAGCCGTACGGCAAGAACACCCTGTGGCTGGCGACCAGGAACCTCGATCCGAAGAGGTTCCTGGTCGTCGAGCTCGAATGGTCCGCACAGTTCGGCGCGATCCCGGTGTGGAACGGCCAGAGCTTCGGAGCGAGCGTGCACGCGGCCGAGACGGCGTTGCTCGAGCTCATTCGTGCCTACCCGGGGGCGGTCATCGTCGGCTACAGCGGCGGCGCTCAGGTGGCCGGCAACGTTGCATCCGAGATCGGCAAGGGCCTGCACGGGAACCTGTGGATCAAGGCCGTCGGCCTGCTCTCCGACCCGTCGAGGCACAAGGACCAGATCGTCGGCTTCGAGAACCGCGGCACACAGGGAATCATGGGTGGCCGGCTGATCCTGGGAAACTTCCAGCTCTGGCAGCTCTCAGCACCCGGTGACCCGATCTCCGATCTCCCGATCGGCAACGGCCTCGCCGAGCTCGCGAAGTACATCGAGTTCTGGTCGCTCGTCGATCCGGACGCGTGGATACGAGATCTCACGCGCAAGGCGCTGATGGGCCGACTCCGGTTCTGGGATCACTCGATCGACTGGCTCGGTGCCTACCAGTGGTCGCTCGGCTACACCCGCGACAAGCGGCACACGAGCTACCACGTCGATCGGATGCCGGGGCAGCCCTACACCTACGTTGAGCGTCTCGGCACGCTGATCGCAGGCCTGCGGTGAGCACCGAACGCGAATTCCGGACCGAGCTCGCCGAGGTGATCAATCGCCACTCGCGCGAGAAGCACTCGAACACGCCGGATTACATCCTCGCCAACTACCTCGCAGCCTGCCTCGGCGCATTCGACGCCGCGGTCGAGGCGCGCGGGATTCACAAGGGGGACATCACGTGACAGCAAACGAGGCGCTCGCCGAGGCGCTCGGTTGGGACTGGCAGGCGGCGGTGGGAGTCCCGACCGCCCACGACGCCGTCGAGGAAGTCATCCGGGATCTCGACGAGCTCGGCTGGGTCATCGTGTCGAAAGCCGACGCGGACGCACTGGGCGAATTCCGCGCCGAGGAGACGCGGCAAGTCCGGTGGAACGCATTCTGCGAGCTCTCGGACCTGCGCTGCCTGGACTGCAATCTGAGATACGGCGAGCGTAAGGACTATCCATGCCCACCCGGTTACCCCGGGGAAGGCGGGGACCACAGCTATGTCACGGCCGACGTCGAACGACTGACCAAGGAAGCGGGGCACGACAAATGAGCGCCGCAGCAATCTTCTACCTCGCGACGTCGGCCGTCATCGCGCTAGGCCTCATCGGGATTGCGATCGCAGTGCGCGTGAGCCCGTACGAGCGCCGCACCCTGGAAGGACTACGACCATGAATGACACCCTGGATGAGGACGCCCTATGCGCCGCGGTCGACCTCGTCGGCCGTTCCGGTGCAACCGGATTCGAGCTTGGCCACCTGCACGAGAATGTGCCTGTTGAAGAGGCGGGCTGGTACGCCCACGCTCAGTACCGCGGAGCTCGCATCACCGTCGAGGACAAAGCCGGACCCGTCGAAGCCGCCGAGGCTCTCGCGCGACGCGTCCTCAACGGCGCGCACTGCGCTCACTGCGGCAAGACGGTTTCGATGAACGGGTTCTCGAAGAGTCGGTGCCGCTGGACGCGTGAGGGTCGCAAGTGGGTGCGCGCATGCGAGACCAAGCGATGAAGGCACTCACCGTTCAGCAGCCGTGGGCATGGGCAATCATGCACGGCGGCAAGGTGATCGAGAACCGCACCCAGAACTGGAACTACCGCGGGCCGCTCGCGATTCACGCCGGCCAGCGTTGGTCGGACCGCGGCGAGCAATCACCGTTGGTAACGGCCGAGTACCGAAAGTTTGTGGTTAAGCATCACCTGCATAACCCACCCATGCCAGGAACGGGATGGATGTTCGGCGGCAAAATGGTCCGCTGGCCGTTCCGCTTCGGCGCGATCCTCGGCGTCGTCGATCTCGTCGACGTCCACCCCGAGGCCGGCTGCTGCAAGCCGTGGGGCGAGTCTGCGTACGTCGAGCACGGAGGCCGTGAGCGTCGTCGCATCGTGCACCTGGTCCTGGAGAATCCACGCCCGCTGGAAGAGCCGTTCCCCTGTAGCGGTGCCCTCGGCCTGTGGACGCCGCCCGAGTTCGAGGTGGCGTAATGCCCGCTCGAATTCAGCGCAGGCGAACCAAGGGCTGGAAGATGCCCCGCGGCGCGGTGTACGTCGGACGCCCGAGCATCTGGGGTAACCCGATCTGCATCACGCCCGAGGTCGACGAGCGCGGTCAGAAGTGGTTTCGCGTGCACGGAAGCCCGATGGACCGGTCGGGTGGTCCTGCGTTCGTCGGAGTCGAGACGGCACGCTATTTCGCCGCCAGGTACTTCGAGTGGGATCTGCGCAACGGACGGTATGGCCGTGACTATCCAAGTATCGCCGAGATCCAGCGCAAGCTCGCCGGCCGAGACCTCGCGTGCTGGTGCCCGCTCCCGCGAATCCTGCCGAACGGCATGACGAGCACCGAGGTGATGTGCCACGCAGACGTGCTGCTCGACATCGCAAACCAGGAGGTGAACTGATGCCCTACTACCAGGACGACACGGTCACGCTGCACCATGGTGACGCCCTCGATGTGGGCCGGCAGCTCGAACCCGGATCCGCCGATTGCATCGTGACCTCGCCGCCGTACTTCGGCCTCCGCGACTACGGCGTCGACGGGCAGATTGGGAACGAGCTGACGCCGACTCACTACATCGGACGTCTCGCGTTCATCTTCGACGAGCTGCATCGCGTTCTCGCCGACGACGGCACCATGTGGGTGAATCTCGGTGACAGCTATGAGCCGAGCAAGAACCTGCGGCTGATGCCCGCGCGCCTGGCGTTTGCGCTCCAGGGCATGGGCTGGATTCTCCGCAACGACGCGATCTGGGCGAAGCAGAACGGCATGCCCGAGAGTGTCACCGACCGCCTGACCAACCGTCACGAGCACCTGATGCTGTTCGTGAAGAACCGCAGCTACCACTTCGATCTGGACGCGATACGCGAGCAGTACGACGGCGACCGGCCGCTGTCTCGGCGATCTCGGTCCGGCGCAACCAACAAGGAAAACAGCATCGCCAAGCCGTGGGGACGGCCCGAGGCGACACCGCCCGGGAGCGCACCTCAGAGCAATTTCGGGCCCTCCGGTGAGCGCAACGGCAAGTTTCACCCCCAGGGCCGCAATCCCGGAGACGTGTGGTCGATCGCTACACAGCCGTTCCCTGGCGCGCACTTCGCGACGATGCCCGTCGCATTGGCCGAGCGTTGCGTGATGGCCGGATGCAAGCCCGGAGGAACCGTCCTGGACCCGTTCTCAGGCAGTGGCACAACAGGGCTCGCAGCCGCCCGTCACGGCCGCAGATACGTCGGTATCGATCTGAACCGCAGTTACCTCGATCTGTCGCTGTCGACTCGGCTCGCACAGGGCGGACTCGATCTATCGGGGGCACCGAGCTCGTGACCGCATCCCCCCTCTTCGACCTCGAGGACGGCGCTCAGCCGATCGATCGCTTCGACTGGGAGCGAGTCATCCGACGTGTCTCCATGCCCTCCGGAGCGATGTTTCTCGGTCTGACCCTCGCGACGTACGCGGACACGAACGGCTCGCGTGTGCGGCCAGGTACGGACCGTCTCGCGCGCGTCATGGGTGTCTCGGTGCCGACGGTGAAAAGGGGCCTGGCAACTCTGCGCGAAACCGGATTCATTCAGCGAGTCAAACAGGGAAATCGGTGGGCGCATCAGGCCGACGAATATCAATTGACGGTGCCGCCGAATTTGTTCGATCTGGAAATGCTGGAGCCCGGAGAGAGCGACAGCCTCGAAAGTCTGGGGATCATCGATGAGCCATAGAGAGTTATCCACAGGCCCCGGTCTACGGATCACCCATGATCCCCAGACCGACCACCCGACGAAAAGTCTGGGGATCATCTGGAACGAGTCTGGGGATCATCTGGCGAAAGTCTGGGGATCATTTCGGCAAGTCTGGGGATCACCCATGATCCCCCACCAACCCAAAGACACC
Organism: Rhodococcus sp. 05-2255-3B1; assembly: GCF_002258545.1. Lineage (NCBI taxonomy): Bacteria > Bacillati > Actinomycetota > Actinomycetes > Mycobacteriales > Nocardiaceae > Rhodococcus > Rhodococcus sp. 05-2255-3B1. The sequence continues at coordinate 288,032 of NZ_NOZC01000003.1, read as the reverse complement.
AACCCAACTACACCAACCACAACACCAACCCACCGAACTCGCCTTCGAACTCAACTCACTACGGCGCGGGGTCGGGCAGGCAGCAGAAGAAATCTCTCGAATTCGGAATCGAAGGGGAATTGACGATGAATAAATTGACCGCTGGAGTTATCCACCGACTCGAATTGCCCCTCGAAGACACCGTCGAATTTCATCTCCCGGGATTCCGCAGAATGCTTCACGTGGCCGAGCATCGAAACCACGAGAAGTCCGGCAACGCGTTCGAGGTCTGGTACGAGCGCAACGCGTTCCCTCACGAGTCGGAGCTGGCGAAAGTCCGGTTCCGGATCGTCGGCACCGGCAGCCCGATCACGTTCCGCACCGGACCGACATACGCCGAGTACCTCGGCACCGTTACGACGCACCACGGCCTGTACGTCTGGCACGTGTACGTCGAGTATCCCGTGGTCGAGGAGGCGTGATCGTCATGGAGCAACGGAGTTTCGAGTGGCTGGAACAGCGCGACCTCGCCCTCACGATCCCGTGCCGAGGCTGCAAGGCACCCATCGGCCAGCCGTGCCGCGTGCGAGGCCGTGACGGCGAATGGCATGAGCTGGAGCACTTTCCGGCGCACCACGCCCGCCTGAACCGCGCCGAGCGTCTCCAGCGCATGCAGGACGCTCCGAAGCCCGACGTCACCTGCATCGTCGACGGCTACGGCACCATTCGCTCGACGATGGTGGACCCGATATGAGCGTCTGTGAAACATGCTGGGCAACAGCCAGCTTCACTGCCGCAATGGTCGGCGGAGACGTCGTCGAGCACTACCACGCAATTCTGGCCGACATCGAGAACCGCGGGATTCACCACCCCGAGTGGGTGACCCCGTGAGCGGCGCAATCGTCGGTCTCGACCCATCGATGGGCGCGGCCGGCATGGCGATTCTGCGCAACCCGCGCGTCGTCGAGGGCCGCAACCGTCCTGAGCTCAAGACCATCGGCACCCAGAACACCGGCGGAACCATCAGCCAGCGAGCAATGCGGATCGGCCTCCAGGGCGATCGCATCGTCGAGGCTCTGCCCGATCGGATCCGCCTCGTGCTGGTCGAGGGCATGCCGTTCCGACAGCCGAAGTTCAGCGGCCTGTATCAGGAACGCTGCGCCTTGCTGTACAGCGTCACGAGATTCCTTGCGCGCCGCGGAATCCCGGTCATCGAGGTCTCGGTCACGACGATCAAGTACTTCGCTACCGGTAACGGTCAGGCCGAGAAAGAGGACGTCGAGAAGGCCATGGGCGAGCTGTGGCCGGACGCGAATATCCACAACGACAACGAGTCCGACGCACTCGCCATAGCCACCATCGGAGCCCAGAAGCTCGGCTGGTACGAACCCGAGCTGCCCTGCCACTACGCACCGAAGATCGACTGGACGGGAGTCAACGGGTGAGCACTGTTGCACAACGGAGCGCAAGGCGATGGGGCCGTTTGCGAGCGGCACGGTCGAAGGCGACATCGCCTTGGGCGGAGGTGATGAGATCGATGTACGGATCGTCGCAGTGGCATTGCGAGCTCTGGTCAACGGGATCGCTGACGGCCGATCCCGTTGCTGCGGATTCGACGAAAGACGACCAGTTATGAGCTCGATCGCCTGCTTTCACTGCGGCCGGCCAACCGGCGACGGTCTCCCGATCTGCACCAAGTGCACCGAGATTCTCGTCCGGATGCTCCAGTCCGTGCCCGGGCTCGTCGCGGACATGACGATCACGCAGGCCCGACTCGACCGCATGAGCCGCGGCCGCGTCGGCGGAAAGAGTGCCGACACACCGCTTCCCATCTCGATCGACAAAAGCGGAAACGTCCCCATCCGGCGGCCGTTCGACCTGCTGGAAAACGAGATCACCACGTGGTCGCGCGACTTCGAGTCCCGCATTTCGCCGTCGGGCAGTCTGCTGGCGGCGATCGAGCGTCCCGGCCTTCTGCAGATGACATTGAATTGCAAGACCGGACGTCGGCACGACCAATCGACACTGTCCACGCAACCGACGCGCCTTTTCGAGGAGTTCGCGGTCTGGCTCGCGTGCCATCCGCACGACCTCCGCATGCACCCGGCGATCGACGAGATGTTCGACAGCCTGAGCGACGTCATTGCGATAGTGAACAAAGCGATCGACCAACTGCCCGAGCTGCGCTACAAGGGTGTTTGCCAGTACGTCGAATACGACCAGGGTCGCGAAAGGCGCTGCAACGCGGACCTCTACGCCGAGAAGGGCGAGGAATGGGTCCAGTGCCCGCGGTGCCGAGCGAGCTACGCCGTGGCCAAGCTCGATCGAGACATCCTCGCCCAGATGCGCGAAATGAACTACACCGCAGTCGAACTACAGTCCTTGCTCCGCGAGCTCGGCAAACGCGTCCCGAAGTCCACCCTGTATCGCTGGATCAACGAGCGAAAGCTGACGCCGCGCGGGTGGATGCGAGACGGCCGAATCATCCAGCGATGGATTCACCGCAACGACCCTGCCGTGTACCGCCTCGGCGATGTTCTCGATCTGGCGACGCGCACGGAACGTGTGCGCTCTTGACCAGGGCGTGTGTACAGTGGGACTCAAATCCCGCACTGACGAGGGCACCCATTTTCCGGATGCAGCCCCGTTTTCGTGCCACTCGAACCCCCTCGATTCGGCGTCAAACCTGCGCTCCGCCGTCATGACGCACCTCCGGGCAAGCACGCGCACCACGAAGCGTCCGCTGCGCCGCGCTCCAATCGAGGGCCCTACCTGAGAGGTGTCGATGAGCTACCCGAGTGAGCGCGCCGGCCACGGCCGCTGGACCCCTGTGATCCGCCCGTCGATCGGCATCCTGTGGGTGACCGATGACGAGGCACTGGGCTTCATCCCCCAGAACGGCATTGACCCCGCACCCATGGTCGAGCTGATCGAGACCTTCCACGCCGCAGGCAAGAGCGCGAACGAGGCCTTCGACGCGCTGCTGCTCATCGTCGGATCACAGGCCAGCTCAGGCGACGTCGACGACTGGCGACCCGACCGAGTCAACGGCCGGCGCACCCAGATCGGCCCCGTGCTCACCAGCACCTACGAGCAACCGCTGTGAGCGCCACCGGCCAGATAGGCGAGATCGTGGCATTCATTGCCACCATCACGGCCGCACGCAAGGAAGCCACGCCCGAGCAGCTCGAGGAACTCCAGCGCAAGCTCATCCCCCAGCTCGCGGCGATGCGAGTCACCAAGTCCATCGAGGGTGCGAAGACCGTACTCGCCGAGATAATGGGCGCTGAGTGGAAGCCCCGCGGGGAGCTCGCGGTGAGCCCCGAGTCGGCACTGACCCTGGTGGAGCAAGGCCTACGCGAGCGTGGCCATGACCCCGAGACCGTGTTCGCACCACCGAAGTAGGAGGCAGGGCCATGGCGGAGATTCCACAGAAGGTCGATCGCAGTGTCGTGGACGAGTTCCTCGCCAAGCTCGGCCTCGACCTGAGTAGCAACGTCAGGCAGGTCACCATCATCCCCGGTGGGATCGAAGTGGTGCAGATGCGCAAGACGCAGCCGGGTAGGAGCGGCGTCACCTATCGATACGGGCGCGAAGAACTCGCTACGGTGACCACTCGCATCGAGGTCGCGTTCCCGAAGTACACCGAGTGCCCCCACACCGATCGGGTGATCTGTGGATATGACGGTGATGACAACCCCAGTCTCGAATGCCTGTTGTGCGGATACATCGTCACCGGGCCCCAGATCGTCTCTGCACCACCGAAGTAGGAGATGATCGAGTCATGTCGAACAGCGAACGCGAGTACCTGCGACTGCGGGCGATGGCCATGCAAGCGGAGATGGAAGCAGCCAAGCTGAGGTTCGCTGCTGCCGCTGTCCGTGCGAGCGCTGCGATGCGAGCGTTCGCCGAGGCGTACCAGGACGGATTCGATGCCGAGGTAGCGCAGCATCCCGACCTCGCCGAGCTGAACGTCCAGATGGATTCGTTCTACCCCGATGCCTCGCGCTCGTAACCGCGTCTGCTCCATCCCCGGCTGCCACCTCATGCAGCCCGAGAGTCTCTGCCCCGCCCACCGGCAAGCACGTGAGCGGGGCAGAGGTACCAAACAGCAGCGTGGATACGGCGTCCAGCATGACCGCTTGCGTGCCCAGTGGAAGCCACGCGTCGCAACCGGGAACGTGCGCTGCTCTCGTTGCTCGAAGCTCATCAACCCGAGCGAACCATGGGATCTCGGACACGACGACCACGACCGAACCAAGTGGACAGGGCCCGAGCACGAGGCCTGCAACCGAGCAACAGGGGGGCGACGATGAGGCAGGAGCTCGACGCAGTGAAGGCTACGACCACGTGGCCCAACCCGTTCCTTGGTAAGCACGTCTATCCCGACTGGTCCAACACCCACGAGCGCAAGCAGATCGAGATGCTGTTCGGTACTGGTGATCGCTCGGCCTTCACGCTCGATTCGCTGCCCGCACAGCGCACTGGTTGGTATCGACCGTGACCAAGCATGAGCAGACGAGCGACGATGCCGAGCTGATCATCGACGCGGCCGACGGTCGTGTCGATCTGTTCTTCGCGACGGCCTACGAAGAGACCTTCCGAGTTCGTTACTCCCGCATCGAGTTTGCCCGCCTGCTATGGCAGGGCTGGGTCGTTCTCATCCGCTCTCTCTGACGCGCTCAGGGGGTGGGGGGTACCCCCTTCGAGGCCGGGGGGATGAACCGCGGGGGAGGGCGCTGAGTTGCGCGGAGGGTTCAAGAAACGTCGGTGAGCGCGATGCTCACCGAATCCGAGGCGGCGCGATGCCGTTGAAGGAGATCGAAATCAGATGGCCGGCAACCATGGCGGAGCGCGCAATAACTCGGGTCCGACCCGCGATCCGAACTCGGAGAGGTCCGAGAGTCTCGGCATCAAGTACCTGCTTCTGCCCGCCGCGGGCTGGAAGGGTCGAGCACCGAAGTGGCCGCTCGAAGGACAGTCCGATCGCGAGAAGGTGGTGTGGCGTGAGGTGTGGAAGACGCCTCAGGCCAAAGTCTGGTCCGAAGAGAAGCTGTGGCGTCTGCGGACAATCGCGATGTTCGTTCGATGGTCGGTCCGCGCGGAGCAGCCGGACTGCTCGGCGTCGATCTTGACGCAGGTCAACAGGCTTGCCGATCAGCTCGGCCTCACTCCGGCGGGGATGCTTCAGAACGGCTGGAAGATCGCGACCGACGAGGTGGGCGCGGCGCGCGAGCGCGCGAAGGCTGCCGCGGCCAGCGCTGATCTGCAGCCCCTTCAACCTCAGCCTCGACGCTCGCTGGCAGGGCTCGATGGCGGGGCCTGACGGCTTTCCGACTCTCGGTCATCTGGCCGAGGCATGGGTGCGCCAGCACTGTCGAGTGCCCGACAAGATGCGCCGCGGCGATCCGTTCGTATGGTCGGACTGGCAGTTCTGGATCTCGGCGAAGTACTTCGAGATTCGGGCGCACGCCGAGTTGCCGTCGACGGGCGATCTGCTGCTGAATCAGGCGTTCAGGTACCGGCGAGCGCAGATTATCGCGCCGCAGAAGACCGGAAAGGGGCCTCACGGAGCCTCGATGACGTGTCTGCATGCTGTGGGCCCGTCGGAATTCGGCGGTTGGGCGGGCAAGGGCGACGGCTATGCCTGCCTCGACCACGGGTGTGGCTGCGGTTGGGAGTACCCGTACCTCGAGGGCGAGCCGATGGGTGTCCGGCACCCGTCGCCGGTCATTCAGCTCACCGCGGTCAACCAGGACCAGGTCGGCAACGTCTGGAAGCCGCTGACGGCGATGATTCGGTTGGGTCCACTGTCGGATCTGCTGTTTCCGCACGACAACTGGATCCGAATTTCGGGAGACGTCGGCGGCGAGGATTTCGACCGCATAGATGCGGTCACGTCGAGCGCGTCGGGCCGTGTCGGTAACCCTGTCTCGTGGGTACTTCAGGACGAGAGCGGGTTGTACCTCAAGTCGAACAAGATGGTCTCCGTGGCGCAGACTCAGCGTCGCAACGCTGCCGGTATGGGCGGCCGATCGATCGAGTACACGAACTGCTTCGACACCTCGCAGAATTCCACTGCTCAGCAGACGTTTGACTCGGTGCGCGAGGACATCTTCAAGTTCTACCGCAAGCCGCCAGCGCACCTGTCCTGGAAGAACAAGCTCGAACGCCGCAAGATCCTCCAGTACGTCTACGAGGGCTCGCCGTGGGTGATCCTGGACTCGATCGAGGCCGACGCTGCGGAACTGAACGAAACCGATCCGGATCAGGCGGAGCGGTTCTTCGGCAACCGGAACACGTACGGGTCGGGCGTGTGGCTGCGAGATGGATTGTGGGACGAGCATTATGCCCAAACCGCAACCCTGGCTTCCTAATCCGCCGAAGGGTACGCAGGTCGCGGGCGCGTTCGACGGTTCGGAGAACGATGACTGGACTGCGATCCGGATGGAGACGCGCAGCGGGTTCCTGTTCACTCCGCGGTACGGTCCGGATCGGCGACCCGCGATCTGGAATCCGGCGGAATGGGGCGGGGAGATCCCGCGTGGTGAGGTCGAAGCCGCGGTCGACGAGATCTTCCGAACGTGGCGTGTCTCGCGGTTCTACCCCGACCCGTCGGGTTGGTACACCGAGATCGGCGCGTGGGCGCTCAAGTACGGCGAGGATGTCGTGTCGGAGTGGCCGAACGACAAGATCACGCGCATGCACGCGGCGCTGGTGCGCTTCCAGACCGACCTGAAAGCCGGACGGATCACACACGACGGCTGCCCGCACACCAGGATCCACTTCGCCAACGCCCGCAAGGTTGCCAAACCCGGTGACAGGTTCGTGCTCGGCAAACCGACCAACCATCAGAAGATCGACTGCGCGCAGGCGTCCGTCGTCGCGCACGAGGCCGCGTCGGACGCTCGCGCAGCAGGTTGGCCGAATGCGAACGCCAACAAGACATCCAACGTCATGTACGGATTCAACTGACAGCATCAGGAGGTGGCGTGGACGTACGCACAGCGCGCCGATACCTCGATATCGGTCTGGAGCGGCTCAAGCAGCAGCTCCCGCAGTGGCAACGCCGCCAGGAGTATTTCGAGGGCATCCAGGACGACCCGTTCGCGCCGGAGGGTGTGAATGCCGAGTACGCCTCGCTGCAGAAGCAGTCGATCGCCAACTGGCTCGGTCTGGCAATGAAGGCACCGGTCCAGCGCATGCGCGCCGACGGCATCATGGGCGGTGACGGCAAGGTCGATCTGGAGATGTGGCGCAACGTCATCCAGCCGAACCACATCGATGCCCGGCAGCAGATCGTGTTCCTGCAGGCCCAGATTCACGGCCGCGGAATCTGGTCGGTGTCGAAGAACCCGGCGAACCCGGACCGCCCGAAGATCTCCGTCGAGAACAGCAAGCGCGTGTGGATCGAGCCCGATCCCGAAGACCCGTTCACCGGAAAATTCGCGATCAAGACATTCTCGGAGGACCCCGATAGGTCCCCGAGCTCGCTTGTGTTGCCGAGCTCGCTCATGGCGTCGTACGAAACCCTCTGGGTCACCTACGTCTACGACGCCACGGATTGGAAGCGCTTCGAGCGACGCGGATTGAACGGCGAGTGGACGATGACCCGCGAGGGCCAGCACGGCCTCGGCGAACTGCCCTTCGTGGCCTGCGATTTCAACGTCGACGCCGACGGAATCCCGCGCTCTGCGATCGAGCCGCTGATGCCGCAGCAGGACGCGGTGAACACCATCCGCTTCAACACCCTGCTCGCGATGCAGTTCTCGGCGTTCCGGCAGCGCGTGTTCTCCGGCTACGACCCCGTGATGCGCGACGCGCAGGGCAACGTGCTGGTCAAGCGAGACGAGAACGGCAGCCCGATTCTCGACGCGAACGGGCACGAGCAGCCGATGCTTCGCTCACCGGGCAGAATCGGCGTCGATCGAGCGCTGGTGTTTCCCGGCGTCGATACCAAGGTCTACGACCTGGACGAGTCGAACCTGCAGAACTACATCAGCGTGTACGACACTTTTCTGACCAGCCTGTTCGCCACCGGCCAGGTTCCGCCCCAATACCTGCTCACCCGCATGGCGAACCTCTCCGGAGACGCGCTCACCGGTGCCGAATCCACACTGAAATCTCTTGTCGCAGAGATGAAACGCGCTGGCGGCGAGTCTCTCGAAACTGTCGTCCGACTCGCCAACATCGCCCGCGGCAAAGAGGGCAAAGACGACTACTCGATAGAGATCATCTGGGGTGACACCGAGGCCAAGAGCTTCTCCCAGATCATCGACGGCGTCGTGAAGCTCATCGGTGCCGGGTTCCCGAAGCAGGCGGCTTTCGAGATGCTGCCCGACGCCACACCGCCGAAGGTCGACGGTTGGATGACGCTGGTCGACAAAGAACGCACGCAGCAGAACGAGGTCGCCATGGCGGCCATGGCGGCGCTGACACCCGCTCCGGAGCCGACGGACGATGGCAACGCAGCCAACGACGGCGGCTGACCACTACCGAGACCAGCAGAAGGTCACCGCCGCGGCGATCTACGCGACGGGGAACCTCTGGGGCACCACTCCGCCCGAAGACTTCGACGGATGGTTCGAGGCGAACGCAGACCTGCTCGTCGGAGTACTCACCGCCGCGCAAGCTCGCGCGGTCAGTGGCGGCGGCGACTACGTCAAGAGCGCACTGAGTGAGATCGGTGCCGACCGAGATCCGGAAGCGTCGATCGACCCGTCCAGGCTGGTCGGTGTCGCCTCCGATGGCCGGCCCCTGGACTCGCTGCTGTACGGCGCGGTGATCACCGCGAAGTCGGCGATCGCACAGGCCGACGAGGTCAACGACGCCGTCGTGCGCGAGGCCTGGGGCAAGGGCAGGACCGCGCTCGGGGAACGAGTACTGACGCAGGTGGCCGACGCGGGCCGCTCGTCGACGATGCTGGAGCTGACGGTGCGCCCGGGCATCGGATACACCCGGCTCGTTCGTGTCGGTGGTTGTTCACGCTGCTCGGTCCTCGCGGGCCGGTTCTACCGCTGGTCGGATGGATTCCTGCGCCACCCGCGGTGCATGTGCCGCCACATCCCGACGACCGAGAAGGCCGCGCCGGAGCTCATCACGGATCCGCGCGAGGCCTTCGACGCGCTGTCCGAGGAGCAGCAGAACAAGATCTACACCCGCAACGGTGCCGACGCGATCCGCTCCGGAGCCGACATCGGCCAGGTGGTCAACGTCCGCCGTGGAAACGCCGGCCTTTCCACCGGGGCCGGACGGATCACGCGCACGAACGTCTACGGCCAAGACCTGTTCATCTCCACCGAGGGCACCACTAAGCGCGGATTCGCAGGCAAGCTGATTCGCTCACGCGGGCAAACACCTGCGACGTCGCCGAGGCTCATGCCCGAAGCGATCGCCGAGATTGCCGAGTCACGCGAGGAATACCTCCGCCTGCTCGAACTCAACGGCTACGCCTTCGACCGCAGCAAGCCTGGCAATCGTGGCTCGCTCACCGGCAAGACTCCACCACCGCCGAAGCCTCGCCCGCAGCCGAAACCGTCGATCGACCTCGATGCGAAACCGGCGCCGAAAAAGCCCGAGCTCACGGCCGAGGAGAAGAAGGCAGCGCGGGCGGCGGCGAAGATCAAGACCGCGCAGAACAAGGTGGCCAAGTCCGCGACCGCGCTCGATGCCGTAGCCGACAAGACCGCGATCGACGTCATGCCGTTGCATGCCCGGGCGATCGTCGATCGAGCGAACCTGAGAGACCTCCGGGACGGCAAGCGCGCGAAGATCGACGACGTCGAGAAGATCGCACGCAAGTTGCTCAAGGTCGAAGACGAGCTCAACGATCCGGACTTCGACATCTTCTATCTCAGCAGCGAGATTGGGCCGAAGTGGGCAACCGAGTATCGCGCCGAGTGGCGGCGCAATCTGCAGGACGCGTTACATCTGGCCGGCGAAATTAACGTCGCTCCGACCTCGGAGTGGCCGCTACCGGGACTCAAGCGCAAGGGCGCACTCGATCGGCACCGCACCTCGATCGAGCGAGACGTTCGGGCGACGAACCCGAACTACCTGTCCGGGACCGAGTACCAGATCAACTGCCAGCGCGTTGCGCAGGCCTACGAGCTCCGATCTCGCGGTTACGACGTCACCGCGAACCCGAACTACCGGAATCATCCAGGTAAGCCCGACGACCAGGGACTGACCGACGAAATGATCTTCGGTAGCTGGACGGACACCGGCCAAGCCCCGTCGTCGGGGCAGAACTACCTCACCGCAAAGTCGGCGGGGAACCTCGCCTCCATTGCACAGGCATGGGGTCCGGGCACGCGCGGATGGATCACAGCCGAATGGAAGGCCGGCGGCGCGCACATCTTCAACTTCGAGGTCGGCAAGAACGGGAAGGTCCGGTTCTACGATGCACAGCCAGGCGACCTCGACGCCTCCGATCACCTTGCGCGCATCGACTTCCACGGGCCGCGCAAAGGCGCGCGCATCTACCGAGTCGACGACAAGCTGCCCGTAGACAGCACGCGTACACTCGTCACACCAGCAGAGCTCATCAAGCCGATCGAGGAGGTACCGCGATGATCACATTCGACGACGCGCGGCACCGCGTCGAGCTTGAGTTCCCGCGAAGCGACTACGCCGGCCACTTCCCATCGATGGAACCGTTCGTCGCCAGCGTCGACGGAGCCGAAGACGGCCAGTCGTTCCTGATCCGAAGCGAGAAGCCTGCACTCGACGCCGCCGGTATGCCCGCGATGGACGTTCCGGTGATATTCGTCGAGAAGTCGAGCGGGATGGTCACATTCGAGCCGGTCATCCTGAACTTCAAACGCCTCGACAAGATGACGCCGGTCCACTCGACCGAGGTACCTACCAGCTAGACCACCCGCACGAGAGCAAGGCCCCGTGAGCAATTCGCTCCGGGGCCTTTTTCGTGCGCACATTCTTCCCCGCCGCGACGGCTGGGATGTTCCACCGCCCAGGGCGATCCTCGGCGGGCGACTCCGCGATGGAGGAAAAATGCAGGTCAACAAGCTCCCGCAGTTCACCGGCCCCGCTCGTGTGCGATGCACGGCGGCAACGGCATTCGAGGAGCGGTACCCCCGGCTCCGGTTCTTCAACGAGCCCGAGGGCGGGGCAGGCGGCGACAACGGCGGCGGTGCCGGTGCAGGCGGTTCGGGCGATCCGGACGGCGGCGACAACGGCGGCGCTGGCGGCGACGATGACGACAAGCTCGGAGACGGCGGCAAGAAAGCCCTCATCGCCGAGCGCAAACGAGCTGATGCCGCTGAGGCAAAGCTCAAGGCAGCCGAGGACGAGAAGCTCACCGCCGATCAGAAACTCCAGCGCGATGCTGACGAGTCGAAGACCAGGGTGGGCCAGCTCGAATCCGACAACGGCAAGCTGACGCTCGAAAACGGCCGTCTGCGAGCAGCTCTCACCGAAGGACTTCCCGTCGACTGGGCAGACCGCGTCCGCGGGGAAACGGACGAGGAAATGCTGGCCGACGCCAAGAAAATCAAGGCGAGCCTGCGTAGTTCCGGAGAAGGCGACCACACCCCGGGCGCGGGCGCTCGGGGCTCGGACGTCGAGGAAGCGACCACTCCCGGTGCGGGCACGTTGCGTGCTGCCTACAAGGAACTCAACAAGTAACAACACCGCGCGGCCAGTAGCCGGCGGCATCCGAACGACAGAAAGGCAGGTCGGCTATGGCCGTAACCCTGGTCGAGGCAGCGAAGCTGTCCACCACCAAGCTGCAGAGGGGCGTCATCGAGACGTTCATCCAGCTCAATCCGATCCTCGATCGCATCCCGTTCTTGTCGATCGAAGGAAACGCGTACGCGTACAACAAGGAAGCGAGCCTCCCGGGCGTTGCCTTCCGTTCGGTCAACGAGGCCTACACCGAGTCCACGGGCACGGTCGTCCAGGCCTCGGAGTCGCTGGTCATTCTCGGTGGCGACGCCGACGTCGACCGCTTCATCGTCAAGACGCGCGGTGATCTCAACGACCAGCGCGCGATCCAGACCGGCATGAAGATCAAGGCTGCATCGTTCTACTTCACCGAGCAGTTCTTCAACGGCGACGTCGCGGTCACCCCGAAGGGCTTCGACGGAATCAGGAAGCGGCTCACCGGCAACCAGGTGATCGACTACGCCACCAACGGTGCCGGCATCAACGTCGACGACTCGACGCGTCACGGATTCTTCGACGCGCTCGATTCTCTGGTTGCCGCCGTTCCCGGGCTGAACGCCACGAACGGCGCGCTGTACACCAACTCCAACATCATCGCGAAGACCAAGTCCGCCGGGCGGCGGATCGGCGGCGTGGAGATGGTCCGCAGCGACCTCACCGGCAAGCGTGAGGTCACGTGGAACGGAATCCCACTGCTCGATGCCGGATTGACCGCTTCCGGCGCGAACGTCATCCCGCAGACCGAGACTCAGGGCTCGGCAACCGACGCAGCGTCGGTGTACGCGGTGCGGTACGGCGAGGACGAAAGCGACGGAGCTGTCACCGGGCTGACCAACGGCGGAGTCGACGCGTACCAGGTCAACGACGGCAAGGAACTGCCCGACAAGCCCGCATACCGGACTCGTATCGAGTTCTACTGCGGCGTCGCGACTTTCGGCGGCAAGGCCGCAGCTCGACTGCGCGGCGTTCGGAACCTCTGAACCCGTCATAGTGCCCTCGCGGGCGCTATCCCCCAACGCACTTCGATCGAAAGGAAACACCATGGCTGACAAGCTGACCGGACCCGCCCTCGAAGAGGCGCTCGCAGCACGCGGGCTCCCCAGCGAGGGCAACGCCGACGACAAGCGCGCCGCCGTCGCCAAGTTCGACGCCGACAACGAGTCGTCGATCACCGAGCCCGTGCCCGTGGCGACAGCGGCACCCGAGACCACGACCGAGGAGTCGCCCGTGGTCGAAGAGGTCGCGGCCGAGCTCGGTATCGCTCCGTCGACGTCGACCGCGAGCACCACTCTCGACTCGGACTTCACGAAGCCGTCGGTGACTGCTCCGGGCGACGGTCCGGCCGACACGACCGATCCGCTCGAACGCGCCCAGAGCGTGACGCCGATCCCCGGTGCCGAGGCGCTGGCGGTCGGAACGGTCAACGCCGTTGTGCCCGCGCAGTTCCCGACCAAGCCGCAGCGCGACGAGTCGAAGGACCGTTTCGAGCAGTTCGAGTCCACCGCGCCGAACGGCTCGAAGGTCTGGGTTCGCCGCAATCTGGAAACCGGCGAGTCGGTGGTCCTGCGCACCGAGACAGGGGCAGTGGGAGGCCAGCGACTCGATGGCTGATACGCCACTCCAGTTGCTGGTCACCGTGGAGGCCGTACAGGCTCAGCTCGGCGAGGAATTCGCTGAGCCTGTACGGGCCCAGGTGGAGGTGTTCATCGCTCGCGCCTGCTCGGAGATGCTCCGGGCGGTGCCGACGATCAACGCGCACCTCACCGCGGCCGCGCTCGATCCTGTGCTCGTGCGCGGGGTCGGGGTCGACGTCGTCACCCGTGCGATCGAAAACATGCGCATCGGATGGCGCGTCACCGAGGAGACGTATCCGGACGTGACGACCCGGTTCGCGGCCGCGCCCGAGGAGTTCATCTACCTCACCGCGGCCGAGACCTCGAAGCTCCACCCGACGTCCACCAACGGTCCCCTCGCAGGATCGGCCGGCGCGTACATCGTGTCGCTGTCGGGCTGATGCGCCCCAGTTCGTTCCGGACGCCCATCGGCGTCGAGCGGCTCATTGGAGAGAACGCGATCGAGAACGAGTTCGCGCCGAAGGTGGTCATTCCGGGGCGGCGCACAAGCCGCTCTCGGACCTCGGCCGACTCCGAGAGCTCCGAGGTGGTCTCGGACACGCTCGTGCTCTTTCCCGCCGGTGTCGCAGTCGTCCCGTCCGGATCTCGCCTGACTCTCCCCGAGGGCGAGCAGAACCGCGTCTGCATCGTCGAGAAATCCCGCCTGGTCTACAAGCGCGACAACGTCACCGTCGCATACCAGGCGCTCGAAATCGTCTAGGAGGTTCCATCGTGCCTATCGATTGGTCCAGGGCTCACCAGGCCGAGCAGGCAGCCGAGGCGGGCGTAGCGGCCGCGGCCGAAGCACTGCTCGACGAGGTCCGCTCGGTGTACATCCCGGTGAAGTCCGGCGCACTCAGTGCCAGCGGCATGGCCAAGGCGAAGGGTCTGCAGGCGTCCGTCGGATTCACGAAGGCCTACGGAAAGAAGCAGCACGAGCGCGAGGACTTCGAGCACAAACGCGGTCAAGCGAAGTTCCTCTCGGAGCCGACGGAGAAGTTCGGCCCGCAGCTCGAACAGCATGTCGCCGAGGCGATGTCGCGAGTACTCGGCGGATGAGCCAGACCACCCGCAGCCAGCTCCGGACGGCCCTGGCGCTACACCTCGCCGCGGCCGGCCTGGCTCGCTACTACGAGTCCGAGCAGTACGGCACCACCAACGATCCGGTCAAGCCGGCGGTGTACCTCCGCGCGGTCATGCCGGACACCCCGGACACCGCGGTCACCATCTCCGTCATCGACGACAGGCGCGATCGGGATGCCCACAATCCCGATCTCTACGTCCGGCTCCGATTCCGCGGTGCCGGCCGATCTGTCCGTGCCGTCGACGACCCGGCGGATGCGGTGTTCAACCACCTTCACACCTTCGAGTCGACCGCAGATCGCCAGCGGTGGCCCGGAGGCGTGAACGTACTCACCTGTTTTCGGACGGTGAGCACGGAGTCCACTCCGGACACCACGGGCCGCTACATGCGGGCTGACACCTATCGCATCACCCTCAACCCAGGAGATTGACAATGCCTGTACTCAAGCCCCCGAATTCCGGTCTGCTGTTCACCTTCCGCGCCGCAGCGTGGGCGATGCAGATCAACACCGGCACCTACGCGTCGCCTGTCTGGGCGTGGCTGCGCGGTACGTCGAAGATCGAGCCGAAGACGACGGCGACCAAGCAGGACGACTCCGACAACGACTCGGACGGCTACGGCTCGGAGCTCGTGACCAAGCAGAAGCTCGACATCGCGATCGAGGGCAAGGTCAAGGGCGAGCGGTCACTGTCGACCGTCGTGCCCGATCCCGGCACCACATTCCTGCGAGCACTCGGCACCCAGGTCGGCTACGACAACGTCGCCGACATCCGGTACTGGCGAACCGATGACATCGACGAGGGCTACCGGTGCAACTTCGCGGTCGAGTACACCGACGTCGGTGGCGGCAACGAGGATCTGCAGAACTACCAGGCCACGCTGTCCGGCCGCGGCAAGCCGACCAGGATCGCCCGCCCGCAGACGACGCCGGTCAACGAGGTTCAGCGGATCCGCCTTATCGGCACCGGCCTCGGTGGCACGTTCATCGCGAAGTTCCTCGGCCAGTCCACGGCAGGTCTCGCGCCGACCGCCACGGCTGCGCAGGTGCTGACCGCGCTCACCGGTCTGTCGACCATCGGTGCGGGCAACGTCGCCGTCACCGCGGTGGCAGGCCTGAACGCGTGGGACGTCGCATTCCAGGGCACCCTCGCAGGCATCGACGTGCCGCTGCTCGTGCTCGACACGTCGGCGCTCACCGGCAGCGCTGACAAGGGCGGCGAGGTCACCACCCTGATCAACGGTCAGGCCGCATAACCCATGGCCTACGACAACCTTCGGGAGTTCTTCGACCCGGATCTCCTGCTTCCCGTCGGAGAGAAGACGTACCGGATCGCCTCGCCGAGCGCCGACGAGGGTCTGCGGATTCATCAGGTGTTCGCCGAGAAGGACGCGATGATCGACGACGCACAGGAACTCTCGCTGGTGTTCGGCCTGCTGGGCGCAACTCGCGACGACAGGACCGGGTTGTGGTCTGGCGGTGTGTACGGCGAGATGCGCGCCGACGGCGTGAGCTGGGCCGAGATCTGGCACGTCGGGCGCACGGCGCTCATGCATTTCGGCATGGGGGCCACCGTCGCACAGATCGCCTGGCACACCGGCGTCGGTGACCAGGGAAACCCGAGGCCCCCGGAGCCGAGCAAGAAAGCGGCTCCGGGGGCGAAGGGCGCTGCTACTGCAGAGGCGAGTGCAACGGGGCGCTCACGTGCGCCCCGGGCACGTACGGCCCGGAAGACCCCGGCGGGGGGCCGTTCGAAGAAGAGTTCGGCATCCGCGCCTGGTACCGCGACCTGACCGAACAGCCGAACAAACGGCCGGCGGCGGTCGTGGAGAAGTGGACGTGGCACGACGTCCTCAATGCCTGGACCGCCGTCGAGCTCGACTTCCAGGACCAGAGCATCTACGGAATCGACCTCGACTCCGGAATTCTCCTCCAGCGTTCCTGGCGCTGGCTCCAAACCCGAATCGTCGGGCTCATCACCGACTCCGACTCTCGGCTGCACCGAGTACTCAAGGCGACCGCCGGGAAGGAGGGCTGACCCATCGCACTCGACGTCGGCACGATCCGCGCGAATCTCGAACTCGTAGACAAGAACTGGAAGTCCACGCTCACGCGCGCCCAGTCCGACGTGAAGACGTTCGAGGGTCAGGCGCAGCGCAGCACGAAGAACGCAGGCACCGGGTTCGAGCAGGCCGGTGGCAAGGTTCTCCAGTTCACCGGCAACGTCAAGAACGCCGGCACCGCGGCCGCGGGCGCGAGCTCGGGACTCGCCACCGCGGCCAACGCTGCCAAGTCCACCGCGGGCGAGATGACCGGCCTACAGACCGCCACTCAGCACGCGGTCTCGACGCTGTCCGGATCCGGATCCGCCGGCGTCGCAGCGGGCGGCGGACTGACTGCCTCCGGACGCGCTGCCGGCGGCGCATCGAAGAACATGAGCGACTTCGCTCAGTCGGCTGCCGCCGCTGCTACCGCGATGAACAGCGCGGGCGACGCGACGAGCTCGGTCACATCTCAGTGGGAGAAGGCCGAACAGCAAGCGGCGCAGACCGGTTCGTCGTTCGGCGATCTCGTGGCCACCACGGTCGGTGTCTCGGCCGGACTCGAATCGGCCGCCGATGACGCCGACGTCGCCGAGGGTGGCGTCTCCGACCTCTCGCAGGCTGCCGATCGAGCGAAGGAAGCTCTCGGCGCAATGGGCCTGGCAGCCTCGGCCACTGGCTTGCTCGCGTTCTTCCAGGAATCAGTCATGGCTGCATCGGATCTCGACGAGTCCATGAACGCGATCGACACGATCTTCGGTACTGCGAACGGCACGATCTACACCTTCGCCGAGGGCGCGGGCAAGGCCATCGGCATGACCGAGCTCTCCGCACGCGAGGCCGCGGCTACGTTCGGCACCTACGGCAAGCAGGCCAACCTCGCCGCCGGAGAGAACGCGAAGTTCTCGGTCCAGATGGCCACGCTCGCAGGCGATATGGCCAGCTTCAAGAACACCAGCCCCGAGCAAGCCATCCAGGCTATCGGCGCGGCGTTCCGCGGTGAGTCGGATCCGATCGAGGCCTACGGCGTCATCATGAACGAGACGATTCTCAAGACCCGGGCCATGAAAATGGGACTGATCGAGAACACGTCCGAAGCGCTCGAACCGGCCGTCCGAGTCCAGGTCGCCTACGCCGAGGTGCTCGCCCAAACCGCCTACATGCAAGGCGATTTCGAGAAGACGTCCGGCTCGCTGTCGAACCGGCTCAAGACCCTGCGCGCCGACTTCGAGGCCCAGTCGGTCGCTGTCGGCAACAAGCTCATGCCTGCCGCCCAGGCGCTCGTGTCGCTGCTCTCCGGACCCGGCATGGCCGCGCTGTCCGGAACCTCGGCCGTCGTCGGCATGCTCGCAGACGGCGTCGGCGCTCTCGCGACGTTCCTCGCAGGCCTGCCCGGTCCGATTCAAGCCGCGATCGGCGCGCTCGTGGCGCTCAAGCTCGCGTCCATGTTGGCCGGCAGTCAGATCGGCCAGAGTCTCGTCCAGCGAATCGGTCAGGGCCGTGCAGCCATCGCCGGACTGGGAACCACGACGACCTCCGCCGTGAGCGCGATGCGCACCCAGTTCGGCTACCTGCAGCAGGCCACCCGCAATGCCAACGGTGGCGTCACGACCCTCGGTAGTACCATGCGGAACGTCGGCACGATGGGCATGTCGGCCTTCCGTGCCGGTGCTGGCTCGCTCGTCGGGTTCCTCGGTGGACCGTGGGGCGTCGCCTTCGCCGCTGCCGCTGCAGGTCTCGCGATCTTCATGCAGAACAACGCCGAGGCCAAGCGCTACGCAGAGAACCTCAAGGCTGCCGTCGTCGACACCGCCACCCAGGTCGAGCTCTCCGGCGGCAAGCTCACCGCGCAAGGCCAGCAGGCCGCGGCTGCGGCGCTCGAGACGATCAAGCTGCGTGACGGGTCGAAGTCGCTCGGCGAGGCACTCGACGACGCGGGGATCTCCACGGACCGCGCAGCCAAGGGCCTCGCCGGGATGCAGTCGGCCGCTAAGGCAACGCGCGCAGAGCTCATGCGCATGCACGACGAGCAGGTCTCGCAGATGGGATTCTGGGACGAGGTCAAGGGTGACTTCGGCAAGTTCTTCTCCGGTGAGCTGTTCGAGGGCGACGGGCAGTACAACGCGGACCAGGACACTCCCGCCGGCCAGATGCTCGACGCGTACGACAAGGCGACGGCGGAGATCGCAGCCAAGCAGGCCGAGCTCAAGCGGATTGCCGCATCCGGCGGCGACGTCGCATTCGCCAACGATGGCACCGCCGAGCTCGGTGCCATGGCCGAGGCGATGGACGAATTCGCGAAGTCGACCGACGGCGCTGCGAGCAAGGTCGACGCACTGGCGAAGGCGCTGTCCGGACTCAAGGAAGACAAGCTCGCGCTGCCCGAAGCGCAACAGGCCGTGAACGATTCGATGCGCGACCTCGACGGGCTCAAGGGCACCCTCGGCGAGGTCGGCGTCGACGACCGCGGCAACATCGACACCAAGACCGAAGCCGGATCGAAGGCACAGGACTCGGTGAGCTCGTTCGCGGACAGCTACAACCAGCTCGCCGCGGCGATGTACACCGTCACCAATTCCTCGGACGCCGTCAAGGCCGCGCTGCAGCCGCAGTACGACGAATTCCTACGCACTGCCGAGGCGATGGGCCTGACGCGCACGCAGGCCGAAGCCGTTGCGCTGCAGATGGGTTTGCTCCCGGAGAACGTCGCAATCAACCTCGATACGAAGAGTGTTCAGGCCGCACAGGAGCTCGTCGAGACCCTCGGCGACACGATCACCGGGATGCCGGACTCGCAGACGATCGAGGTGAAGTCGCTCACCGACGAAGCCCGAGCTGCCCTGGAGGCGATGCACTTCACGGTCGACGAGCTGCCCGATGGAAAGGGCTTCACCCTCACCGCGAACACCACATCCGCTCAGCAGGCTCTCGACGCAGCTCGCGGCACCATCGACGGACTGCCGCCCATCAAGGCCATCACGGTCGACGCCCCGGGCGCACAGGCAGTCGTGGACAAGCTTCGTGAGGTCGGGGTCGAGACGACGATCAACAACGACAAGAACATCGTCGTCACCGACAACTCACCCGAGACGATCCAACGGCTCATCGCGGTCGGTGCGCACGTCACCCAGCTCCCGGACGGCTCGTTCGCGATCTCGGACAACACCGACGTCGTCCGGGCCCGCGTCGACGGCCTGAACGGACTGAACACCAGCTCGACTCACGTCGTCACCGTCGAGGAGCGGAGGTTTCGCACTCAGCTCGGCATGGACGATGCTGCGTACGCCAGCCTGCAGCAACAGTTCGCGGCCAACGCGAACGGCAACATCATTCGCGCCTACGCTGCCGGCGGACTCTCGCCCATGTCCGGACGGGACGCGAAGGTCGTGCCGCCGAACACCTGGCGCGTCGTCGGTGACAGGCAGCAGAACGACGAGTTTTTCATTCCCGACACCGACCAGCGGCAACACGTCGCAATCGGCGCCGAATGGGCTCGACGTCGCGGCCTGACTCTCGTCGACGCGAAGAGTGCACGCGAGCGCTACGGACTGACCGCGTTCGCCAACGGCGGCGTGAGTCCGGGCTTCGGCGGTTACAGCGGCCCGGACCGGTCCGACTCGATGAAGCCTCGGAACATCTATGAGGCAGCGTCACTCGGCATCGGAATGGGCTTCGCAGCGCTGTCCGGAGCGAGCGGGCTGATCGGCATGGCGCAGTCCGGCCAGTGGGATCTCGGCCAGCTCGTCAAGCCGGAGTTCGACACGAGCTCGAACACCATCCCCGGCGGCGAGGCGATCATCGGCGCGCTCAATCAGCTCGTCGAGCAACAGCAGGAGATGATCAAAACGCTGCAGGCAGGTGGGTTGGTGCAGGCCAAGATCGATCTCGACACCAACTCCGGCGCAGCCGACATGGCGCTGATGAAGGCCGGCTTCGCGTGAAGGCGATCGAGTACGAGCTGCTCGGCGTCGACGGTTCGGTGTGGCCGTTCGGAGGCCTCGGCGACCCGATCGCTCGCATGCGCATCGTGACGATCGACGGACTCGGCGGCGCGGAGTTCACCCACGCGGACGTCCAGAACGTCGACGAGCATGGCGTGACGTGGAACGCGACAATGTACGACCCGAACTTCGTCACCATGTTCGTACGCTCGCAGCTCTTCCCGGGTGAGCTCGCAGTGGAAGTCGAGAAGGCTTTCCGCCGCGCGATCGGTGACGGAAAGAAGTTGGGCCGGTTCACTGCGCGCTCGCCTCGCTCCGACGGCACGGTCGAGGAGCGCTTCCAGCTCGTCCGCAAGGCCAAGCTGCTCCCCAGTCCGGACTACACCCGTACGCGCTACCTCGGCTGCTTCGAGTACGACGGCGTCATGCTGCGCTCGGACGAGTCCTGGTGGCGCACCCTGCCGTACGAGCGCACCTTCACCTCCGCGCAGTTCGCCGGGGCCAGCGTCGTGAACGTCTCCGACGAGCGCGTGTGGCCGTACTTCGAGCTCACCGGGCCCATCACCAACCCCACACTCGGACTCGACGGTGAGGCCGTCGCGCTGCCGAGCATCGGCGCGGGCCAGAAGTGGACGATCGAGACCGATCCGGATTGGTTCGAGATCCGTGACCACCTCGGCGTCGAGCGGTCAGCGATCGGCCGGCGCTGGTACAAGCGAGCTCCGGCCAGCGATCCGAAGAATCCCGTTCCCATTCCGGTGACGATCACCGGATCCGGTACCAGTGCAGCAACTCGCTTGAAAGTCGTTCTGCCGCAGCTCTACTACGAGGCCGCATGAGCCCCCCGGGTTGGGCTCGGCCGAACACCGTCGACGTCGACATACTCAACATCGAGCTCGGCACGCGCTCCGGCCAGATCATCGAGTGGACACCGCTCGGCTCGTACACCCAGGCCGAGATCATGTACCACTGGTACCTCCCGGGCACCATCAGCTTCGAGCTCAAGCCGGGTCACCGCCTGATCCCGCGTCTACGAGCACTGCGGCGCAAAGCGATTCACATTCGCGTGATTCGCAACGGCATCCCGTGGACCGGACGCCTGATGACGCACAACACGTCCGGCAACCCGCGCAATCCGACGATCCGATTCACCGGGGTGGACTACAAGTTTTGGCTCCAGCGCGGTCTCGCCTGGGTCAATTCCATGTTCCCTCCGGAGTTCCAGATCGGCCTCACCGGCAAGCAGGACGTCATGTTCGGCAACCCGGATTTCGTACTCAAGTACTTCGGCACGAAGACGTGGGTGCGGACGCGCCGGCCGATCTGCGCCGCGATGCCGCTGCACACCACGACCAGCGACTATCCGGACCTCGCGTCGTTCAACTCACTCGATTCGTTGCTCAGCTTGGTCGGTAACGCGATCGAGGAGCTCGCCGTGATCTCGATGCGCTTCACCCAGCTCAACGACGGTTTCTCGCTCACCCGCGATCGCCTCGATTTCGGGTGGAAGCTCGACCTGTGGGACGGCATCGGCCCGTCGCCGAAGGTGTTCAACGCGACGACGCTCTCGCAGCTCCAGTCGATCCTCGACGTCACGAGCGACAACTTCCTGAACTTCACCAATCCCAACAACTACCTGGGCCTGACCGATCCGAGCAGTTGGGGACGGATGCCCAGGGCCGGTTACGTTTTCGACACCATCGCGAAGAAAGACAAGCGTCAGGTGCAGTGGAGCACCGACGGCACTCAGGTGCTCGAGATGAACTACGACACCTCGCACGCAACCGCGACGAGGGCCGTGGTCGGCGGCAAGGCCCCCGAGATCTTGAACCAAGTGATCGAGTGGGGTGCGAACTTCGCGATTCAATTGCTGCTCAACGCAATTGCTCCCGGTCTCGGTCTCGGCCTGGTCGTCGGAGATCTGTTCGACAACATCTTCTTCGCCTACCAGCAGTTCATCGATTACGACCTCGAAGCGGAGATCGGAATCGACGACGCGTTCGCCGACATCTTCGCCGACAACACCGCCGCGTACAGCCTCGACGCGTACGCCACCGCGCAAGGTGCTCTCAAAGAGCACTCCGGTAGCGAGGCAATAGAACTCACCGTCCAGTCGGGCGGTGCAGACGGGCGCGGCATGAGCTTCGGAGTCGACGACGGCTCCGGACGCCGCTACCAGCTCGGTGACATTCACACCTTCTACGACCAGGGAACCACGATCGAGCAGTACATCTCGAGCGTGACGGTCACCGACAAACGCGACGGTCGAATCGTCGAGCGTCCAGTACTCGGCGAGGGCAACCGCATTCGCGGAATCTACGAACGGCTCGTCGTCGGGCAACAGAGCCTCGTGAGCTACTCGCGCGGCAACTCCAACAGCGTCTAGGAGGCGTGATGTCATTCAGAACTGTCTACGGGAACGACTGGTCGGAGAACGGTTGGCGGATGTGCAACCGGGACGAGTGCGTGACCGTCGATACCGCCCCGTACATGGATACCGCGCCACTTCGCAGAGGTGCACCGGCGATCATCCTCGGTGCATTCGCCGGAGTGCTGCATCGGACGGTCCGCAACTTCACCTCGCCCGTCTGGGGGTGGTCGAGAGACAACCTGGTCAAGAACTCCAACCACCTAGCGGGCACCTCGTTCGATGCGTGGGCACCGATCAGACCATGGGGCCTGCGGACCATGCCGCGCAACGAGATCGACGCTGTCAATCGCGCGCTGCAGGCATTCCCCGAGGTGTTCTGGGGCGCGGCGTGGGGCAAGCCCGACGAGATGCACTTTCAGATGCGCTATCCGGAAGGCGACCCACGCAACGACGCCGGCGTAGCGCGTATCAGGGGCGCGGGCATTCCGTCGCTTCCGCCGGCACCGAGTCCGGCACCATCGACCGGTCGGCCGACGATCCAGCGCGGCTCGACCGGCGAACACGTCCGCTTCCTGCAGGAATTCCTCAATCGGGTTTACCCCGCGTACTCGCGCCTCACGGTCGACGGCGATTTCGGGCCTGCAACGGAATCCGTCGTCCGCAACTTTCAGAGCCGCCGCGGTCTCGCCGTCGACGGCATCGTGGGTCCCGCCACCTGGAAGGCCCTCGGCCTGTGAACTATCGCTGGCCGTTCCTCGCTGCAGCGGTGATCCTCTCGGCCGGCGCGGCCGCGATCGCCTACGTCCTCGCTGTCGACATTCAGTCCGATGCCGATCTTCTCACCGAAAAGTCCTGAACACCAACACGAAAGAAGAGAACCATGACTACTCCCGATGCAGGCCTCGACGTGCTCCGCGATCTGCTCGCCGAACAGCCACTCGTCAAGCGCTACAGCAACACTGTCACCTCGCTCATCGGCCTGGCCGTCAATGTCGTCTGGGTTCTCGTAGGCCTCGGCGTCGAGATCCCGCTGCCGGTCCTCGGCGGTATCGCGATCACGATCCAGACTCTCGCCACCGTCGGAATCCGTTTCACCCCGAACGGTGTGACCGAGAAGCAAGTGATCGAGATCGAGGAATACGCCGGACGTCACCGCGAAATCGAGAACTGATCTACCGGTGGCCACCGCGGAGGACGGGGACGGTTGTGAGCGAAAGGCTATGTAGCAGTGGACGAGAAGACAGTCTCCCGCCTGCTCACGATATTGATCACCGTCGTGACGCTGGTGTGGGCAACGACGGTGCTGGTGGTGCTGTTCGTTCCCGATGCCCACGTCCCTCCCGAGGTGAACGTGATCATGCTGGCGCTGGTCGGATTCCTGACCGGCTCGTACGTCAAGGCGAAAAAGCCCGAGGATACGACGAAGGACGGCGAATCTGATGTCGACCAGTGATCTTATTTACTCGACGGTGCTCGCCGCTGTCGCCTTCCTGGCTGGGTTCCTGGTCGGGCAGGCGACAGCATGGCGTCGATCCGTCAACGGCGACGGGAAGACGGTGATCACCCCCGCAATTGCGGACAACGTCACGCGGAAGCGGTATTTCGGTGCATTCCTGGTCCTGATGGCGGTCGTGACCCTCGGCCAGGGCACGTACTACAACTACGAGCAGGGCAAGTGCAACGCCGACTTCCGGGCGACCCTGGAGGCGCGGTCGGCGATTCAGCGCAGCGACAACGCAAATGTCGTTCGGCTCTTCACCGACATCACCGACGACATCGCCACCGACCCACCCCTGACCGACGCCGAACGAGCCGAGCTCATCGGTCAATTCCAGGCACGGGCGCAGGAGAACGCGCGCGAGCGAGCAGCAACGCCGTACTCCAGTTCGGGCTGCTGAGATGTCGCTCCGGATACCGGATCGGACCCCACGGGGCAACGACGCCGCGCAGATCGACCTTCCGAAGTGGCTGCTCAGCCACGTCGCCGGGGCGATTCTCGATGGCCTCGACGGCATCTCGTTCGGAATCTTCAACCTCGACGACTTGGCGGACGAGCTGCGCGGCACGAAAACTGCAGCGAGCAATGCGAACACGAACGCGAACACGGCGATCAGCATCGTCACGACGGTGCAGCAGCAGGTCACAGCGTTCGACGTGAAGACGAATCGGTCGATCGGCGAGACGATCACACCGCTGGGATATCCGTCGTTCTCACGCTCGCAGCTCGTCATGCTTCCGAACACCAGCACCGGCACCGGTGGTAGCGGAGACAACAGCCACAGCCACACCATCACGCTCGGTCGAGAGCCGGGTAAGGCCTTCACGAACACCACGATCGTGACCTTCGTCCGGATCACGGCGGACGATGCGATCAAACTGATGTACTTCTACGCCAAGGGCGCACCGACGTCGTTGGTGGCACGTTTCTACCGCATGAATGCGGCCGGTGATCTCGCCGAGTTGCTGGGCACCTCAAGCGACCTGTCCGGGAACATCCTCTCCTCGTACACCACACAACTGGTCACGTTCCCCGACGAAGCTCTCGCCCGGACCGGCGACCACATCGCGATGGCCCTGACAGTGCAGGGGACGGTGACCGTCGCCGGTGTCGAGATATTCGATCCCGCACCGCTGCCGGGATTCAATCCGGTCAAGAACGGCGCGGTACTCGCGACAACCTCACCAGGGTCGACGGTCTCGCAATCCGCCTTGGACTTCACGTCGGGCTGGGTGACGTACGTGGAAGCGTCGCGGTCGATCGGCCAGGAGACTATCAAGCGCGCTCTGCAAGATCTCTACGACCGAGCCGACGGTCTCGGCCTCGGATCGTCGTACTCGACGTCGGGCGCAGGCCTCGGCCTGGGGATCAAGTCCAACGCCGCGGCATGGACAACAACGAACGACGGCTACGCCCACGTGCTCCACACGACACCCCTGGCGACGACGAAAACGCACGGCCGAATCACCGTCGGCTCGGTGAACTCCAGTGCAAGCGAACGTTTCGCGGGACCGGTCATGCGATCGAATGCGAACCGCTCGTCGTGGGGCGGCCTGTTCTTCGATAACAACGAGTACTCGTTGGTGAAAGGCACCGGCCCGAACGCGTTCTCGAAGCTACTGACTCTGCCGGTGACACCTATCGCAGGCGACGTACTTGAGTGGGATCTGCTCGACGCGCACTGGCTCGTCAGACGCAACGGCGCGGTCGTCATCGATGACAACTTCCCGACCATCGCCTACGGCCCGACGAACCTCTACGAAGGCATCTACGTCAGTCGCAGCAACTTCCAGTCCAGCGGAACCATCGCCGACTGGCTGGCCAACGACGTCGCCGACGTCGAAACCCCTGTCGCAGCATGATTGGAGCGCAGCAGTGACCGTACTCAGCGACCCGGTGAAGAACCTGGCCAAGATCGCCGACTTCGACGGCTCCGGATACCTCGAGGTGTGGACGAGCATCCGCGACGGCGGCGCAGACGGCATCCTGACCGACGATCCCGTCCACGTCCCGATCACCTCGACCGGCATCACGACTCCCGACCTCATCCCCGGGCCGGCCTTCTTTCGTCTCAAGCCCGGCGCTATGCGGCGCTCGATCGAAGGGCGCATCGTCATACCCGACACCGCGACGGCCCGGGTCATGGACGTCATCGCGGCCGCGGTCCTGGTCCCGGAGGACACTCCGGCAGATCTGATCGCACGCGCCACCGAGGCCTATTTCGCGACCAATCCCGGGATCACGTTCGTCGAGGACTCCGCCCGCCCCGGGTTGTTCTACCTCTCGAACGACGTCCCCGAGCCGGATCCGGACGGCGCTCTCGCAATCGCATCGCCGACGTACAAAGCCGCAGCCAAGGCCGCGGCCACGACTCGCCTGCGCGTGTTGTTCCTGGGTGATTCCACTAACGACGGCTACGGCAAGCCCGGTGGCCCCGATTCGTGGCGCAAGACCTGGCCGAGCAGGCTGATCGAGTCGCTCCGGACCGAGCTCGGTGTCGGTGCAGGCGGTCGAGGATGGGTGCCTGTCAGTCCACCGCTCGCACCGGGAAACTATGTCTACACCGACGTTTCGGAACTCTCGTCGAGCAATGGTCCGACAGTGACCGGGCTCGACCAGCTCAACAATCAGATCGGCATTCCCGGTGCCCTTTGGCTCCAGCGCGGCCATGCCAGCAACGTCGACACCGTTCGCTGGGCACTGAGCGGAGGAACCACCCGCGTCGACGTCGTCCACACCGGCTACGGGCCCGCAGGATCACTGGTGATCACCACCGCCAACGAACCTGCTCGAGCTGCAGCGGACTCGAACGGCGATCGCATCGTCACCCAGATCTCCAACCCCGGCGCGTGGGTGCAACTGACCTCGTCGGCCGGCAACGGGCTCGCGGGCCTGGGCATCGTCGAATACGTCGGTGACGTCGTATCCGGTGTGACCGGATACAACCTCTCCCAGGGATCGATGGCGGCGTTCGAGTACGCCGGGTGGCTCACTAACGGCGCGTACTCCACCAAGCCGATGATCACCGCGTTCGCCCCGCACGTCGCCCTGATATGCCTCGGCGCGAACGACTATCAACGCGGCCGCACAACCGCCGAGCTCGCGTCGGCCATGACAACCATCCGAGACCAGCTCGTGTCGGCCCGGGCAGGTATCGAGATCGTCTTCATCATTCGCCCGCTGCCGAACAACTCCTCCGGAGCGACGTGGGCGAGCTACTCCGAAACGATCAAGACCACCGCGGCGTCCATCGGCGCACAGTGCCTGGACCTGCGCGGCTTCACCGGCTCCGGTCTGTACATCGCAGACAACGTGCACTTCACGGACGCAGGCAATCTCGCCTTCGCCGGCCAGGTACTCGACTACATGAAAGTAGGTGCCTGACATGGCACGAGCGTTCGTGACCACCGGCGCGGATTCCACGCTGCCCGTCGACGTCCAGAAGAAACTCCCGGTCACAGTCGGCCCGACTGCGCCGACCGCACCCGGCGAGTACGCGTGGGTCGAGACCGACGGCAACGGCAACTTCATCGACCTACACACAGGAGAGAACTGACATGCCGAGCGTCTTCCAGAACCTCGAAGCAAGCAATGCTGCAATCGCTGCCGCGATCGGCGAGCGCGATGGCGTCGCGCAGCCCAACGCGAAGGGAATCGTGATACTCGGCGTCCGACGTGACGCGGACGGCGCGGTCCCGGCAGACGGCGACTGGAGCGCCTTCCAGACCGACGAAGCCGGACGGCTCAAGGTCGCGGGTATGACCGCCTCGTTCCCGGCCACCGTCGGCAACGTCGCGGCTGTCAACGACGCCGTCGTCGTCGACGTCTCACGCGCATCGAACATCGTCTTCCACGTCAAGAACACCGGGACCGCAGCGATGGCTGCGGGTGTATGTGCGTTCGAGGCGTCCCTGGACTCGACCAACGGCGTCGACGGAACATGGTTCTCGATCCTCGCCGCACGCACCAACGCCAGCACCGTCGAATCGGCCACGCCCGCACTCGCTCTCGCAGTGAACGTCGGCAGCGGGTACGCCTGGGAAGCCTCGGTCAACGCCTACAAGTTCGTGCGCGTCCGGTGCACCACTGCGGTCACCGCCAGCTCGATCGCCACCTGGACACTCATCCGCGGCGCATATGCCACCGAGCCAGCGCCAGCGATCCAGACGCACCCCGTCTCTCAGTCCGGGGTCTTCACCACCACCCCGGTGACGCCGACTCAGTACCTGCTCACGACAGCCGCATCGACGAACGCCGCGGTGGTGAAGGCCTCCGGCGGCAACCTGTTCGAGATGAGCTGCTTCAACCCGTCTGCCTCGGCGGTGTTCTGGAAGATCTACAACAAGGCAACCGCGCCCACCGTGGGTACCGACGTACCCA
Source organism: Rhodococcus sp. 05-2255-3B1 (assembly GCF_002258545.1). NCBI lineage: Bacteria > Bacillati > Actinomycetota > Actinomycetes > Mycobacteriales > Nocardiaceae > Rhodococcus > Rhodococcus sp. 05-2255-3B1. Next base: position 259,441 of record NZ_NOZC01000003.1, on the reverse strand, counting down.
TCCTCACAGTCCCCGTCGCCGCCGGTGCGCTCGCACAACTCCAGTTCGGCGCGGTCGGTAAGCGGCTCGGCACTGGCATCGCTTCCGCCCTCACTGCGGCCGCGGCCGCGACCGATACGGCTGCGATCGCCGCCGGAATTCAGCTCTCCGCCAGCTACACCTAAGCCCCCTCGAAGTACTTCAACCAACCCCGAAAGGTTCACTCGCATGCCCGAACTCGTCACACCGCACTGGGTCAACCGTCTCGTCCGACGCGACGAGCGCGCGATCCGCCTCGCTGTCCTCTCCGACTCCCAGGCCGAAGGCTTCGCGGCCGGATACACAGACGGTGTGCCCGACGTCCGCAAGACGTGGCCGGCACTGCTCGCCGAGGACTTCGCCCGCAAGGCCGGAGTGCGTGCGAGCCTGTGGCTGCAGGCCGACACCCCGAACGCCGACCACTGGAATTACAACTTCCGACCCACCTCGTTCGACGGCACGACCACCGCAGACCGCACAGGCGACACGAACGGCGTCCCGGGTTCGGTGTGGCTCAACGAGAACAACACGGCAGGGCAGACCAAGTCGCTGACCTGGCCGCTCCGAGACACGTACGCGGTCGACGTCTTCCTCGGTGGCTACCCCGAGTACGGCACCGGTGCCGTGACGATCACGCTCACCCTCGGCGACAACACCCTCGTCAACCACACGGTCACCCCGACCTCCCACGTGGAGGTCTTCTCGTACACCGACGCCAAGGGAATCGCATCGGTGAAGGTCCACAACGCGGTGAACGGAATCCAGGTGCTCGGTGTGCTCGAACGTCAGACCAGCAGCGACGACGTCGACGACCGCACCGGCATCGAGGTCTACAACTTCGGGTTCGCAGGCAAGCCCGCTGCGGACTTCGCGCAGTACACAGACATCAGTCTCGGCACCGTCCTGCCCGAGCTGCTCGCCGCGATCGAGCCGGATCTGGTGATCATCGCGCTCGGCGGAAACGACGCAGAGCAGGGCCGTACCGCCGCGCAGCTCGAAGCGGACCTCGTCACCATCGCGACCCACGTCAACGCCCAGACTCCGGACTCGGAATTCCTGTTCGTTGCAATGCAATACGACTACACCGGTGCAACGCCGCCGATCACCTGGGCCGACTACCGCACTGCGATCGCCAACGCGGCCAGCACCGCGGCCGGCAGCCTCGTCGTCGATACCCAGTACACGACACCCCCCGGTGGTGAGGGACTGTTCGTCGGAGACGGCGTGCACTTCAAGATCGCCGGAGCTCGATCGGTGTCCGACGCGATTCTTCCGACCTTGTGGCCGCGCTGATCTAGGATCGATCGCAGCGTCCCCCCCCGGCGCACACAAACCGCCCCACCTCGCTATCTCCGAGGTGGGGCGGTTTTCGCGTTTCGGCGGCTAGTTCCCGAGCTCCTCGAGCACGTCCGGTAACTGGTCCGGGCAGTACTCGCGCACGCTGGCCGTGAGCATCGTCGCGGCGTCCTGGGACGACATTCCGTTTCCGACCAAAACACCGAGGGATTGATTGACGCTCAGCCCGTCGCTGGCGATGCTCTTGCAGATCCGATGGCCGACCGCGATCTGATCGTCAGCCGAACCCGACAGGCCTCCGCTCTCGGCCGCGTCGATCACTGCCTGATCCGAGTCCGATCGAGCCGTACCGTCGGTCTGACTGCTACACCCGACGCAGAGTAAGACCGCTGCAAGCAGGACGGCTGCTGTCGATTTCACTCACGATGTGTACCAGATCAGGCAGCGGCGCTCTCCTGTTCCCGTGACATCTTCCAGCTACCCGCGAGGTCGGGTACCGACGACTTGTGATTCTTCACATCGGCCGGCCACAGCGGGACGGGCTTGCACAGCTCGTGCTCGTCCGCGGCCGGCACCGATCTTCTCGACAGCAGTACGACGAGGTGGGTTGTCGCGAGCAGCAGCACCGGCGGCACGGCGGCAATGGCAATGGCGATCGGGCCCGAGTCCCACACGTGGGCGACGTTGCCGGAGATCGAGAGCGCGGCCGACAGCGCGAGCAGCGACCAGGCGAAGGCCTTGCCCTCATCGAGCGCGACCACAGCAAGGGTTGCGCCGAGCACTGTCGCGTCGACGATGAGCGGAACTATCCAGGCCAGCGATGCCGGCACCTCGTTGTGAGCGGCCAGGTCTGCGAGCGCGGTGAAGGACAGGATGGACGAGCCGGTGGCCACCAGTATCGCGACAGCGACGGCGACGTTATGGGCAGTGATGCGAGGTCGAGTCATGGTTCTCTCCTGAGTTCAGGCAGCGTGACGGGTGAGTCCGAGTCCGGCTCCGGAGGCAGCCCGGCGGAGCGAGTCTTCTGGGACGTAGGTGTAGATCTGGGTGGTGGTTACCGAGGCGTGACCGAGCAGCTCCTGCGTTGCTCGAATGTCGCGTTCGACGGAATAGACGAGGCTGGCGTAGCGATGGCGGAGGCTGTGGGCCGTCCACCCGTCCGCCATGGCGCGCGAGACGAGCTTTCCGACGTAGCCGGCCGACAAGTGCCCGTCGATCTGACCGGGGAAGAACCAGCCGCGGGGGAGTAGGCGCAGGGTGGCGGCGAGCTCGTCATCGATGGGGATGATCCGCTCGTGCCCGCCTTTGCCGATGACTCGCAGCTGCCATCCATGCAGGTCACGCTCGATCTGATTGGTGTGCAGTCGGCTGCATTCACCGCGCCGGATACCGGTGAACACGAGCATGAGCAGCATCAGCTTCACGCGGGGATCGACGGTATCCAGGGCATCCTCGACGACGTCGTTGGGGGCCGGCCTCGGCCGAGCGCGCGGGATCTTGACGGGTTCGAGCTCGTGCGCCGGATCGACGGTGATGTGACCACGAGCCTGTGCCCAGCGAAAGAAGACACGCAGGCTTGATCGGTAGCTGCGCCGTGTCTCCGCTTTCCATTCGTGGCGTGCCATCCATCGTATGACGTGCTGGTCCGTCATCATCCATGGATCTACGTCGGGGTGGTCGTGGGCCAGTCGGCGAAGGTGGTACGTGCGGGTGTATCGCGTGTCGGCCGACTTGCCGGCCGCACGCAACCACTCGTCCCACGACAGGATCGCTTGTGCCCAAACATGATTCACAATGAGCATCTTCATGCCGGACATAGGTACAGGGCGAGCGGTACTTAACGGGCGGAATGAGCTGTTCGTAACCATCTCTATCCCTCAACGTGACATTGAGCTGTGAAGTGACACAAACTCTTTCGGCTGTTCCTGGACGCCTGTACCAAATGTGCTCGTGCTAGGCCCGGAGGCGTCGAATGCCTCGGCATGGCCGGCAGCCGCGTGGACGGCAGCGTGCAGGGCATCGATCCACTCGCGGGCCGCGTGCGGCGTGAGACGGCCGGACCACTCACCTGGCATGGAGAACTCCACGACCCCTTCGCGCGCGTACGCCATCGGATAGGTGCCTGGCGCGGTGATCCCGAACAGGGGGTCCCATTTCCCGAACTGCGCCACGCTCATGCCGGAATCGATTCGGGCATCGAGAAGTGCCGCTTCGCTCCAATGCTGGTCACAGGCGCGCAACCCTTAACCAGCGGGTCCGGGGTTCGAATCCCTGATGGCGCACAACAGGTGCCCCTGAACAGCATATTTGCTGGTCAGGGGCACTTTTTGTTGTCTGGTTATGTGTAGCCGACCGCAAGCTTCGCGAAAATCGCAACTCCCTGACCTGCGGGTTTTCAAGCGGCGGAGGACGTTTCAGAGACTTGACTCCCAATCGCAAATACCGGGAGTCAGGTCCCGGTTGCTATGCCGCTGACCTGCGAGTTGTGTGCCGGATTCGCACCGCCGGGTAGCTGATGGACGTCTGTGGATGCTCCAGTCATCACTTACTCATCTTTTTGAACCCTCGCAATCGAACGCAAGTGAACCGTGCAAGGCGGCGACTCACCTCGTTGAGGGGCTCCTCGCTCGGTGGTGCCAGTTCCCGGCCGAACGTGCTGGTGCCGAGCGCGACATCTTCACCGAAGCTCGTTCTATCGGCTGGTCGGGGGTTCGCGCGCCGAGGGATACGGACGGTCTCAGCGGCTGGTACGCACACTCACCCGAAGACTCCGGCGTCACCGGCCTTGAGGCGGACGCTACCAGTGACGGTCCCGCGCGTCGTGTGGTCGACGATCAGGCGTGACCGCGACACGAAGATCGGTGACGCACTGTGACTGTGAACCGGCTCGCGGCGGCCACGGGCCGTGGGGGAATGGTCGCCCACGTCAGCATCCTGGTCGAGGCAATCGCGCGTGGGGATCGGTGGGCGGTGGCGCGCCGCGCGACGGGCCCACTGCTGGAGCAGCTGCTGTCGGGCGATTTCGACGACACGTTCGGAACGGCATCGGAATCCGATCGATCCGTGGGTCTGGGCGGAGCGCCGGTGGTGGTGATCGACGAGAACGTGGCGATTGTGGTTGCGCCGGTGACGAACTCAGGATCGGGGTCGGTGGGCGCGGTGACGGCGCTGCTGATCCGGGCTTCTACAACTGGCACGGTGAGGCCGTGGTTCGTAGCGTCGCTGACGCAGGACCAGATGCTGCATAACGAGTTTCAGCGACGGGTGCAGCACGAGTCATTTCCGATCGACGCCGACCTCGACATCATCGCCGCCCACGGACCCCTCGATGCACGCGCTGCCTCGATCGACTGGGACGACGACTCGGTGATTCTTCGGCGCTCTGACACCGGCGTGGTGACCGTGGCGGACGCGCGCGCCGAGGCGGCAACGTGGCCGCGGGAAAGCTGGCATTGGCTCACGAACGCGGCCGACCGCGCTCTGCGCGGCCGGACTACAGGCGGGTGTAGCCCTCTCTCGACGTTACGTCGCAACGCGATAGTCGCATTCTCCGTTACCCAGCGTAGCCAGCGTCGATATTTTCGTACCTGCCCGCGACGGCGTCTGAATGCCCTAGCGCAGAAACTATTCCAACCCGAGTTGGGGCCTTCGTATCCGTAAGCGCAGACAATAGACGATCGCGGCTGTCGCTGTCGTGGGCAATCAGCCACCGTCCCCACCCGACACCCACGTCCGTGTCGGTCTCCGGGTGGGGTGGGGTGATGAGGGTGTGGGCGGCTACGAGCTGCCGAACAGGTTCCCCATCTCCACGCTGCCGAAGAACCCGCCGCCGGGAGGCGGGGGCGTGACCAGGGTGACCGGTACGCCGTCACCGAGGTTGAATGAAGCGATAGGCGGGATATCGGGGGTCAGAGTAAGACCGGTATCGGAGTCTCTGCAGAGAGCGGCGACAAGGTAGTCACCGTCGGGCAGTGTCGTGGTGTAGGTAGCCGTCCCGCCCACGGCCGGGGCAAAGGATCCGCCCACAACCGGCACGAATTGCTGGTCGACGATCACCGTGGTCGCGGGGTCGTCGGTTACCCAGACTTCGCAGCCGAAGAGGACTCCGTCGGACTTGACGTTGGCGAACTGGACGGTGATGACATTGCCTTCGGCTGTCACCTCGGCGTTGCCTGCGAAAACGACGGCTCCAGCCAGGGCGGGGTTGGCAATCAGGGCAAGGGCGGTCGCGCCGGATACGGCAGCGGCGGCAGCCAGGCGGCGGGCGGCGAAATTCATCAGGGGCTCCTTGCTATGGGCGATCAAGACTGATCGGTTCGATGCTGTCACGGGGATTGGTGTCCAAGCGTGTCTTTGCCATAAACCCAATCCCGCGACGAACCGAATCGAGACGCTCGCCGATGACACCAGAAAGGCGGGAGCATGCAGTCGATTCTCCCTACCGGGTGGCCACGGCGGCAGAAGAATTCGTTCTTCGGATGGCTTTCGAGTACTGCATGAACTGGAGCTTGGTTGCACGGTGACAGCGCGAAAGATGCTGTGGCGCAGTATATGCAGGGCTTACAGGTAACGCTGCATATCAAGTTCGGTCGTATTGTTCCGAGTTCGCGAGGAATGAGGCAGGCTGGGGGTGCGCCCGCGACGTCGGGCGCGGACCCACTGGGCTGACAGACTGACTCGGTGCGTCACAACGACTTGTCGAAGCGATTGTTGAGTGCCACGTGGTCTCCCTCGCTGGGATTCTGTGGGTGCGCCAGTACGGCAACCATATTGAACACCCTTGACGCCCGATGCCGTGACACGGTCACGGTCGTCGGCCTGAAGCGCCTGGATGGCTTCCGATGGCGACGCCGCGCACACTATCGTCGAGACGTATCCGCTTCCGATCCAGCCCTCGTACTGGGCAGGAATGAACATGTAATCCTCGAACAATCGCATACCACACGGTCTCATCTTGACGTTTTCAGACAATCCACATGGAGCTCCGCGTCTGTCCTGATCAAGCGGGGATGTGGACCTCTTGCGCACGATGAAGTGAAGTCGAGCGCGGCGAAGACAATCCCGGGTGGGGCTGTCGAATGTCCTTGCCACGCAGACGAGGAGTGCTGACGAGACTGGTCGAACGGGTACCTTGCACATGTCGCAGTCGGCTGCGGCTACCCGCATCGCAGATGCACTCGGGCGCAGTACGGCAACAGTTTCCGGTATGGCGAACCGAATATTTTCTTCGTCCTGCGGCTGCCAGTAGCGTGCCCAGTCCGTCACGGATCCGCACCATCGTCGATTGTCCGACCCATGCTGCATGATCGCCGTGAACCGCAACTGATGGTCAGTCGAAAGGAAGCTCTCCATGGCAGCCGAAACCGCCGTCCTGTCCGGTGTCACCGTCATCGTCTCTCACAAGACCCTGCCGAACCAACGCGACGCCGTCCGAGCCCTCTGGGAAAAGCACATGGCACCGGCCGTCCTCGACAACCCCGGACATCTCGCCTACTACTACGGTCTCGACGTCGACGATCCCGATGGCATCACAGCCTTCCAGCACTACCGCACCGCCGAAGACGCGCTCTCGTTTCTCCAGCAACCCGCCTACCGGGCGTACGAACGTGAAGTGGCACCGCTGTTGGCCGGCGCACCACAGGTGCGCAGCCTCGTCCCGACGTGGATCAAGTAGGTAAGTAGCGCCATGATCGTGATGGCGATCCGTGCACGCGGCCACCGCACTTGTTGCGGCGGAGCAGCGAATGCGGATTGGTGCGCAGCGCCGCATACTTGCTCGCGAGATGAAACTCCCACGGGTCACCTTCGCTTCGTTCGCCCTTGCCGGGGCGCTCGTCATGTCGGCTGCACCCGTCTCGGCGGCTCCCGTCGCTGCCGATTTCTACGGAGCGCCCGTCGTCGGCCTGGAGGCGTATGCACCCGGGTCCATCGTGCGCCGAGAACCAGTGCCGCAGCTCGACCTCCTGGGAGCACGCACCGAACGCATTCTGTATCGATCGGCCGATCCCCGCGATCGTGCGGTGGCGGTGTCGGGGCTTCTGGTGACACCGACTCGGGCGTGGGACGGTGCCGGACCCCGGCCCGTGATCGCCTATGCGCCAGGAAGTTACGGGGTTGCCGATCGTTGCTCGGGGTCGACCCAGCAGGGACTGACAACCACGATGCCGGCACTGCTCCCACTGCTGGCGCAGGGGTACCAGGTGGTCACGACGGACTACCAAGGGCTCGGAACCCCGGGTGAGTACGAGTTCCTGGGCCGGGTCGCCGGTGCCCGTGCACTGCTGGACGCGGCACGGGCCGCAGCACATGAGACCGGCGCGCCCGTCGTGCTCTACGGATACTCGGCGGGCGGCGTCGCATCGGCCGCCGCCGCAGAGCTCGCATCCACCTACGCGCCCGAGTTGTCCGTGGTCGGGGCCTTCGTCGGTGCCGCTCCGACCGATCCGGTGGTGCGCGTCGAAGGCCAGGACGGCTCCGCATGGGCCGCGACGATGCTGTACACGATCGACGGTCTGATCGGCGCACACCCCGACCTCGCCGACCGGATCCGCGCCCTCTTCAACGATCGCGGACGTGCGGCTCTCGATGCGGCACAGGACTTCTGTACCACCGACGCGCTCGCGTACGGACCGCTGCGATCCGAGGATCTGACTGCTGACGGCTCGTCCCTGGGAGAACTGATGACCGGGCCCGTGCTGGGGCCACTGACCGTGGCGAACACCGTCGGGTTCACCGCGCCCGTCGCGCCCGTGATGATCGTGCACGGCGTCCACGACGCGTCCGTCGAGATCGAGCAGAGCCGACTGCTCGCGCAGCGTTGGCGCGCCGCGGGTGCCGTGGACATCACCGTCCGCGAGTTCGATTTCGGAACCGAGCTCGTGCCGGAGTTCGACCACACGGCCACGAACGTCGCTGCCTACCCCGAGGTGATCGGGTGGATCGATCGACTTGTCGCGCGGGCGTGATGCGACGCGCAACAGGTGGTAAGTGACGTAGATCACCCGTGACCGATGTGCGCTTGCTCGCGTTCGATTCGACTCACTTTCGACAGCTACCAGGTGCAGGGCGTACCGGAAAGCCTGCTGCATCAGATAGCGGACCGACAGAACATGATCACCATTGGAAACGAGGCCACACCATGAGCAACCGCAGAAGTCTCTCCAGCCGACTCTTCGAGGGTCTCGGCCGCATCACATGGGGCTACGGCAAGCGAAAGCTGGAGGAACGGCGCGCACGCAAGCGCGGACAGCGATAAGCCGAACGGTGGGTGTCCGATTTCGGCACCCTCGGTCGGTACGGTGCAGGGATGGACGGATTCGAGGTAGGCGACGGAGTCACACCGCTGATCGGGCCCATGGCAGGTATGTACGGAACCGTGGTCTGGTTCTACGAGGACAAGCAACAGTTGCTCGTTCGCTTCGGCGCTTCCCAGCAGATGTACTACGCGGCGGACGAGCTGAAGCGATGGGGTGAGTAGTCGCCGGCTCGACCCAGATCGGAATAATTGAATCTTCACCGATGCTGATGGAGTCGACCAACCCGAATCGAAAGGTCCCACCATGCATCTGGGCGTAGACAGCTTCGTCTCTTCCGTGACCGATCCGACCGACGGCCGGGTGATCGCTCCCGAGGAGCGAATGGGTCACCTGCTGGAAGAGATCGCCCTCGCGGATCAGGTCGGGCTCTACTCGTTCGGCATCGGCGAGCATCACCGCAGCGAGTACTACGATTCGGCTCCGTCGATCATTCTTGCCGCGGCAGCCGCGCGCACCGAGAACATCCGACTCGGTAGCGCAGTCAAGGTGCTCAGCGCAGACGATCCGGTACGGGTGTTCCAGGAGTTCGCCACCCTGGATCTGATCTCCAAGGGCCGGATCGACCTGGTCGTGGGACGTGGATCCTTCACCGAATCGTTCCCGCTGTTCGGCCTCGACCTGGCCGATTACGACTCGCTCTTCGCCGAGAAGCTCGACCTCCTGCTGCAGATCCGCGACAACGTCGAGGTCACCTGGTCCGGTCGGCACCGCCCGGCGCTGACCCGCCAGGGTATCTACCCGCGTCCGCTGCAGGATCCGTTGCCGATCTGGGTCGGCGTCGGTGGAACGCCTGAATCCTTCGCTCGCGCAGGGCTTCTCGGGCTCCCTCTGATGATTGCCATCATCGGCGGAGAACCTCGACAGTTCGCCCCGCTCGTCGATCTGTACCGTCGCGCCGGAGCGCAGGCGGGCCACCCGCCGGAGCAGCTGAAGGTGGGCCTGCACGTGTTCGGCTTCGTCGCCGAGACCACGACGGCCGCAGCCGACACCATCTACCCCGGCTGGAACGAGATGTTCACCAAGATCTCTCGGGAACGTGGATTCGCTCGGCCCAGCCGGCAGCAGTTCGATGCCACCTCCGGTCCCAACGGTGCGTTCTTCATGGGAGATCCGAAGACGGTGGCCGACAAGATCCTGAGAGTGAGCGATCAACTGGGAGGTGTGGACCGGCTGTCGTTGCAGATGACCAATCCGCGACTGGCGCACAGTGACCTGTTGCGCGGGATCGAACTCCTCGGCACCGAGGTCGCTCCTCTGGTTGCAGGTAGTTAGCGCTGCGCTGGCGGCTCGGTCAGTTCGAGGCCCATTCCATTTCGTCGACGCCTGCGACAGGCGTCAGAAGAGAACGGATCTCGGCCGAGTACATGGTGCGTTTGATCTCGCCCAGGACGTCACCGCGGGTGCCGGCCAACTCGGCTGCGCGCGCGATGGCGTCCTCGCGCACCCGCTCCTGCGTCGAGACCGCGTCGACCAGGCCGAGCGCCATGGCGTCGCCACCGCCGTACCGGCGGCCGGTCGTCAGAGCCTCGTGGAACGCATGTGGAGCCAACCTGGCACGCACCATGTCGACGGTTCCCGGGCTGTACGTCGCACCGATGTTCACGCCGGGGAAGCAGAGAAATCCGCGATCGGATCGCATGATCCGGTAGTCGTGCGCCATCACGAAGAACGCGGCACCACCGTAGGTGTGTCCCTGCATTGCCGCGACGGTTTGCATCGGAAATGTCAGGAAGCGCACCAACATCTCCTGCACCGTCCCGATGAATCGGTTGATCTGGTCGAGGTTCTCGGCACCCCAGGACAGATCGACTCCCGTGGAGAAGAACTTTCCCGTCGCCGTCGTGACCAGCGCAGCAGGACCCGTTCCGGTCTCGATTTCGTCCAAAAGCGCGTTGATCTCGGCAACCCAGTTCGGGCTGATGCGGTTCTCGGTATCGTCCACACCTCGACTGCCGAGGTTCAGCACGAATACGTCGTCGAATCGTTCCAGGTATGGCATATCCCGAACGTACCCATTTTCTGTTGTTCTAGCTCACAACGAGGGAAGCGTCCGTGTTTGCCCGGGGGCGAAGCGGGTAGCTGTACGAGCACTATCGACGGAACGGAGGGCCGGTATGCCGACCAACGACGATCAACCACAGCTCAAGGACCAGGATCTCTACGAGAAATTGCGCGAGGACGGAAACTCGAAGGAGAAAGCCGCCCGCATCTCGAATGCCGCAGCGAAGAAGGGGCGAGACCAGGTCGGCAAGAAGGGCGGAGAATCCGGATCCTACGAGGACTGGACGGTCGACGAATTGACCGACCGAGCCAGGGAATTGGGTCTCGAGGGCTACTCGAAGCTGAACAAGGAAGAGCTCATCGACGCGCTACGCAGTCACTGATTCACTGCGGGCGAAGCGACGCGTAGTACTCCTGCAGCGACGGGTAGTAGTCGTCGAAACTCGGCAGCGGGGCGTCGTCCCTGGATGCGACGAGCATATCCAGGTAGTACTCCCAGCCGGGACCGATGTCGCCCAGACCGTCCGTGCTCTCGCAACTGTGCACCAGAACGACGACCGTCGAGCCGTCCCTGTCGTCGAGGCGAACCTCGAGCGGCCACTGCATCACGTCGAGCGTTCGCACGGCCAGCCGGCCGGGCGGCTCGCACGCTTCGATCGCCATGTCCGATGCAGGCTCGCCCTCCTCGAACCGCATCGTGACGCGAACGGTGTTCTCCGAGATGCGCTCCCACGGCCCGAACCACCTTGCCGTTCGCGACGATTCGGTGATGCTGGCCCACACGTCCTCGCGCGGAGCGGCGATGGTCCTGGTCAGCTCGAGAGCGAAGCCGGTGTCGGTGCTGCGCAGCGTGCCCGTGGGCGTCGGTTCCATCGACTGATTATGCGACTGCGGTGTCGCTGCCGTCGAGCACCATCATCATTGCGGTCGCGCGGGCACGGTGTTCGATCGAATCGACCGGGTACCCCACTGCTTCGGAGACCTTCGCAAGTCGGTGCGCCACGCTGCTGTGGTGCAGGTGCGTTCGGTCTGCTGTCGCCCGAAGGCTTCCGGATCCCAGGTACGCGCGAAGCGTGCCGAGCAACTCCCGGCCGTGAGGCGTGGCGCGCAGTTCGTTCGCGCGCACGAGGTCGGGAACGTCGTTGAGTGTCAACGAACTTCCCCTGTCCAGCAGGTTCAGCGCACCGAGCCGATCGGCGATCACGACGGGTCGGTACTCACTTGCCTGCGCCAGGGCGAATCGAGCATTCCCGAGGTGTCGATGGATATCGTCGGCGCGCAGGGCAAGGGAGACACCCAGATGGGAGCAGCCGACCGGCGGTGCGGACGGTTCGTTCGTCAGGAGGTAGAGGACGTGGTCGTCGACCGTGATCGGTACCGACCGACCGGCCGTCGGCGAGGCAGGTCCCGGCGGGGAGTCCGCGGCTGACATGGCCACTCTCACTCGGTCGGTCGGTTCGATGTGCAAGGCGGTCAGCGAGCTCAGCAGTGCGATGTCGTCCACAGGGAACAACACCGAACGGGTGTGTTCGGCAGCGGACGGACTGTGCCGTGGTACCAGAATGACGGCTGCGGTCAGGGCCATTCGATCGACGAGCATGTCGTCGAGAGCGAGCGCGGGTCCTGCGCGCTCGATCCACACCGAGCCCATCACGACGTCGTCGACGACAACGTCTTTGGCTGCCGACCGCTCGCCCGCGGCCTGAGTCAGCCAGCGGCCCTTCGGATCGCACCGCGCACGCTGGCGGTGTCCGCCGGACGTGCCGACGACGTCGATTCCGACCACGCAATCGGCGAGAGCAGCGCTGGCGCGGAGCATCGCGGTGGTGTCGGCGCCATGTCTGATCAGTGCGTCGAAATAGTCGATCACGCGCACCAGACCCGCGGAGTCGGCATCGAGCTCCGCGAGCCGGTACATCAGTCCTTGCATGAAGCGACGCTACGAGGCGGGTACGCGAAGGCGCAAGCCCCTACGCAGGGCGTCCAACGCTTCCGCATGTCCGCGCTTGCTCACCTCTGCTGTCGCCAGTAGCGCGGATCCGTGGAAAGTGCCGGGGAACGAATGCAATTCGACGCTCACGCCTGCCTGCAGCAACCGGACCGCGTAGTCGATGCCCTCGTCACGAAGCGGATCGAGCTCCATGGTCGAGACGTACGTCGGTGGGAGTCCGGCCAGATCGGTGGCACGAGCGGGAGCGGCGTAGATCGAGACGTTCGGGTCGTCCGGTCCGCTGTACGACTCGCCCAGGTAGTACTGCCACGACAGAATCGCGTTGGGCCGGTGCCACATCGGTGTGTCGACGAATTCCGTCATCGACACGGTGTGCAGTCGGTCGTCGAGTTCGGGAATCTCGAGCAATTGGAACGCCACCGGCACCACGCCCTCGTCTCGAGCCCGCAGCACCGTTCCTGCCGCCAGGCCGCCACCGGCGCTCTGACCGCCCACCGCGATTCTGTCCGGGTCCACGCCCAGTTCGTCCGCATGAGAGTGGATGTACGCCAGCGCCGCGTAGCAGTCGTCGAGCGGCCCGGGGAACGGCGTCTCGGGGGCGAGCCGGTACTCGACGTTGGCTACTGCGAAACCGAGTTCACGGACGACGTCCACGCAGTAGGGATCGCTGGACGCGGCTGTCCCGATGGCGAATCCGCCGCCGTGGATCCACACCAGCACGGGCAACGGTCCGTCGACGTGCTCCGGTGTGAAGAATCGAACGACGACGTCCGGTGCACCGTCGAGTCCAGGGACGGCGAGCTCGCGCAGGGAAACTCCGTCCATGGACAGGTCGGCGAGCATGGCGTCGACAAGTGCGGTGAAGGTCGATCGTGCTGCGGGAAGGTCGCCGAAATCGACACTCGGAAGCATCGTGACGGCAGCGGCGAGTTCGGGGTCGAGAGTGGGGAAATTGGTCATGAACCCATAGTCGGCACAATTGTGTCCTGTGTCACTTGTCGTATGGAGGAAGTGCAAGCGGTGCCGTCCGACGGGTGTCGGACGCCCGCCGTCGATCAACTCGGGGTGTAGAGCCTCTCGACCAAGCCGAGGGTCCACAGCGCGGTCAGCGGACCCCCGTCGTTGGTGAACTTGTCCGTCCGGACGATGCGGTCGCCGCGAACAGCCGGTAATCCGGTCCAGAGCGGGTTGGCGTTCATTGCCTGCAAGTCCTCTTCGGACGTGATGGCGGCAATCATTGCCACTGCGTCGGATGCGGCGGTGACGTTCTCAGGTCCGTACTCGATCTCCGGAGCGGCTGCGCTCCACGCGGAGCCGAAGCGGGCTCCCACATCCTCGAGCGCGATCGACGTCACCCGGTCACGTCCTATCGAGATCCCTCCTTCCTCCGATGTACTGATCGGCAGGACGGTGGTGTCGGCGATGGCATCGGCGTACTGCGTCGTGAGTTCGTCTACGCGAGTAGTGTATTCGTCGACAACTGCTCGGGCTCGGGCCTGCAGATTCAGTGCCGCGCCGATCGTTGCCACGTCCTGCTGCCAGCTGACTCCGGTTCCGGTGGAGCCCACCGGCAACACCGGCGCGATAGCACTCAACTGGTCGTAGATTTCTTCGATCACCTCGTCGCGGCCGATGATCAGGTCGGGATCGACGCGTGCGACGGCCTCGAGGTCGACGGTGTTTCGCGGATACAGCTCGGGCACTCCGTCTGCGAGCAGCATCCTGGTGGGCTCGGTCAGCGGGCCGGGAATTTCAGGTGGAGCCTCGGTTTCCACCGGCATCCCGACGATGGGTAGGTCGAACGCCAGGGCGATGTCCAGGTCGCGTCGTCCGTCGATCACGACGACCGACTCGATTCGATCCGGTACCTCGACGGTGCCGAACTGCGTGGTGACCGAATGGGTCGCCGAGTCCGACGTCGCCGGTTCGGTGTCGACACCGCAGGACGAGAGCAGGGATGCAACAAGGACCGCGCCGAGGACGACGTGCAAGCGGGGGAGTGTCTTCACAAATTAAGTAAACCAAACCTAAGTCGATGGTGAAGAGTCGGTCAATCGTCGTACTCGACTCGCACCGACACCGGGTCGGTCTGGAGCGCTCGGAAGCCCGCGCCGATGAGGCGTCCGAGCACCGGATTGTTCGAGAAGGATCGCGCTCGGAGCGCGACGTCGTCGTCGGGAACGAACGTTGCTGTGCCGGTACGCCATCGGCTGCCCACACGAATTCTGATTCTGGGTTCGTCGGTGATGTTGGCTCCCCAACCGGATCGGGTTCCGTGCTGGGAGATCAGCCAGGCTCCGGTCTCGTCGAACACTGCCGACACCGGTACCTGCCTGCGCAGGCCGGACTTGCGGCCGACGGTCTCGATATCGGTGACCAGGGAGGTTCGGACGCCGATCGACGTGAGTCCGTTGACGACCGGATTCGCGATGTGCTTGCCGATCCAGCGCTCGCGGCGAAACTTCGTCGCGGCAGCAGATGTCTCGACCCGAGCGGAGCCCCGGCGATTGCGGAACGCGTCCCAGCCGTTGCGCTGCATCATCGTAGCCGCAGTCTTCCATGCCGGACGGCTCGAATTCGGTTGCCGCCCAGCACCGATGAGCTGTAACTGGTCGGTGTGCCACTGCAGATCGAGAGCGCCGTTGATCTGCTTGAACGCACTGGATTTCGACGGGACGCGCAGAGCCACGCGCGGCGATTCGACCCGGTCGAGAGTGCCGTCGACCAGAGAGTTCGCGACGGCAGGGGTGAGGGCGGTCGGACGGCCGAGGCCCACCATGTCGCACTCACCCGATTGCACTGCCGCATTCATCACCGAGCGGGTACGGAAGCCGCCGGTGACCGCCAGTGGCACGCTTGCGGCCGCGTCTCGCACCGTCCGCGCGTACTCCAGGAAGTACGCCTCGCGATCGCGGGTGCTCGCGGTGCCCATCATCGCCGGTGATTCGTAACTGCCACCGCTGATTTCGATGAGATCTATGGATTCCCGAACGAGATGCTCGACGGTGATGCGTGATTCTTCCTCGCTGAACCCGCCGCGTTGGAAGTCCGCCGAATTCAGCTTGATTCCCACTGCGAAACTCGGCGACACCGCCGCTCTGATTGCGCGGACGACTTCGAGCACGAATCGCATCCGTCCGTCGAGGTCGCCGCCCCAGGCGTCGTCGCGTCGATTGGACAGTGGCGACAGGAACTGCGACACCAGGTAGCCGTGCGCCCCGTGGATCTGGACGCCGTCGAAGCCGGCCGTCTCGGCCACAGCCGCCGCGGTGGCGAATCGACCGATGATGTCGTGGATCTCGTTCTCGCTCAACGCCCGAGGTGCCGGAATCCCCGGAATGTTGGGTGCGATGGCAGATGGCGCAACGGGCTTGGTGCGGGTGACGAGCGGATTGGCCTGTCGACCGGGGTGATTGAGCTGCATCCAGATGGGTGCACCGCCGTCGGACGTCGCTTTCGCCCAGCGGGCCAGCGCATCGCGGTCGCGGTCGTCTTCGATGACGACATTGCCCGGTTCGCCGAGATGGGACCGGTCGACCATCACGTTGCCGGTCACCACCAGGCCGTAGCCGCCGGCACCCCACCGGCGGTACAGCGTTTCGAGGCGCGAGTCCGGGCCGTGCTCGGCGGTGGACAGTCCTTCGCTGAGAGCTGCCTTCATCACGCGATTCGGCAGGATCTGCCCGCAGGCGAGGGTGAGCGGGCTGCTCAGGTCGATCACGTCGGTGTCAGGGGACATGGCGTTGCTCCGGTTCCTGGACTGCGGCTCCAGCTATGATGGACAACATAGCTACAGAGGGACTGTAGATGTAACGAGTCGTCACGTCAATCATTGTGGCGTCCTCGGGAGGGGTTGGGATGGCGAATCGAAGCAGTGCTCGGGACGACATGTTGCGCAGCGCCGCACACCTGTTTCGTCGACGCGGTGTGGAGGCGACCTCGCTGGCGGACGTCATCGATCACGCGGGCGCACCGCGCGGCTCGATCTATCACCACTTTCCGGGCGGCAAACCTCAGTTGGTGGAAGAGGCGACCCGTACTGCGGGCGCCGCGATGAGCGCCATGATCTCGGCCGGCCTGGCTTCGGCCGGTCCGTCTGCGACCGTGCGGGCGATTCTGGACGGATTCCGCGGCGAACTGCTGGCCACGGACTTCGTGGCGGGCTGTCCTGTCGCGCCTGCTGCGCTCGACGGGTTGCATGCGCCGCAGGCGGTGGCCGCGGCAGGTGAGTCCTTCTCGTCCTGGGAGGACGTGATCGCGGCGTCGCTGTGGCAGCGCGGATTGACTCGCGAGCGATCGTACTCGTTGGCGACATTCGCGATCGCCGCCATCGAAGGTGCGCTGATCATGGCCAAGGCGCAGCGCTCCACGGCGGCGTTGGATCGGACCGAGGGGGAGCTGTCGGCCCTGCTGGAGGCGGTACTGGAGGCGTCGGCCGGCCGCTGACGTCGGTCAGGATGGGCGGCCGGTATTGCTATAACTGACAGTTACAGCTAACTTTCCTTCAATAACTATGCCGATCGTCATAGTGGAAGGAAATCAGATGTCGTCTCCCACCACCTCCCGTCATCTGGCGGATGTGCCGCAATTTCGTCGGCGATACCTCGCGCTGATCGTCATCTGCGCGGCCGAGCTGCTCGTCGTGCTGGACAACACCGTCGTCAACGTCGCCCTGCCCTCGATGGGGCTGCAGCTGCGTGCCGAGATGAGCGGATTGCAGTGGGTGGTCGACGCCTACACCTTGACGTTCGCTGGATTGCTGTTGGCGTTCGGGCACCTCGGCGATCGCTACGGCCGCAAGAAGGTCATGATTTTCGGACTGACAGGTATCGCGGTGATGTCGGTGGGCGGTGCCGTGGCCGCCGATCTCGGACAGGTGATCGCGGCCCGAGCAGCTATGGGTGTGTGTGCGGCCGCGGTGTTTCCGGCGACCCTTGCCCTGATCATCAACATCTTCACCGACGCCAAGGAGCGAGCGCTGGCCATCGCGGCCTGGACTGCCATGGCCGGGTTCGCCATCGCCATCGGCCCGACGGCGGGCGGATTCCTGCTCGAGCATTTCTCGTGGCACTCGGTGTTCTGGATCAATGTCCCTGTGGCACTGCTCGTTCTGGTGGCTGCGCTGGCTTGCGTGCCGGAGTCGAAAGCAGAGCACGTCGGTAAGTACGATCCTCTGGGCATCGCGCTGTCGTTGGCGGGCATCACGGTGTTGGTCTGGGCGATCATCGAAGCGCCACACAACGGTTGGTTGTCTGCTACGAGCATCGGAGCCTACCTGGCAGGATCGGCTGCCATCGTCGCATTCGTCTGGTGGGAGCTGCGAACACCGTCTCCGGTGCTGGATCTGAACCTGTTTCGGAACCGGCGATTCTCACTGCCCGCCTTGGCAAT
The DNA here is from genome assembly GCF_002258545.1 of Rhodococcus sp. 05-2255-3B1. Lineage (NCBI taxonomy): Bacteria > Bacillati > Actinomycetota > Actinomycetes > Mycobacteriales > Nocardiaceae > Rhodococcus > Rhodococcus sp. 05-2255-3B1. Next base: position 241,468 of record NZ_NOZC01000003.1, on the reverse strand, counting down.
TGCCGTGGCGTACTTCAGTATGTTCGGCTTCCTGTTCATGATCACCCAGTATTTCCAGGGTGTGATGCAGTTGACCCCACTGCAGTTCGGTGTCCACTCGCTGCCCTTCGCGATATCCATCGCAATCGGTGCGCCGCTGGCGACGATCATCGCCCAACGCATCGGAACCACGGCCGTGATCGTCTTCGGTTTGGTGGTGATGAGCATCGGCATGTTCATCGCAGGGCAGGTGAAGGTCGAAACGCCCTATCTGGGGCCGGTTCTCGTCTCGATGGTTCTGATGGGCCTCGGCTTGGCGATCGTGCAGGGCCCTGCCACCGAGTCGATCATGTCCTCGGTGACGCTCGACGAGGCAGGTGCAGGATCCGCGGTGAACGACACCACCCGCGAGATCGGCGGAACTCTCGGAGTTGCCGTGCTCGGGTCGATCCTCGCATCGGTCTACACCGCACAGGTGAGTCCGAAGATCGATGCGATTCCCGACGCGATCATGGAGCCGTATCAGAAGGCGTTCGCTCGCGAGACCGTCGTCAGCGTCATCGAGATCGTGAAAGCACCCACGAACCCGATCTTTGCGACGCAGAAGGCCGACCTGATCCACGCGATGAAGGCGGCCTCGTTGGAGGGCTTCCAGCTCGCGTCGTTTGTCACCGTCGCGGCTGCCATGACGTGCGCGATCGCTGTTGCGCTGTTCCTGCCGTGGCGACGCCCCGAGGGGAGCGGTGTGCTTCTGGCGTGGCGTGAATCCAAGGACGCCGACGGGGTCAGTTGAACGGCGTTCCGCCGGTGACGGCGATGGTCTCGCCGGTGATGTAGCTCGACTCGTTCGATGCCAGGAACACATAGGACGGAGCCAACTCCGCGGGCTGGCCCGGGCGTCCGAGCGGTACGGTCTCACCGAACTTCTCGTACTTCTCGGCCGGCATCGTCGCGGGAATGAGCGGCGTCCAGATCGGTCCGGGTGCGACAGCATTGACACGGATGCCACGCTCTGCAAGATCGCCGGCGAGGCCTTTGGTGAAGGCCACGATTCCTGCCTTGGTCGTCGCGTAGTCCAGCAGTTCCGGAGAGGGATTCGATGCCTGAATCGAGGTCGTGTTGATGATCGTCGATCCTGCGTCCATGATTTCGGCAGCGCGTTTGGAGATCCAGAACAAGGCGTACAGGTTGGTCTTGAGTACCCGATCGAACTGCTCGGTGGTGATATCGGCGATGCCGCCCATCTGAGCCATTTGGAAAGCGGCGTTGTTGACGACGATGTCGAGCCCGCCGAGGACCTGGGAGGCGGTGTCGACCAGCTGCACGCACTGGGACTCGTCGGTGAGATCGCAGGCGATGGCTCTACCGGCGCGCCCCGCTCCCTCGATGAGGTCGACAGTGGTCTGCGCGTCCGGACCTTCGGATTCGAGGTGTGCGATGACCACGTCGGCACCCTCGCGTGCGAATGCAAGTGCAACAGCACGGCCGATGCCCGAGTCACCGCCGGTGATCAGTGCCTTGCGACCGTGCAGTCGATCCGATCCACGGTAGGTATTCTCGCCGTGATCGGGAGTGGAGACCATGTCGCGGGTCAGTCCCGGGTGCTCGAGGCGACCTTGCTCGGCCCGGTTGGGCATCGAAAATGCGGTGGTCGGGTCGGACTTGCTGAACTGGTCGGACATTGTCGATCCTTGCCTCGGTGTGCGTGAAATGCTCCACGCGGCAAGTCGAACGAGCCGCTTCGGTTCAGTGGAGACGACTCACGGCCGCAGCCCTTTGTGAGTCCATGTCAGCCCAGGGTCACCGAAACGACGAACTGGTAAACCTCGACAGGTCAGGCTGCGCGAGGATCGTCGACGATCGTCGCCAAACCCAGCGCGTCGAGGACCATGCGTGCGGGCCGCGTCGGAGCGAAGATCTCGAGGCGGTCTGCCGCGCGAGCGGCAGCGTCGATGATCACGCTCGCTGCGCCCGAGTACATGAACGACACCGCCGACAAGTCCAGCAGCACAACCGATTCGCCGCGCAGCGCCTCGTCGAGTTCCCCAGCCAAGCTGGAGCGCGATGTCAAATCGAGTTCGCCGCCGGCACGAACCACCGTCAGGCGAGGCGAGTAGGACTCGATACCGATCGAGAAGCGAGCATCGGCGGTCTCGGCGGTTGCGAAGCGGGAATCGAAGTGGTCGGTGACAGTCACGGTGCGAACCTCTCAGTTCGGATGGCCTAACGACCGACATGCGCTGGGTGGAACCCGAGGGCTACAGGTTCCGTTGCATGCCGTGCAGTAATCCTGACAGCGCAACGTCACCGAATCGAAGACTGGTCATCACAGATCGATAGCTAGTCGGTAACGAAGAGGTAACGGCAGATGTGACGGCGCTGAGCATCGTTCAGGGCAGTGTGTGGCCTGCCGTCCGGAACAGGCGGTACCACTCCTGCCTGGTCAGGCGTAGATCGGAACCTCCGGCGGCCTCGACGACTCGATCGGGGTTCGTGGTGCCGAGCACGACCTGGATGTCGGCCGGGTGCCGGGTGATCCAGGCCGTTGCCACTGCCGACGGGGTGGAGCCGTGTACGTCGGCGATCTCGTCGAGCGCCACGTTGAGTTCGGGGTAGTTCTCGCGGTCACCCACGAACACACCGGAGGACGTCCCGCTCTGGAACGGTGACCATGCCTGCAGGGTGATGCCGCGCGTTCTCGCGTAGTCCAGCAGACCGTTGTCGCGGTCGATCGACTGATCCTCGGTGCCCATGTTGGCGGTCAGCCCCGACGCGATCAACGGCGAGTGCACGATGCTCAGCTGTACTTGATCGAAGAGAATCGGTTGTTTCACAGCGGTTTTCAGCAACTCGATCTGGCCGGGTGTGTGATTGGAGACGCCGAAGCCCAGGACCTTGCCCGACTCGTGCAGGTGATCGAACGCTGCTGCGACCTCCTCCGGCCCGACGAGGGCGTCCGGTCGGTGCAGCAGAAGTGTGTCCAGGTGATCGACACCGAGGGCCGCGAGTGACGCCTCGACCGTGGTGACGATGTGTTCTTCGGAGAAGTCGAACCAGCCGTCGCGGATACCGACCTTGCTCTGAATGCTGATGGCCTCACGCTGCGACGGGGTCAGTGTCACCGCGTCGCCGAATCGCTTCTCGCACGTGTGCGGGGCACCGCCGTAGATATCCGCGTGATCGAACACCGTCACGCCCACATCGAGGGCAGTGTCCACCAACCTCCTGATCCGGGCGTCGTCCACGTCGGTGATGCGCATGAACCCCAGCACGATGCTCGAGACTTCTGTTCCGGTGTGGGGGAGGGGGAATGTACGCACCGTGAAATCTCCTGCTCGTCGACGAAGCGGTCCATGGAGTCTGTCAAAGTCCGCCGCGCGGTCGACACGGAAGGGCTTGTGCAAGGTATTGACAAGTTTGCGCAATATCTGCAATCGTTGTGCTCAGCATCACAACGAACCCCCGAGGTGAACCATGGCACCAACGCTCACGCAGGTGGCACAGCAAGCAGGCGTATCCCTGTCGACGGCATCGCGCGCGTTCAGCAATCCCGACCGTATCGGTGCCGACACACTCGCCCGGATCATCGCGGTCGCCGACGACATCGGCTACGTCGCCGCCTCGGGTCGATCGTCGGACACTCGCATTGCGGCGACCACCGTCGCGGTCGTGGTACCCGACATCGGCCACACCGTCTTCGCAAGCTTCGTCAAGTCTGCCCAGGCCCAGGGCTGGCATCGCAGGCAGACCATCGTCCTGACCGACACCGACGGAAGCGCCGACCGTGAGCGTGAGGTGATCGGGGAGTTGCAGGGGCGAGTCGACGCATTGATCGTCTGTGCGCCGCGCCTGCCCGCAGAGGACATCGTTCAGTTGGCAGGCGACACCCCGCTCGTGCTCGTCAACCGGTCCTCGGACGAATGTGATTGTGTCGTCGCCGATTCGGAGGACGGAATTCGGCAAGCCGTGGACTACCTGGCAGCTCTGGGGCACTCGCACCTCGCGTACGTCCAGGGATCGCCACAATCCTGGTCCAACGCCCGACGTGTCGACGCCGTCGAACAGTTCTGTGCCGCAAGAGGAATCGTGCTGGACGTGCTGGGCTGGCAGCAGGAAACCCTTGCGGGTGGTCACGCCGCCGCCGCCAGCGTCGTCGCGACGGGGGCCACCGCGGTCATGACCCACAACGATCCCATGGCCATCGGAGTCATGAACGGAGTCCGGTCGATGGGCCTGGCGGTTCCCGAGGATCTCAGCGTCGTCGGCATCGACGACTCACCTCTTGCCGAACTGGCGCATCCTGCTCTGACGAGCATCAGCGTGCCGATGGGTCGCGCCGGTCTCGTCAGCTCCGACCTGGTCTTCCAACGCGCAGCCGAGCCCGATTCGTCCGCGCGCACCATCCATCTCCCCACCCAACTCGTGGTCCGTGCCTCGTCCGGCCCCGTCCACACACGCACTCTCGTTCCGGGAAAGGACGAATCGAAGTGAAGGTCGTCATCGCAGATTCGAACCTGCTGCCCCATCGCGCCCGATTCGAGGATCGGATTTCCTCCGACGTCGCCCTGTCGTGGCACGAGAACTTCGACGTCGATGCGATTGCCGCCGACGTCGCCGACGCGACCGTGTACGTCGGCGGAAAGTTCCCGGCCGCGCTGGCCGAAGCATCGCCCAAGCTGCGGTTGGTGCACGTCGCCGGAGCCGGCACCGACGGCGTGGCCTTCGATGCCCTGAGCCCGCAGACACTGGTGGCCAACACCTTTCACCACGAGCGGTCGATCGCGGAGTACGTTGCCGCCACCGCGGTTGTGCTACGCCGCCGATTCCTCGAACAGGACCGGCAACTGCGGGAAGGCCGATGGGCGTCGCCGGTCTACGACCGGACGCTTCGGCAGTCCAGCTCACTGGGTTCGGCGACCGTCGGATTCGTGGGCTTCGGCCACATCGGCGCGCAGTCCTGGGCACTGCTGCGCGCATTCGGCTGCACCGGTATCGCGGTCACGGGCAGCGGTTCGGTCGACGCCGCTGAGAACGGATTGACCTGGGCTGCCTCGACGGACCGCCTCTCCGACCTGATGACCGAGGCCGACGTCGTGGTGGTATCCGCACCACTGAACGAGCGCACCACCGGAATGATCGGCTCCACGGAACTTGCGGCCCTGGGGGCCGAGGGGGTCCTGATCAACGTCGGACGCGGACCACTCGTCCAACAGGATGCGCTGTTCGAGGCGTTGTCGACCGGTTCGCTCGGGGGAGCCGCCATCGACGTCTGGTACGACTACCCGTCGGCGGACGGTGTCGGTGCACCATCGCCGCATCCGTTCCACACGTTGCCGAACATCCTGATGACACCCCACTCGTCCGGCATCACCGGCGAAACCTTCGAAGGCCGAGTCGACGACATCACCGCCAACATCGGTCGACTCGCAGCGCACGAACCACTGATCAATATCGTTGCCGGCAAGAACTTCATGGCAGAGGCAGTGATCTCGTGACCGACAGGATCATCGCTGCCGACGTGATCGTCTGCAGCCCCACCCGCAACTTCGTCACCCTCAAGGTGACCACCGCGGACGGCGTCGTGGGCTACGGCGACGCAACGTTGAACGGCCGGGAACTCGCGGTGGCGTCGTACCTACGCGATCACGTCGCGCCGTTGCTGATCGGCCGAGATCCGGCGCGCATCGAGGATACCTGGCAGTACCTCTACCGCGGTGTCTACTGGCGACGCGGACCGGTGACGATGGCCGCGATCGGGGCAGTCGACCTCGCACTGTGGGACATCAAGGGAAAATCGCTGGGGCAACCGGTCTTCCAACTTCTGGGTGGAGCCGTCCGGGATCGCATCCTCTCGTACACTCATGCCACCGGATGGGACACCGCGGAACTGATCGACTCGGTCGACCGGCGTCGGGCACAGGGCTTTCGCGCCGTGCGCGCTCAGTCCGGAGTCCCCGGGCTCGAGTCGGTGTACGGCGTGCACCGAGGGGCGCAGGGATACGAACCTGCTGGGCGCGGTGCATTTCCGGTCGAGGAAGTGTGGGATACCGACGCCTACCTCAACCATGTCCCCGGTGTGCTGGCAGCGGTGCGCGAGCACACCGGGTCCGACCTGAAGCTGCTGCACGACGCGCACCACCGGCTGACTCCGCAACAGGCTGCGCGGCTGGGCAAGTCGCTCGAGGACGTCGATCTGTTCTGGCTCGAGGACGTCACCACCGCCGAGGACCAGAGCGCCCTGCGGCTGGTGCGCCAACACACCACGACTCCGCTCGCCATCGGTGAAGTGTTCAATACCATCTGGGACTGCCAGCAGCTGATCTCCGAGAAGCTGATCGACTTCATTCGCGTCGCCATCGCGCACGCCGGCGGCATCAGTCATGTGCGCAAGATCTTCTCGCTCGCCGAGGTGCACCAGGTTCGCTGCGGACCCCATGGACCGTCCGACGTCTCGCCGATCACCCTCGCCGCGAGTGTGCACCTGGGCATGGCGACGCCCAACTTCGGAATTCAGGAATTCATGGGCTACGACCCGCTGGTCGACGAAGTGTTCCCACACGCATGGTCGTTCGCAGACGGCTATCTCACCCCGGGTGATGCGCCTGGCCTCGGCGTGGACATGGACGAATCGTTGGCGGCGAGCTATCCGTACGAACCCGCGTATCTACCGGTTGCGCGTCGCCTCGACGGTTCCATGACGGATTGGTGACGAGATGAGTGAAGCGAGACTGTCCCGTTCGGCACTCGCCGGCTCGGGGCTCGCCCCCACGCGGCCGGACGGAACCGGAATCGTGCACCTGGGACTGGGGAACTTCCACCGCGCACACCAGGCCGTGTACACCGCGGCCGCGCTGGCGCAGGACGGCGGACGCTGGGGAATTCTGGGTGTGGCCAACAGATCTCGGGCGATCACGGATGCCATGCTCGCGCAGGACCTGCTCTACGGGGTCGTAGAGATCTCTCCGTCCGGCTCGCGCGTGAGTGTGCCGGGAGCGCATACCGGAGTCATGGTTGCCGCGCACGACCCCGCGGCCGTCGTCCGAGCCATTGCCGACCCGGACGTCAGGATCGTCACGATCACCGTCACCGAGCTCGGCTACACGTTCTCGCCCCTGACCGGTGAACTGAATCTCGAATCGACTGCAGTGCAGCAGGATCTGGCCCGGCCGGACACGCCGACGACGACCGTGGGACAGCTCGCGCGAGCGTTGTCGGTGCGGGCTCGAAGTCACGGAACTCCGATCACGGTGGCCAGCTGCGACAACCTGCTGGGTAACGGGGACCGCACGGCGGCTCTCGTGCGCCAGTTCCTCACCCGCTGCGGTGCCGACGACGTGATCGATTGGTTGGCGACGTCGGTGACGTTCCCCAACTCCATGGTCGATCGCATCGTCCCGTCGAGCAGCGAGTCGTACGACGCAGAGTCCACTGCCCGATTGGGTGCAGTGGACACCATCGCCGTCCCGGCCGAGCCGTTCACTATGTGGGTGATGGAGGACAACTTCGTCGCAGGTCGTCCGCTTTGGGAGGCAGGCGGTGCCGTATTCGCTCGGCACGTCGAACCCTACGAGCTGATGAAGGTGCGGCTGCTCAACGGAACGCACTCTCTCATTGCTTATCTCGGCGCTCTGGACGGTCGCGCGACCATCCCGGATTCGATCGGACGGCCGTTCGTCGAGGCCGCGGCGCGAGCGGTACTCGTCGACGAATACCTCCCCACCGTGCCCGTTCCGGACGACGTGGACATCGAGGACTACATCGCTCAGCTGTTCGTACGGTGGTCCAATTCCGCTCTGGGCCACAGAACGGCACAGGTCGGTTCCGACGGCTCGGCGAAGCTGGCGCAGAGAATCCCGACCCCCGTGCTGTATCACCTACGCAACGGCGTTGTACCGCAACATCTATCGTTGACCCTGGCCGCGTATCTCTGCTGCGTGTGCCCTCCCGAAGGTTTCGATCCCGGCCCGCACGCACGTGCGATGGCCGACCCAGCACGTGCGCGATTGGCAGGACTTGCCGCCTCGGCAGCGTCCAGTGAAGATGTCGTTCGATCGGTTCTCGAACGTGGCGACATCCTTCCCGTCGAACTGGCCGAATATCCCGAATTCATCACACGCACAGCGGATTTGATGAATACTGTTGTCCGTCATGGTCCGATGGCAGCAGCCGTCGAAGCGGGGAGTTCTTCGCTCCGCCCTGTCGTCACAGCATCCCGGACCACACTCGACTGACTCCTTCCTTCCTTCCTTCCTTCTTCCTTCGTTCGGCTCAGGCCGTAACTTCACCCGAGGACAACCATGGACACGACCACAGAACCGTCGGATTCTCCGAGAATCGCTCCGGCCAAGCATGATCCGACCGCGGTACGACGCGCGGCGTGGGCCGGCCTCATCGGCACCACGCTCGAACAGTACGATTTCGTCATCTACGGCACGGCATCTGCGCTGATCTTCAACAAACTGTTCTTTCCCAACATCTCTCCGGCCGCGGGCATCATCGCCAGTTTCAGCGCGTACGCCGTCGGGTTCCTTGCTCGTCCGCTGGGTGGGCTGTTCTTCTCTCGCTACGGTGACCGCCTCGGTCGCAAATGGGTGCTCGTGGCGACCCTGATGCTGATGGGAGGAGCGACGATGGCCATCGGGCTGCTGCCGACATTCGAACAGGTTGGCCTACTTGCCCCGGTGTTGCTGGTACTGTGTCGGTTCTTCCAAGGCTTCGGAGCGGGAGCCGAACAGTCCGGTGGCGCAACACTTCTCACCGAGACTGCGGAAATCGGCAAACGTGGCCGATTGGCTGCCCTCGTCATGACCGGAGCGGCACTCGGCACCGCGCTCGGAGCCATCGCCTGGATTCTGGCCCAGTTGCTCCCCGATGACCAACTGATGTCCTGGGGCTGGCGAATGGTGTTTCTCAGCAGCATTCTGGTCACCGTTGCCGCGTTCATCATCAGGCGCAAGCTCAACGAGTCTCCGGTCTTCCAGGAGCTCAAGGCGGCCCAGGAGCGCCCGAAGGCACCGGTGAAGGAAGTGTTCGCCAACGGAAAGCGGCCGCTGTTCATCGTCATGTTCATGACCGTCGGCATCAGTGCACAGTCCTACACGTACCAGGTGTTCATGGCCTCGTACATGAAGAACGACGTCGGCGTGGACCCCACGTTCATCCCGAAGGTGTTGCTGATCGGAGCTATCTGTGGCGGCATCGCGGCCTGGGGCTTCGGATGGCTCTCGGACAAGGTGGGTCGCAAGCCGGTGTACATCGGCATCGTCGGCCTGCTCGTCGTTCTGCCGGTCCCGACCTTCATGGCGCTGAACACCGGCTCGCACACGTTGATCACCCTGGTGATGATCATCGGATTCATCCTGGCATGCCAGGGAGCAGTCGGCGTCACGATGAGCTACTTCCCGGAGATGTTCGGAGCCCGATACCGTTACGCCGGGGTGACATTGGGTCGCGAGTTCGCCTCGGTGTTCGGCGGCGGCATCGCTCCGCTGCTGTGCGCGGCTCTGATCACCGCGTTCTCCGGCTCCTGGGTTCCCGTCGCCGTGTACATGATGATCATGGCGATCTCGGTACTCGTGGCCGCGTCGTTCGCTCCGGAAACCCGCGACAGAGACCTGACCGATCCGGCCAACGCCACCGATCCTGTACTCGTCAAGGCTTGATCTGCAGTGTCGGTACTGACCTTCGGCGAAACCATGGCTTTGACCACCGCCCAGGACCCCGGTCCACTCGCACACGTCTCGACGATGCGGCTGGGTATCGGAGGAGCCGAGACGAATTTCGCAATAGCACTGCGGCGGTTGGGAGTTCCGGTCACCTGGGTGGGCCGAGTGGGTTCGGACAGCCTGGGTGACCGGGTGGCCAGGGAACTGCACGCCGAACGACTCGACGCACACGTCGTTCGAGACCCCGATGCACCCACCGGCCTGATGGTGAAGGAACGCCGTACTTCCACTTCGACTCGGGTCTGGTACTACCGAGCGGGGAGTGCAGGCTCCCGCTTCCGTATCGGTGACATCCCGGAGACACTCTGGGACGGAGTCAGGGCGCTGCACGTCACGGGAATCACCCCGGCGTTGTCGGATACGGCGTGCAAAGCGACGCTGTTCTACGTCGAGCGAGCCCGCGAGCGCGGCATCGCGGTGTCTTTCGACCTGAACTATCGCCGGGCACTGTGGACGAGAACCGAAGCGGCACCGGTGTATCGGCAGATCATCGAGCAGGCCGACATCGTGTTCGCCGGTACCGAGGAGGCAGCCATCGCCGTCGGTGACGGCACTGCCTCCGAGTTGGCGGAACGTTTGTGCGAGCTCGGCACGGACGAGGCCGTCATCAAGCTCGGCGACCGCGGTGCACTGGTACGGGCCCGAGGCACCGAATACGTCTGCACTGCAGTGCCGGTGGACGTGGTCGACTCGGTCGGCGCAGGGGACGGTTTCGTGGCCGGCTATCTGTCCGAACGGCTCGTCGATGCACCGATCGACCAGCGGCTGCGAACGGCGACGACCGTGGGTGCCTTCGCGTGCACGGTCCCCGGCGACTGGGAGGGCATGCCGCGCCGAGACGAGCTCGACCTGCTCACCTCGGAGGAGGCTGTCACCCGATGAACGAGAACGGACGGACGAGTACCACCATGACCGAAGTACCGCGCATTCCCGAGAAGACCGTCGCCCTGGTCGCCCATGCCGCCGACGATCTGCGTCTCGACACCGTCGCTGTGACACCCGCGGCACCGGACGAGGCAATCATCGCCATCGCCTACGGCGGGATCTGCGGATCGGATCTGCACTACTGGCAGCACGGTGCTGCGGGTCAGTCGGTGTTGAAAGCGCCGATGCGGTTGGGCCACGAGGCGTCGGGAACGGTGGTTCGTCGTGCCGAGGACAGCAGCGGTCCTGCCGAAGGCACCCCGGTGACCGTCCATCCGGCCACGCCCGGCGGAACGGGCGCGAAATACCCGGCCGATCGCCCCAACCTGTCGCCCGGCTGTCGGTACATGGGCAGCGCGGCACAGGTACCGCACAACGACGGGCTGTTCATCGGACACGTCGCCGTCCCGACGCGAATGCTCCGAGCCCTGCCGGCAGGACTCGATCTGAGAATCGCGGCGCTGGCAGAGCCCGCGAGCGTGGCCTGGCACGCTGTCGAACGCGCCGGAACCGTTCGGGGCGCAACTGTCCTCGTCGTCGGTACCGGTCCGATCGGTGCCCTCATCGTGGCGGTGGCCGCGCGGGCGGGTGCGGCGAACATCGTCGCGGTCGACCTGCAGGATTACTCGCTCGAAGTGGCACGTGCACTCGGTGCGCACCGGACGATCGATGCTCGCGACGGCGTGGCGATCGCCTCCGTCGAGGCAGACGTCACGTTCGAGTGCTCAGGTAATCACCGCGGTCTGGCGTCGGCGATCAACGGCACCATGCGCGGCGGACGCGTCGTGATGGTGGGGCTACCCCCGGCCGGTGATCAGCCGGTTCCGGTGTCGTTGGCGATCACGCGTGAGATCGACCTCGTCGGTTCCTTCCGTTTCAACGACGAGATGGACGACGTCATCGAGGCATTGGCCGACGGTTCCCTCGACGTCGGAGCGGTCGTCACGGCCGAATATCCCGTCACCGAGGCGCTCGACGCATTCGCGCTGGCGGCGGATGCATCGCGTTCGAGCAAGGTCCTGCTGACGTTCTGATCGAACAGAGCTCGACTACTCGAACTCGAGTCGCATGGATTGACTCGTCATCTGCAAGATGAGCACGAAGCCGGTGAGAGTCACCACGATCGGTGCCCACAGGACGACGGCGACGAACGTGTCGACAGCTCTGTCCACCACGATGTACACCGCGACGATGGAGGTAGCCAGCACACACAGCGCTATGTGTGCGGCCAGCCTCCATTTGTCGAAGAGGAAACCGGCCAGCATGCCGAGGGGTATGAGAAACGTGCACTTTCCGAGTGTCACCTCGGGCTCGAAGTCCGCGGTGATGGTGGCCCCGAAAATCGCGATATCGGCGATGACGACGAACGCGAAGGCCTGCCGGAGCGTCGGCCATGGACCGAACCACCAGAATGCGCCCATGATGTACGCGGCGATCATGCACGTCCACTGCACTATCGACGGGATCGGGGTGGTGGCACCGTAACCGAATGCCATCTCGAGGGTCACCACGACGGCCATGGCCAGACTCGCAGCCGAGACGACCCGTTTGACCCCCGTGGTCAGCGCGAGGGAGGCCATTACTCCGACACCCCAGTGATAGTGCTCGTTCGGCCGGTACGAAGCGCGTGTCACGTGTGTCCCCTTCCGTCGACCGCTTCAGGATTCAATCACACGCGACCGTAACGAGGATCATGTTTCTGCACTTCACCAGCTGATGCGTCCAGCGATCGAAGCGGCGTTCAGCCGATCAGCCGGTGTAACAGTTCGGGAAGCGTTTCGCCGATGTCGTGGCGACTGGCCACGCGGTAGCGAGCGCTGTCACCGAGTCGGCGCCGTCGATCCGCGTCAGCGATGACAGTCGAGATCGCCTCGGCCAGAGCCGCGGAGTCACCGGGTTCGACCAGTACCCCCGCGCCGTCGGAGAGAAATTCGTGGGTACCGCCGTGATCCGTTCCGATCACCGGCAGCCCGTGAGACATTGCCTCGAGTACCGACAACGGACCGGCCTCCGGGGACGTACTGGCCGAAATCACGACATCCCACCTGCGGAGTGCGGACTCTGCATCGGTGTGCCCGAGAAACTCCACCCTGCCGGCGAGGTCCGATTCGGCGGCACGTTCGTGGAGCTCCGATACGTAGTCGCGATCGCCGGGAAAGCTTCCGCCGGCCAACTCGACTCGGATGTCGGGGAGTGTGGCGACGGCATCGAGGAGAACTCGGTGCCCCTTCCAGGGTGTCAGCAACGCCAACATGCCGACCACCGGTGGGGTGTGAAGTTCGCCGCCGAAACGGGTCACCGGCCACGGCACTCCGTTGTGTGCCACCACCACCGGAAGGCCTGCCGCGCGGAGCGGAACGGCCGTTGCTTCCGAGACCGACACCGCGACCCGAATTGCCGGGCGGGAGAATCGAACCACCACGCGCTGCTTGAGAGAGTTCATGGTGTCGTGAACGAGCCAGGACGCACCGCGGGTCGGCCGGCACAATCGTGCGACCGGGAGCGCGAACAGGGAATTGACGACAGTTGTCGTGTCGGGTGCTCGCACGACGGAGCGCACTGCGCGTGCGGCACCGATCCACCTTACGAGCAGGCGCAGCGCGGCGATACCGCGTGCGGCACCGTGCTCACCCCCGAGCCCGAGTTCGTCGATCCGAATGTGCCGGGTTCCGCTCGGCAGGCGACGCGCCAATGGTCCAGCGGGGCAGGCGATCACAGTTCTGTGGCCGCGGCGCTCGGCCTCGTCGATCAAATTGAGCAGCACCTTCTCCGCACCGGAAACCTGTCCGGTGTGGGCCAGAAAGAGCACGGTCGACTCGTCGGTCATGTGTTGGCCCGTCTGTGTGGCAAGGGTGGTTCGCGAAAGCGAACTCGTGACTCGTCAGGCATGGTGCAGTAGAGCGACGGGGTCTCCGCACATCCTCTGCAGCGCTGAATCGACGACCGCGACGTCGATCATCTTGCTGCAGAACGATGCCGTGTAGGTCCGCCCACCGGCAATCTCGGCAATGAGCATCGTGCAGCCGTCCGGGCCGTCCGGTTCGAGTGATGCGGCCATCTGCGGTGGCCTACCGTCGTCGACCCAGTCGAGGTGATCGAACACTCGCACTCGCCCGAGGTCGCTGACGGCCAACCTCAATGTCCCAGGAACGTCGACGACCGAATCGTCGACCTGCGGTCCAGCGGACGACCGAACTCGCGTTGCGATGTCGCGGAGCTGCGACATCCCCAGTACCGCTATGGGCCAACCGGATTCGATCACCTCACGCATCGCCGTAGCGATAGCGACGGGTGTCGTGCCCGACGGCAGGTGAAGTGGAATACCGACGGCGAAGTTCCCGTGCGAATTCTGTTGTGCGGGATCGAGGTAGCGTCGACTGTTGAACAAGACCATGATGTGCTCGGCGACGTCGACGCCCTCTGCGCGCAGTGCCGCGCTCCACAGCGCGATCGAGATCGACGCGGCTGTCGCACCCGGCATGTTCTCGGCCGTCCAGTGCTTGAGTTCGTCCACCCGTGCTCGGCTCATGTACCCGGCACGGCTGACTTTCGCGGTTTCCCAGTTCTCGATTCTTCGGCGGGGAGCAGACCCGTCGTCGACCTCGGGTCTATGGCGTCCGCGCAGCCTACGGAAGTCCAAGATGGTCTTGGGGTTCCGAGAATAGTGACGCCACAATGCTTTCCACGTCGAACTCGCGGGCAATCCTGCCGCGAGCCCGGGAACCAGTGTCCCGTCGGCATCGTCGCAGAATGCCGCCAACATCATCACGCCGATCTGGCCATCTCCGATTCCGTGCGAGTAGTCGATGGCGAGATGGTCGTCGAACACGATCACGTCGAGCGGGCTGCGCTTGCCGTCTCGGGATCGAATCTCGGTGAGCATCCGACCCAGGTCGTCCGTGGGGCCGCTACTCGCGGTGACGTTCTCACCTGCGATGTCGGTGCGGTAGCGCCAATGCTGATTGTCCGACCGCGGTTCCAGTGCGAGGTGTGCCTCGGCATCGGCCTGTTCGGCGGCCGTGAGCGTTCGTCTCGTACGTCCGACGTCGAGACCACGAACCGGACCGACAGCGGTGATTATTCGGGTGTCGGCGAACACTCGATCCAGCGCAGTCGCGCGGTAGCGGTGCTCAGCGGACGGCATCGACGACCTCCTGCATTCGACTGCGGAAGTTGGCGCGAGAAAAGCCTTCCGCCCACGTACGGATGGCGGCGCGGTCGTAGTCCGCAGGGTCGAAGGAGCGCATGGCCTCGGCGAATCCGGCGATCACGTCGTCGTCGGAGCCTGGAGATACGTGCACCCCGGTCTTCCCGGGAACCACCGAGTCCATCGCACCGCCGTCGCCCAGGGCGATGACGGGTGTTCCGGTTGCCATGGACTCGACGGGGACGATCCCGAAGTCCTCTACGCCCGGCATCAGAAGGGCTCGCGTCGTGCGGTGCAGTTCGAGAAGCTTCTCGTGTGAAACTCGTCCCAAGAAGGTCGTTTTGGGTCCGGCAAGTTCTCGGCAGGCGTTCATCGCGCGACCGTCTCCTGCCACCACGAGGGGAACGTCGGCTTCGGCGGCAGCGCGGACCGCGATGTCCGGACGCTTGTAGGGGACAAGGCGTCCCGCGAGCAGGAAGAAGTTCTCTCGCTCGACGGACGGATCCGGTGTGAATCCCTCGGTGTCGACGGGAGGATGGACAACCACTGCGTCGTCGCGCCCCCACCAGTTGTCGATACGACGCGCAACTGCACTCGAATTGGCCACCACGGTGGTCAGTTTCGGTGCGGCGGCTATCTCGCATCGACGTGCGACGGCCGACAATGCCGTCAGTATCGCCGCTCCGGCTCGACCGCCACCCTCGCCTGCGCGCAACTCGGGGTCCCAGGCCCACCGTGCCGGGCTGTGTACATAGGCGATCACCGGGGAGTCGGTGGCGAACACGGCCTGGGTAGCGAAGGCATGGTGGCTGACGACCACGGCATCGAAACCGGTGAGCGGCATTCGGCGGAAGGCCAGCGGCATCAGCGGAAGAACGGGCGCGTACGACCGTTGGCCCAACGCGTTGTACACCCGATTGAGGCCGGTCGTGTGCGGCTCGCGACTGATTCCGGCCGGTACCCCTGACGGCCGAGAGATCGGCGCGAACACCTCGGCCGCAGGCCAGTGCAGAGCAAGTTGTTCGATGACGTGCTCGGATCCGGCGATCTCGGTGAATCTTTCGTGTACGACGGCAATTCTGTCAGCTGGCATGTCTCTGGCCTTCCGGCGCGATCGTCTGTGCGGTCCGTTCCACCCGTCGGGTCGACTTACCGCTCTGCAGGACCAGATGTACGGGGATGTCGAAGTCGTCGAGCAGCCGCAGTGCGGCGGTTGCCGCCTTCTTGTCTCGTCCGCGTTTCGAAACCAGCACCACCACGGTCTCGACGTCACCCACGTCGAGGTGCTGCCACCACTGGTCCGATACGCCGAATTCTGCGGTGGCTCGGCGAGGTTCGGTTGTCCGGTCCTGATCGTGATCCGACTCCGACACGGCACCCTCGCCGACCAACAGGACGATCACGCTCTCGCCCTTGGGAGCAGCGTGTCGAGCGCCTCTCGAGGCAGTCCGGTCGCCGCGTTCGAGCGCAGCGATCCGCGCAGCTACGGCAGGCGGCACCGTATCGCCCGACTTCGGGTCGAAGTGTGCACCGTACTTGCGCGAGACCCGACGGGCCCAGGAGCGAGAGGGCTTGCGTCCGAGGCGTCCTCGGAGCAGCACGATCAGTTCGGCCGCGACGATGAGAGCAGCGAGCGCTGCGACGAGTGCCTCCGAGACCGGTTTCGGCGATACCGGAGTGGTGCTCTGGTCGGGGTTCGACAGCACGACGAGTCGATCTCCGCCCGCTGTGGCCTGAACCTCGCTCAGGCGGGCGCGCAGATCGGCCAGCTCGGAGACGGCCGCGGGCCGACTCGGATCGTCGGGTGCCAGGGCATCGATTCGAGCCTGTTGCGCGTCGACTGCGGACTGTGCATCGCTCGTACGATCGCCGGAGTCGCGAATTGCATTGGCAGTGCTGGTGCTTGCCATGGTCGACACCATCGCCTCGGCCAGATCCGCGGCGAGTTCGGGAGATCGGGTTGTCACTGTCACGATGAGCAGTGCAGGCGAGGTGCCGGGGGAGAGCTCCACGCTCGAGGCGAGTTCCGCTGCGTCCATACCGGGATCGACCTGAGCGAGTACCTCGTCGAGAACACTGCGATCGGTTGCCAGTTCCATGAACGGCGCGCGCATCTGCTCGATGAACGCGTCACCGGGGACAAGAGTCTGGGCCGGTTCGATCTCGGTGACGACCGACGCGGCGTACTGCTTGTCGGTGAGTTCGCTCCTGAGGTAGAACACCCCTGCACCGACCAGCAGCGCGATGACGAGGGCTGGCAGAAATGCTCGGCCCAGCTCACGCATGTGGCCGGCCAGGTCGATGGGTGGGGGTACGTCGCCTCGGTGTACGGCATCGTGGACGGACATCAACCGCATATCCTTCCGTCGTTGATGCGAGCGGATGTACCGCTTCGGCGATTCGTGGAGCCGACGGGCTCGATGATAGCCGGGGTCGGGTGTCGGTCGCGTAGCCGTGCCGCCCGTGAATGAAATTGCACATCAACAACATTGGAATAACAAGCACGGTGATTTGTTGCGATCGCGAAACCGAACTTCGAGTCCGGACCGAGCCGCCCGAATCGGGCGATGTGTCCGTTGTTTCCGTGGTTCTCACTCGGATCGCGCACGGTGCCGTCCTTTCTCTGCCGCTCCCGGCAGTGGTGACTCGACGAGTCCGATCGCGACGAGCGCGTAGAGCACTATCGCGACCAGCAGCGCCGCCGCAGCGGAGACGAGCAGCCACAGGCCGGGGTGGTACTGCACCAGGAACCAGCCGCCGACCGTCGCAGCTGCCGCGATCACGACGACGACCGAAATCGACCGCACAGGAAACAGTTTGGAAATCGGCATACTCCGCGCGATCACTGCCCACAGCAGGACGAGCGTGGTTCCGATCGTCGCTACCGTGGAGATTGCAGCTCCGTCGTACGACATTCGCGGGATCAGAACGAGGTTCAACCCGACGTTCAGGGCCAGGCCGACCAACGCCACCACGGGGTAGTGTCGCTGCATTCCGGCCGATGCGAGCACGAAGATGCCCAGCATCACCAACGACATCAGCGCAGCGCCGATCACGAGCAGACGGGCTGCGTGCGCTCCGTCGATGAAACGGTCGCCGTACAGCAAGCCGATCAGCGGCTCGGCGGACGGTACGAACGCCGCGACAGCCATCGCCCCGAACAGTGCGAACAGCAGTGCAGCCGAACGTGTGCGCGCTCGAAATGCTGTGGTGTCGTGGGGCCACGACGCGACGAGCAGGGTGCTGATCGGTGCCACCGCGGCCAACACGAAGGTGTCGATCATGTCCGAGAATTTGTAGCCGATGGAGTACAGTCCCACGGCCTCGAACGTGTCGAGCAGGCTCAGCATCAACATGTCGATCTTGAGCATGGCGATGGTGAGAGCGAAGCCGATCGCCAGTGGTACGGCCTCTTTCAGATAGGGCCCCCAGCGACGGATTTCGATGTGCCGTGACGGTCGCAGACCCAAGGAACGGTTGCCGATGCCGAAGCCCTTGGTCACCAACTTGAACACTTCGTTGGCCACGGCCGGGAGAACGAAGATCAGCAGGGTGGGGGCAAGCACGGCCGCCAGGACGGTCAAGGCCAATTGGAGTGCTTGGCCTGCGCTTTCGGCGACGGCCACCAGGACCAGGCGATGACGGCTCTGGAAGAGGACGCTCAGGGCGTGGCCCGGCGTGGCGAACACGACAACCAGTCCACCCACGACCGTGGCGAGAACCACTTCGCTCGGATACTGCAGCAGGAGAACGTATGCGACGGCCAGCACGTACCCCAGCAGCCCGAGGACGGTCCGCAGAGCCAGGAACGACGATGCCGTTCGACCGATCTCCTCGGGATCGTCGTCCATCAACTTCGCCAGCACGACGCGTCCGACACCCAGATCGGTGACGACGGACATCAAGCCGAGCAGCGCGAAGACGAAGCTGAACTGACCCCAATCGTCCGGTCCGAGGGAGCGCGCGACCACGACGCTGCCTGCCCATCCCAGGGCTGCGATGATCACTCGGCTGATCAGGACGGCAATCGTGGCCTTGGCAGCGGCCTTCGGATCCGCGGCCACTGCACGGTAGTCGGGAGGTTGCTCGGTGCCGTCGAGTGCGAGGTCCTCGGCCATCAGACCACGCCTGCGGCTCGATATGCGCCGGCGGTGAGCTCTGCCGTTCGACGCCAGCTGATCTCGCGGGTTGCCACGGCTGCCGCGTCGACGAGGGCTGCGCGGGTATCTCCGTCGAAAGCGATGGGTTTCATCGCCTGTACCCAGTCGTCCACGTTCTCCGATTCGACGAGAACGGCACCGTCGCCGACGACATCGGGGAGGGCACCGACGGCACTGGCGACGACCGCGCCGCCCGAGGCCATCGCCTCGACGGGCGGGAGTCCGTAGCCCTCGTACCGAGAGGCGTACGCAGTGATGGTCGCGGCAGCGTAGAGGCCGGGCAGATCCTCGACGTCCACGTACCCGAGCCCCTGTGAATTGCGGGGGGCGTGGGGGCCGGTGGAGCCGGCCCCGGCCAACAGGCACGGTAGTCCGAGACTCTCCGCTGCGTCCGCCACCAGCTGAACGTTCTTGCGAGGCTCCACCGTTCCGACCTGCATGACGAAACGGTCCGGCAAGTCGTACTTGCGTCGAACGGCGTCCACCCGGCCCTCGCTGGGGACGCGAGCCCACGCTGCGGGTGCCAGGCCGACCACCGTGGCGTCGCGCCCGCTGACCGCCTTGATTCGATCGGCGGTGAACTGCGAGACCGCGATGAGCAGATCTGCGCGACGCAGTGCGCGCCGTACCAGTCTCTGCTCACCCAGTGCGCGAAATCGACTGGAAGCCGACGGCATGTCGATGACCGAGAGGTCGTGCACCGTCGCAACGGTGAAGGCCTTGGTGAGGAACGGCAGGTCGACGTCGAGGCCGTGCACCACATCGCAACGACCGACGGGGAGGGCACCGAGCACAGCGCGAGCCGCACCGCTGGTGACCGGCCTCTCCATCGCCGCGACCGAGGGTGGCAGATCGCCGACGGCGTCGCGCTGCACGCACGCGGCGAGATCGGTACCCGGTAGGCAATGTGGGAGCTCGTTCAGGAGTTCGCGAATGTAGGTCTGTACGCCGCTTCCGCCCGGTCGGAGGGCGAGCGCCCCGAAAACGATTCGTGTTGCGCTGCTGCGCATCCCACCACTCCTAACAAGAGCCAGAAATAGACATCGATCGGAAAGATCTCGAAATACGTGGAGACGAGACTGGCGAACATCGCGGCGACGATCGACGCACCGACTCCGAGGGCGAGCGCACCGTCGCTACCCGGTAGTGCCCGGGACAGGCGGGTGCACCACAGCAACGACGTCACCAACAGCGCCACGACGGCCCAGAGGCCGATCGGCCCCAGTTCGAGCAGCGCCTTGACGTAGTAGTTGTCCGGTTGATAGTTGGTCGACAGTCCGGATCGAGTGAACGCCTGACCCTCTGCGGTGGAAATGCGGTCTGCTGCAGACCCACTCGATCCCAGCCCCGTCCCGACTGGATGAACCAGAATGCTGGCGATGATGTTGGCCCAGCCGTCGCCGCGTTGACCCAGGCTGCTCGACGAGAAGAAGACCGACGTGATCTTGGGTACGAAGGGGACCGTGACGGCGACGGCCACTGCCGCCAGCGCGAACGGCGCGGCGAGGTAGCGGAAACGCACGGCGATCAAGTAGACGGCCCCGACGGCGAGTCCGAGGATCGCGCCTCGCACGATCGAGCTGGACATCGCGATCACCATCATCGGAGTCGCGCAGAGGAACAACAGGTTTCGCCGCCGACGCGGATCGGCCAGCGCTACCGCACCTCCGACCAGCAACGCCAACATCACGTACAGGCCGAAGGGGAACGGCAGATTGAACGTGCTGAACGTACGCAGCAGTCCGCCCGATGTTCGGACCTGCGTGCCGTATTCGTACCCCAGCGACACCAGTGCGGCGGGACCGGCCACCAGTTGCGCTATGCCGACCGCCGACGTGAACACGCCCATGCCCATGAGAACGGAAACGAGGTGGTCCCGATCGGTGGCGTCGAACGGTGCGAGCCACATGACGACCACCAGCAGGATGTAGAAGAAGGTGACTTTGATGCCGAACACGCCCACGACTCCGTACGTGGCGAACGCCGACACGCTGCCGAACACGACGAAGACCGCAGCGGCCGGCCACCACGGCACGAACACTCGAGGCGACGAGCCGCGGACGTGCCGTGGTCGACGCAACCACGCGCACAGGACCGTGAAGACGACGAGACCCTCCTTCCAGCCCGATACGATCCCGGGGAGGGGAACGAGAACCAGAAGTCCGTGCAGTGGAACAAGTCCGGCCAGCAGGAGAACCCCGCGCTGTGGCCGACGGTAGATCGCCGAGGCCACCGCACAGCCCAGCGCGAGCACCAGCGCTGCGCCGACACCGAGCGCGACGTACGTGATCACGCGGTGCCCCGAACGCGGTCGTGTTCGGCGTAGACCACGATCAGTCCTCGGCGCGCTTCAGAACGGCGAGAACCGTGAGAAACAGGATCTTGACATCGAGCCACACCGACCAGTTCTCGATGTAGTAGTTGTCCCACTCGGCGCGGTCGGCGATGGACGTCTGTCCGCGAAGGCCGTGCACCTGTGCCCATCCCGTAACACCTGCCTTCACGCGATGCCTCTCTCCGTACCGACGGATCTGCATCTCGAACAGGTCGACGTACTCGGGGCGCTCCGGCCGCGGACCGACCAAACTCATGTCGCCGCGAAGGACGTTGAGCAGCTGCGGAAGTTCGTCCATCGAGGTCTGTCGCATGATCTTTCCCACGCGCGTTCGTCGATCGACACCTTCGACGCCGCCGGGCGCGTCACCGGCCTTCCGCTCGAACTCGGCGTCGGAGGCACGGGGAGGCCGCATGGAACGGAACTTCAGGCAATCGAACGGCAATCCGTCGCGCCCGATTCGCTCCTGCTTGAAGAAGATCGGTCCAGGGGAACTCAGGCGCACGAGCAGCATAAGCGTCAGGAAGACGGGGGAGAGCAGCAGTAGGCCGAGCGCGGTCAGAACCCGATCGAGAACTCCCTTGAGTGCGAACTGCCACCCCTTGGGGTTCACGTGCGGTAGCACCATCAACGGCAGACCGCCGATGTGCTCGACGCGGGCGTTGACACCTACTGCGTCGTACAGCCTCGGCACCACCCACACTCGCATGCCGAGTCGATGCGCTGTCCTTATGGCACCGAGGAGCTCCCGATCCTCCGTCGGTGCGAACGCGACGATCAGTTCTTCTGCTGCCGTTCTGCGAGCGATGGTCTCGAAGTTGCTCGGAACTCCGAGGTGAGGCAGATCGGCCGGGTCGCCCGCCGAGGACAGGTCGGCGACCGGTGCCTCGCCCACGTAACCGACCGGAAGCAGACCGTACTCCGGGAATTGCCGTGTCCGTGAAACGAGTTGGTGGGCAATCGGATCGTTGCCCAACACGATGGTCGGTGCGGCGGAGCCGTACCTGGTTCGAATCAACCGCTGCACGACGACACGGATCAAGCGAGCAACGGCGATCGTCGCGGCACTCGCCACCCAGATTCGCAGTACGACGGCACTCGGCCGATAGTCGGTGTCGGCCACGAACATCGAGACCATCAACGCCAGTGATGCGAATGCGACGGCGGTTTCGGCCGGCCCGATCTCGTCGAGGAAGTTGCGCCGGAGTCCGCGGCGATACATCGACTTGGCGGCGAGGATGCCGACGAGGAGCGGCAGGAAAAGCCATGGCAGCCAGCCGGTCTCGGTCAGACTCCCCGAATACCACAGCAGTGCTGCAACCACGGCCACGACAGCAGCGAGGACGTCGACGGCCACGGTGATCGCCGAGTGCCACGGATCGACTCGGAGTCGATCCACGAGTGTTCGAGAGTCTACGACTGTGTCCGCCTCGGCAGCCCGAGAGCTGGTGCGCAATGAATCCAGGGTTTTGGGCACATCTACTTCCGGTGGCTAGTTCGGATCGGTGGTCCCGAATATCCCTTTTAATGTATACCGGGACGAAAGAGGCAACCCGGTCGACTTGTCAAAAAAACTCGAAGTCGGTTGTGGGCCGAAAAATGCTAATACCCGATGGGTATTTCGCCGGTTATTCGAAAATTCGCTCGCGAATGATCCATGCCAAATCCTGCAGTATCTGTACGTGGCCGGTAGTCCATTGACGGGGCTGCTGATCCCATACACAGAGGGTTCCGACTGAATGGCCCTCGTCGTCGGTGAGCGGGACTCCGAGGTAGGACACGAGCAGGTTGCCCTGCACCGACGGGTGATCCTTGAGCATGTCGTTGAGCCGTGCGTCCTCGACGACGAGTGGTTGTCCGAGGTCGATCGCGTAGCGGCAGATCGATCCGTCGAGAGGAACCTCCTGCGCGCCACCGAGTTCCGCAGGCAGCCCGAGAGCGCTCTTGAAGTACTGACGTTTGTCGTCGAGCAGCGAGAACGCAGCCGACGGAACGCTGAGGGCATCGGCCACCATGGCGACGACCCGGTCGTACCCGGCGTCGGAGTCGGTGTCCATCAAGCCCGTTCGGGTCACTGCGGCAAGCCTGTCCGGGTCGTCGATCGGGGTGCCGAACACTCGGGTGGCCTCGATCGGGTCGACACCGTTGTCCACGCCCTCCTGTAGAACTCGAAGCAGCGCACCGACCTCGGAATCGGGATCCTCGGACAGCTCTCGCACGATCTGATCGACCACAGCGCGTCGAATGTATGCCTCGGGGGACAGACCCGACTTCTCCGCTTGTGTGGCCAGCAACTCGTTCAGGCGGTCGTCGAAACCGGGAAATCCTGTTGTCATTGTCCAGATGGTAGTACAGGCCGTGACGTCTCACCGACGCCCGAGTCACTGCATTCCATAATTCGGTTTTCGGCGTGGTTCTGCGGCCGAGGACCGAGACAAACCCAGCTGCGAAGCAATATTGCCGGTATTCGATTTCGAATTCACCGAGGTTGCTAACATCTGCCGATGAAACCGAGTTCACCGCGGCGAGCGGCAACCGCGCTTGTAGTCGTGTTGTTGTCCCTGGCTGCCGGGTCGATGCCGGCGGCCGCATCCGTCCTGCGGGAGCAACAGGTACCGGGGGACAATCCGCCGTGTTCGCGGCAGTCGGATGCCGTTCGGATCGGAGTGTCACCGGGCGCTTCGATAGGTGCGCTGTCTCCGACGGATCTGGATCGAGAACTGACGCTCGCCCGCGACGCGGGGTCCTTCGCGGTTCGTCTCGACATCGATTGGTCTGCCATCGAGTCGACGCGGGGCAGGTTCGACTGGAGCCGAACGGATCGGGTGATCGATGCCGTTGTGGCCCACGGGATGTGCGTGCACGGCATCGTCGCGTACACACCGCGATGGGCACGTGTAGCCGGTGCCGTCAACGATTCGCACTCCCGTCCTGCGAACCCTGCGACCTTCGCTGCGTTCGCCAAGACCGTGGTTCAGCGGTACCAGAGCCGAATCAAGATATGGGAAGTGTGGAACGAGCCGAACATCGTGACGTTCTTCAAGCCCGTTCCCGATGTGGCGGCCTATTCGGCGCTGCTTCGAGCGACCTACACGGCGATCAAGCAAGTACAACCCGATTCCACCGTGCTCGCAGGCGGGATGGCACCCTCCGAGGACAAGGACGGCAACATCGCGGGTACGACGTTCCTGTCGAAGATGTACGCGCAAGGATCCAACAAGTACTTCGACGCCTTCAACGTTCACCCGTACACGTGGCCGTACCTACCCAACGACCCGGACACGGCGTCGTGGAACACCGCCATGAAGATGTGGTCCATGCGAGACACCATGATCGCAGGCGGCGACAGCGGCAAGCAGATCTGGATCACCGAGTTCGGTGCGCCAACCGGGACCGCACCCAACAGTGTCAGCGAGCAGGTGCAAGCGGACAGCATAGGGATCGTTCTCGATGCCGTCCTCGGCAACGACTGGCTCGGACCGGCCTACGTGTACAGCCTGCGCGACGCCGGCACCGACACAGCAGACACCGAGCAGAACTTCGGCTTGGTGCAGCGCGACTGGACGCCCAAGATCGCCTACGGACGCGTCGACGCCTACGCCGCCGAGCACTCCGGACGCTGATCGACCGACTCTCGGCCAATGCTTCGACCTGGTGAGCTATTGTCTGCGCATGAATTCGCAGCCGGGGGGCTCGATCCCAGATCGCATCGATGTCACGTTCGATTCTCACGGTGACGCCTGCGCGGCGTGGCTCTATCTTCCGAGGGACACCGGCCCGGCTCCGGTGATCGTGATGGGGCACGGCCTCGGCGGAACTC
Source organism: Rhodococcus sp. 05-2255-3B1 (assembly GCF_002258545.1). Taxonomy (NCBI): domain Bacteria; kingdom Bacillati; phylum Actinomycetota; class Actinomycetes; order Mycobacteriales; family Nocardiaceae; genus Rhodococcus; species Rhodococcus sp. 05-2255-3B1. The sequence continues at coordinate 216,378 of NZ_NOZC01000003.1, read as the reverse complement.
GGGAGATGCGGCTCGACGCCTATGCCGAGCGCTTCCGCGCCGCGGGATACGCCTGCCTGGTGTTCGACTATCGCTACTTCGGGGCCAGCGGCGGCGAGCCACGACAGCTGCTCGACATCGACGCGCAATTGCAGGACTGGGCCTCGGCGATCGCTCATGCCCGCTCACGTGCAGATGTGGACAACTCCCGAATCGTGTTGTGGGGCTCGTCGTTCGGCGGTGGTCACGTCATCGTCGCCGCCGCCCGAGACCAGCAGGTCGCGGCAGTGATCTCGCAGTGTCCGTTCACCGACGGAATTGCCTCGGGACTCGCGTCGAACACCTGGACATCGATGAAGCTGTCCGGCCGGGCACTGGGTGACCTGGCAGGTTCGGTGATCGGTCGACCTCCGCTGATGGTGAACACGGCCGGACGACCCGGGACGACCGCGCTGATGACCTCACCCGACAGCTACGACGGTTACCTGGCACTCGCGCCGGACGCCGACGAGACCTTTCACAACCGAGTCGCAGCCAGAGTTGCGCTGCATATCGTGCGGCACCGGCCCGGGCGTCGGGCCAAGGACGTTCGGTGCCCCATCCTGTTCGTCGTCTGCGAAACGGACTCGGTTGCGCCGGCGAAGGCCACTCTGCGTTACGCGCGTACGGCACCGCAGGGCGAGATCAAGACCTACGACGCCGGTCACTTCGAGATCTACCTGGGTGAGGCATTCGAGCGAGTGGTGGCTGATCAGATCGAATTCCTCACCCGCACGGTTCCACCGACTCAGTAGACGTCGCGTACGTATCGCTTCTCTGCGGCAAGGGCTTTGACGTAGGCCTCGGCACTGCTGGGAGCGAGTTTGCCGTGTTGTGCCACCACGCCCTTCAACGCGGCTTCGACGTCTTTCGCCATTCTGGACGCATCGCCGCACACGTAGAAGTGGGCACCGCGGTGAATCCAGTTCCACAGCTCGGCCCCGTGCTCGCGCATCCGATCCTGGACGTAGACCTTGTCCTTCTGATCGCGCGAGAAGGCGACGTCCAGGCGGTTCAGCGACCCGTCGCTCAGCATCGCAGTCAGTTCGTCGCGATAGTAGAAGTCCGTGTCGGCGTGCTGTTCACCGAAGAACAGCCAGTTGTGGCCGGTGTGCCCGAGTGCGCGACGCTCGTGCAGGAAGGCGCGGAACGGGGCGACGCCGGTACCCGGGCCCACCATGATCATCGGGGTGGTGGGGTCGTCCGGCGGCTTGAAGTGCGAGGTCTTCTGCACGAAGATTCCCACATCGTGGTTGGACGCATGGTCGGCCAGGTAGGTCGAGCACACGCCACGTCGCGGAACTCCGTGCACGTTGTACCGCACCGCCGAGACCGTCACCTGTACCTCGTTGGGGTTCTCCTTCGGACTCGACGAGATCGAGTACAGCCGTGGCTGCAACGGTTTCAGAACTCCCAGCCAGTCGTCCACCGAGGCTCGAACCGGGTGTGCAGCAAGCACGTCGATCGATTGACGACCCCACATCCAGTCGGACAGTGCATGCTTGTTGTCGGGATGCAGCATCGCCTCGAGATCGTCGTCCGCAGTCCGTCGATGGACGAACTTCAGCAGATCCGGTGTTGCACGGGCGATCTCGAGGTGGCGGCTCAGCGCCGTGCGCAGCGACATCGAGCCGTGTCCGGCGAGGTCGACGGCTGCATCGCTGTCCAGGCCGGTGGCGTCGAGCCACTCGTCGACATAGGCATCGCTGTTTCGCGGCCACACTCCGAGCGCGTCGCCTACCTCGTACTCGAGCGTGCCGTCGGGCAGATGGAATCCGAACTGACGGACATCCTTGACCGATCCGCGTGCGGTCAGTACCCGATTTCGTACGAGAGTCGTCACCAGCGGTGACTTCTTGCTGTACCGCTCCGGCTCCGCGCGGGTCTGCGGAACGGTGCGGGCAGACTCCACCCGTGCTTCCTCGATGGTGGTGTCGTCATCGCGCCGAAGCAGATCGACCACCGCATCGAGCCACGCCGCCGCCTCGCTCTCGTAGTCGGGCTCGCAGTCGACGCGCTCGAGCAGTCGCCGGCCACCCAGCTCGGCGAGACGCTCGTCGATCCTGCGTCCGTGGCCGCAGAAGTCCGCATAGCTCGAGTCCCCGAAAGCGAGTACGGCATAACGGATTCCCGGAAGCGTCGCCGCGGACTCGGCGGCGAGGCTGTCCCAGAACGTCGCGCCGTTGTCGGGCGCTTCACCGTCACCGGTGGTACTGCTGACGATCAGCACATCGGCCTCGGCGGGCACACGATCGACGGTGAACGTATCCATCGAGTGTTCGGCTATCGTCAGACCGGCTCCCCGCAGGTGGGCCAGGCAGGACTGGGCGTACTCCTCGGCGGTGCCGGTCTGCGAGGCCCAGAGCAGCAGCACCGGACGACCGCCTGGATCAGCAGTATCGGCCGATACGCCGGAGACAGCACCGTCGGTGTCGGGTCTACGCGAGAACAGTCCTGCGAGAACGCCGTCGAGCCATGCGTGGGTCTCGGGGGACAGGGGAGTCTGCGACGGCAGGGTGGGCGTTCCGGCGGCGCTGCGGCCCGCCTCACTGCCCAGACCGTCGAGAAGTCCTGCGATGTAACGCTGCTCGATGGTGGTCAGTGGTTCCGAAGGGCGCGCAGGGCGGCCGACGATCGTGGCGAGTGCATCGACCGGATCGTGGGAATGCTCGTCGTCCGCGGGTGAGGGTGATCGGGCTGCAACAACTCTCGTGAGCGTGACAGCGCACGCCTTGAACTCGGGTTGTTGAGAATACGGATCGATGGCGTCGTTGGTGACGGCATTGATGGCGAGATACTCACCGAATTCGTCGTTCCAGTGGAAGGGTGCGAAGCAGCTGCCCGGGAGCACTCGATCGGTGACGACGGCAGGGAGGACGGCTCGGCCTCGGCGGGACGCGACCTCGACGCTGTCGCCGTCGATCAGACCGAGCCGGTCGGCGTCGTGTGGGTGCACCTCGACGAAGGGCCCGGAATCGAGTTTGTTCAGTTTGGCGACCTTGCCGGTCTTGGTCATGGTGTGCCACTGGTGCGGCAGGCGCCCGGTGTTGAGCAGAAACGGGTAGTCGTCGTCGGGCATCTCGGCAGGCATCATGCTGGGCCTGGCGAAGAACTGAGCCCGACCGCTCGGGGTGGGGAAGGACAACGCGGGGATCGAACCGTCCTCGGCCACCCGTCGTCGTTGGCTGACCCCGTCGTTGAGGTAACGGATCGGGTGCCGGGTGGTCGACGCGTCGGGCGGACACGGCCACTGGATGGGACTTTCGCGCAGGCGATCGTAGGTGACTCCGCGAATGTCGTAGCCGGTGTTCGGATTCCAGAACTGCTTGATCTCCTCGAACACCTCCTCGGCGCTCGCATACGTGAAGGCATCGGAGTACCCCAGCGCGCACGCCATGTCGGCGATGATCTTCCAGTCCGGCAGCGCACCGCCCGGTGCCTCGAGCGCCGGTTGGAACAGCGTGAGGTTGCGTTCGGAGTTGACCATCACTCCGTGCGCTTCCGTCCACAACGCAGCGGGCAGCATCACATCGGCGTACTCGTTGGTTTCGGTATCGGCGAAGGCATCCTGAGTGATGACCAGCTCGGCGCGCTCGAGACCGTCGATCACCGTCGTTCTGTTGGCCACCGAGGCAACCGGATTGGTGCAGATGATCCAGCAGGCCTTGATCTCACCGGCAGCGAGCTTGGCGAACATCTCGATGGTTCCGCCGCCGACGTCGGTGCGCAGAGTTCCACGCGGAACGCCCCATCGATCCTCGACGAATTCGCGGTCGGCGTCGTTGACCACCGCTCGCTGTCCCGGCAGCCCCGGGCCCATGTATCCCATTTCCCGTCCGCCCATGGCGTTCGGTTGACCGGTCAGTGAGAACGGGCCGCTACCGGTCCTGCAGATGGCACCGGTCGCCAGATGGAGGTTGCACAGCGCATTGGTGTTCCAGGTTCCGTGCGTCGACTGGTTCAAGCCCATAGTCCAGCAGCTCATCCAGTTCTCTGCGCCGCCGATCATCGCGGCGGCGGCCCGCAGGTCTTGCTCGGCGAGACCGGTTGCGGCGCAAACCTTCTCCGGGGTGTAGTCGCTGAGGAACTCCGGCATGGCGTCCCACCCGTCGGTGAACTCCGCGATGAACTCGGGGTCGATGTCGCCGTTCTCGACGATGAGCGCGAGCAGACCGTTGAGCAGCGCGAGGTCCGAACCCGGTTCGAGTTGCAGGTGCAGGTGGGCCTTGTCCGCGGTGGCGGTGCGACGGGGGTCGACGACGATCAGCTTCGCGCCTGCCTTGACTCGGTCCATCATCCGCAGAAAGAGAATGGGGTGACAGTCGGCCATGTTGGAGCCGATGACGAAGAAGACGTCGGCGTGGTCGAAGTCCTCGTAGGATCCAGGCGGGCCGTCGGCACCGAGCGACTGTTTGTATCCGGTTCCCGCGCTCGCCATGCAGAGTCGGGAATTGGATTCGATCTGGTTGGTGCCGATGAAACCCTTGGCCAATTTGTTCGACAGGTACTGGGCCTCGATCGACATCTGCCCCGAGACGTACAGCGCGAGCGCATCGGGACCGTGTTCGTCGATGATCGCTCGCAGCCGCCGGGCGGTGTCGTTGATCGCCACCGACGTGTCCGTGCTCTCCGGGCGCTCGCCGCGGCGGTGCCGAATCCGAGCCTTCTCGAGCCGTCCGGGTCCGGCGAGCATGTCCGCGGTGGTGGTTCCCTTGGTGCACAGCCGGCCGAAGTTGGCCGGGTGAGACTTGTCGCCGACGGATTTGGTGACGACAGGCCTGGTCGCGGTGGTATCGGAGGTCAGGGATGGGCCGCCGACCTCGAGCACCATGCCGCATCCCACGCCGCAGTACGCGCAGAGTGTCTTCACCGTGGTGACCATGCATTCCACAGTGCCCGGCCCAGGGTGCGCCGTCATTACACCTCAGTTAGCCGGATATGACGTTGTCCTCACCATGCTCCGCCGAAGGCGGTGATGCGCGCCCGAGGAACGCAGGAAGCGGACGTGAGGTAACACGAACTTCCCGGTCTGCGATTGGTACTCGAACGTTACTCATCGAACGGGCTGTCGAGTGGAGTGTCCGATTCTTCGCTGGCACAATCGTCCCGGTCGGGTACGAAGTGGGAAGTGGTGTGGTTCATGAGGGTGTATCGCGGATTCGTCATCGCCGCGGTGGGAGTGGTTGCTTCGGTGGCAGTCCTGTCGGGATGTAGTTCCTCTTCGGACATCTCCGAACCGTCGGTGCCGATCGATTCCAACCCGATGACCGAGCTGATGAAGCCGAAGCTGACCTCCAGCGTTCTCGACGGTGCCGTCGGATTCTCGCCGGCGGACCCGGTGACCGTTTCGGTCGCCGACGGCAAATTGTCCTCGGTGACCATGCTCAACCCGGAGGGCGAGCCGGTCTCGGGTGCGATCTCGCCCGACGGATTGTCGTGGACCAACACCGAACCGCTCGGCTACGACCGCGAATACCGCGTTCAGGCCGACGCATACGGACTCGGGGGAGCGTCGAGCACCGTATCGAGCTTCACCACCAGCCAACCCGGTAACTTCACCAAGCCCTACGTATTGCCGAACCCCGGCGACGTCGTGGGTATCGGGCAGCCCGTCGCGGTTCAGTTCGACGAACCGATCACCGACAAGATCGCTGCGCAGAACGCGATCACCGTCACCACCACGCCCGCCGTCGAGGGCGCGTTCTACTGGGTCAACAACAAAGAAGTTCGCTGGCGTCCGCAGAACTACTGGGCACCGGGCACCAAGGTCGACGTGGCGGTGAACGTGTACGGGCGCGATCTCGGTGACGACATCTTCGGCCAGGAGAACGCCACGACGTCGTTCACGATCGGTGACGCCGTCATCGCCACCGCCGACGACAACACCAAGCAGGTGACGTTCAACGTCAACGGCCAGGACGTCATCACCATGCCGACGTCGATGGGCAAGGACAGCACCCCCACCGACAACGGGGTCTACATCATCGGCGACCGCTTCGAGCATCTCGTGATGGATTCGTCGACCTACGGCGTGCCGGTGAATTCGTCCAGCGGATACCGCACTCCGGTCGACTGGGCGACGCGAATGTCCTACAGCGGCATCTTCTTCCACTCCGCACCGTGGTCGGTGGGACAGCAGGGTTATTCCAACGCGTCGCACGGGTGCCTGAACCTGAGTCCCACCAACGCGAAGTGGGTCTACGACAACACCAAGCGCGGGGACATCGTCGTCGTGAAGAACACCGTCGGCGGAACGTTGTCGGGTACCGACGGCCTCGGTGACTGGAATATCCCGTGGGACGAGTGGAAAGCCGGGAACGCCACCACCGTCTGATCTCGAACCCGGCCCGGCCGGATCAGCTACGGTCGCGAGTCTGGTACAACGACGGGTCGATACCCAGGGTCTTCAGGTACGCCACCGGTTCGATGCTCGAACCGTTGTTGCGTACCTCGAAGTGCAGATGCGGTCCGGTCGAATTTCCGGTACTGCCGACTGCGCCGAGTACGTCGCCCGGTGCCACTTCGTCTCCGACGGCGACGGCGATGCTGGACTGGTGGCCGTAGTAGGTCTCGGTGTTGCCGCTCTTGACTCGGACGAGCTTGCCGTAGCCGTCGCCTGCGTCTCCGGCCTGAACGACGGTTCCGCCGGTCACCGCGTGGATGGGCGTTCCGCTGTCTGCGGCGAAGTCCACGCCCTGGTGGTACTGCGCTCCGTTACCGGTCGGGTTGTTACGTCCGCCGTAGCCCGAACTGATGCGGTACTTGCCCGCGTCGATGGGGAGCACCGCCCCGCCGAGCCCCACGGTCGGGGGCGCGGTCGGGAGTTCGATCTCGGGCAGGTCTGCCGTGGACGGTGCGTCGGCGACGTCGGGTGCAGAGAGAACGTCGCTGTCCAGAACGATGGCTGCGACCTGATTGATGAGCACGCCGGTGGCGTCGAGAACGGCAGCGAGAATGGCGGCCCGTTGCTGCGCATCGGGCTGCGGTATGGGGATCTGAGGTAGTTCGATCGTGGGTTGAGCGGTGGCCACCGCCGGGCTGAGCACGCCGGTTGTGCCGATGCACAGTGCTGCCGACAAGATCGAACCCGCTATGACTCTGTGCATTCTGCGACCCACGAAAAGCCTCCTCGTCTGCGTCCTCCGCGCACCGTCGGATGGGTGCGCGCAGAACGTAAGAACATGTTCGGTGACGCTTCGGGGCACGCTGAACTCACGTAGCAAAAAACACATGAATCACATTGGTACTTTTCTTCCCCAAAAGTGCCATTGGTAACCGTACGTCACATTAACCCCACAGGAAACCTGAAAGTTGAATTACAACAACGTAATTCGAGGTCAGGGTGGATGTGGGGGGTGACGGGGCGGCCCTCTGGGCTGGGTGATGGACGCACGAAAAAGGCCGGTCTCGCGAGGAGACCGGCCTTGTTCGTATGGGGTGAGTGACGGGACTCGAACCCGCGACACCCAGGATCACAACCTGGTGCTCTACCAGCTGAACTACACCCACCATGTGCGCATCAGCAGAACCGTTTCGGGCTCTCCATCAGCAGCGTCGACAATACTAGCGGGTTGAATCCCGGGTTGCTAATCCGCCCCTGCTTGCGTGTCGAGATCGTGAACGACTGCGGCGATATCGCTGGTAGAGGGCCCTGGCTGCGCCACGAATGCCGTGCGGCGGTAGTACTTCAGCTCTTTGATCGACTCCTTGATGTCTGCCAGAGCCCGGTGGGCAAGGCCCTTGGGAGGCTGTCCGTAGTAGATCCGCGGGTACCACCGGCGGGAGAGTTCCTTGATGGAGCTCACGTCGATCATGCGGTAGTGGAGGTAGGTGTCGAGCGCGGTCATGTCGCGGGAGATGAATCCGCGATCGGTCGCGATCGAGTTTCCTGCGAGTGGAACGGTCCCGGCCACCGGGACATGCTCCTTGATGTACGCCAGAACGCGCTGCTCGGCTTCCTCCAGCGTCACCGTCGACGCCCGCACCTCGTCGGTCAAGCCCGACTTGGCGTGCATGTCGGTGACGACGGCAGGCATGTTCGCCAACGCGTCGTCGTCGGCGTGGATGACGATGTCGACACCCTCCCCGAGGATGTTGAGCTCACTGTCGGTCACCAGCGCCGCAATTTCGATCAGCTTGTCCTTGCTCAGGTCCAAGCCGGTCATTTCACAATCGATCCACACGAGTTTGTCCTGCACTCGCACCACACTAGTGCGAGCTGCGATGCCACTAGGGTTTGCGGTGGCGATCGAGCCAGATCAGCATCAGCACACGTTCATGGAGGACGCGGACATGACAGTCGACCCGACGCAGCCGGAACCTACGCTCAGCCCGGCAGAGAAGGCGAAGGCAGCCAAAGCCGCTGCCGTCGAAGCAGCACGGGTCGCAGCCGAAGCGCTGGCCGCCGCCGACGCCGCCGAAGCCGAAGCGCTGGCTGCGGAAAAGGGGCAGCCGCAGGCATCGACCGGCAGAGCCGCCGAGATCGCCGCCGGATACGCCTCGGAGGGTGCCGCGTTGGAATTGGGAACCGTGGTGCTGGACGGCGTCACCGATCCGTCTGCCCGCATCCGAATCCCGTTGGCCACGTTGAACAGACACGGCCTCGTGGCAGGAGCCACCGGAACCGGAAAGACCAAGACGCTGCAGGGTATTGCCGAACAGCTGTGCGCCGCAGGCGTCCCCGTGGTCATGGCCGACGTCAAAGGTGACCTGTCGGGCCTGTCGAAGCCAGGAGCGGACAACGAGAAGATTCGCAGCCGAGCAGCGGACACCGGTATTGCGGACTGGGCTCCCACCGGCCATCCGGTGGAGTTTCTCTCGCTCGGCACCGAGGGAATCGGGGTGCCGGTCCGCGCCACCATCACCGCCTTCGGGCCGATTCTGCTCAGTAAAGTGTTGGGGCTGAACACCACTCAGGAATCCACCCTGGGCTTGATCTTCCACTGGGCCGATTCTCAGGGGCTGGCCCTGCTCGATCTCAAGGACCTGCGATCGGTGATCATGCACCTGACCAGCGACGAGGGCAAGGCCGACCTGAAAGGCATCGGCGGCGTCTCCTCGGCAACCGCAGGCGTCATTCTGCGCGCGCTGGTCAACCTCGAAGCAGACGGCGGCGACACCTTCTTCGGCGAGCCCGAGCTCGAGACCGAGGACCTGCTGCGAGTCGGGCCGGACGGACGGGGCGTCATCACGCTGTTCGAGCTCGGAGCGCAGGCAGCACGGCCGGTGATGTTCTCCACCTTCCTGATGTGGGTGCTGGCCGACCTGTTCCAGACGCTGCCCGAGGTGGGCGATGTCGACAAACCCAAGCTGGTCTTCATCTTCGACGAGGCGCACCTGCTGTTCGCCGACGCGTCGAAAGCATTTCTGCAGCAGGTGGAGCAGACCGTCAAGCTCATCCGCTCGAAGGGGGTCGGCGTCTTCTTCTGCACGCAGCTACCCACCGACGTCCCCAACGACGTTCTCTCCCAGTTGGGCGCGCGAATTCAGCACGCACTGCGCGCCTTCACACCCGATGATCAGAAGGCGTTGAACAAGACGGTGCGCACGTACCCCAAGACCGACGCCTACGACCTCGAGAAGGCACTGACGTCCTTGGGTACCGGCGAGGCCATCGTGACGGTGCTTTCGGAGAAAGGTGCCCCGACGCCCGTGGCCTGGACCAAGATTCGCCCGCCGCGCTCGTTGATGGACACCATCGGCAACGACGCCATCGCGGCGGCCGCGTCGTCGAGCACACTGTCCGTGAAGTACCGGGAAACGGTCGATCGTGAGTCGGCCTACGAACGGATGAACGCTCGGGTGGCCAACGCGCCCGCTCCGGCCGAGAAGTTCGACATCCCGCCGCTGCCGGCCGATCTGCCGGATCTACCGCCGAGCGAGCCGGACGGCCCGTCGGCTGCCGAGCGCATCATGGGCAACCCCGCCGTCAAGAGCTTTCTCCGCTCGGCCGCCTCGGCTGCCGGGCGGGAAATTTCGCGCAGCATCTTCGGAACCGGACGTCGCCGCAGGCGCTGAGATCAGTTGCCCAGCTTCTTGTAGAAGCTGCCGATGATCGGAGCGGAGATGCTACGCGGGCTGTACTGCCCGGCCGCCGACATGCCCTTGCTGAGCAGGCCCGGTACGACGCGCATCTTGTTCTTCGCCAGGCCGTCGAGGGACAGCTTCGCGGTGTAGGCGCTGTCGATCCACAGAAAGTCGGGAACCATCTTGTCCACGATCGAGGCCTCGGCCGGATCGGGTGTCTCGGTGCGGACCGGTCCCGGAGCCAGCAGGGTGACGTTGACGCCGGTGCCCGCGAGCTCACCGCGGAGCGATTCGGAGAACGTGTTGACGAAGGCCTTGGTCGCGGCGTACGTCGCATTGTTGGGGATGGCCATGTTGCCTGCCGCCGAACCGGTGATGAGGATTCCACCTGCTCCGCGGCCGATCATGCCGGGCATGACGGCCAACGTGAGGTCGTGTACCGCAACGGCATTGAGCTCGACCTGGTCGCGCTCGTACGCTGGATCGAGACCGGCCACCGGTCCGAACGTCGCGATACCCGCGTTGTTGCACAGGATCGAGATCTCGCGCTCGGCCAGCTCGGTGACCAGTTCCTGTCGCTGCTGACGATTCGACAGATCCGACTGACGCACCTCGACGGTCACGCCGTGCTCGGCTGTGAGCTTGGCAGCCAATGCCTCGAGCAGCTCGCCGCGTCGGGCCACCACGATCAGGGAATGTCCGCGGACGGCGAGTTCGGTGGCCAGGGCTTCACCGATTCCGGAGGAGGCTCCGGTGACGACGGCGCGGGCATCTGGACTGGGCTTGGGCAGGCTCACGGTGAGACAGGCTAGCGGAAAAGATCAGATCGTGGCCGCGAGCCGGGTGCCTTGCTCGATGGCCCTCTTGGCGTCGAGCTCCGCTGCGACGTCCGCACCGCCGATGACGTGTGTGGTGGTCCCCGCGGCCTTCAGTTCGTCGACCAGGTCGCGTACCGACTCCTGGCCCGCGCAGATCACGATGGTGTCGACCTCGAGAACGCGCGACCGTTCGTGCTTGTCACCGAAGGAGATGTGCAGCCCCGCGTCGTCGATCTTCTCGTAGTTGACGCCCGAGAGCTGATGCACACCTTTGGCTTTCAGCGCAGCGCGATGGACCCAACCGGTCGTCTTCGCCAGCCCGGCCCCGATGCGTCCCGGCTTGCGTTGCAGTAGGTACACCTCACGCGGAGACGGTGCGGGCACCGGAGTCGTCAACGCCCCCGGCGCGGCCTCGGGCTCGGTGACGCCCCACTCCTGCTTCCATTCCTTCAGATCCAACGTGGGGGAGGCGTCGGTGGTGAGGAACTCGGAGATGTCGATACCGATTCCGCCGGCACCGATGACCGCGACCCGATCGCCGACGGGCCTGCCGTCGCGCACCAGTTCTGCGTACGACAGCACCGACGGATGCTCGATGCCGGGGATGTTCGGAATCCGGGGAGTGACGCCGGTGGCGAGTACCACCTCGTCGAACTCGCCCGCGATCAGTTCTGCGGCGGTGACCCTGGTGTCGAGGTGCATTGCGACGTCGGCGGAGCGCAGTGCGCTCGAGAAATACCGGATGGTCTCGGCGAATTCCTCCTTGCCGGGAATGAGCCGCGCGATACCGAACTGTCCACCGATCTCGCTTCTGGCCTCGAACAGGCTGACGGCATGTCCGCGTTGCGCGAGATTGAGTGCGGCAGCCAGGCCTGCGGGTCCGGCTCCGACGACCGCGACCTTCTTGGTCTTCTTCGTCGGCAGCAGCTGCAGGTCGATCTCACGTCCGGCACGAGGATTGACCAGGCAGGAGACCTTCTTGTGGACGAACGCGTGGTCGAGGCAGGCCTGATTGCAGGCAATGCAGGTGTTGATCCGGTCCGCCGAGTCGGTCGCGGCCTTCTCGACCCAGAACGGATCTGCGAGCATCGGCCTGGCCATTGCGATCAACTGTGCGTCGCCGCGGGCGAGGATGTTCTCGGCGATCTCGGGCATGTTGATGCGATTGGACGCGGCGACGGGGATGGCCACGTGCTTCTCGAGCTTGCCGGTGATGTCCGCGAATGCAGCCCGTGGTACCGAGGTGACGATGGTCGGCACTCGCGACTCGTGCCAGCCGATGTCGGTGTTGATGATGTTCGCACCCGCGGCTTCGACGTCCTGCGCCAGTGCGACGATGTCGTTCCAACTCTGGCCCTGCTCCACCAGATCGGCCATCGACAGCCGGAACACGATGAGGAAGTCCGGGCCCACGGCTGCCCTCGTCTGCCGCACGATCTCCACGGCCATTCGCCGGCGGTTCTCCGCCGAACCGCCCCACTCGTCTCGTCGCTTGTTGGTGCGCTCGGAGAGGAACTGGTTGATGAAGTAGCCTTCACCGCCCATGATCTCGACGCCGTCGTATCCGGCGCTCTGGGCGAGCCGAGCGCAGCGCACGAAGTTGCGGATCTGCCAGCGGACGCCCCGCGAGGTCAGTCGCCTGGGCCGAAAAGGGTTGATGGGGGCCTTGATCGACGACGCCGAGACGCTCAGCGGCTGATAGGAATAGCGCCCGGCATGAAGGATCTGCAGTGCGATCTTGCCGCCCTCGCGGTGCACGGCAGCGGTGATCCGTCGATGTCGGCGGGCTTCGATGCGATTGGTCAGCTTGGCCCCGAACGGCAACAGCCAGCCGGTGCGATTGGGGGCATAACCCCCGGTGATGATGAGTGCGACTCCGCCGCGGGCACGCTCGGCGAAGTAGGCCGCCAATCGGCCGGTGTCGCGGGCGCGATCTTCGAGGCCGGTGTGAATCGATCCCATGATCACGCGGTTCTTCAGCGTGGTTGCGCCGACATCCAACGGCGACAACAGAATCGGATACGGGCCAGCGGTCTGCTCGATCGTCACAGCTTCTCCAATACCTCGGTGCACCACTCGGTGAATCCTTCTTCGACGCGAATTCCGCCGCGCAGCACCAGATATTGATGCAGCGCGGTGCCGGTGAGGGCAGCGGGAGCCGGAAAATCCTGTTTCTCGATCAGTCGATAGACGTCGAGGCGGGTGGCATGTACATCGCGATGGCGGGCGACCTCGACCTTGAGAGCCTCGATGTCGCCGTTGGCCGCACCGCGGATCTTGACGGCCAGCTCCTCGCGTAATTGCGAAGGGTCGGTCGACGCGGCGATCCAGCGGTCGAGTTCGGCCCGGCCCGCAGCGCTGACGGAGTACACCTTCTTGTCCGGCCTGCCGTCCTGCGCGACCGCCTCGCCGGTGATCCACCCGGCCCCGTCCATTCTCGTCAGAGTCCGATAGATCTGCTGATGCGTTGCGCTCCAGAAGAACCCGATGGACTTGTCGAAGCGACGGGCGAGCTCGTATCCCGAGCCGCTGAGCTCGGTCAGGGAAACCAGGATCGCGTGTTCCAAAGCCACACCCGAGAGTATGTATGCAACGCGGTGCTTATGCAACTAGGTGCACCTGGGCGCGAGTCCGACGCGGACTAGTGTTGGCAAACATGGGAACCCAGCCGGAGGCCGCTGTCGTCGGAGTCGCCACAACGCGCAAGCAGGTCACCGCCTGGGGGTTCTGGGACTGGGGCTCGGCGGCGTTCAACGCCGTTGTTCTCACGTTCGTGTTCTCGGTGTATCTCACCGATGCAGTCGGCGACGACCTACCCGGTTCGATCTCGGCCACCACCTGGTTCAGTTGGACGATTGCCGTGTCCAGCGTTGTGATCGCGCTCCTCGCACCGGTCTGCGGGCAATACTTCGACGCGCGTGGCAAACGCAAGTGGCTGCTCGGAGTGTTGACCACGCTGACGGTCGTCGCCATGGCAGGCCTGTTCTTCGTCCGAGACGACTACCACTATCTCTGGCTGGGCCTGCTGCTGCTCGGTCTCGGGTCCATCATGTTCGAGCTGGCCAGCATCCCCTACAACTCGATGCTGCGGCAGGTCTCCACGCCGGAGAACATCGGCCGGGTATCCGGGTTCGGTTGGTCCATGGGCTATTTCGGCGGAATCGTACTGCTGCTTCTGTGCTACGTCGGCTTCATCGCCGGCGATGGCGACACCCGCGGGGTTCTGGGTCTGAGTACCGACGGTGGACTCAACATCCGACTCGTCGCGCTGCTCGCTGCCGTGTGGTTCGCCGTCTCGGCCGTCCCGGTGATGTTCTCCGTTCCCGAAGTGCCGCGAGCCGTCGCCGATCCGAAGGCCGCCGAAGCCGGGTTCGCGGCCTCGTACCGTGTTCTGTTTCGCGATGTCCGTGAGCTGTGGAGCGCAGACCGGCGCGCCGTGTACTACCTGATCGCCAGTGCACTGTTCCGAGACGGACTTGCAGGTGTCTTCACCTTCGGGGCCGTTCTCGCCGTCAGTGTCTACGGCATCGGTGCGGGTGACGTTCTGCTGTTCGGCGTCGCCGCCAACGTCATCGCAGGCCTCGGTGCCATCGTCGCCGGGCGGTTCGACGACAGAATCGGACCCAAGAAGGTCATCGTCTTCTCGCTCACGTCCATGATCGCGGCCGGAACCGTTCTGCTGTTCGTCTCGGGACCGACGATGTTCTGGATCTTCGGGCTGATCCTGTGCCTGTTCGTCGGACCAGCGCAGTCGTCCGCTCGCACCTTCCTGGCCCGGTTGGCTCCGCCGGGACGAGAAGGTCAGTTCTTCGGACTGTTCGCGACGACGGGTCGTGCCGCGTCGTTCCTCGCACCGTCTCTGTTCGGCCTGTTCGTGTGGATGTTCGACGCCGACCGCGCGGGTATCGCCGGGTTGATCATCGTTCTCGCTGCCGGTCTGCTGGCGTTGCTGAAGGTGCGGGCTCCGGATCAGGTCTGAACGGAGTCGATACGGGCCAGGATCTCGGCCGTGAGTTCCAGTGGGGCTTCCTCCGGGATCCAGTGCGAGATGCCGTCCAGTTCGACGAATCGGTATGGTGCATCGACGAATTCGCCGCAGCGCTCCGCTCCCGCTCGACCGATGGCGGTGTCGCCGTTGCTCCAGACGTATGTGGTGGGCACGGTCACCGGCGTCAGGTTCGCGAACTCTCTGGTCATCGCGGCATACCAACTCGATGCGGCCGTCAGCGCCCCGGGGACGGTGAGATGACGAACGTACTCGTCGTCGAGGCTCTCGGCACCGAACATCGCGCGCAGACGCTGCGCGTCGTTCTCCACCAGAACTCGCTCGGCCTTCTCCGGCTCCCGAAGCAGGCCGAAGTACTTCGACCGCTCCTGCTGATCCGGATCCTGACGGATGGCCCAGTTGAATGCAGCCGAATGCGGGACCGACGCCGTGGTGAGCGTGGGCACGCGGTCCGGATGCTCGGCCGCCACGTGCCAGGCGACCACCGCACCCCAGTCGTGTCCGACCAGATGCGCCGAGGGCACCTCGAGTGCGTCGAGCAGGCCGAGAACGTCGCCGGTGAGACGTTCGATGCGATAGTGCTCGACACCGATCGGGCGGGCACCGGGGGAGTAGCCCCGCTGGTTCGGGGCGATCACACGACAGCCTGCGTCCACCAAGCCGGGCGTCACCGCGGTCCACGACGCGTTGGTCTGCGGAAAGCCGTGCAGTGCAACCACCGGAACACCGTCCGACGGACCCGATATCGCAACGTCGAACACGTACTCGCCGACTCGTACCTCGGTCATGAACATCCCTTCGCGGCCGTCTCGTTCTCGAACGGTCAAGCCCGTCGTGGTTCCCATCGGCTCATTCCGAGCATGATCATGCGGATCTGCTTCTCGGTCCGCTGAATCAGGTCCTTCTCGTTCTGACTACCCGGCCTGTCGATTTCCAACAGTCCGACCACCGCGGTGAGCATCGTCGAGACGAGTAGGTCGGCCGTCATCTCGAGGTCGGCGACGTCCCACTGCTCGAGGCCGGGCATGCGGGAGAGGTCGATGGTCAGCTCGCTGACGAACAGGCGTAGCTCGGTGGCGAAGGCGCGCCGCACCTCGGTGACGCCGCCGTACCGTTCACGACTGAGAAATCGGAACTGATCCTCGTGGGTACGAACCTGGCGGACCAGGATGCCGAAGGATTCGGTGGCGGTCGTGGCGCTCGGGTTGCGTCGAGCGTCGCGCAGCATCTGCCGCAGCATGCGCATGCTGTCCTCGACGAGCGCGACGCCGAGGTCCTCCATGGACGCGAAGTGTCGGTAGAACGCGGTGGGGACGATGCCGGCGGATCGGGCGACCTCACGCAGGCTGACGCTGGCGAAAGAGCGTTCGCGTAGCAGGTCGAGGGTGCCCTCGATCAATGCCTGACGCGTGCGTTCCTTGCGCTCGGCACGGGTCCCCGGTTCTGTCACAACGTCCAGTTTATGGGCGCGCATTCTGTGATCTCCCTTCCGGTTCCTCCCCGACACCCACGGAACGGTCGATTCGCTCTGTAACGGCTGTCACATAAACGTTGACAGGTACCGGTGTCGCTCTGCCACACTCATGTTAGTGCACAATCGTTCACTGAATGGGTCGTAGGTTTCGATCCGGTTAGGGAGGATGGAATGACGCTTCAAGAACGTCCGCCGCGGACCTCGGGTTTGCGCAAGTTCTCGCTTCTTTCCCTGTTCGAGGCCATGGCCACACCCCACGCGCTCGACCGGTACCTCGAACTGGTCGATCCCATGACGACCGTTCGAGACCTGCGCGGTGAGGTTACTGCGATACACCGGTCCACCGAAGAATCGTTGACTCTCACCATCCGCCCCACGCGTCAGTGGAAGGGATTCAAGGCCGGCCAGTTCGTTCAGGTCGGCGTCGTGATCGACGGTGTTCGTCACACCCGCTGCTATTCGCCTGCCTGCTCGCAGTACCGCAAGGACGGCCGGATCGAACTGACGATCAAGGCGCATCCCGAGGGGCTGGTCTCGCAGTACCTGCACAAGAACGCGCACGTCGGTCTGGTGGTCAGCCTGTCGCAGGCGGACGGCACGTTCGAGCTTCCCGAACCACGCCCGGCGAAGACGTTGCTGATCAGCGGTGGCAGCGGCATCACGCCGGTGCTGTCGATGCTCAGGTCGCTGCTGGACGAGGGGTACAGCAGCGACCTGACCTTCCTGCACTACGCGTTCACCGAGAACGACGTGGCGTACAAGAAGGACCTGGAGAAGATCGCTGCAGAGCACGAGAACGTGAACATCGTCTTCGCGTACACCGAGCAGAAGACGGGCGGCGACCTGTACGGGTTCTTCGGCCAGGAACATCTCGACGCAGTGGCCCCGTGGTTCGCCGAGGCCGACACGTTCCTGTGTGGACCTCCTGGGCTCATGAAGGGCGTGACGTCGTTCTTCGACGACGCAGGATTGAGCGAGCGGCTGCACCTCGAGGAATTCACGCCCTCGTTCGCCACCGTCAGTGACGACGTCACCGGAACCACGACGTTCTCCGGCAGCGATGTGACCTCGGAGAACGACGGCGAGACGCTGCTCGAACAGGCCGAGGCGGCGGGCCTCTCACCGGCGAACGGATGCCGGATGGGAATTTGCTTCACCTGCACCTCGGTGAAGAAGTCCGGCTGCACCAAGAACATCAAGACCGGTGAGACCGACACCGAATCCGACAAGAAGATCCAGCTGTGCGTGTCCGTTGCCGTGGGCGACGTCGACATCGACATCTAGATCCACCCCTGACACCGACAGTCCAGACCCATCTCGACCCGATCGAATTGGAGACCAGCAGATGCTCGGAACGATTCTCTCGATCCTGCCCACCACAGTCCTTCCCTTCCGCCGCAACGAGACGTTGCCGGACGAGCCGACCGTGCTGACCTACGAACAGGTCCAGGAACTCGGCCGCGAGCTCGACGATCTGCGCGCCCGCACCGTCGCCAAGCTCGGCGACGAGGACCGCGAATACATCTACAAGATCATCAAGGCCCAGCGCGGCCTCGAGATCACCGGACGCGCACTGATGTACCTGCCCTTCCTGCCGCCTGCGTGGCTGGCCGGAGTCGGTGCCCTCGGTGTTGCGAAGATCCTGGACAACATGGAGATCGGCCACAACGTCATGCACGGCCAGTACGACTGGATGCGTGAGCCCGGCCTGAACTCCGAGGTGTTCGAGTGGGACACCGTCTGCCCGGCGGATCAGTGGAAGCATTCGCACAACTACATGCACCACACCTTCACCAACATCGTCGGCATGGACCGCGACATCGGTTACGGCGTGCTGCGGATGGACCAGGAGCAGAAGTGGAACCCGTACTACCTCGGTAACCCGGTCTACGCGTTCCTGCTGATGACGTTCTTCGAGTGGGGCGTGATGCTGCACGACCTCGAAACCGAGAACATCGTGGCGGGCAAGCGCAAGTGGCACGACGTGAAGCCGCTGCTGCAGGGCATGTGGCGCAAGGCGGGCAAGCAGGCGCTCAAGGACTACGTGATCTTCCCGGCGCTGACCGGGCCGTTCTTCGTCTCGACCGTGGTCGGTAACGTGGCCGCGAACCTCATCCGCAACGTGTGGACCTACTCGATCATCTTCTGTGGACACTTCCCGACCGGAGTCCAGACGTTCAGCCAGGAAGAGACCGCAGAGGAGACCCGCGGCGAGTGGTACGTGCGCCAGATGCTGGGTTCGGCCAACATCGAGGGCACTCCGCTGTTCCACATCATGTCGGGCAACCTCTCGCACCAGATCGAGCACCATCTGTTCCCCGACCTGCCTGCGCATCGGTACCCGCAGATCGCGCCCGAGGTCAAGGCCCTGTGCGAGAAGTACGATCTCCCGTACAACACCGGCGGCTTCTTCCACCAGATCGGCACGGTGTGGGGCAAGATCTTCAAGCTCGCGCTGCCCAATTCGCTCACGGGATCGGCGGCGCCGGCCGGTGTTATCGTCGAGCGTAAGAAGACCAGCGCAGCGTGACGACTTCGAAGGGGGCGGTCCTGTTGGTAGGAAAGTTCGAGCGCAACAAGGACACCGTGCAGGAATTCACCGAATCTGCCGCGACTCACGTCGGCCGGATCGTGGTGATCATCGCCGGAGCCGTCCGCGACGTCACTCGTGAAATCGGTGACCTGATCACCGACGGAATCGAGATGCGCGAGGCCGCGAAGAAGGCGGAGCGTGACGCCCCGCTTGGCACCGTGATCAACGGTGAGTTCGAGACCCGCGAACGGTAGAGCGGTACAAGATCGACGCAGCGCCGCCCGAGCATCACTCGGGCGGCGCTGTCGTGTGTCCACGCTCAGCGTGCGCGCAGCCGCCACAACGACGTGGTCTCGCGCGAGCGCGCCTCGTGCAGCACATCGGAGCTGTCGGTGACGCGTGAGTGCGTCGGGGTGGTGTCGGTGCGGCCGACGACGGCCAGACCCGCAGCGTCGATGGCGGTGAGAAGGTCGGCGCGAGTGACCAGTTCGAGCAGTTCGGCGAGGTCGGAAACCACCAGCCATGCTTCACCGTCAGGCGTCAGGTGCCCGCGGAGCCGGCTCAGGAAGGATTTGAGCATTCGAGACCCGGGGTCGTACACCGCATGTTCGATGCCCGATGTCGGTTTCGTGGGGATCCAGGGCGGATTGCACACGATCAGTCCCGCGCGGCCGGACGGGAAGATGTCGGCCTGCACCACCTCGACTCGATCGGCGTACCCGAGAGCATCGATGTTGGCTCGTGCGCACGCGACCGACCGCGGATCCTTGTCGGTCGCGACCACCGAGGTCACCCCGCGCCGGGCGAGTACCGCAGCCAGCACGCCCGAGCCGGTGCCGATGTCGAACGCTCGGTCCGTGTCCGGCAGCGGGGCGTCGGCGACGAGCCGAACGTACTCGCCGCGGACAGGGGAGAAGACTCCGTAGTGCGGATGGATCGAGGCGTCGAGCGCCGGAACGAAGACGCCCTTGCGTCGCCACTCGTGTGCGCCGACCATCCCGAGCAGTTCGCGCAACGACAGCACGCACGGCGCGGCGTCCGGGCCGAGAGCGTCCGTCACGGCCGCCCGCACGTCCGGTGCCCGGCCGAGATCGAGACGGACATCCGAATCGAGTTCCACCAGAAGCATTCCCAGCACTCGCGCACGTCGCGCTTGGTACTGGCGGTGCAGATGGAACCGCTCCGCACCCGACGCGGCCGGCAGGTGTTTCGCTGCCGGTACCCGCCGGGCCATCGCCGTCAACAGCTGTCGTGCGTTGTTGTAATCGCCGCGCCACAACAACGCCTCACCGATCGTGGCCATCTTGTACGCGACGTCGGCGGTGGTCGAATCGTTCACGATCCGCACCACGCGCGGTGGGGGAGCGCCGTTCTCGGACTGCCAGCGAGACGTCCGCTCGCTACCGTCCTCGGTCCAGCCGATGATCGACGCTGCGTCCTCG
This sequence comes from Rhodococcus sp. 05-2255-3B1, assembly GCF_002258545.1. Lineage (NCBI taxonomy): Bacteria > Bacillati > Actinomycetota > Actinomycetes > Mycobacteriales > Nocardiaceae > Rhodococcus > Rhodococcus sp. 05-2255-3B1. The sequence goes on along the minus strand of NZ_NOZC01000003.1, from coordinate 196,061 downwards.
TTCATGCGGCGGTGTGCGGGTACTCCGCACTGCGGTGTTGGAACGCAAGGATATTGGGGTTGACGATGACGCCGCTCCTGATCTCGATCGATCGCTCGATGGTGGCATCACGGCTCCAGGCCGAGGGGCCGTCGAGGACGGTTCGCAGGTACGGCAGCAACGATTCGCTGATCTCCCAGGTGGCCGAGTTCCACAGATAGGACGGGCTGTGGTCGACGGCGTAGTACTTGACGTTGTCGCCGACGGTGAACATGGGATCGGTGAACGAGGTGGGTCTGGCCCATTCGAAGCCCATTCCCTCGTCGCAGGAGACGTCGACCACGAGAGTTCCCGGTGCGAGAGTGGGCAGATCGTCGTTCGTCAGGAACGTCAACGGTGCATTGGTGTCCTGCAGAACACAATTGACGATCACGTCGTGGTCGGCGAGGAACTGGGACAGCGGCACCCGTCCCTCGGGCGTGAGAGCTCGGCTTCGTCGGGGATCGGCGTCGTCGAGATCGAAGTTCACGATGTTGGCCGAATGAATGGGCGACCCGACGGCCGTGACACCGCGTTGTGTCAGGACGTCGACGTCGTGGATGCCGTGCGCGTTCAGAGCGGTGACGGCACCGCGGGCCGTGGCCCCGAAACCGATGACCGCGGCACGCAACCGTCGGCCGTAATCGCCCGTGGAACCGATCAGCTGCAGTGCGTGCAGCACCGAGCAGTAGCCGGCCAATTCGTTGTTCTTGTGGAACACATGGAGATTGAACCAGCCGTCCTGCGTCCAGTGGTTCATGGCCTCGAACGCGATCAGTGTCAGTTTGCGTTCGACGGCGATCTGGGTGAGGGCTCGATCCTGGACGCAGTGCGGCCAACCCCACAGGGTCTGCCCGGGGCGAAGCGCGGCGAGATCCTCGGCCTGCGGCTTCGGCAGCAGGATCACATCGCAGCGAGCGATGAGTTCGTCGCGCGTGTGAATGCCCGCTACCTGGGTGGCCAGATGTTCGTCGGAGATTCCGAACGGTTCGCCGTAGCCCGATTCGAGAAACATGCGGGCTCGGATGTCGGCATCGATGCGATCGAGATGAAGTGGATGAATCGGCAGTCGCCGCTCATTCGGCTTGCGTGAACGTGAGAGGACTCCGAGAGTGAGCTGATGCACGTGTGACCCTTCGTTACCGTCGAGTCAACCACAGTGGGCCGAGGCGTCACGTGTTCGTGCTGGTCAGAGTGTGCGCCTGCGTGAATCGCTTTCACGCAAGGATACCCCGTTAGCGGTGCTGGATCGGGAGGTTGAGCTGCCTAGTTCGCCGGCCACGGACGGCGACGAACCGCAGGTCAGACTGGAGGAACGTCACTATCAACCCCAGCGTCGGCTCAGTGAATCGGAAGTGGATCTGCTGGTTTCGGAGTACGAAGCCGGCAAAACAGCTCCGGAGGTAGCCGAGCTGTTCGGGATCCATCGGCAGACCGTTGCGCGGCTGTTGGCGAGCAGGGGAGTGACGACTCGTTCGCGCGCTCGGATCGATGCCAAGCTCCTTGCGGAATTGACCTGGCACTACGAACGCGGGAGGTCCACCGTGGAGCTGGGACGGCAGTACGGGCTCGCTGCGAGCAGTGTCGGCAAGGCGTTGAAGAAGTCCGGCGTGACGCTCCGGCAGCCGAAGTTCAATCGGTGGGCAGCCCGAGACGAGTAGTTACGTTCAGGCAGCTCGGTCGTCGGCTTCGTGTGGATCATCGTGTTCAGGTGGCTTGCTCTCCTCCATTGCGAGTGCGACGAGAACCTTCGCAATCTGGTGGAGGTCGGGCTGTGGTTCGAGGACTGAGCGGACGTAGATGACCCCGCAGCCTCTGGTCATAGTCGACGGGGGAACGTACATTTCACCGCGCATAGCATCGCCGTCCGGACGTATCCGACTTTGCCTTAAGCGCCGACAAATGGTTGAGGAGTAGGGAAACACGCCTTGATGCTCTAACCAGACCGTTCTTAGCCGGTGGTGCTAGGTAAAGAATGCGGGCGAAATAGTTCAAGGCATATCAACCGCACACGACTACATCTGGAGTAGCTCTCGCATCGTCTTTTGACCCAAATAACTTTCTAGCGAATGCTCTCCTTCATGGCGTGATCCTGACTTCGCTAGTCTGCCAATTTGCTGTCCGACAAGAACCTCCCATGGCTTATCTGAGCCAAGAATTTGACCTACAAGAATCATACGAATTTCCTTTAGGTCAAACCCCTTTCGATCCAAACCGCCGTTTTGAAACTCTAAAACTTTGGAAGACTTTAGATGATCGGGATACCTATCAATCCAATCTCCAATGCTTTGCACTACCTCTGTCCACGACAAATTGACTGCCGCTAGAACGTCGTCGCAAAGTAGTAAATTCTCTGCTGCTCGGCACGATAGCCGCATCCGCTTCACGGGCCAAACATCCACTATAGCCTCAGGAGAATCATCGCGATCACGGAGGGAGAAACCCACGGCACCATCATATACCGAGTTAAGCACCTGACCTAATCTAGTCTCGTAACCGTCCATCATGGACACCCCACCGCACTCCACCGGATACATACGCAAATTTCCTTGGGCTGTCCTAACCGCCTGCTGCCAGATTCGGACATCGTCCTCACCTTCAACCAAAAGGGTTGGCGAATCACTGAACACCCGCGTCAACGGATGTGCACCAAATACGGGAAGGAGCTGACGATACATATCGTCAATTGGCTCGAACAGAAAGCTCTTTTGGCGAGCCGTCATTAGACAGACCGCAGCGTCTGTGTACTTGGCCAGCTCGCCAAGTATCGGTGTGCTGTGAGTGGCGAGCAGAACATCAAAGTCGAAGCGCTCGACGAGGTCTTTTAGGAAAATCATCAAGCGACTCTGAAGATCGGGATGCAGGTGAACGTCCGGTTCGTCAAGAATAAGTAAGCCACGGCCATCTTTGGACACCTTTTGCGCAAACACTAAACATTCAATTGCTAGTGATATTAATTCAGATTCGCCGCTACTTATATCCTTGGCTGGGATTTCACTACCTGTCGTCTTATCGTACATCTTGAACGCTACGTCAGTGCCCGTGGACTTTATTTCAATGTTATCTAACAATCCATTTATTTGGCCCAGATAATCCGAGAAAAACAGGTCCACTTTCAGGCCCATCTTTGTTTGCTGTTCAACCGTCCGAAGCACACCAAGCTCTAGCTGCCGGTATTGGGCAACCGTTTGTTCTCTGAATTGATTGAATCTGTTGGCGCGGCGAGTGTCGTCAATCCAGGTTGGAATCTGAGCCATGTTGGTGTCGACGGTTGGTTCATAAGACAAGGTGCCACCACGTTCAGGGGTAATATATTTTGACTGCGTCCAGTCGCTGGTCGCCGCAGGAACGCCAGCATCTATGCGTTTCAAGACGGTGCTTTTACCGCTTCCGTTTTTGCCAAGCAAAACGTTGATTCTCGACATGCCGTTGAAATTATAATCACCGAAATTTACAGTCACGCCATTACCGTCTTTCTAAATTGCACTCCTTTAGAGCCACGGTACACTAGGTAACCGACGTGTACCTGTAACACGGGAAGAGTCACCACATCACTACCCTGCCCTCAGCAGCTGTCCGCAGATCACGGTTCAACTGCGGCGTTGATTGCGATCTTCTCTAGTCAAGCCGGAGTGAAATCGTCGACCAGCGTCAGCGTCACGTGACCACCCTGACCGAGCGCTGACTTGTACGGCGAATCGCGGGCTAAATCGAGCAAAAGCAGTCGGAGCCTCGCCGGTCCCTCCAGTGCATTCAGGTCCGCGTTGACAACGCACGAGCGCTCTCGAGGACCGTGCGCATCTCTGCGCCATCGAGAGGGTAATTACTCCGCTCAGAGTTTCAGGGTGCGAGCGCGCTGCTGTGCGGCCACGGCTGCCTGCTGCTCGTGTGCGAAGAGCAGACGGGGTCTGTGACGCTTCTCCTGTTCGAGCGAATTCGGACAGTAGGTCCTCCCGATATCGCCCAGATGGCTGCATGTTCGTCGGGTGCACGAAGGCAAAGATATCGCGGGTTTCGCTGTAAGTACGGGACAGGTTCGCGGACGTACCGCACGCCCTGTTGACGGCCAGGATCTCAAAATTCGTGTCGTGAACGAGCGCGGGAAGCGGGATGTTTTCAACAAGCTGCTGCGCAGAGTCATTAGTGACGCATCTTCGCTGCCGCATGTCTTCACCTGCACAGAGTAAGCGGGCAGCGTTCGCCGTCCACCAAGAAGTTACCGGTTGGTAAGCAACGCCACAGCCTGAAAGGGCCCGCGCAAGCAAGTCAACCGCCGATTTGCCAAAAAGTGGAAGTGGCTGCTTGTTTACCGGCTGATTGGCACCCACCCGCACAGGTGCCTCATCGACGCGGGGGCGTGGTTCACTGCTCGACTGCTGGTGTCACATCTGTACCTGGAGCACCCGCGCGGGTGCTCCAGGTACAGATGATCTTCTATCTCATGCTTACCAGGGTCGACTGGCGTTGTCGCTGGCTATTTGTCGGCCACAGGGAAGTGACGTGAGACAAAATCCAGAATGGACTGCCGGAAGTACGGCGAGAACGATTCGTCGGGAGTGGCAGCCTGACTGAATGCATGGATGCCATTCACGTATCGCGGATCATCGCGGAGCAACCAGGGCCCACCGCTCGCGCCCTTACCAAGCTTGCCCTTTTTACCCACCACTTTTCCGCCGTCGAGGCTGCGTGTATATCGACCGTCGCTTTCAATCATGTATTTGCCACCGTCGATCGCCGAGGGGTAGCCGATGTCTATCCATTCACCCTCAGCAGGGCGCTCCACCTTCATTCCCAGGTAGCCCAGCAGGTCGCCAATATTTTTCCCGGTACTACTTGGATCGAGGCGGATCAAACCCACGTCGTAGGCATCAGTGTCATGCACAACCCATTCGTCGTACACCCACGCCTTATTCCAGTTCCACACACCAAACGGCGCGACACTGTCCGCGTAGGCCGGGACAAAATGAATCTTGGAGGACCAAGAACGCGATGCGCCGTCATAGAGATTGTGTGCTGCCGTTATTAGCCCGTCTTTGGCGATCGCACTTGCTGATCCGACGTAGTCCTTCCCGTCAGACACAAAAAACAACTTCCCGATCGTGCGGTACGGGTATGCCGTGGGGTCCGGTACACGGCGCGCGGCGAGCGTCGCCTCGCTGACCTGATGTTCGTCGGGGTTGAACCCGCTCCGGGAAGTACTGGTTGTGGCTTGCGGGGTGGGCGGCTGGGAGATGCCACGGTCGTCGTCTACGGCCGCTCGACCGAGGGCAGCTGGCGATACCGTCCGTCCTTTCGGTTGAGCATTCGCCATTCGCTCGGGCGTCCAGTAATCGGAAATTGCTTGCGGGTCGTCCGTTTGATTCGATTCATGGTCCATCAGAGGGTCCTTCAGTGGTTTCGGGAGGCCGGGCGGCAGATGTCGGTATTCGTGCCGCCCGGCATGGCTTCTGTGGTGGTGTCGGCTATTGCTGCTGATCTGGGCGCGCCGGCGACGGGCTGGCATACAAGGCGCTGCACACCGGATAGCATGCGCCTCAGCGCGAGGCCAGCCGCTATGCGACCGCCCGTCTATCAGTTCTGCTACTTACTACCTGCGACCGCAGCAATGACCGCCGAGATGCGATCGCTCACATCACTGAGCTGCTTGCTCTTACCGTCGGTAAGAGTCATGGTATTCAGCAGGTCTTTGAGGGTCCCGTATTGCTGGATTGTGATCTTGCCCGCCACGAGATTGTCATACAGCTCAAGAAGTTTCGCGTTTTTTGCGGCCTTCTCAGCGCCCAGACGCCGCTGCAACCCAGCTGACTTCTTGGTGTCGATGCAGCCGGTCTTTTGTAGTTGCAGGTCGGTGAAGTATTGCTGCGTGTCGCGGCCGCAGGATAGGGCGAGATTCATCGACGATGCGACGGGTACGGCGATTTTGCCTGTGAAAGAGACGTCTTGTTTGTAGGAAATGCTTTGTTGAAATGAATTTTTAGCAAACCCAAGATTGACCGACGCTTGCCATGGAAGCAGTGAGGAGCCCCAAGTATCCTTCTGCTCCGGCAGGACTTGCGGGTCGGGATTCGGCTCGAACCGAAACAATCCTTCTCCGGACGTTACTTGCTTGTTGATTGCCTCGAACACCGTTTTGGTGGTTTCCAGCAACTGCCGACCGAACTGGTCACCGCCAGAACCCTCACGGTAACGGATCTTGATGACGTTCTCGCGGATCAGCTTCTGCGCGATCTTGTCGTACTCGGTGCCGAACTTGAACCAGCCAAGATTGAGACCCGAGGAGACAGTGTCCCGCGTGTACTCCCAAACCTGCGATAGGTCGCATTCGATGCTCGCTTCCCACGGGTCCCCATAGAAGTCGGCCACGCCTGTGATGTTGGCTCCCACCTGCGGTGTCGACGGATCGTCTCCGCTGCCCGCGATCGACGCGCCAGCCATTTCAGCAAACAGACTGTTGCCAGAGGCGATCACGTAGTTGAACGTCGACCCGAACTTGACCGTGCTAGGAAACTCCGAGCTTGACCCTTCACCCATCTGAGCGAATGCCTTCGCAAATACTGGCTGTACCTTCACCTCTCGAACCTCAAGTGGGACGAGGCGAAATTTGTCGACGCTGTACTGCTGCGAGATCGCGTCGCTTATTGCGTCTCGCTGGTCCCGCGTGATATCAGGTGTTGCTCGGCCCGCTAGCACACCCCCGACGACACTCTGGACATTCGCGTCACCGCTCATCGCGCGGTAGTAGGGCTTCTCGTTGATACCGAAGTATTCAACGCTGAAATTGAGCAGCGTCTCCTTGTTTACGGCGTCAATACGGGCAGGTAAGTAGTGGAACAGGTCGGTTTGGTCAGAGTCTTGATACGCGATCACACCATCTGCTGCGATCTGTCGATTCAGTACAGCACCCATTGGTTTGCCCTCCAAGATGAATGAACCCCGCCGCGACGCGCTCACCCGTGGATTGGTCTCGCAATGAGTTCGGCGTTGTTCGCGTGAATTTGACCTTCTGATAATTTCACCCGCAGGGTGGCGCGTCAGTAGGCAATATTGTTCATTTCGCGAGAACGAGTACCCGAAACGAGCGCCGGCCGCGGTCACTGGTACTGCTCGAAGAAGGGAACCCGCTCATGGTGGCTGAAATCAGCGAGATATCGTACCCACACTTCCAAACGTGGGTCGCAGCTGGAACTTAGGACCACCGCGCAGGCACGCTGCACGGAGGACACCTCCAGCTTCTGGAACACGCGATTAACGTGATTTCTGACGGTTGAGACTGAGAGGCGGTTCACTATGGCAATCTCCGAGGGTGATGCACCGACGAGAAGGGAGCCCAGTACGGTGCACTCGCGGTCTGTGAGCGTCTCTATCTGGCGAGCCTCGTGTGCGCGAGCGAGCATTACTGAGGTGAGACGGCTGTCGGGGAGGAGACCCTCGTCAGAGAAGTAGGCGGTCATCAGATGATCAAGCTGGTCAAGGAGAATATTGAACGGTGAATCAGCGTTGAGGGCCGATAGTGCTCCCTGGGATGCGACTCGGGCTAATTCAGCAAAAGCGGACTTGCCGCCAACAAAGACCGTCTGCTCGATATTCTCGAAAGCGCTAGTTGTCAGGAACGTTGGCCCCGTCGCACGTCCGATGAGAGCGATGGTCAGCAGAGGTCGAGCTGGGGCCTCCGACAGCAGGTCTGAAGGTCCGATGCGCCGCAACGTCGTATTCCTCCATCCGATGACGGGGAGGGTGTAGGTCAACGCATTTGCAAGCGGACCACACTCATGCGGGTTGGTGTAGACAACATGAATGGGTTGACTGTGGTGCGAAAGCTGTTGTGGCGTCATCCGCTTGGCGAGGAAAGTGGCCAATTCGAGCAATCCCGACACAGAGCGCGAGGTGCATACACCGCGCAAGCTTGAGCGCGACCCGGGTGCGACATGCCACGATGTCGGCGTAGTTCATAACCACGCTAATCCTGCGCGGTGCGGGTCGGGTTCTGCTTGCTCTCCACCCCAGCTTTGCGGCCACTGCTTATCCTCGTCGTTTACCTGATGCGGCGAGCGTCCGTCCGCGCGGCGAACTCGCGCCGCACGGACGTCCTGCTGCAAGACAGCTACCTTTTAGGACCCTCCGCTTCTCGCTGACGACGTTGGATTGCCTCTCTGGCCGTTCCTGAACCAGTGGTCAAGGCTGATCATATCGATGTACCGTCGCTCGATACCGAGCGCTTCCGCTCGACCCAATGCGGCCGCACGGTCTATTGAAGTGGCGGGCACTGTCCATCCTGTTCGGTCGTGCTCACGCGCCAAGATGTCGATTACCGGCACAGGTTCAGAATCGTTGAGGTGCACAGTCTCGCCGCGCAGAAAGTCGGGCTCGTGTGCCAGTTGTGCGATACCGCGGGCGAGCCCGTCGACATGGATAGTTGACAGTAGCGCAGACCCGTCATCGATCACCGCAGCGAAACTGCCCACGATCGAGACCAGAGCAGGGATGAACCATCGGTCTCCCGGTCCGTAGATCAAGTGGGGACGGACCACGAGGCCACCGGCGTCGCGGATGTGTTGCTCCCCAGCCGCACGACTGCGGCTGGCGGGTGAACGTGGATTGAGTGGTGCACCGTCGACGGGCAAGTTCCTGAAGGGTCCGGTGCCATACACCGACGCGGTACTGACATAGACCAACCGTTCGACGCCTCGGTCGGTAGCCGCGCGGGCGACATTCGCAATCCCTCGGTCATTCACCTCTGTGCAGCGCTCTGCGTCACCGCCAACGTAAGAGACACAGCAGATAACGATGTCCGCCTGCGACATAGCGCTGTACATACTAAAAGGATCGAAGACGTCACCGGTTACGTAACGAACGCCGTTGACGCGGCCATCGATCGGTTCGGAGTGAACGAGACCAATTACCCGGTTATAATCGAGCAACGCCAGCCGTCGTGCGACCGCAGACCCGACGAATCCACCAGCTCCCAGCACCAGCGTTGTCATACGAGTTCCTCCCGACCCGAACTGTTCGGTAGCTTCTTGGAGGGTCGAAACGTTTCCGGCAGCGGAGACACGAGTGGAAAGCCAGGTAGTCGATGCAGGAGCGCGCTGAACTTACTCGCCATGCGGTGATCTTGGGGGCGGCAAAGAGTTTCGAGAAGTTCGGGTACGCAGCGAGTTTGAACACCATCTTGCAGTACTGCGGCGTCACGAAGGGGGCGATGTACTTTCACTTCAAGTCGAAGGAAGACCTGGCTCTGGCAGTTATCGCAGCGCAGCATGGCATGGCCATGGAAGGTACTAAGGTCGTTGCCGCCCACAGCGACTCCGCTGTCGAGTCTTTGGTTTTGGTGAGTCAGGAGATGGCGCGACAGCTCGTCACTGAACCTATTGCGCGCGGCGGCATGCGCCTGACAATGGAGATTGGCAGTATCCAGGGACCGATCGAGCAGCCGTACCGGGATTGGATCGAAGCGATCCGGCAGCTTGCGACACAAGCGGTGTCGGACGGTGATCTGGCCAAGGGCATCGATATTGATGGGCTTGCGACATTCGTGGTGGGGTCGTTCACTGGCGTCCAAATCCTGTCCGAGATGCTGACTGGCCGCGGTGACCTCTACCTTCGGCTGCGGCAGATGTGGGAACTGGTGCTTCCGACGATCGTCAGCAGGCCAAAACTTGCATACATGATGCGCCTGGCAGGGCTGCCGCCTCGGAATTGGAACGACCCGTTGAATTGACAGGTTGAGGGCCGTCTCCGCCCGGAACGAAGAGCACATCAGCACACAGATTCTGTCGAAATGTCGAACTGCGCTGTTGTGCGGCCTGACTGAGCAAACGTAACGAAAAATGGTCCGCGTTTAGGGCTGGAGGATTGCGCCACAACTGCGAGGTTGCAAGGCGAGTCCCACTCGGTGAAGAGCGGAAACTTTGCCGCCAGTCGCGTCAGTTGCAGAGTCGGATTGTTCTCGCGGTACCTGGACGCTTGGATTGCGGCATCGAACATAACCATGCCAGGAATGTGATCAAGTGGGTGGTCGAAGAGTGCGTGGTTCCTGGGATCTGGAGCGCAAAACAGCTCGTCCGCTGAGACGTTCGCGGCGATAACTACGTCTTGTTCTTCGGCACGCCCGACACAGTTTGCAGGGATCACGACACTGCCCGGTGGGTTAGTTCTGCGGTCGGCGAGAGTCGAATCTCGGCCACCCCTCATTCGCGAGTAACAGGTTGGTGTGACACACCGGGTGATCGCGTTGAACCGGGCAAGAATCCGCGTACCTTCTCGAAGCGTTCCGGCTACCTCAACGCGGGATACGGTCCCGTCGCGGGAATCCAACCCCGCCGTTGTCACATCGAGGACGAGTGGCGTGGGTGCTGGGCTTACCCGGAGCGCGTCGAGCATCTCGAAACTCAGCTGCTCCATGAGAAATTTGAAACACTGGGGAACGAGAAACTTGGTGTGACATAGCAATATGACGGCCTGGCGAAAAGCCTCGACAGCAATCAGCGGGTCATGCCGTTCCCGAGTAGGCCTGAAGCCCCGGTGTGAAGCCGGGACCTGCACAGCGATCTTGGCGTCGGCAGAGCCCTGCACGACTCGGTAGTCAGTAAGGAAGACCTCGCTGACCGCTCGTTTATGGACAAGCTGACGAGGAACCGTAGTCGTGTAACTCAACTGCATGGGCCTTTTGTACCCTACAAAAAACCAACTGGACAGAATTGTTACGGAAAACTTATGTGGCCATCCGACAACGGCGTGTTGGACAGCTGATGGCGAAATTCTGTCTGGACACCGTAGCTAATCGCTCCGCCCGATGCGGCCAATTGGCATGGTCAGCAGTACGCCTGACTCGGGTGCGGCAAGCGCTAGCGGCCCTGACCAGGACTTATTAACCGCCTCGCGCAAGAGGTGGGCCCAGCGTCCGCACGTCGCCAGTGAACGAACTATGCATGTCTGCATAGTCAAATGTTTGCGAGGATCAGTAGAGGCACGGAGAATCGCAGTGTGTCGCAGCTCACATACATTGCTGTGGCGTACCAACCTACCGGTATGGCATCTTGGGTCTCGGGTCCTAGACGCTCGATCGGGAATGGACAGATATCGCTCGCCCGCAAGATCTATGCCATGCCGGCATCCGACTGTGGGATCAAACTTCGGCGCTGATGAGGAGCATATGGCTGTATTAGGCATCTCGGGACTTTTCGGAACCGAGTCTGACGACTATGATCCTTCAACATTTTTTGCGTTCTATCACGACGCAGCCGCATGCCTTGTGGACGGCGGCGAGACCTTGGCCGCAATTGAGGAAGAGCGCCTGAATCGCGACAAACACACTAACCGGTTCCCGTTGTTATCGTCCCGTGCGTGCATCGACCTGTCCCAACTGCAGGTCTCAGATATCACACATATCGCGTATTTCTTCGAGGAGGAGTATACCGACCGAGATGTGGCAAGGATTGCTATTGACGATCCGTTGATGCCTTTAACGCCATCCAGGACGTTGTTGCACGACCGCTTGGGCGAGGCCTTCGACGAAGACGTTAGTGACCGACCCACGATATTCGTAAGCCACCATCACACACACGCCGCGTCGGCATTTTACGATTCGGGTATGGCAGAATCTCTAATAGTTATTTCTGACGGGAATGCCGAACGGGATGGAACAAGCATATTCTTTGGGGATAAAAGTGGCTTGAGGCTTCTCAGAACCTATGACAGGTCGGATTCGCTCGGACACTTCTACACCACGATCACAAAGATGATCGGCTATCGAAATTTCGATGAATACAAAGTGATGGGTCTTGCGTCCTTCGGTAATCCTCGGATTTACCGTGAGATGCTTGAGCGTACATATTGCCTATCCTCTGATGGCGGCTATCGGCTGCAAAACGAAAACCTGGTAGCGAACCTTTTTGAGGCCGGCTTTTCGCCCCGACGCTCCAGCGAGAAGTTGACGAAGCAGCATCAAGATTTGGCTGCGGCAGCGCAGGAAGTGCTAGAGCGAATAGCGCTGCATATTATCAGATATTGGCTGAGGGAAACGGGGTCTCAGAACCTCTGTATGGCGGGTGGGGTTGCTCAAAACACAACTCTAAACGGCAAATTGCTAAAGTTGTCTGAACTACGGCAGATCTACATTCCTCCGTCCGCTCACGATGCAGGAGCCGCACTCGGGGCGGCAATACTGGTCGACCAGGCGAATGGTGGCAATCCCGCCAACCGCAGCTATAGCCGAACATCATATCTAGGTCCAGACCTGGGGTCTGAAGAGAAAATTGCAGACCGTTTGGAGGAGTGGTCTGACTTCATCACTTATGAGAGGCCTGAGGATCTCAACAATGTTGTAGCCACCGCCCTGAACGGTGGATCCATAATTGGCTGGGCGCAAGGACGAGGTGAGTTTGGGCCGCGGGCACTTGGTAATCGAAGTATCCTTGCGGACCCGCGCCCGGCCGACAATCGGGACCGTGTGAATCTTATGATCAAGCAGCGGGAAGATTACAGACCTTTCGCCCCAGTAGTGACAGCCGAGGCTGCGGAGCGTTACTTTGAATTGTCGGGGGTTTCGGCTGATCATAGTCATATGAGTTTTGTCGTACCAGTTCGACCAGAATTTCGTGACCAGCTGGGAGCGATCACGCACGTGGACGGGACAGCCCGCGTCCAAGTTGTCAAACGCGAGCAAAATCAAAATTTATGGTCCCTCTTGCACGCATTCGAATCTATTGCCGGGGTTCCGATCTTACTGAACACCTCGTTTAACAACAACGCTGAGCCTATCGTGCAAACGATCGACGATGTCATTTCGACGTTTGTAACGACGGGCCTTGATCTCGTGGTAGTCGGCCCATACATTGTTCGTCGCCCGAACGCAGATCGGAAAGCGCTGACATCGGCCAAAGTCGAGCTAATGCCATTTGTGCGAATAGCCAAAGAGATTGACAACACCGGTGTTCGGTCCGAAATATTCCGGACAGCCGCTCCGAATCGCAGATTTTTTGTAAGCGAATCTCTCGCTGCGTTATTAAACGACTGTGACCAAAATGCAACCATTCCGGCCCTCCTCGTAGACGAATTGTGGGACCTGTGGGATCGTCGGCTGATTCGTGTAACGCCAAAGAAGAGTTAGAAAGTCCGTTTTCTATACCAGCTTTAGGAACGGCGACGGTAGAGCGGAAGGAGTGTCATAATGGAGGTTCCGTCACCTACGGTAAACCGAGGTACGGCTGCGGAAGACTTACGAACATTCGGATACTGCGTTGTAGCTGATGTCCTGAACGATGACCGGGTGCATGAGCTAAAGAGTCGGATTCGCGACGTTGCTGAAGCGGAGCAGTCCAATGGGTCGGCTTGGACGTCTAATGGCAACCAGAAAGTCTTCAATCTAATTAACCAGGGCTCAATTTTTCTGGATCTGGTTGAGCATCCGATTGCGATCGACTTCGCATGCCAGCAGCTGGGTCCGGACCCCTTGTTGTCCAGTCTGGTTGCGAATATCGCTCGCCCCGGTAACAAGCAGCAACAATTACACGCTGATCAGCAATACGTTCCTGACCCATGGCCGAACGTGTTCTCGATGAACATCGTTTGGGCGTTAGATGACTTTACTGAAGAGAATGGCGCAACGGTGGTAGTCCCGGGGAGTCACCGGGATGGTCGAGCGCCGTACTCGGGCGCAGGGCCCCTGCAATCCATTACTGGGCCGGCCGGGAGCATGGTTGTCCTCGATGGACGCGTTTGGCATGCGGCAGGTGCAAATCGGACTGCAAGTCAGTATCGTACCGCTGTGCTAGCACATTACTGTGCGCCGTATATAAGGCAGCAAGAGAACGTCTTTCGATCTATAGATCCCGAGGTAAGGCGAAAGCTCACGCCGACGCAGCGAAAGCTTCTTGGCTACGACATATGGTCAGGGCTGGGTGTCGTCAACGGGACCCCACGAGATTGGGTAGGAAGGACTATCCGGAGTGGTCCTACTAATGCCGACCAAATCTTCGACGAGTAGGCGATGATCCCCATGCACAAAGGTTTTTACACAAGGCACGCAGAGGGTTTGAGGGAAACGCCGAGTAAGGGTCGTGTTCTTTACCTTACAAACCAGTCTCCTTACCCGCCGCGTAGCGGTGGTCAAACACGAGAATGGCAACTACTGTCTCGCTTGGACAATGGTTATGAAGTTCATCTTGTTATCGTCACTCCCCATTTCAGCAGAGACATTGCATACTGCGACAACCTTCTTGACTGCTGCCGCTCGGTTACCATCTTTGAGGCTGAACCAAACTCCACGTTTGAATCGCAGATCCCACACCGTGTATCTGCCCATGCACGCAGTGAGGCGCAACAACACGTCCGCGACGTTCTGGATCAGACTTCGGTAGACCTGATTCACATCGAGGGCTACTTCATGATGCAGCATTTGCCGGACGAATGCGATGTGCCAATCTTCCTCTTGGAGGAGAACATCGAGTATGATCTCGATCGTTCTCGTGCCGAAGTGCTGGGCTCGTCGGCAACGGATTGGACTGTGGCTCGTGACATGGAGCATGCGGCCTGGCAGCGAGCCCAGCGATGCGGCACGGTCAGTATGGACGACGCGTCGGTGATGCGTAATGTCATGCCAGATATTGCCGTTGACTTTCTTCCAAACGGCTGCGACCATTTCTCCGCAGACGACGCCAGTGAATTACCAACGTTGGCCGCAGGGGCCGCACGAGTTGTCTACACAGGAAACACGGACTGGGGTCCGAGCAGAGATGCGACCCGCTTCCTAGTTCGGGACGTGTGGCCCCGCGTGCTAGCGGAACTGCCCGACGCTGTGCTCGATGTTGCAGGGAATGGGCCGGAAGCTGACCAATTTGGGGTGGACGAAGCTGACCAGACCGTGCGGTTCATTGGGGCGTTGCCCAGTTTTGGCCCGCTCTTGCACGCTGCCGACGTTTTTGTCTGCCCGCCACGATTTGGCGGCGGAGTCAAGTCAAAGATCTTGGAGAGCCTACACGCGGGCTGTGCAGTGGTCAGCACCCCGGTGGGATTGCAGGGTCTTCCCCACGTAATTCACGATGCGGTAATTTGTCGTGAAACCCCTGAGGAACTCGCAGCGGCAATTGTGGGATTGATCCGAGACCCAAAGCTTGCCGAAAGATTACGCGCAAAGGTCCGTCGGGCAAGAGTCGCGTTGACCACGTGGGACGACGCTGTTCGTCGGCTAGACAAAGCATGGACGGCTACGATTACTTCAGGAATTTCTGGACAAGTCCAATTCCAACCCAAACCCCAGTTTTCTTCAAGTCAATTTGAACCTGTCTAACTGTTCGACTGTACCGCCTAAAACCAACCTGAGGAGACAACTATGCCATCTGTTTCATCGTTCAACGAGTGGGATCCGCTAGAAGAGGTCATTGTAGGTACGGCCCGTGGTGCCGGAAAGCTCGCCTTCGAACCTGCTCTGAGTGCTTATTACCCGATGGGAGATTCTCACCGGACATTCGGCGGGGAGAGTTATGACCCAGCCGATATAGATCGCGCAGAAAGGCAGCTTGATGCTTTCGCTGCGACACTTGAAAAGGAAGGCGTAACTGTACGCCGGCCGGATCCGCTCGACTACATGACGGGGTACTCCACTCCTGATTGGAGTGTGCCTAACGGACACGCTCAGACTTGCCCGCGTGACACGCTGATTGTGGTCGGTGACAGAATAATCGAGGCACCGATGGCGCAGCGCGGCCGGTTCTTTGAGTATCGAGCGTACCGATCGCTCGTCCGTGAGTACTTCCGCGACGGTGCGCAATGGGTATCTGCGCCGCGACCACAGCTGACGGAGCGTTCGTATGTCGCTGACTACACCACTGAAGATGAACTCTATGACTTCACGGGTCATCCGGCACTGACGGAAGCGGAGCCACTGTTCGATGCCGCTTCATTCACCAGGTGTGGCAAGGACATCTTTTGTCAGCCCGACGTCGTTACTAATCAGTTCGGTATAGATTGGCTTGAGAGGTATCTCGGCCCCGACTACCGGGTCCGGACAGTCGAGTTTGTTGACCGCCACCCTCAGCACATCGACACTACGCTAGTGCCGCTACGTGCGGGTCTCGCTCTGACTAATCCAGAGCGCCCGTTCAAAGACAACATGGCCAAGTTTTTCGCCGACAACGATTGGAATTTGATTGATGCCGTGCCGTCGGTGCGTACGGGTGAGCCCTCGGCGCGCGACGTTAGCAATTGGATTTCGATTAACTTGCTGATGATAAACCCGGACACAGCCGTCATCGAAAGAGCGGAGGAGCCACTGAAGGAGCTCCTTAATTCTCATGGTATCGACGTGATTCAGTGCGAGTTTGATGCTGTGTTCCAGTTCGGCGGCAGCTTCCACTGCTGCACCTTGGACGTGCGCCGTAAGGGCGTGTTGGAGAATTACTTCGACTAAACGTCGGTTTGCGCAAGTAACGAGAGGCTGGACTGTGAATAGGCAACGTGCGTTGACCGATGGGGCCGTCGAGATCAATGCCGGTGTTCTCGCGAAACCTAGCTTGCTGGGTGGCGTTTGCAATGGATCGGAGCCGCTTTGGGCGCTTCGTGCCAAGGGCGCTCACATCTGGGATCAGCAAGAACGGTGTTACCTTGACCTAATGATGGGTTTTGGATCGGTGATTCTAGGTCACGCGGATCCTGTCGTTACGGATGCTGTCATCGAAGATATTCGTGGAGGAATCTCACCGACACTACGAAAAGTCAAGGAACAGGATCTCGCCGAGTTGCTGGCCAGTGTGGTACCCAACGCGGAAATGGTCATGTTCCTCAAGACCGGCTCGGACGCGACAAGCGCCGCAGTGCGCGTTGCCCGCGCTTACACTGGACGTTCGGTGGTGCTGCGGTGGGGATATCAAGGCTGGCACGACTGGTGTGCACCACGAGGCAGTGGAATCCCTACGGTCTATCGCGACTTAACTGAGAATCTACCCTTCAATGATATCGAGTCCCTCAGGAAAGCGTTTGCTCAAAACAAGGGCGAAGTAGCCGCCGTAATTGTTATGGTTGCCGATAGTGAAGTGCTAGACCGGGAGTACTTACTGGAGGTACGCCGGCTCGCGGATCTTCATGGATCGTTGTTTATCCTCGATGAGGTGCGTACCGGATTTCGTTTAGCACTCGGTGGAGCTCAAGAATATTTCAACATCGATGCCGATTTGGTTGCGATAAGCAAAGCGATGGCTAACGGCCACCCGATGGCGGCGTTGACGGGGCGTCGTGAGGTAATGCGTACGGTTGCTGATGTCTCAATGTCGTCGGTATTCTTCAGGAGTACGGACGGCATTTCGGCCGCGATCGCAACGGTTCAATCTCTGCAATCGACTGATGCTATCAGTGTTGTTTGGGAGCGGGGTAGGCAGCTGCAAGAAGGCATGATTGACGGTGCAGCTAAGGCGGGCCTTCCGGTGCATGTGATTGGGCTGCCTCCGATGCCTTTTCATCGGTTCGAGCTCACTGGTACGAGTCTGGTGCGCGCGCTCGACGTCTTTTACGAAACCACTTGGAAGGAGGGATTACTGCTCCACCGCGATCATCATTGGTTCACCTGTGCTGCAATGTCTGTAGCGGATATCGAGCGTGCAATTTCCATCATTGGGATGGGTTACCAGGCGGTGGCGAATGCGCTGTGACACCTACCGCTGGCTAGGTACTCAATGATCCTTGCTACCAATGACGACGGTATTAATGCGCGAGGTTTAAATTCCCTACGTTCTGCCCTCGTAAATTCCAATCGTGATCATATCCTCTGCGGCAACGTGCAGGGTTGGACTGCCGCAGGTACCTCTTTAGCGACTCCTAACGGATCGCCTCAGGTAGCTCGGTTTTCTGATCATGTCTGGCAATTCAAGGATTCACCTCCGGGTCTGATGGTGGCGGCTGCATGCTCCGGAGTTATGGGAACTGTGCCCCGCGCCGTGATATCGGGTGTAAATCACGGTCCGAACGTCGGGCGTCTGGTCCACCACTCAGGAACAGTTGGCGCTGCAGTTGCTGCTGTAGCTTTTGATCTCGCAGCAGTGGCGGTCAGTTGCGATGATGTCTATTCCACCGGAGGAGTTGAGGACGGGCCGCTACATCTGGACCTTGCCGCAAACCTCGGTCTGGCCATACTTGATATAGCCGCGGACAACGGCCCGGGCACATTACTGAACCTAAACGTGCCGAATTTGCCGGTCGATGCCATTGCGGGCATCCGTGTGGCCACTTGTGCAGATGTCGTCCCTGAAGTCGAGGTTGGTTTTGGTGGAAAGCTGCTGCTTGGAGTGCGTATTCGTGAGGCCTCTGATATTAGCGATGTCGCACTGCTGTCTGCAGGATTTGCGACCGTTACCGTGCTCCGGGGTCAGGTCGACCCCGTGACGTTTGCAGATCGTGTATCGGAAGCGGGGGACAGATTCTTTGAAACCAAATCTCTTTATCGCTGAAACCTGAGCATTAGGAGGACAAAATGGAAACTGTAGAGTCCCGGACCGACAAAACTACTAGATCAGCCTGGATTGCTGGACTAAACCACGGCGCGCATGATGCTTCCTGTGCTCTCTTGCATGATGGTGAGTTAATCGTCGCCGTCGAGCAGGAGCGCCTATCCCGCCGTAAGCGGGCCGTCGGCCAGTCTCCTGCGCATGCACTGCGCTATTGCTTGGACTACGTAGGTATAAACCTGTCTGATGTCGATGTGGTCGCGCTCGGATCTGATCACGACTTGCTAGCGAAGTGGCTTCGGATTGACGGAGCTGAACGCCAAAAGACGTTGCCCTTTGATCGACCAGAGTGGCTGTTTCCCTCCGAGGTGTTCGGAGGAGAGGTGCCGCGCAGCGTTCGCCCGGTTGCCCATCATCTGGCCCACGCAGCGAGTGCTTACTGGCCTAGTGGATTCGAGAACTGCGCGATACTGGTCATCGATGCTATGGGTGAGGAGACTGCGACATCCATTGGCATCGGGAGGAATGGCAAGATAGAAATTATCGAGGCGTTCGGAGTAGACACCTCGCTCGGCTTTTTTTACGAGGCCGCTTCCGAATTTGCTGGTCTTGGGCGCAACGACGGCGGGAAGCTGATGGGTCTGGCTTCATATGGGCGCGCAAAATACCCGGCAAGCATTGAATATCGAGATGGTGCCCTAGCCTGGAGTGGCGTACCAGCGCCGACTACTTTCGGCCGTTCTGCCATTGAGGAGCGTTCTGCCGCGCTTCAACACTATTTCTCGCAAAACTCGTACCCGTTCGCGCCGCGCCGGGGCGAGTCGATCATGGCGTACGCGGATTTCGCAGCGTCAGCGCAGGCCGCGCTTGAGAATACGGTGTTGGCCTTGGCGCGTCGAGCCCAGGAACTGACTGGTTCGTCTCGTTTGGTCGTTGCGGGCGGCGTTGGGCTGAACTGCACAGCCAATGGCAAACTCGCCGACGCTGGCATCTTCGAGGATGTTTACGTTCAGCCGATGGCTCACGATGCCGGAGTGGGGCTCGGTGCGGCGCTGGTCGTGGCGAGCGAAGTCGTCGCGCAACCACAAGCTCAAATGCAGCATGCCTACTGGGGGCCCGATCTTCCTGAGCACGATACTGTTGCTGCATTCGCTTCCGCAGGTATAAGAGCGGAGCGGCTTGAGTTTGAGTCGCTGCTTCCGCGTGTTGCTCAACTGATCAGCGCTGGCGGAATTGTCGCCTGGGGGCAAGGGAGGGCTGAGGTTGGACCGCGGTCCCTGGGTGCGAGGAGCCTGCTTGGTGACCCTCGTGACCGTGAAAGCCTGACCAAGCTGAACGTCGCGAAGGACCGTGAGATGTGGCGTCCGCTGGCCCCCAGCGTTCAGGAGGAGCGGTTTGGCGAATTCTTCGCCGGTACGCCGAACGCCTTCATGATCATGGCGTCTCAAGTTCACGCTGATGCCAGGAAACGCATTCCTGCCGTAGTCCACGTCGATGGGTCAGCTCGTCCTCAGGTTGTCAGAAAAACGGACAATCCCGCGTACCACGGACTACTGGACAACTTCGACAAACTTGCCGGGGTACCGGTACTTGTGAACACGTCATTGAATGTAGCGGAGGAGCCCGTTGCGTCTTCCGCAGAGGACATCCTGCGGACCTTCAGCAAGTGTGGTGCCGATGCAGTTGTCGTCGGAAACTACATGGCGATTCGGGACTAGGCGATGGATCTTGATGCCGTTCTACTTTCGGAAATCGCACCATCGGAAGTCCGCAAGGGCTGCAGCTTTCGCGCTGGACCCGACGACGAACAATGGTTTTTGGACTCTCGGCGTGACAACCGGCCGACACTAACTTCGCAATGCTGGTGGGAGTTGCCACCATCGGCCGATCCACAGGTCCTTGAGGTTGCCCTACGAGAAGTCGTGGCCGGCCACGACATCTTGTCTAGTCGATTTGAGTACCGTGATGACCAGGTGTGGTGCATACCTGGAGAGCATCCTCCTGAAATCCTCAGAGTCACGGAGAGCGGCCCAGAGTGGGCATCTACTGGTTTTGTGGGTGGTATTGATCCTCTAATAGACCCGTTGGTTAGGTGCCTGGTAGGCATCGGCGACACAAGAAGTCGATTTGGGATCGAATTGAGTCACGCTACTGTTGACGGCTGGGCTTGGGATTTACTTGTAGACGAATTATCGCAAGTGTACAACCGCATACTTGCGGGTAACAATGTCACGTTGAATCGGAGCCCACAGTTAGGGGACTGGGCTGATCGGCAATGGCGCAGAATTGGGAATGATGACGCGCTCATTCGTCGATGGGCTGACTACTTGGAGTCGGCCGGAATAAGACCCCCAGATATAGAGATCGATACCTCGAACCACTCTGGGTCACTGACTTGGTCGGTTTCGATGGAGAGTTGGAAGACGTTACAAACCGTTGCATCCCGACTTCGTTGTACCCCGACAATACTGTTGCTCGGCTTACTCGGGTGGTCGGCCGTCTGGGTTCATGGCGATGCCCGCGCTGTCCGTGTGCCTTCGCTAAATCGTGACCTGCCTGGGTCCACAGAGATCATTGGCAATTTAAGCAGCCAGCTTCTCGTTCCGTTCGCGGGTGATGGTTTTCACTCCGTGAAGGCCGCAGTGAGTTGTGCGCGATCAGGGTTGCTGTCCGGGGCCGATCTTTCACCGATGTCCTTCGACCGGGCCGCGCGGAGTCTGTGGTCAGACGAGCAAGTTTCTCAACTTCACTGCTGGGCCCCGTTTCTTGCCGTCGAAGCTCAGACTAGTTCTGGGGACGAGTGCGGGCCGGCTGGCGGTCAGGTAATTCTGGAGTGCTCACCGCCTGACGCTCAGCCTGGTGCCGAGATCGCGGTTGTCGCGGGTAAGCAAGAATTGCTGATCTCGGCAAATTGGCGAGGTATGCCACTAAAAGAGGCGCAGAGATTTATCGACGTGGCAGAGCAATTCGTTGGGCGAATCGAACGTGTGGATGTGTCGCGCCATGATTGATACCGTGCTTGTTGACGCTGGTGGCGTGCTATTCAATAATATCAATGAAGAAACTGACTTTCTCGATAGAATTGCACACAGATATGGCGCAAATCCCGATGGTCTAGCTAGTCACGTCCGACTTTTCCAGCGTGATTACGAATCGGATGACAGACACGTGCATGATGTCCTGAGTGAGGGGTTGAGGAATTCAGGTAGCCAATTCAATGACAATATTGACTGGACCTGGGTGGACGAACTCTATCTGGCAAGTGTGGTCCCTCAAAGAGCCGTGTTCGAGGCTATACTGCGATGTCGCTCCGAGAATTCCGACATCAAGTTTGCCCTAGTGAACAACGAAGCTGCACATTGGGATCGCTTAAAGAACCAAACTTTCCGGCATTTCGATTTGTTTGATTTTGCATGTTCCTCATGGTTACTGGGCCTGGTAAAGCCGGATCTGAATTACTTCGATCGGGTGCTTTCAATGTGTGAGGCAGATGCGAAGCAATGCCTTCTTGTGGACGATAGGCGGGATGTCGTTGCTGCGGCGGCGCGACTAGGGATCAGGACATTTCGTGTAGACAGTCCTTCGCAGATACGACATGCATTGAAAGGGCTGTTCTAAATGCGAGCCTCAGAGATCGCCATTCCGTCGAAGTTTGCCACAATTATGTCGTCCCGATACGGGGAGGCTGGGCAGAGCTGGCTCCTAAACCTCCCGGAAGTCATAGCGAGTCGCTGCGAAGCGTGGGACTTACGGCCAGCCGGACCAATTCGGCACGGAAACTGCGCAGTCGTAATACCGGTTGACCGGCCTGCTGGGTCTGCGGCACTGAAAGTTTCATGGGTCGACGGAAAGACACGACATGAGTCAGCGGCCCTCGCGCAGTGGAAGGGATCGGGCGCTGTGCGGCTGCTCGACGTAGACGCCTGCTCTGGGTCGCTACTACTGGAGTTGCTTGATGCAGATCGGACTCTCGAAGGCATCGAAATAGATGCAGCGGTGGCGATGGCGGCGAAGCTCCTGCGCCGACTGGCTATCCCGGCTGGCGGTGGCATTCCGCTTCTGAGCGCGCAAGCCGTCAGCTTGGCGGCTGACTTGAAGTTATTGTGGCAAGACGTCGGTCAGTCGTCGATACCGCAATACTGGCTGGATGCGGCGCTAGACGCATGCGCTCAACTCGGGTCGTCGTCAGCTCAGTTAATTGTTAACCACGATCTGCACTACGGCAACGTGCTCGCCGGCGAACGCGAGCAATGGTTGGTGATCGATCCCA
This sequence comes from Rhodococcus sp. 05-2255-3B1, assembly GCF_002258545.1. NCBI lineage: Bacteria > Bacillati > Actinomycetota > Actinomycetes > Mycobacteriales > Nocardiaceae > Rhodococcus > Rhodococcus sp. 05-2255-3B1. Next base: position 173,342 of record NZ_NOZC01000003.1, on the reverse strand, counting down.
AGGTTGTGATTGGTGATCCTGAGTTTGGAGTCGCGCCGCTTCTATGGAATCGGTTTGCAGACCTGGATGGACCAGCTGCTCTTCGTCGGCGATTCGACATGGTTATAGATAATGCAGCTCTAGATCATCAGCGCGCGGTCAGTTGGTCAGTGTTTCGTGTCGTTGACTATTGGCTTTGGTCGCTTCGAGATGGTTCGGACGTTCCAGCGTGCGCTGACTTAACACGTTGGTTAGTTAGTTTGGCTCGTTGATGACGTGCTCAACTCCAATTGTCCGATGCGGGCGGTCCCAGACTGTAATCTTCTACTCCATCAATTTGTACAGCCTAAAATTAAAAGGCGTACACAAGAAAAAGTCTGCAATTATTTGCAAACGGAATAAACAGATTCGGTGCTTTTTACATCCGCTTGTGCCTATCGTAAATTGCGCTCGCACGCTTAGCAGTGCCTGTAGAAAAGGGTGGTACACGTAATGGCAATTTCAAATGGGCTTGAGTTTGATGTTATAGCTAGCTTTCTGGAAATAGTTCGGACTCAACCCGACTATCCCGCGGTCGTTGAAAACGGTTCGGTTGTGACCTACCGCCGCTTGTCTGAACTAGCCGCAAGTGTTGCGAGTTCGATCAAACCTCGTACAAACTTGCATGACGCCCCCATTGCGATCATCGAAAATTTTAGCGCGTATTCGATAGCGGGAGTTCTCGGGATATTGGCAGCGGGTCGTTGTTTTTGCGCCGTTGACCCATCGATACCCCCCGACGGCCAGACCGCGATGTTAGACGCAGCAGGTGTAGAGGAATTGGTCGCTACGTTACCCGCGGACCCAATTCCTGATGTGCAGCGGGTACTTCGGCCGGTCTGGTCCGACGCCGAGCTGACGGTTGATCAAGTCGTTGCGCCGCCGCAGAGTTCGCCGGCCTACATCCTTTTCACATCTGGCACTACGGGGGTACGTAAAGGTGCGGTCTTACCCCGCAGTGCTCTTTCGACAGTAGTTCCGGAGCTCGTACGTCTGTACGATATTCGCCCTACAGACAAAGTTCTACATTTCACTCCACTGTTCTGGGATACGAGCCTTGAGGAGATTCTTCCCACACTGACTCAGGGCGCGACACTCGTTATCGACAATTACGCGACCACAGATCTACTCGGTGTCCTGGCGTCGCAGAAAGTTACGGTTTTGAACTTGCCCACTTCTTACTGGGGCGAGTTTGTCAGCGACCTGCTGGATAGTCGATCAGAAATTCCATCGAGCTTGCGAACTGCAGTTATTGGCGGCGAGGCCCTGCGTATGGACATGCTTGATAAGTGGCGTCGACTTGACGCCAAACACGTTCGATTAGTCAATACCTACGGTGCGACTGAAACAGGGATGGTCACTCATGCTATCGACTTGACCGAATTCGAGGTTGGTGTTGACGGAACGTCCTCCTCCGCATTGCCGCTTGGCAGGCCTCTCCCGCACGTAAGCCAAAAGCTTGTTGATAAGGCCGGGAGGGAAGTGACTGCAGCAGGGGCTGAGGGAGAGCTTTATTTATCAGGCGAAAATATTGCGCTTGAATACAGGGGGCAACCCGAACTGACGGCCAGGCGGTTACCGGAGCTGGATCTCGGGGATGGTACACGTCGTTACTTTCGGACTGGCGACATAATGCAGACGGACCAGTCTGGCTGCCTCTATTTTCGTGGCCGCGTGGACCACGTAATAAAAGTTCGAGGTATACGGGTCGATATAACTGAGATTGAAGCCTGGGTGGCCAGCCATCCGGACGTGCGTGCGGTAGCTGTAGTCGAGGCAATGAAGGGTGACCATAACACGCTAATCGGGTACGTTGTGGCGGAACCAAACGTTGACGAGCAGCTATTTATAGGTAGTATCCTGCGATATCTAGGTGCGAATGTACCCAGGTATTTGATACCAGGACGTTTACAGTCGGTACCTGCGCTTAAATACACCACAACTCGAAAAGTCGACCGGATCGCCACTCGGAGATATTACGAAAATGAACACCGTGTCCACTGATCTGTCGCGTTCTAAAATGCAGAGGGGTGCCGGTCCGTTCCAGTATCTATTGTGGCTGGTGAAACAACAGCGTGCGCTTTTAGGTTGCAGCATTTTTATGGGTACGTTGTGGATGGTGCCTGTTGCTCTGTTGCCCTTCGCGGTTGGTCAGGCGATCGACCAAGGTGTGGTGCATGGATCCATCACCTCGCTTTGGCTGTGGTCACTCGTGATCCTCGGATTAGTTTTGCTGCAGGCAGCGACCGGCGCTTTGCTTAATCGTGCAGCGGAATTGTCGGGTCTACATGCTCATGTATCAAGTCAGCGAGATGTCGTGATGCAGGTAACGGAGTTGGGGTGCGGTCTCAGCACAGTTAGGCGAACTGGAGATACGGTGGCCGTAGGAACCAATGACGTTGAACGATTGGACGACGGCTTCGAGGTTGTCGGTCGCGCGATCGGGTCTGCACTGGGGGTCGTGCTTGTGGTCGTCCTGACTTTCGCGATCTCACCAATGTTGGCGTTAATCGTGCTATTCGGGACGCCGCTTGCAGTGCTAGGTCTGGGCGCACTGCTGCGTCCGCTGCGAGACCGGAACGAGATCCAGCGCGACCAGATCGGAACGGTCACGGCGAGGGCCGTTGACATCGGCTTTGGACTGCGTGTCCTTACGGGAATTGGGGGCCAGGATCGCTTTGTAGAACGTTTTCTTAAGGCAAGCGCAGACGTCCGGAGGGCTGGAGAGGCAGCTGGACGCAGTGCTGGCGTTCTGGCCGCTGCGGGTGTGCTCCTGCCCGGTTTAGTGGTGATCGTGGTGACGTGGGCCGGTGCTCGGCTCGCGCTCTCTGGTGAGGTCGCAGCTGGGCAAGTCGTAGCGTTATACGGGGCATCCGGATTTCTGGTGCTAGCTCTAACTAATCTGACTGAGGCAAGCTCAGTGCTAACCGAGACTTGGGTAGCGGCCGGTAGAGTAAGTCAGTTCGTCCGTCTCACGTCACCTCTTGTGCCCGCGGCGAACTCGCGACCACTCCCAAATAGTCAGCTGTCACTGTACGACGGCACCACCCAGATTTCAGTAGCCTCAGGCGCATTGACCGTCATCGGCGGCTCGACAGTCGAATCTCGTGCGCTCGGTGCGAGGCTTGCACGGCATGTCGACAGTGACGATGGGCTGGACGTTCTTGCCGACGGTGTGTCTTTGAGATGCGCGGACCTAGACGAAGTCCGAACAAGGATCCTACTGTGTAGCCACACCGACGTGCTGTTCTCCGGCACCTTGAGTGAAGAGCTGCTGTCTGTCCGGTCAAGCATAGCCGGCCCCAAACTTGAGGATGCGTTGCTGGCAGCGAATGCCATGGACATTATCGACGCATTGCCCGAAGGTCTGGACAACACAGTTTCGGAGGGCGGGAAGTTCTTTTCTGGCGGCCAACGTCAGCGACTAATTTTGGCTCGTGCTATCTACGCGGACCCGGAAGTGTTGATTCTCGATGCGCCAACTTCGGCTGTTGATTCTCAGACGGAGGCCCGGATCGTTGACGCTCTGTATGAGCTAAGGCGCGGACGCACAACGATTGTTATGAGTAACAGCTCATTATGGAGAAACCGGGCGGACCACGTTTATGAGGTGCCAGCAGGGTCGGCAAGCCGGGCCAGGCCAGGGAACGGAGTGCCAAGATGAGGAAAGGGCTCCCTCTCGCGACAAGCGCCGAGGTCCGCAGTTGGGTGCGCGAATACCTCCGCGCAAACGCGCTCCGCACTGGGTGTGCCACGCTTTTGTTCTTGCTCGCAATGACAGCTGCGTTGATTGCACCTCAGCTGGTCGGAATCTTAGTGCAGTCCGTCAGGGAGGGGGCTGACACTAGCCGAGTAGATTTGATCGGCCTAGTCCTCCTGGTCTCGTTGGTAGTGCAGGCGACGTTGGCTGGAGCAGCGCGTGCACAGGCTGCAATACTTGGCGAGCATGTCCTTGCGAATACCCGCGACAAGTTCGTTGATCGCACAGTGAGGCTCCCGCTTGACGTTGTGGAGAACGCAGGAAATGGCGATCTTCTTAGTCGGGCGACTTCGGATGTTCAAAAGCTGAACGAGAGCGTCCGTTACGCGGTGCCACAGATAGCCATGGCGCTACTTACGATTGTTCTGACCGCGGGTGCAATGATATGGACGGCTCCGAAACTGGCGCTGGTAATGTTGGTCGGTACTCCAATTCTGGTTGTTGGTACTGGTTGGTATCGCAGACGTGCGCCTCAGGCATTTGAGCAACTGCTCGACGAGTGGGCTGAGGTGCGTGGCGGTGTACAGGAAACGATCGTTGGGGCGAGCACCGTCGAGTCCCTCCGATTGGCAGGTCGGAGAAGACGGCAAAACGACCGTATTGTTGGGAAGGCCGCCCGTACGCGGAGGCGCATTGTGAAACTTCAGACTGTCTTTTTGCCGTGCCTGGATCTTGGTGTGTTCTTGCCCATGGCAGCGATGGTTCTAGTCGGCGGGCTTGCTTATCGGCATGGCATGGTCGAACTAGCAGCGCTCACAGCGATGGTGCTTTACGTGGAGCGATTAGCAGAACCACTAGTGGACTTAGTTTCGTGGTTAGACGAGCTGCAAATGGGTAACGCAGCGCTACGACGTATCCTGGGGGTTCAGGCTATTCCTGTTGATCGCGGCAGTACCGATATATCTTCGTGCCCGACGGGACAGACTGTAGATATTTCCGAGGTCGGTTTTTCTTACCGTGCCAGCCGTTCAGTGTTAAACAACATAAATCTTTCTATACGCGCGGGCGAGTTTCTAGCGGTAGTCGGTGCTTCCGGTGCTGGTAAATCGACTCTCGGGAAGCTGATTGCTGGTATTCATCGTCCGACAGCTGGCGTTGTCCGGATCGGTGGTGTCGATATCGACAAATTTTCCTCGGCCGATCTCCGTAGCGTGGTTGCCATGGTTGCTCAGGAAACCTACATTTTTTCAGGTACCGTGCGCGACAACTTGACAATGACAGGACGCGCAGATCGCGAATGGAGCGAAGCTGAACTGTGGAAAGCACTCGAAGTAGGCGGTGCGTATGAATGGGTCAAGTCGCTCGAAAATGGCCTCGACACTGACGTTGGAACAGGGGAAGTTGCGGTCCCGGCTGGCGAGGCTCAGAGCCTCGCTTTGGCGCGTGTGGTGTTGGCTAACCCTCTTGTCGCCGTACTCGACGAGGCCACCGCAGAACTCGATTCATCGAGTACGCAGCAGCTGGAAACGTCCCTAGTCGCAGCTTTGCGGGGACGCACAGTTGTTGCAATCGCCCACCAACTTAGTATCGCGCAGACCGCAGACCGTGTCGCGTATATGGAGGGTGGATCGGTCGTCGAGTTAGGCACGCATGCCGAGTTGGTCGATGCCGGCGGCCAGTACGCGAAATTATGGGAGTCTTGGCAGCCGCCCGACCTGCAATCACGGCACGAGCAAAGAGAAATCTGTATGGAAGGATTAATGTTCGATGACGAGCGAATCGATTAAAGTCCAAGTTGTAAAGTTCATTCAGTCGGATATCTCAGAAACCGTTGGCGGACAGGTGAGTGAGCAGGATCTTAGGTCGTCTTTCTTCGAGCTTGGTGTGGACTCACTCGACCTCGTGAAGTTGGCTCGAGGAATATCGCGGAAATTCGGCGTCAGATTGACGATGGTGGACCTGCTTGCGGAGAATTCCAGTCCGCTCATTCTTGGCGGGGTCGTCGCCCAGCGTATGGGAGAAGGGGATCGGCATGAATCACAAGTACAATGAGTCATCGGAAATGCGTGAGACCATCTCAACAGATGAGGCAAACGGAGTCGCGGGCCAGCCAGTCCAGTACGTCCGGAAGGAGTTAGTCGAACCTGACTGGTGCCGGTTTCCCGGCTTTCGCACTGTAACGGCCCAACAGTGGCGTGACCCACAGTGGCAGCGCGCTCACTGCATCAAGAATGCTAGGCAGCTTCGAGATGCAGTCGGCGGGCTTCTTACTGATGGGTTCTACGAGGATCTTGCGGCAGATCAGGACGTAATGGCCACAATGTCAATGCTACTACCGCCCCACATGCTAAATACGATGGTGCCCACGAGCGGCATGGGAGGGGAGGACCCGGGCGAGTTCACCGAAGCGTTCTATCGGGATCCCGTGCGTCTTTACATGATGCCGGTGTTGTCTGACCGCGATCTTTGGTGGCCCGACCACCCGTACGCGTCCCGTGATTCGCTGCACGAGGCCGAAATGTGGGTTACTGAAGGGCTAACACACCGGTATCCAACCAAGGTGCTCGCAGAACTTGTCTCGACCTGCCCTCAATACTGTGGTCACTGCACTCGCATGGACCTTGTGGGTAACTCGACACCGCAAATCGAAAAAACTCGTTTCGTGCTGAAGCCAGTCGACAGGCAGTCGAAGATGATTGACTACATCCGGCAAACTAAGCATGTCCGCGACGTTGTCGTTTCGGGTGGAGATGTTGCTAATGTGCCTTGGTTGCAACTGGAATCGTTCCTAATGCAGCTGCTTGAGATTGATTCGGTTCGTGATATTCGTCTAGCCAGCAAGGCGTTAGCTGGTCTGCCGCAGCATTGGTTGCAATCAAAGGTAATTGACGGAATGGAGCGAGTCGCCAAAGTAGCAGAAGAGCGCGGTGTGAATCTTGCCTTGCATACCCATATCAATAATGTGCAGTCTGTGACGCCATTAGTGGCCGAAGCAGCCCGCGCTATGCTGGCGGTGGGAGTGAGGGACGTTCGGAATCAAGGTGTTCTGATGAGGGGGGTGAACAGTACTTCTCAGGGTCTACTCGATCTTTGCTTTGCTATGCAGGATGATGCTGGAATCTTGCCGTATTACTTTTACATGTGCGACATGATTCCGAACTCGGAGCATTGGCGAGTGCCGGTGTGGGAGGCGCGCGAGCTCCAGCGATCCATTATGGGATATCTTCCAGGCTATGCAACGCCACGGATTGTTTGTGATGTGCCGTACGTCGGAAAGTGCTGGGTTGATCAAGTGGTCGACTACGATCGAGTGCGAGGTATCTCTTACTGGTCGAAGAACTACAGCACCCCTCTTGAGCGCACCAATGACGGAGTGACGGAGGACCAATATGTCTACTATGACCCGATCAGTTCACTGTCGAGCGAGGGAAAGCAGTGGTGGATGTCACAGCAGCAGTCGTCCGGGGTGGCCTAGCAAATCTTAGGAATCAAAGATCCACCTCTGGGAGCAACCTCTGTTCTACCTATAACAGCAGCGTCAAGGGGACGGGCGGATCGTGCGGGGCGGTTGCTACGAAATTGTCCCACGGAGCCGGAGCAGGCCGACGATCTCACGAGCGTCCACCGCGATCGGCGAATGAATGAACGTCCACGCTTTGGGGACGACTCGCCTGTTGGTGGGGTTTGTGCGGTCGACAGCGCGATTGGCCTCAGCGGTGTAGCGGTCCCGCTGGTTCGTGTTGTGTGTTTTGGAAGCCGCTATGCATGGCGTGTAGGCTATGCCGGTGGCCGGGTAGACACTCGGCCACCACAGCTGCCATTGATATAGCCAGAAGTACAGATCAGGAGCTTGACGAAAATGCCCACAATCTCGCAACTCGTCCGTAAGGGACGCACTCCGAAGTTCAAGAAGATGAAGACAAAGGCGCTGGCTGACTCGCCCCAGAGGCGCGGCGTGTGTGTGCGCGTATACACGACGACTCCCCGTAAGCCGAACTCAGCCCTGCGAAAGGTTGCCCGCGTGAGGCTCACCAGTGGCGTTGAGGTCACCGCATACATCCCTGGCGAGGGCCACAACCTCCAGGAGCACTCGATGGTACTGGTTCGGGGCGGTAAGGTTCGCGACTTGCCTGGTGTTCGCTACCAGGTCATCCGCGGGGCACTGGACACGCAGGGTGTGAAGAGTCGAAATCAAGGCCGCAGTAAGTACGGAGTTAAGAAACCGTCCAGCTAATCCTTAACGGGCTCCTCACTGGTCTTCCAATCCCAGTGGGGTTCAGGAGTCAGGATGAACCCATCGATTCCTCGAAGGATTGAAGCAGTGAGCGATCCATTCCGCGACTTTGATAGTGCGTGCAGCTGCCTGGATCGAGAAGCGTGGGACGACGCGGTACGCCTTTTTCGGCGTGCACGAAACAGTTTCTTCATTCAGGGCAACCTGGACAGCGCATCGGTGTGCGATATGAACATCGGCGTCGCCCTTGAATCTTTAGGCGATTTCACTGGTGCGCTGAGCGCGCTGAACGATGCAGCAGATTTTTTCTCTCGTAACAACGAGAGTGAGAAGTTAGCCGACTGTCGGGTCAATCGCGGCGTGGTTCTTGAGGCCCTGGGGCGCAGTGGTGAAGCTCTTGCGGACTACGAATCCGCATATTCTTTATACGCAGAATTAGATATCCCGCAGAACGCGGCGGTATCGAAGATTAATTCTGGGATCGTTATGGAGACTTTGGGCGACTATCGGCACGCGGTGGTCGCATTCGAAGTGGCCAAGCGTTTGTTTGACGAGATCGGGGATGAGGAGGGTTCGGCAGACGCAAGCCGCGCCCTCCAGCGTCTTGATGTTTACGGCACGTAAGCCTGGCTCACTCGGTTGTGTCAGTTGTTGGCGTAGCCGGCGACCGACAACCACGATGTACCCGCCGGAGAGACGACCGTCAAGGCCCAGTACTGCGGGCAGTGATGACCGCAAATGAGTCGTAGGCTAAGTCGCTATTAGTTTGCGGGTAATCTCCTGAGCTACCGACGGGTACGCCACCAGCCCCTCAGTACCAGGCAACCAGCGGTCGGAGTTTGAGCCTATCAACCGGGTCAGACTCCGCTTAACGTCCGGCTGCCCGGAGACACCCGCGGCTCGAATCATCAACGATGAGCCCTGCCGACCCGCCCACCTCCGTTAATGCGCCGCGAATTCCCTTACGGGTCTGTCGAGTAGCAGGCAGCGCGTCCGCCCAATATCACGGGATTAGTACACAGATAGTGTTGTCGCGACCGTACGAGATTTCGCGATTATGGTAGCGAACGGGTACGTCGTTTATGTCTCCTGCTGGCGCGTCTATCAAATCAAGCAACCCATCGGTCGTTAATGCCTCATGGCGGGACTTTATCCAACGCTGACCGGTAGTCAAAACCGTGTCGTATATTCTCGCTGGGAGCCCGATTGCAATGCCTACTTCAGGAAATTTGCGGAAAACGTAAGGCATATCCTCCGCGGTCGAAGATTGGAGTCCGCCAGACCGAAATTCTGCTTGCTCGCGGTCGGCGATTGCGGAGACCAACGGCCAGTAATGCAGAAAATCGCCAAGGCTTGGGTTCAATATAAATTCCGGTGGCACCGGCGGCGGGTCATGTAGTTCTGCGACCCACGATCCGTTTGCAAAATGGCCAACGTGCACATATGAGTGTTCAACTGTGGCGGTTGAACCAATTCGCATGGTTCTTGCCTGGTCTTTTGCTCTAGCCTTTTCGGTGCCGCTGAGCGACGCTCCGAAACGACCCTTGGCTTCTAAGTTCACAAAAATACGCCTCCGTGGTCAAAACCAATAAAATCGGGCCGCGATCCGCTCATTGAACGGCCATTCGCAAGCAAGTAGCTTTCGTAGTGGACAAAGTAGTCAAGATCCAGTACATGTTCGGCGAACAGTTTAGCTTGCAACTGACCGAGAAAGAAGCTCACCATCCCCTTTTCGGTAGGATTCATATGATAGTAGCTTGCGCTTCGTGTCCAGCGGCTCCGCGACTCCACGAGATTCGCGTCTACCATTGCAGCCCTCTAAATCAAGTCTAAGAAACGTGGCCGGCGAAGGCCCTCCACACCAAACGGAGTTACTTGAATGGTGCTGGCCGCGTGCAGTAGGCGCGCACGGTCGACGGCAAAGCTGCCTCGTGTTTGCGCAGGTGGGGTGGGAAACGCATGTAACGAATAGTCTATGTAAGCCAAACTGTCCTCATTTTATTCACTAGTTGATTTGCGGCCTTGTTAAACGTTAGCTGGCGTCGCGGCAACGGAAGAAGCGGTCAGATCGGCTCCTGCCGGGTCGGCGCGCCGGCTGGCTAAATCCGGCTTGTATTTCGCCATGTCGATGCTGCTTCGGCAAACTACATTAACGATACCGTGGGTCGGGCCGGCGATCTCGACCATCCCTGCCCAGCAGCCGCGACGCCGGGACCCAATCTGCGGTGCTGCACAGTTCGATGTGTTCTCAGCCGAGTGTGAATTGCGGGCAGCATCATTGCGCGCTTTGTGGAGGTCTACATGTTGGCTTTAGGTATCCCACACCTTTACGCTAAGAAGCTCGGGCAGAAAACGGTAATTGATCGCATTCGGTCCTATCGGCGCTGGCAGCTATTGTATTTGTTAGGTTTCCACTTTGGCTAGTGCCTCGTACGCCAGAACAGGAAATTGAGCTGAAACCGTAGTTGTAGTTATGAAATCTGTGCCGTTCTTTTGGCTATAACAGTGGCCAACGAATGTAGGCAACCCGAAATGCTGTGCCGCCTCTTCGCGAGTGAGTGGGGGTGCTTGTTCGACGGATTTTGTTTCGTAAGTAAATCTTCCTTCAGTGACAGTGACCAGCGCAATTCCGTGAGTGGTTGCGTATGCTACTGCGCCTTTTTGAAATGGTGCCGTTGAGATAAGAACCGCCTTGTTGGCACCGACTGATTGCTGTTTGCTGTGGAGAACTTGAACCAAGTCGCGTTTAATCGGATGATTGTGTTGTTTGGCCTCGATCAGGGTGAGAATATTCATCCCTGCGAGCTCATACCGTACTGTCGCGTCGAAGTTGTATGCGCCGTCGGTCCCTCTGATCACTTCATGGTGCTGGATCTGCAGGTTGTCGATCCCATCTACGTTCTTAAGAGGGTCGAACAGCGAGGTCACAAACACCTCGAACTCTGCCGGGCTCAGTTCGACTTGCGGGTATCTCGCGGTCTCTGGTTCTATTGCCTCGTCATCCGGAGTTGTCATTGTCTCAGGATGTCACGCCGGTCGCGTCGGTGCGGTGGGTATACGATAGTTTCTTACTGTTGCATCTAGCCATGGGCGCGATGTCGGTTTCGGGCGAGCCGTGGTTTCTATCTCCTGTCAGGGCGCAACGTCGGCCGCTGCTTTACGGTTCGTTGTCTACCAGGACTGACTCAGGACGGTGATGTCCTTGGCTGTTAGCTTCGCACGGATTTGGGCGCGTTTGACGATAGTGATCGAATCAGGTGATCAGCGCTCTATCAATTGCGTCGGGAAGCGTTACGGCACCACGAAGAAATGCCGCTACCTGCCGTCGCATACGAGCAAATTCCTCGGGGTCGTGGGCGCTGATAGCTCTTAATGATCCTGCGGCTTCATGCCTCCGCCGCACGAGTCGTTCGGATACTACGAGGTCAGTGTTTCGAGGAAAATCTGCAATTCCCGTTGCGGTCTCAAGACGCGCGATCAAATCGATAAGCCCATCGGCCCAGTCCGGTGGTGTTGGCTGGAATGCACCCATTATCTCAACTTGCATCGCTGGGGGTGCTTTCAGCTCGCTCGCAACGTGCGCAAGGTAGGTGTCGAAAGCGTCGGCAAGGGCCCGCTGGTTGTGAGTGGGGATTTCACCTTCTGCGAGCCGATCCTTAACGACTGCTGCCCATTCACGCCCGTCAGAGACGCGGTAGAGGCCAACTAGCACGACGATGTGGAGGGTTAGAATGGAGAGCGCCTCAGCATACAGCCAGCGCAACGCTGACGTCTGGTCATCGTTGATCTGAGGAGTCCAGTGGAGGTGCAGCTCTTCGAGTGCTCCCAGAACCCGCTTTGCCGCCTGCCACGAATCCAGAAACCAAACTTCGGAACGTAGGAACCAGTAGGTCCTTTCGAGTTTGGGTTCACCCTTTACTGCCTTGCGCGCATGAAGATCGGCCTCGAACGCCAGCCGGCCATGTGCGCCAACGTCCTTGAGGTCTTCTGGAAGGTTTGCCGCTTCCCATCGGTCGAGGTCATTCATACTCATAGCTGTAACCCGAAGAGACCGGGCTGTGTGACGGACGCGAGTCGACGGCCGTTGTGCTGTTATTACAATTCCACTGTCCGCTTGAACAAGCTGCATCAGCCCGGCCATCCAGATAGCACGATCTAGGGGTTTTGGAGCGTTCTTGCCGGTGCCACTCTTGGCCTCGCCGATAGTTTTGGTGAGGGTTAGTCGTGCGGTTATGTCGAAGGACAGCAGATCCAAGTCTGTGACGATGAGCGGTTCAGGGTAGAAATGCCTCTCCAAGCTGATGCCCCTGCGGGAGTAAGCGCCTTGGAGGAACTGCATCCGAGCAAGCCGAATCTCAAGCTCATCGCCGGGGTTAATCTGATTCCGCGGTGAGATCGATTTCTGAGCAGCAGCACTTCGCCGCGCGGAGGTCGGCCGGCTGCCGGTCGACCTCCGCGCGGCTAGCTTTCCCCCGTCATCGTCGAACAGGGTGTTGTCGCCGTCTTGCTCAGGGGGTGTCGCGTCGGGTTGCACTTTGCGCCGCCTTTCGGGCTTCACGGAGCCGCAACACTGCGGATTCAGCGATTTCGTTTGTAGCGCCGGAGTCAGGCAAGTTCGTTCGATCAGCCTCTGGCGAGGTCCAGTTGCTTGGAGGTTGAAGTGATCCGAGGTCGGCCGCAGAGCCATCGCCACCGCCGTAGGAGGCTTTGATCCAGCCGAGGCCGCCTTCCACGATTTCGCGTTTTACCAGCTGAAGGTATGCCCGCCCAGGCGCACTGCTGGCAGGCGAAACCGCGACGATCCCATTGGCTTCGAGCAAATGGTAGTCCGATGCGATGTTAGATGCTGGTCCGACTTGTCCTCTGTTCAGCAGTGCTTGGACGAGCACGCGCGGATCGTAGATGCGCCCACGTTCCGCGATGGCTTTCTCGTGCCCGTAGAGGATGTGGGCGACGAACAGCTTTCGCTTGTGGAGCACCTCGGTAGTCTGCAGCTTGTCGTCTTCGGATTCCAACAGCGGAGAGAACAGATAGGTTTGGTGGCCGCCTGTAGCACTACTCTTGACCGTTGCTGCCTGGACAAGACCTACTTTTCGCGCGGAGGACAGCATTCCTGTCTGGAATCCACCGTATGAGCTGAGTACCATTCCTGGCCGATCGGCAGCCTGCTCGCACAGCCCAAGAAGTGAGTCGCGCTCAGCGGGCGGGAGGCTCTTCAGGAATGCGGCGATCGAGATATGTTGAGCGGACCAGACATTCGGGTTGTACACGACATACTCTCCGAGGTCCGCAGACCTAACGCGCTGGTTGACTCCCGCAGCATAAGTGAGCTTCATTGCCTCTTTGACAACCTCATCGGTATAGCCTCGGCCATGCAGTTGTTCTGCATGTTGATCGACAGTCAGAGGTGCCCAGCTCGCGAGCTCCGTGCAATGGAGCACTGCCCATTCCACGTCGGTCGGATGGTACTTCTCGGTCACCTTCATGGCCTGGTCAATGACTCGCCCAGATAGTCCGACAAATTCCTCGATCGACGCTACCCTGGCAGTGGCAAGATCCAACTTGTAGTCAATCAGGTCGGCGGCCTTGAGCTTCGGGAGCACTTCGGTGTATAGCCTTTGCTCGGCTATACCGGCGTGAGCTGCAAATTGCACAGCCATGGCGCCGGTGAGCAAAGCGTGGTCCTTGAGGGTAACGGCGTAGCTCATGGCCTCACCGGCCGCGATGAGCTGCCCCAGTTGGGCGCGGACGACATGATCGGTGATAACGCTGGCCTGTTGGTGGATAAAGAACAGGGCGCGGCCTAATCGGGGGCTGCTCGCTGGCGTCGATGTTGGTCCTAATGGCGCACTTGTCACGCCCGCCAGAGTATCTGGTCTGCACTAGCTGACGTGTTCGATCCCCCAACGATTTCGCGGTCGCGCACACACCAGGCCCGTACCAAGCGTTGGAATCAAAGACAACCCACTCCAGACAGGTCGATATCGAGCGGACTGACCATTTCCGTGACTTCCTCTGTTCTCGAAAATATTGGTTCCATGCCCAGCGGAACCAGCGCTGTATCGGCTGCGTCCAAGCTTGTGTGGACGAAGAACACCTAGCGATTGCCGAGATCGGCTATTCGCCCGACGATCCGGCTGTCATTGCAGCCGCGCTACGGGTTCGTTCTGAATTGGCTGTGCTGGGAAGGCGGTACGGGCGATTCGCTGACCTGGCAAGCCGATCGACGGATTGCTTCGCAACCGATGTGCTCAAGCACCATCGTCTACTGGAGGGCGGATGCTAGAGCCGCTGGTTGTGCAGCCAGACGAGTTGCGCACTCTCGCCGCAGAGGTTGACGGCGTCCAAATTGAGATCGCGTTCGACGCAACCGACACCCACCTGGCAGGGGCCGGATCCCTTGTCGCTGGGTCATTGGTCGCTGGTGAGCTGTCAAAGGTGGACGCCAGTTTGCTCATCGCCTTGTCGGAGGTAGTTGATCAGCTCGCGACCTTCGGCGCGCCTCGCCCAGTGCGCGACTGACTACGAGCAGGCCGACACGGCGACTGCCCGCACGATTGAAGCACCAACCGAGTGACGTGTCTACGAAGCACGATCAAATCATGGGATCCGGCGACTGCCGCTGACCAGACGAAGATGCTCGACGACATTGCTGAAAGGCTGTCGACGAAGACACAGCACCTCAGTTCGCGCGTGACGAATCTCCCCGACAGTGGATCCTGGAGCGGGGCAGCGTAGACAGCGGCAGACGAGACGATGCAGTCCTACGCGTGGGATGCAGCGGAAGGCTGAGCAGGGTCGGACCGTCCGCTCCACGGTTATTGCCGGCCTGACGAACATCGACTCGGCACGACTGCGTCAGCTACAGCTTGCCGAGCTGGCGGAGTTGGAAGGCATTGTCGTCGCTGACAATTGGAGTCTGGCGGCGCGTGACCCGACCGCGCAGGACGCTGCGTTGAAGCTCGCGGAGTGGAGGGCTTCGATCGACATGGGACTTGCCAGCCTGGCAGAAGCCAACATGACGTCGGCTGCAGCCATCCGTGCCGCGGTCGGGGAACTTCGCGGCGTGAACAACGGGATGCACGGCTTCTTTCCGATCGCGCTGGCAGGTCTGGGCCTCACTGTCGAGCTGGCCACCGCCGCAGGAGTCATCTAGCGGGGCAGTGCTCATCGCGCTGCTCCTCGACAAGTTCGCTGGTCTCGCCACGCCGCAGGACATCCTCGACAAGATTCCCGATGTCTTTCGATCCGAAGACGGTCCAGGTCAGTACGAACCGCGCAACCACCATATGTCCGAACGAGCGACGGACTACCAGGAGCAGGTGACCGGTAGTCCCCTTGGAATCGAGTACGTGGTCGACGGAGTCGCGTTCGATGGCTTCCGCGACGGCAGGTTGAAGGATGCCAAGGGGCCCGGATACGAGCAGTTCCTCGACGAGAGCGGCGAGTGGAAACCGTCTTTCAAGGGCGCTGCAGCTCTTGTCGAACAAGCCCGTCGACAGCTCGATGCACGTCGAGTCTGCCGGCCACAGTCCAGGTGTTGGGCTCGGGCAGCGGAACTTACCTGCAGCTATCTGGAGCCCCTATGGCACCGAGCTTGGACGATGCACTGGCAGTTCGGCAGGCACTGGTTTACGAGAACCACTGAACTCGGCGATGCTCTCGACACTCGCCGTCATGGTGTCGGCAGAATTGTCACGAACCGCGTGACCTAAAGCCCTGCACGCTGCATGGACCTAACAGCACCGAATGTTCAGATCAGTGTGCAGCGTTGAATGCTTCTTCTACGGAGACTGGAATGCGGCCGCGTGCGGAGATCTCGTATCCGCTTGCAAGCGCCCACTCGCGGATGGCACGGGTTTGAGCGGCGTCGCGCTTCGGCGAGGTGGCGGCAGTCGTACTGCCTCCTGCAGAGGGCTTACGACCTTTTCGTCCACCGACCTTGGTGCTGTACCCGATGTAGTAGTCGAGCTTGCGGTGGAACTCCTTGGCGTTCTTGTCGCTCAGATCGATCTCGTACTCGTTGCCGTTGACCGAGAATGTGATGTTCTCGCCGGTACCGTCTGGGATCTCTTTGTCGTCGAGATCATCAATCAGCTGCGTGTATATTTGCTTGGCCATCCGAATCGCTCCTGTTCTCTAACGTTCTAGACCGCAATCTGCGTGCCATGTTAGTACTATGTTCGAACGATTGGCCAAGTGAGGGGCAACGAGTGTTCAGTTCAGCCGTCAGTCCTCCGCTGCATCGTCACGACAGGCCATCGCGACAAGTTCGTCAGCCTCCAGAAAATGCTGGGCGCGTAGTTTGCCATCGTCTTTAAGGCCCCACAATGTAAAGCCATCAGGGCTCAACTTCTCAAAATCTGAATTGAACTCCCCAGGCGTGACGAACCGAATCAGGAGACGTAATGTATCAGATCGAGGCTTGACGCTCAGCAGCTTTCGTCCAGCGTCCTCTCGCAAAATGTGATGACCTTTCGTGTCAAAACAGATTACTGACGATTTCGTCCACACGACAAAGTCTGGGTAAAAGTTATCGGACTCACCAATCGAAATGAGGGGGATTCCGTAGCCTGAACGCGGATGGTTTCGCATCCATGTCAGACCGGAGCGATCGAGAGTGTAAGCAAACTCTTTCTCAAGGCCATTCATTCCCTCGTAGCCGGCATGGATCGAGTGCTCGAACCGCTCGATGTCAGTTTCTCGAACCAGGATCGGACCGACGATATACGGGTTGGGCTTTCTCTGTATCAGCGTCACGTTCTCAATAAAAACGCGGACGACCTTTTGTGCGACCTCCCGGACTTGAGAAAAAGCCGGGCTCCCCACGCCGATTTGAGCATCGAACCTGGGATCAGCAGTGCTAGCGACGTCGAGTGCGCGAGAAAATAGCCGAAGGACCTCACGATGAAATACCCAGCGCGCAGAAACTTTGCTTGGTTCTTCGTAGTCTTCCCATTCGGACTCGCTCGCGCTGCCCCCAACCAACTGTTCAGTGATTCGGCGACTGCCGGACCCGGCGATATTGGAATCAGGACCGGACGAATAATCGATCAGTTGAGCCAGAATCTTCTCAATCGGTTGAACGGCGTCGATTGGATTGGTGGCTGTCCTTGGTATTTCTCGGCGCACTCTTGGCTTGAGCTGTCTTGCTCGTGGACTTTGTGGAGCGGACGCCATGATCTTGACATCGGGTATGTCAGTTCCGAGACGTTCGGCCACGTCGGCCAAGATGGCATTGAACACCTCGTTTCGATCAACCCGGACGTAGAAATGAGCAGTGTTCAAACGTTCCGATGCGAAATGCGTCGCGTACGGCTGCCGAAGCACGCGTCCTATTACCTGAGTTACTTGCACATTCGACTCCATGGACTTGTCCACGTAAGCGAAGTAGACCTGTGGGTCGTCCCACCCTTCTTGAAGGGTCAGGTTAAAAATGATGTGCTTGTAGCTGCCTGCGGTAAAGTCTGTGTAATCGTTATCGCCACCTTTGAAAAGTACAAACTCATCGGGAAGCGGATAGTCCTTGTGGGTATCCAGGTTGGAGTACACGGCGATTGTGGCGGGGTCGATGTGGTGGTGTTCAACCAAGAACCGCCAAATGAGGATCGGGGGAGCCTGGCGTTGATCAAACGGCTGAGCAGGGTCGTCGCGCCGGAATGCGTCATGTGCGACGACATTAGTCTTGCAGATATAAATTGCTTTCGGATCTACGTCAACCCCGTAGTCCAAGGCGTCCTGTTCTGCCTCTGCCATGTCCGACAACAGGGCAGATACCGTCTCCTCCATGGGCGATTTGTACCCCGCGAGGCTGAGGGTGTTCTTCACTAGACCGTTTGCGACAACTGAGGAAGATCGAACTTTTGTGGTGAGCCAGTCATCCGAGTGGCCCGCAGCTCGCAGCAGATCGATTTCCCGGAGCATAAGAGGGGGAAGTTGCATAGTGGCACTAGCGAGCAAGAGCGCCTCCGGCTGCAGCTTCAAAAGCAGCTCCGTCTGCTGCTCCGATAAGTTGTGGGCTTCGTCGTAAACTATGAACAGCGGGCGTCGTTGTTCTGCGGAATCCAAGCGTTCCCGTAAAGCATCCCAAGTCGATCCTCCCGTCGAGTCGATGTCAGACCTGTAGATCGTGAGGCTTCCATTTTCCATATCTTTACGATTGAATGTGCCAACTGTCGCAAAAAATAGGGAAGGTTTGGTCGCCACTTCAACATCACTTGACGAATATTCCCCTAATGGGCGGACCGTTACATCTCCAAGAACGTGGTAGTACTTGCCGCTGGGCTGAAGATTTGCGTACGTTTGAGCGACAACGACCCTGCCACGTGAAAGCCAGAGAATCACCGGCGCGATCTTACAAGCGGTGGACATTTGGGCAATAGCGTCAGCCAGGATTAGCGTCTTTCCTGCACCCGTCAGGGCGGCAACGGATTGAAAGAAGGGTACCCACTGCGGGTTCTTTCGGGTGCCCTTCGAGACTTCATTTCCTTGGTATTCGATGAATCTCTCTGAAATTTGTGTTGAGGCTTCACGCTGGAAGGGGTACAGACTAATCACGATGTCACCTCGTCTGAGTAAGCTTCCGTCCGAAGGTCAAGGCCGAAATCAATTAAGATCTGATCTGGAATTCGATAGAATCGAACGTCTTCCGTGCCGAACATGTTGTATCTGGCGTATACGTGATAAAAGGGTTCAAGCTTCGCCCGACGCCCTTCCGCGACGCAGGCCTCGTAGACGTCTTCAGTCAGATCTGTGTTTCCGTCTGGACCACCCCAGATGAGGTAGAAGCCTTGACCCGCAGAGTTCGTTCCGACTAGATATTGGAAGGACGGGTCGTTAAAGGTGACGAGGGATGCCCCCCGTCTGCGGTTGGAATCATGATGGGATGCAATGACGGTATCTACCATCTCCTCGCGTTCCATCTGTAGCACGATTTTGGCATCGACCCTTTTGGTCAGGGACTTGAAGCCAAATCCGCCATCTAGCGGGACGCCCTTCTTATTTTTCCACTCGCCGGTGATCACACGCTGCAAGCGGTCGGCGGTAAGCGTTCTGGCGTAAGAGTCTCCACGCTGCGGGCGACCCTGCTCGATGAGTATGAAGCGTCGATCACTTCCGGCTGCTGCGTTCAACGCCAGGACCGCGTGACCTGTTGTGCCTGATCCCGCGAATGGATCGAGCACGAGTCCTTCCGGCGGGCACCAGAGCTGGAGTACTTTTTGCATTAGCTTCAGCGGTTTTACTGTTCTAAAACCGTGATCACGGCCAACAATCGCGCTGAGCTCGTTCACGCCTGTCTGGCTATGACCGGACTGCTCGTGGTCCCATGATATAGACCCCAGCGCCTCCGGGAAGTCATGATCCTGGTCGGCCCAGTAGGTCATGGGGACGATGCCTTGCTGGACGTTCTTCAAATATCGCTTGTGCTGGGGGCGACCGGTGCCCGAGACACCGAAGTAAACGATCGGCCACGGTCCATCTTTCAGTATTTTTTCGGCACGACCCTTTGACCTTGCTGGCTTCTTCATGACAAGGGCCTTTACACCCTTCAATACCTCGTCAGCGGGGACGCCAGCGACGCGAGCGCGGATCTCATCGTCGTGAAGGTCTCGTTCGGTGTATTCAGTTCCCCACTCCGACAAGGCCGCCCGGATGCTGGACCGCGCCAGCGACCAGCATCGGCCCTCAGGGGGATAGTGAAGTTCTCCTGTAAACGGGGATTGTATCGCGTATACCATTGGTTGATTCTTTGCTGCTTTGCCTGCTGAGAGGTCGCCAGATTTCCAGATCTGCGAGTCTCCGTCGCGGTTCTGATAGCGCGCGTCCATGTCGATCTCGCGGGGGAGTAGGGCAGTTGAGGCTCGATCATCGTCACGTGCATAGACGAGGATGTATTCCGTCGCCGTGCTGACGTGTGACTTGTCGGAGCGGGGTGAATAGGATTTCTGCCAGTTGATAATCGCTAGGCGGTTCGACTCCCCGAAAATTTCATCCATCATTTGTCCGAGATGAAACAGCTCTCGGTGATCAATGCAAATGGCCATGACCCCGCTAGGCTTGAGCATGGAATGCATCATCTGCAAGCGCGGGTACATGAATTTCATCCACTTGGTGTGCCGGGCAGGGTCGTCCGATGGCACCCACTCGCCAAGGCCTGAGTCGTTGGGATCGTCATCCCACCTATCGTTATAGCGAAAGTCGTTGCCGGTGTTGTATGGAGGGTCTGTCACGATCACGTCGACGCTCCCTCGCCAGCGGTACAACGAGGCGAGGGCTTGCAAGTTGTCTCCCTCTATGAGCAGGTTCTTCGATTGGGCCTCTGCATCGCCCACCGAGAGGGTCTTGTCTGACCGCTGAACCCGGGGCCTGACGAGCCGCGCAATCCGGCGGGCCTGCTGCTTGCCGACAAATGAGATGTTGACGCCGCGTTGTGACTTCTCGCTGACGAGGTTGATCAGGTCCTCGTACGTCAGATCGCGGCCTGCGGCCGCCGCAACTTCGCTGAGCAATTCCTCGGCGCTGAGGTGCGGAGTCGTCTCTGTGTCGTTCACGCGGCGTTCCTCGCGGTCGTAAGATGGGCGGTTTCAGGGGATGGCTGGTGATGGACTACGAACACCTAGGCCCTGCCGACCTTGATGTGCGGATGAGTGCAGTGGTCACCGCACAAGGTAATCACGAGTCACTGACAGGCCATAGCAACTGGTGCCCTCCGGATGCCCATTGCTTGGATGAATCAGGTATCCACGTGTGAGTTGTTGCGTAGGGGCACTCGATGTTGACCTAGCCGCTCGGCTCGTTCAACAGCTCGTGGGGGTCGATCTGGAGTATCGACGCCATTCGCTCCACGGTTCGAAGGGTGAGATTTCGTTCGCCGCGTTCTACGCCGCCCATGTAAGTCCTGTGTACGCCCACCACCTCGGCGAACGCCTCCTGGCTATAGCCGCGTTCCAGGCGATACCGGCGCAGATTGCGCCCCACGACCTTCTGCAGCTCACCTTCCATAACAACCCGATACGCTTCCGGGTTGCTACTTGTAGGTCTACATACTTACAAGTAGCATTGCCGTTCCGAGGAGAATGGAGCAGCGGTGAACGTACCGAAGGTCACGCCCTTGGCCCTTTCGTCGGTCCACGTACCCGAGGTCCTCCACGCGAGTGGCGACTGGGAGGAGCTTGCACCGTTCGGTCCGCCGTACTGGAGACCAAGGAGCGAGGCGGAGCTACAGCGCAAAATCAACGCAACAGCCGGCCCGGTGCCGGCGACCGAGTACACCTTCGTTCTCCAAGTCGAAGGTGGCCGCTTGGTAGGCGAGTGCTCACTACACGGCATAGATTGGCGGAACGGACTGGGACAGGCGGGAATCTGCCTATGGAACCCACAGGACCGTCGCAAGGGGTTTGGGCTGACTGCTGTCGACTTTGCTCAGACGTGGGCGTTCGACCACCTGCGTCTGCGCAAGCTCGAAGCCTGGGTGGTCGATGGGAACACCGGGTCGCTGGCGCTGTTCGCACGACTGGGCTGGCGGCAAGAAGCGACGCTACGGTCCCGTTACTTTCACGCTGGAAGTCACAAGGACGTTCATGTACTGGCGCAGTACTCGGGGAGATAGCCGCGCAAGCTCAATGTCAATCTATGCGTTGAGCTACTGTTTTGGTACAATAACCACAAGTAATGGCAAATCCACAACGTTCTACGATCGCATTTCGACTACGCAAGACAAAAGCAGCCTTGCTTGTTGTTGGTCTTACTTTCTCCGGGATAGTGTTGATTGCCGCGAATGGTTGGCTGTCATCTCTCGATCTCGGCGTGTGGAGCTGGTTGCATTCCATCCCTATTAGTGAACTCGGCGGAACCCTCTTCGGTGCGGGAGTTCTCGGCACGCTGTTCGAGTACAGCTTCCGGAAAGACCAAGAAGAGGCAACGGTCGAACAGTTCCGTCAAATTGTCCGCGAACAAGCACCGGCGATGCGGGATGCAGTTGTCGAAGGCTTCGCCATCCACCCCGAGGATCTCAAGCGCGTCGCGAATCCGGACCTCCTCGACGACATCGCTGCAAATGTTATGAGTCTTCGACTTGGCGATGCGCAGTTTGCGCGCGAGATATATACCGAGATCCGTGACCAGGCGATCCGGGCATCGGAACGATGGCACGACGTCGAAGTTCGGATCCGGCTCTCGGATGCACTAGAGAGAAGTGTCGAAGGCACTCCTCTGTTCGACGTTAGTGTGGAGTGGGAGTACACCACGGTTCCATCCGGCAGCGTCCGTCGGTTCGCCTGCGTGTCTGATCGTGCCGAATACAACGAGCTTCTACTCGACGTGCCGGCAACATCGCCGTGGTTCATGACGCCGCGACCCGGCATGGATGCTGCCGACCGCGAGTCATACGAGTTCCTTGAACTCACCGTCGACGGGGTACCGCAGTCAATTCGGCGCAGCTCGCGCAAGGGCGGCCAGATCTACACCGTCACACTCGACGAGCAGGCGCGGAGCGGCCAACCAGTCCGCGTGCGGCAAGTGTTCCGAACCGTCACGCCGACGTGGGGTCACCGCATGTACTTTGAGCTGCCGCAGCCATCACGGAATCTTTCCGTGTCGATGGATTATACGAATACGTCGATCTCACACCTGGGCGTCATCGATGCCGTCGCTACGGCCAAACCCGCTCAAGTTGTCCGAACCCCGGAGAAATCGTCCGGGCGGGAACTCACCGTAGAAGCGCAAGGGTGGCTTATGCCGAAAACCGGGTTCACCTTCACTTGGACCCTGGAGGCAGAACTGCCCCAGAACGGTGAACGTCCTAGGGCAGCCTGAACCGAACCTTCCCGCACTAGTCTCCGCCGCCCATGGTGGCCTCCCTCCGTTTCACACGTCCCGAAAATGCTACTTATAAGTGTACAGTGACGGGCGCGTTGGAAGCCATTGTGGCGGCGGTACCCAACCCGCCGGGAGCGAAGCTATTGCGCTCAGTAAGACTGCGCGCACAAGACGACGGTCAACACGACCATGCCGTCGCTGCGGGGCGTGCCACGGCAGGTGAACGCATCGGTGTTCGCTTCGGGTTCGCGGTGGCCCAGGACAGTCGACAGGTTCTCAATGCTTGCCTCCGACAACGTCCAGCCAAGAGGCACCTCCATCGAAGGACCGCGTGGCGGGGAGACGGTAATCATCGATCCGTTCACCGATTGCGTGATGTTGCGTAGCGCCTGATCGTCGCTCCTAACGCCGTCTGGTGGATAGAAGCGCGAGTTGGGGAGCTCGCGAGCCTCCCGGAACAGCAGATCTCTACACGGCTGCCCTGCGCCTTCTGGCCGCTCGGCGGTTTCATCCCTCTCCAGTTGGTCGAACGTGAACGTTCCATCCTTCGTCCTGGTCGGGCAGGACGAGTCGTAGGCCAAGCTGATTCGTTGCACCCACGCCGCGGATCGCGAGTGAGCACAGTGCCAACGTCGACGGCAGGGCAATGAACAGGGCTGCAGGTCCGGCGTCGATAAGCTTGGAGTGTCCGTCCTGGCGGAGTAGCCACGCTGCTAGCGCGCCTGCGGCCGGTCCGACGAACCAGATGACGACCGAGGCTGGTGGATGGAACTTTTGGCCGTTGGTGCTCGGGGTGTTCTGCACCCACAATTCGAACACCAAGCTGGTGCGACGGCGGCCAGACGCCAGAGGCCAAAGGCCAGGGCTGCATAGCCCACTAGAGCGATCAGACCGGACATCGGCGACTCGATCCACTAACGGAACCGTGCTTTAGCGCTTCCGAGCTTTTCTGCTAGCGGCCAGGTCGAACCGTTCGGGTAAGTCAGTGAGCGAGTGGGAGGTGCCTATATTGCGGTGGAGGGGAGCCTAGATGACAGCGAGGTGCAACCTCAGCCCCCGGTGGTCGAGGAGAACCGAATGAAGCGATGACCTCCGCGCAGGAAGTCATGCGACTGACTTGATGTTTGTATTCTTGCTCGAACCTGAAGTCATTCAATTGAATGAGAAGCCATCAGCGCTGCTCCTGGATCACGGGAATCCTGTAGCGTGACACTTCCCGGCAAGGAGGCGACATTGGGCACATTTGAACGCAGGTTCCGACTAGACGTCCTGCCAGACATCGCATTCACTCGGTCGGTAAGGATCCATCAAGTTTACTGGCGGCTCGGTCATGAATGGTCAATCCGCATTCGTCAAGAGGATGATCCTGCTGACTACAAGCACACCATCACTATTAAAGGTCCACGCACTGGCGCAGATCGTCCGCAGATCAGTGTCGATGTCTTCAAAGACGTTGCCGACTTGGATCGTGGTGAGAAACTTTATATCCTGGAGGCCTTTTTGGGCTCGGGCGTGCAACACGCTATCGATAAGACGAGGCATTTTGTAGAAATTGACGGAATTACGTGGGAGATTGACGATTTTGAGGGCGCTCCTGCTGGGTTAATTATTGCCGAAGTGCGCTCTGAAGACGAAGAGCTGATCCGTTTGGTCGAGCCTCCGTCCGAATGGAACGGGCGGGAAGTGACTGCCGATCCGTTGTACAACAACGAGAACCTCGCATATGACGAATGCCTGTGGGTAACAGGATGACGGACGCAACCGTTCTCTTAGGAGCTGGCGCGTCCAACGATGCCGGAATTTCAACGTCAGCGCAACTCGTTGATCAAGTTGGTGACCGAATCACAGATGACCCGCGTCTTCACGCGATTTATGATGCCATCAATGCCGGATGCCTTATGCGCTCGGCCTCGTCGAGAATTTCCGGAGTTAGTCTGCCGTGGCCGACTATTGAAGATGTCGCGAACACGATCGACGCGCTCATTGATCACAAGAACTCCGACATTGCGCCGTTCGTCGCTGTGTGGAGTCCCCTGCTCGCATACGTGGATGAAGCAGAGGATGTGTCCCACGCTACACGGCAGGCAGTGGCCAAAGTGTTTCAACAGAAGTTCGTCGACGCGTCGAGAGGCGAGACGGACACTATTGACACAAATTGGGCATCTTGGGCGGGTGACCTTATAGGCGCGCTACAGCGACGTCCGTCTGCCGACAATCTTCTTCGAAGCTTGAAGCGACGGATCCCCTTCATTATCGCTGAGCTCCTCGCAGTGCCGGCCGGCGCGGACCTCAGTTACTTGGCCCCCTTGCTCGAACTCCGGTCAGAAGGCGAGCAACTGACTATCGCGACTCTGAATTATGATCTCACAATTGAAGTGGTGTGTGGGAAATCTAAGGTCTCATATTCGGACGGCCTCGAAAGCTGGATCGGTGGCGAGCCGGACTTATTTGGCGATGCATCCATAGCGCTGCATAAGCTACACGGATCGCTCGATTGGGAGCGTGACGCGGAGGATCATTACCGAAGAAAGATTGTTACTGTTGACCCCGCGCAGCCCGGAATCATTTTTGGGGGGAGAAACAAGTTAACGACGCGAGGTCCCTACCTCGACCTGTTGTGGCGGTGGCGATCGGAGCTGGCACTCAAATCCACACTCGTCGTCATCGGCTACTCTTTCGCGGACAGCCATGTCAATGGGCTGCTGATCCAGTGGGCTCGCACCACCACGGCCCGGAGGCTTGTGATCGTCTCTAGAAGCACGTCGTGGCACTCGACTCGAACTGGCCAGTGGCTCCTGGCGCATGCAACGAAGACCAAGCGCTTCCAACTGGAGCATGTCGTAGGGACGGCGCGGACTGGCACCCCGCAAAGCGTAGAACACGCGATGAGACCGCTTTAGTGCGATGAGATGCGGTTTCGGTGCACGCGGGGACTGGACCCGCTTGTCTGCTCGGTCAAAGCACCGACCGTCGCGCTTGCTGGGTTTGTAGCCGGAAGGACCCTGTCGCTTCGAGTCTGCGGCCGCGTCCCCACGTTGTCGGCAGTCTCCGATAGCATCGCGTGGTAGGCAAGGGAAGCCACGTCTCGTGGCTCCAAATATCTGGAATACTTGACAAAAGGAGTAAAGTGATGATAATGGGAAATAGATATGGAACAAGACTGTCGCGCATCCCAGTACGAGACAACCAGTTGTCCAGAATGTGGACACGACTTGGATTTACCTCCGCCTGCGCTCATTGGGAGGTTTAGCGTTATGGTGTTCATGTCTGAAGCCGCGCCCCTAGCTCCAGCGTTCAAGCGTGAGGCGGAGCGTGAGGAGAAGGCGCGACGTAAATGGCAGCACACAGCAGAAACGGCGTCGCAGTTGCTCACGAAGCGAAAATTCTCTTCGTCAATGGACTTCCTAATGGCACTAAGCGCTGAGGCAGAGGTTAGTCGCGCAATTGCAAAACGTGTTTATGCAGATCTGAATGGCAGGGTCAATCCAGACACTGGCCGAGTAGAACTTGCCCAGCAGTAAATTTGGGCGCGTGCGCCCCCATGACCCGTCTAACGAAACTGCCGATGCAAGTCTTAGGGACTGTTTTGAGATTGACTTTGATCGCGTTCTTTACTCAGCTGAATTTCGACGATTAGCTGGCGTAACTCAGGTCATATCTCCGCAAGACGATTATGTTTTCCATGACCGGCTCACCCATAGTCTGAAAGTTTCTCAGATGGCGGCGAGGATCGCTTCGTATTTGAGGCGGTCTTACGAAGCGGGGCATGGTAAGGGCTCGGCTTCTAGTGAACTAAAAGTAAATCCGACGGTTTGCGCTACCGCGGGTCTTATCCACGACATCGGTCACCCGCCATTCGGCCACGCCGCCGAAACGGTGCTCCAAGAAGCGCTGAATGCTGGGGTTAAAATCGGACGTGGTACCAATAGGGCACTTCTGGCTGACTCGTTTGAGGGAAATGCTCAAAGCATGAGAGCAATCGCACGGTTAAGTATGCGCAAGCACCGTGAGAAAGAGCAACGCGGAATGAACTTAACCTGGCGTACGCTTGCGGCTGCGTCCAAATACCCTTGGACGCGCGATCAGCAGCCGCAGTTTTACAAGACGACTGGAGAAAAATGGGGGTTCTATGACTCCGAGAGGGACTACCTCGATCTTCTTGTTGAGAAACGTTTGATTGAACCTGCGCAGATCGGCAACGCTAAGAATGTCGAAGCGTCGATCATGGACTGGGCTGACGACATAGCGTATGCAGTCCATGACGTTGAGGACTTCTTTAGAGCTGGGCGCATACCTCTCCATTCGCTATCGCTCAGCTGGGAATCTCGCGACGATGACGAAAATGGAACGTGGAATCAACTTCTTCGTCGTACTAGCGAGAAGGTATCATCCTATTATAGTAAGCAGGAGGACGCCCCTACTCTTGGCGATATTAGCGAACTTGCCGCTGAGCATATTGTTACATGGCTTCCATCGCATCCGTTTGATGGCTCCCATAGGTCGCATGCTGACATTCACACTTTTGGAAGCGCGATAACTACATTCTTGCAGTCATCGTGTTCGATTAAGAACAGTGCGGTAGGTAATGGGCATGCATTGTTGATTTCTCCAGAGGCTCGTATAATTGCCGAGTTCTTGAAATCTACTACCGTGACTTTTGTAATCAACGATCCGGTGGTTGCTACAATGCAGCGCGGTCAGTCAACGGCAATACGCGACGTTTTCGAATATTTGTTAGAGACAACTCTAAAGTCCTTCAGCAAGAATGATTCGTGGCTTGCTCAGCGCAGCCTACCCCCACGTCTGCGTGAGTACGTTGGCACAAGCTACGCAGAGGCCGAGCCGTCGGATTCTGAAGATGCGTTAGCGGCCCGCGGTGTGGTCGATTTCTTATGCAGTCTCACCGATAAGCAGACCAGTCTCCTGCATCAGCGCATAACGGGAGACTCTATTCAAAGTCTTCCTCCTTACTGGCTTACGGCCTAGCTCCAGTCCCAAGGCGATTCCGGTTTCCAGTCGCTAATGTCATCCCAGGTGCTCACCGGGTTGGAGGCAAGATTTTCGTTGTTGAAACGCTTGTCGGATGTGACCTCGCGGTATGCCCACCTGGGCATCTTAGCTGCGCGTACATCGTCGTCTTCGGTGTCGTCGTGCTCGGTGCCTTTCATCGCCTCAAGTTCGGCCACGATTAGGCCCGCATTGTCGTCCTCGAATTCATCAATATCCCATATCTGAGCTGAGTCGGCGTCTACAAGGTGGTACCGCCGCTTGCGAATTACCAAATCGGACCGGTCAATAATTCCTTGGGCAAACTGCACCGGCACATCGATCTCGTACTCCTCGCGTTCATCTCCGTATTTCGGTCCCTTCGCAGTGATTTTTCCAGCTTTATCTTCATAGGTGAACTCGCCAGCGTTTCGCGCCGGGTCCTTGATTACGCGTGCGCGGATCGCGTAGCCGTCAATTTTCCAAATGTAGCCCTGAATTATGTATTCCCAGCTCAGTCCTTTGAGGATCGAGTGGTCGGCTAGGATGAACTTTCGCTCACGCTCATATACAGGTTTGTCAGCTGCGGTCATCGTGGTTTCCTTGCTTAGTAGGGTAATTCGAGTCTTTTTGTGAATTCTTCCAGCGCTTGAATCGTTGCTGTGCTGCTTGGGCGGTCACTCCCTGTGATTGACCGATGTGGCTCCAGCTGATGCCTTGCCGTTGCGCTGCCTCGATCAAGATTGACAAGTCTCGTTGCCGTACCTCGATTTCCACATGCAGCCGCCGGATTGCATTGAGCAGCTCGATCTGGCGTTCGGACGCGCTCTGCCGGTACGCGGGGGACCTCAGCAGGGCCTTCACGGAGGGGGTACCAGGCTCACGAGAGCTACTTTCCACGGGCTTCCTCCTTGTTTGCCCTGCAAGGAACGGGACTGGCCGGATGGACCAATTATCAATGCCTATTGACGTTTGTCAACCGAAGGCTGGCTGTTTGGTGAGTTCTGCATCGAGCATGAGGGCAACGGCGTACGTGTGCTAGTTGAGCGGCCGTGGGTAGCAAGCATCGTCCCGGCAGTGCGGAGCACGACTGGCGACTCCTTGCATCTGTTCGGTTAGAGGCAGTCTCGTCACTACGTTCCCGCACCACCAGGGGCGCGGTCGTCAGAATCTTGAGTTCGGCGTCGGTAGCGCGCGGACCGTTGTTGCGCCGCCTGCGGTGATAGAGCCCCTTGTGCCAGCCCAATCTTTCTCCAGCTCACCCCCTGCCGTTGGGCTGCATCGATCAACATATTGAGATCTCGCTCCTTGGTCTCGACCTCGACAAAAACGCGACGAATCGCGTCGAGCAGATTGCGCTCGCGCTCCGCTGCGCTAAGCGCGAGATCAGGCGAGCTCAGAAGCTTACCGATATCAACTCTGGTCTCCTCAGGCTCATCAGTCACAACATTGACCTTCCCTATAGACATCGCAGTGCCGCCGACATAGATTGATGACCATCAACGAAACGTTGATGAACGTCAACCTCGTGAGGCAGGTGGACATGACGGTACCAAGTATCGGCGGCAACGGAGTGGTGGTCGAACAGCTTCAGGTTTGGCGCTACGGCGTTTCAACTCCAAGTAGGGCTGCACCTCGCACGGAACGGCTCTGTGATGGTTGCAGATGCACTCAAGTTGGAGATCGTGTTTGTCGTCGCGGCGAGGGCGAAATCGTAGGTGGACCGCGCGCAGTACTACCGGTTCTTCTTCGGGCCAGATAGCGCACTTCGGGGTCGCTCAGTAACTGACAGGGAGAGGATTGTGATCGCGTGACCAATGAACTTGAACGCTGGGGGAACCTCACGTCGAATGTTGTCCCCAGCCGGGATGAACGTAATCACCGCAAGTCTCTGGCGAAGGTCGTCCAGGAGGCCCGGCTCGCTGGGCTGAAGGTTGATGCAGAGTCGGCGTTGACTGCCCGCATCATGGAGCGTGCGGTCGACATCGACGCGTATCGGAAGCAGCTGGCCAATGGTGACCCTGTGCTCGATGCGGTGCTGACCCGCATCGAGATCGGATTCGTCGACAAGGCTGGTCGGATCCAGCGGAACTTCGGGTCGGAGTTCCCCTCGTGATCGTCACTGTTCTTGTCGGCCTTGGGAGCTTTGCTCTAGGGGCGGCAGTTGCGCCGTCGGCCGCGCACGTGCAGCGCCGACGGCTTCGGAACGTAGCTGACGAGTCCGTGGTGCTGCGCGAGTTCGAGCGCGACGAGTTGGAGAGCGACTTTGCCGTTCACGTTTCGGCCGTCCGGTGCAAGGTCAGTGAGTTTGCCGACGAACTCGCCGACGGCGATGCGCAACTCCGCGACTGTATGCGTCATTTCGAGCAGGGCGGTGGTCGCCCGTGATGGTGCTCGCGATTCTCCTAGTCGCAGTCGGCCTCGTGATGCTGGGCGGCGGCATTCTGCTGGTCGATGCGTACGAAAGTGTCGAAACCCAAGAGCAGCGTCTCCGCCGCGACGTTCTTAGGGCAGATCAGCAGGTCCAGCGTGAATATCGCGAGGCTCGCCGCGCGATGAACATCGCGTCAGGTCAGGCGTGGCGAAACCTGGCCGACTGACAGGTGAGTCCGGCTGGGGGCGTTCGCAGCGCCCTCAGCCGGACCGCGTGGACAAAATGCAGCACCCACAGAACCCCACGGCAATGAAGAACTGAAAGGAACACACATGCCCACCTGGCAGTTTAGTCAGCAGACTGCTTCCCAGTCAGGCTTCGACGGCAGATGGCTTGCTGTTCATCCTGCTGGGCCGCCTGTCGACGCAGTTGTCGAGCCTGACGGTCCGGTAGTCCCTGTCGGCTTCCGCATATGCGCATGGTTTGGATGCACTGGCGGCGCACGGTTGATCTGCGCACGAAGCGCTCGGAGCAGTGATGAGCGGTAGCAATCCGAAATCGTGGCTCGATCAACTGATCGGTGCGGCATTCGCGATCCTCATCGCGGCTATCGCGCTGTACTGCGCAGTCGCACTTATCCAGTCAATTCTGCCGTTTCTTCTCATCGCAATTGGCATCCTTACAGTCGCTGGAACTATCGTATTCGTTGTGATTCTCACATCACGAAATGGATGGTAATTTTCAGCCAATTCTCAACCGAAAGACCCGCTGCGGTCGGTGTTGTGAAATTGTCATATGTCGTTGTTTGTTGCATGAAAGCAATGCATAGTAAACCTATCGCCGTTGCTTCAAAGCAATGGGAACGGCCGAAAAGGCTGAAAATACAAAACTAATGCTAAACGAAATGGAGGACAGCTATGTCGAAAACACGTCGAGTAAATCATCGTCGGGGGAGCCGTGGCACCAGAAAAGCCGACCGGCACCTCACCGTCACGTCGGAACGACGTAACCCTCCGGATCTCCGCAAACTGAGTCGTGCCGTCATTGCACTCGCCATGGCGGACATGGCCAGCGAAGTGCCGATGGGATCGGAGACGGCCGCTGGTCATGCGCCGCTCAGTACCAGCAACGCAGGCAAGTCCGAGGAGGGTCGATCATGAGCCTTGACCTCGCCACCGAACAGCTGACGCCGAACTCGATGGTCTGGCAGCAAGTGTTCTTTCCCCACCCGCTCACCGCAGCTGCGGCAACGTCCATTCTTCGGCAATGGTCGGCGGAACGGCATGCGCCACAATTGGTTCTTGAGGTACGCGCTGATGATCGCGGCGTCGAATACGTTGTCGGGAGTCAACTTCGGCACGCGTCCCGAGTTCGTCGCTCGATCGAACAGCTCGCGCCCGGAGCGGTCGTGACCGGGTTCGAGCCGGGTGATCGAAATGACGTCGCAACAGCTCGGCGTATGACCTTGACCAGTCGCAACCACCCGCTCGAACCGAGCGACCAGCCGGCCTCCAGTCGTGCCATCCTCCACGCCATGACGGCCGTGAAGCGCGGCGAGGAGCTCGTGCTGCAGCTGACACTCGGCCCGCGTCGACGCCCCAGCGCGCCGTCCAGCTCGGCAGCTCGCTCCGGGCAGTCCTACGTCAGCCAAGTACTCAGCGGCACCCAGCGTGAGCGCCCAGATGCCCGGCAGGCCATAGTCCGCAAGCTCGGCCAGCACGGCTTCGCTGCAACGCTGCGTATCGGGGCTCGGGCCACAGCGCCGGAGCGGCGGAAAACGCTGTTGCTGTCGTTGGCGTCGTCACTGAGCACGGTCGAGTCTCCAGGCGTTCACTTTCGCCTCCGCCGCGACGATGCGACAAAGCTGAACCGTCCCCGCTCGACGTGGTCGCTATTCACACGATCAGTTGATCTGTCCGTGCTAGAGGTAATGGTTCTGTCCGGCTGGCCAGTCTCCGACCGAGACGATCCATTTCCTGGGCAACCTCCCCGCCACCCAAAACCCGTCCGGCCAACTGACGCCGTACGGGCAGGAGAGCGCATCGTCGCCACCGCCAATGCTCCGGGCGCAGGATCGGACACGATCGGCTACAGCGTGACCGATGCCATGCGGCACAGTTGGATCATCGGACCCAACGGGGTTGGCAAGAGCACCCTGCTCCTGAACTTGGTCGTCCAGGACCTCGATGCTGGCCGACCTGTGGTGGTGATTGAGCCTAAGGACCTCGTCACCGACATCCTTAGTCGGATCCCGAAACACCGTCATCGCGACGTGGTGGTGCTCGATCCGCTCGACGCCGCACCCGTCGGCGTCAACATGCTGAGTCATGGCGTCAACGGCCGCTCGGACGGACGCAGTCCGGAGTTAGTCGCCGACTCAGTGTTCGGGACGCTCCACGCTCTGTACGGCGACAGTCTCGGACCCCGCTCGGCCGACATCCTCCGCAACTGTCTCTCCGTGCTCGCTCGCCGCGACGATGCATCGTTAGTGATGGTGCCGTTGCTGTTGATGAATCCTGGCTTCCGCCGCTCGGTCACTCAGCACGCGATGCGCGACGATCCGTATTCGGCCGGACCGTTCTGGCAGTGGTTCGACTCGCTTTCACCGGATGCTGCCGCGACGGTTGTGGCTCCACTCTCCAACAAGTTGCGGCCCCTCCTCACCCCACACATGCGGGCCGTACTCGCCCAGCGGCAACCTCGGTTCACGATGCGTCAGGTGCTACGGGAGGGGAAGGTGCTCCTCGTTCCTCTTCAGAAGGGCGTGATTGGACCCGATGCCGCCCAGCTTCTGGGAGCGCTGGTCGTCGCGGAGCTCTGGCAAGCGATTCGTGAACGCGCGTCGATCCCCGAGTCGGATCGCGATCCCGTGATGATCTACATCGATGAGGTGCAGGACTATCTGAAGCTTCCGACGGATCTCGGCGATGTTCTCGCGACCGCACGGAGCCTACGAGCCGGCCTTCACCTGGCGCACCAGTTCGAGGCGCAGCTGCCCAAACCAATGCTCGATGCGGTGCGCAACAATGCGCGATCACGAATCGCCTTCCAGTTGCAGGCCAGCGATGCCCGCGACATGGCCGCCGGACAGTCGGTCTTGGCGTCAGAAGACTTCACGTCGCTTCCGGCTCACCACGTCTACGCCAGCCTGATCCGCGATAACTCATCCCAGCCGTGGGCGTCAGGTACGACACTGCCACCGCCTCCGAAGATCAGCGATCCGGACAAAATCCGGGCGCTCAGCCGCGAGCAGTACGGCCAGCCGCTCGACGAGATCGAAGCCGGGTTTGCCGACTTACTCGATACGAACCGAATGGAGTCCAACGGACAAACTAGTGCCCAGCACGGGCGGAAAGTGAGGCGCTCATGATGACTCCTGCAGATCCAACATCACCGCATCTCCGCGACGAAACAGCAATTCACGCAGAACAACCGGATGTTGCAGTCGGTGTTCCGTCCGGGTCGGCAAGTCCTCCTGTGTCTGTGCCGGTCAGTGCGCATTCTGTCGTGTTACGGGAGGGGACTGATGCTGCCAATGCTGGCAGCACCACCGGCGCGGCGGCAACCAACCAGCCGAAGCGGCGGCGAACACGAAACCTCGCTGAGACAGCAGACCGGCTGTCGGACCGTGACTGGCAGATACTGCGGTCGGTGTCGGCCCATCGGTTTCTCACGACCGCCCAGATCGCCCGATTGCACTTCGCGGACCACTCAACGGCATCCGGCCCGACCCTTGCGCGACGAGTGCTTGGTCGCCTTAGGGACCGTCGATTAGTGGCAACTCTGGAACGCCGTGTCGGCGGGGTCCGGGCGGGGAGTGCTGGGTTGGTGTACTACGTCGATGTCGTCGGTGACCGTATTCTCCGTCGGGAAGCAGAGCGGCCGTCGAGGCGGCGATTTACGGAACCGAGCCCGACGTTTCTGCGGCACACGCTCGCCTTGGCCGACACCCATGTTTCACTCGTCGAGGCCGAGCGTCGGAACGAATGTCAGCTCGTGCGTCTCGACGTCGAACCAGCCTCGTGGCGTAAGCATCTGGGGCTCGGCGGCGCGCAGCTCGTACTGAAGCCTGACCTGTACCTCGAAACCGCAGTGGATGCTGCAAGCCCGTACATCAACAGCTGGTTCTTGGAGGTGGACTTAGGGACAGAACACCTGCCTGCCTTGATCCGGAAATCGCGTGACTACGACGCCTACTACCGGTCCGGAACAGAGCAGGCGGGCAGCGGATCGTTTCCGCTCGTGGTCTGGATGATGAGCGCGCGTGACTCGTCGACCACGGACAGGCGTATCGCCGCGCTTCGGAAGGCCATCGATGATGATGACCGGCTCGACGGCACCCTGTTTCGCGTCGTTCGGCCGGAACAACTGATGACCCTTATTCGGGGCGGAGGTCAGCGATGATGGCGCGCCACGGAGGCGAACGGGAGGACTATGCCACAGGGCGGCAGCGGACCAAGTATCGGGCGATCCTGGCCGATCCGCCTTGGGACGTCCATCAGAAGGGTGCACGGGGCGCCTCGCGCCACTACTCGCTGATGGACCTTGACCAGATCAAGCAAATGCCCGTGGCGGATCTAGCTGAGGACGATGCGCACCTGTGGCTATGGGTAACCAACGCCACGCTCCGCGACGGATACGACGTTATGGAGGCGTGGGGATTCACACCGCGCTCGCCACTGACGTGGATCAAGCCACGTATCCAGCTCGGTAACTATCTCCGAAATGCCACCGAACATCTGCTGTTCGGAACGCGCGGCAAGGCCCCGGTGAAGTTCCGATCGCAGCCGACATGGATGTTCGCACCGGTACAGGATCACTCCCACAAGCCGGAAGAGCAGTACGCCGTCATCGAACGGGTCAGTGGTGGACCGTACCTGGAACTGTTCGCCCGGAGGGCACAGCCAGGATGGGACGCCTGGGGGAATGAGATTGACTCGAACGTCACGATTCCCGGCTATCCGGTCCCGTCCGATCGGGTCGAATCCCCGCCGTAGCGAGCGCTGGTCGCTTCGTCGGTGTCATGCGGCCGTACCCGTCAACGCACTTCGCGCTGACCGGCCGCACAGCACCGAGGAGGCGCTATGTCCAACCCTGAAAGCAACCTCAAGACACTTGCTATCCGTCTCAAGCCTGAAGTCCATGCCCAGCTGAGCTTCATCGCCCAGCTGCGCGGACAGACGATTAACGATGAAGGGCTGCTCGCCGTCGCAGCGCACATTGCACAAGCGAAGGCGGATCCAGCGCTACTTGCCAAGGCTGACGAAGCTCGACAAGAAATCGAGCGCGATGCGGCTGTGAGACGCGACGCGATTGCGAGCATGTTCGATGCAAGCACAACTGATGTCGCTAACGAAACGCGCACAGCGCGCCCACGGCGAACGCCGAAAGGGGAAGGGGCAGCGCCCGACTGACAGATCGTCAGACCGGCGCAGAATACCGCCGGCCGGGTCGGTGGATAGAGCGGCCTAGTGCCACTATCCGCCGCCCGGACCGGCTAACCCACCGGGTGGTAGTGCACGAAGTGCCGCACGGGTAAGGAAGAAAAAGGTTCAAACCATTGATTTTCAGCGGGTTTGGTGTTGTAGAAAAGTCGAAGTTCATTGCATTGGTGCAATAGGCAGAGTTATTATCGAAATACGAACGGAGACAATAGAAATGACACCTAAGCAACTCAATGATCTTACGAAGGTCCTCAGGGAGAGGCGAGAGTCCCTCGCCTGGTCGGCCAACGAAGTCGCGCGGCGAGTGGGGATTAGCAACACAACGTATTGGCGCATCGAAGACGGTCAGATTGCGAGCCCAAAAGCTGAGACCCTCCAGGCGATCGGTGAGGTCCTTGGTATTTCAGCCGGAGACTTGTTCGCAAGTGCTGGATGGATACCCAAGAAAGAGCTGCCGACCCTCAGACCGTACCTGCGCATGAAGTACGACCTGCCGCCTGAGGCGATGCGTGAGATCGAGGCGCAATTCGATGAGATTGCCAAGAAGCACGGCATCAGCTTCGACGAAACGAGCGGTCCTCTCAATGGGGAAGACGAGTGACCCAGTAGATAAAGCAATACAGCGACACCCGAACCAGGGGGAGGAGGAGATAATGACAGATCGAAACCAATTACAGACGCATAGTGTTCTCGCACACCTGCGCTCAGTCATCCCGCGACGCAGCGACGTGACGCATGACGAGGCGCTCCGCATCGCCGAACTGCAGGCAAACAAACTACTCGCCGCACACGGCGTCATCAACGGTGCAACGCCAACCGAGATCATCAGCGAACTGCCGAAAATCGAGATTTCGTACACGGGCAGTCTCATTGCCGGAGCCAGCTACTGGGACACGGCACGGGGCACGTGGGTGATTCTCCTGAATCGCGCCGACTCGTTGCCGCGTCAGCGCTTCACGCTCGCGCATGAGTACAAACACATCATCGATCACGGTCGCAGTCGTGATTTGTACCGCGGAAGCAAGGTCGTCTCTGCCTCAACGCAAATCGAACGGATAGCTGACTATTTCGCAGGTTGCCTGTTGATACCCCGCCGCGCGTTGAAGGGAGCTTGGGGATCCGGCATGCAACGAACGGACGATCTCGCAGCGCACTTCGAGGTGAGCGCACTGGCCATCGCAGTGCGACTTCGCCAGACGGGGTTAGTCGATGTTCCCCAACGGTTTCGCAACCACACAACAATAGGAAGTTGCGATGCCGGGGAGAAGAACACGGTAAGTGCGCGAGCGAGGGAGTTCACATCGTGACCACCAATCAGGCGACGACAGAACCTGCTGACGCGCACCCGGCGAAGAGCGCGGTTTCCTACCTACGCGTCTCGACCAAGGAGCAGGCCGAACGCGACGGCGACCCCGAGGGGTACTCGTTGCCTGCTCAGCGAGAAGCGAACAGGCGCAAAGCGGCAGCGAAAGAAGCTGTCATCGTGGAGGAGTTTGTTGAGCGTGGAGAGTCGGCAAAATCGGCCAAGTCGCGTCCTGAACTCCAGAGATTGTTGGGATATCTGAAGACCCATACTGTTGATTACGTCATCGTGCATAAGGTCGATCGTTTGGCACGGAATCGTCTCGACGACGCTCAGATCCACTGGGCGATCAAGCAGGCTGGAGCAGAATTGGTGTCCGCCTCAGAGAATATTGACGAGACACCGTCGGGAATGCTCCTCCACGGCATCATGAGTTCGATCGCTGAGTTCTACAGCCAGAACCTCGCATTTGAGGTGAACAAGGGCATGGAGCAAAAGGCTCGCACAGGTGGCACGCCAGGGCGAGCTCCTCTGGGGTATCAGAACGTTCAGGTAATCAATGATGACGGGGCTCAGGTGCGCACAGTTGTCGTCGATCCGGAGCGAGCGCCGCACATCACCTGGGCATTCTCGGCTTACGCGACGGGAGACTGGACGCTCAAGTCGATGGCGTCCGAGCTCGAACATCGCGGTCTGACCACCCGACCGACGCCGAAGAGTCCTGCGAGACCGATCAAATACAACAGCCTGTACAGAATTCTGACTACGCCGTATTACAAGGGCGACGTCGTGTACCGCGGCGCGCAGTACCCGGGTCGACACCAGCCACTGATCGACGAAGTTACCTGGGACAAAGTCCAGGACGTGCTGTCTTCTCATGCAACCGGTGAGAAGCAGCGCGAACATCCGCACTACCTGAAGTCATCGGTCTACTGCGGCAATTGCGGCAGCCGACTGATAATCACGAACTCCAAAAACCGCTCCGGGACGGTGTACCCGTACTTTATTTGCTTGGGGCGTCATCAGAAGACGACTGACTGTCAGATGAAAGCAGTGCTCATCTCGGTCGTAGAGGAGTTGGTGGAGAAGCACTACCTCACCGTCCGGCTCGATCCAGAGCTTGCTGAACAAATCCGGTCGTTGGTACGGGACGACGTAGCGACATACCGGTCTGGCGTCGACCGGGAGCGGAGTGACCTGACCAAGCAGAAGGTTCGGCTAGAGTCGGAGCGGATGCGGCTTCTGCAAGCGCACTATGCAGGAGCTGTGCCGATTGATCTTCTGAAACAGGAGCAGGACCGGATCGCACACAGCCTCTCGGGCATCGAATCTCGGCTGTCAGCCGCAAACATCCAGTCCAACGCATTCGACAGCGCCGTCGAGAGAGCCTTGCAGTACGCAGTAAATGCCGAGCGGGCATACCGGGCTGCGGCGACCAAAGGTGGCGGAAGGCAGGCGAGGCGGTTGCTCAATCAGGCGTTCTTCAAGAGTATCTTCGTGCATGAGCACTATGTGACTGTCGAGTGGGCTGAGCCATTTGACACCATTATGAGTGCTGACATCGCAGCTGCGGCAATGCGGCACTCTCGTGGCCAGCGGAACCCTGCACTCGAAGCAGACGATGTCCCGCCATCGGTGCTGACCAGCGAAGACATAGAAAAACCTGCGCCTTGCGGCGCAGGTTTGAATGTGACTGCTCTGGTGCCCCCGGCAGGATTCGAACCTGCGACCAAGGGATTAGAAGGCCCTTGCTCTATCCCCTGAGCTACGGAGGCTGGCGCGTGCGGGGTGGACCCGCTCGAGCACGGTTGACGAGTGTACCTTTCCGCCCGTGCCGTCGAAGCAGGCACGGGGCGAGCTGGCATCCTGAGGGAAGCCGGTGTTCTCGGAATCCTTCCGACCTGTGCCGAAGGAGGTTCGATGCACGACATCTTGGACGACGTACTGCACAGCTGGCAGTCCGGCGACGTGGCCGCGGTCGCGACGGTGGTTCGCACCTTCGACTCGGCTCCGCGTCCGGTCGGTGCGTCGATGGTCGTCGGTTCGGACGGTGCCGTTGCCGGATCGGTCTCGGGCGGTTGTGTCGAGGGTGCGGTGTACGACCTCGCACAGGACGTGATGGATTGCGGCGCGCCCGTTCTCACGCGATACGGGATATCCGACGACGACGCTTTTGCCGTCGGACTCACCTGCGGCGGAACGCTCGACGTCTTCGTGCAGCGGATCTCTCGGCACACGTTTCCCGAATTCGAGGCTCTCGTCGCGGACGTTCGCGGCAACGTGCCCGTGGCAGTGGCCACCGTCGTCGCACACTCCGATCCGGAACGGCTCGGCCGAAGGATCGTCGTCGGAGAATCGGGCACCCGTGGCTCGCTGGGCAGCGCGCGGGCCGACGCCGCCGTGGCCGACGATGCGAAAGGGCTTCTCGCCGCGGGTCGTTCGGCTGTTCTGACCTACGGCCCCGACGGTCAGCGACGAGGGGAGGGGATGGAGGTGTTCGTCTCGAGCCACGCTCCGCCGCCGCGGATGCTGGTGTTCGGAGCCATCGACTTCGCCGCCGCGGTGGCGCAGCAGGGCGCATTTCTCGGCTACCGCGTCACCGTCTGCGACGCACGGGCAGTCTTCGCGACCCCGCAGCGGTTCCCCGCCGCCGAGCAGGTCGTGGTCGCGTGGCCGCACGACTATCTGTCCGAGCAGTTCGCGGCGGGAGAGGTGGACGAACGCACTGTCGTCTGTGTGTTGACGCACGACCCCAAGTTCGACGTGCCGCTGCTCGAAGTGGCGTTGCGCATCCCCTCTCTGGCGTTCGTCGGCGCGATGGGATCACGCCGTACCCACGACGACCGCACGGCTCGGTTGCGTGCGGCGGGTCTGACAGAGACCGAACTCACTCGTCTGGCCAGTCCGATCGGGCTCGACCTCGGGGCGCGGACGCCGCAGGAGACAGCGGTATCGATCGCCGCGGAGATCATCGCCCACCGTTGGGGCGGTACCGGTGAACCGCTGCGCGCCCGACGCGGACGCATCCACCACGACGCGACCGAGGCCGTGAGCACGGGCAAGTACGACGCTGTGTAGGACTCGCGTTTCGACTACCGCCGATCACCTCTTACTCTGGTGGTATGGCAACACCGGATCTCGAGAAGACCGAACCCTCGACCGCCGAATTGCAGGCGGACGATGTCCGGGCGGATGTGGATCCGCGTTCGGCCACGACCACGGTGTTCGTCACCGCGGGCGTCATCGCGGGTGTGGTTGCCGCACTCATCGTGATGCTCTCCGCGTCCGACGCCCTGGTGTTGCTCGGAATACCGGACCCGGGCCCGGCCACGACCTACGGTCTACCTGCCCTACGGGCGATAGGCGAGATCGCCGCCGTCATCGCCATCGGATCGTTCCTGCTGGCCGCGTTCCTCGTACCGCCGCAGAAGAACGGCGTGCTCGACGTCGACGGGTACCGCGCCGTGCGGACCGGTTCGGTCGCCTCGATCGTCTGGGCCGTCTGCGCGTTGCTTCTCGTGCCGCTGACACTCTCCGACACCTCGGGGCAGCCCTTCACCGAAGCCATCAAGCCGGCGAACCTGTGGGTCGCACTGGACCAGGTGGAGATCGCCAGCGCCTGGCGTTGGACCGCCATCATGGCCGTTGTGCTCGCCATCGCGTCGCGCACGGTGTTGCGGTGGGCCTGGACTCCCGCACTGCTCGGGTTCTCCCTGGCGACGCTGCTGCCGATCGCGCTGAGCGGCCACTCCTCGGCGGGCGGATCGCACGACATCGCCACCAACAGCTTGATCCTGCACCTCGGAGCCGCGTCGCTGTGGGCGGGCGGACTGTTCGCGCTGCTGGCACACGTTCGCAGGCACGGTGCGCATGCCGATGTCGCGGCTCGCCGATTCTCCACGATCGCCGGAGTCTGTTTCGTGGTGATGGGCATCAGTGGCGTCATCAACGCGTTGGTTCGCGTATCGATCTCCGACCTGTTCACCACCACCTACGGCCTGCTGATCGTGGGCAAGATCGTGGCCCTGATCGTGCTGGGAGGTTTCGGCTGGATGCAGCGTCGCCGCGCACTACCGGCCCTGGTCGCCGATCCCTCGGCCCGCGGGCCGCTGCTTCGCTTCGCCGGAGCCGAGGTACTGGTCCTCGCGGCGACCATCGGACTGGCCGTCGGGCTCGGCCGCACACCGCCTCCCGCCGAGATCGACCCCGATCTCACGCCGACCGAGGCTGCACTCGGATACGACCTCAGCGGCCCGCCGACGTTCGCGCGAATGGCGCTGGACTGGCGCTTCGATCTGATCTTCGGTACCGCTGCCATCGTCATGGCCGTGGTGTATCTGATCGGCGTTCGTCGACTGCGGCTGCGCGGCGACGCGTGGCCCGTCGGCCGTACCGTGGCGTGGGTCCTGGGCTGCCTGACGCTTCTGATCAGCACGTCCTCGGGAATCGGTCGCTACTCCACGGCCGTGTTCAGCGTGCACATGACCGGTCACATGATGCTCTCGATGCTGGCACCGGTCCTCCTCGCGCTCGGTGGTGCGTTGACGCTGGCATTGCGGGTGCTGCCCGCGGCGGGCAAGGACGGCGTTCCCGGGATTCGTGAATGGCTGTTGCTCGGACTGCACAGTCGAATCTCGCAGTTCCTGACCCATCCGCTCGTCGCCTCGCTGATCTTCGTCGGCGGCTTCTACGTCCTCTATCTCGGTGGCATCTTCGGAGCGGTACTGGACAGTCACGGCGCGCACCTGCTGATGAACCTGCACTTCGTGCTCAGCGGTTACCTGTTCTACTGGACCGTCATCGGTGTCGATCCGTCTCCGCGCAAGATCGCTCCGGTCACCAAACTCGCAGTCGTGTTCGGTTCGCTGCCGTTCCATGCCTTCTTCGGAGTGGCACTGATGAGTATGAACACCGTGATGGGTGCCTGGTTCTACCGGACGCTCGGGCTGGATTGGAACTCCGATCTGCTCGGGGATCAGAAGCTCGGCGGCGGTATCGCCTGGGCCACCGGCGAGGTTCCGCTGGTGCTCGTCATGCTGGCGCTGCTGATCCAGTGGTCCCGCAGCGACGATCGGGATGCCAGGCGTGGTGACCGCGCCGCCGAGCGCGATCACGATGCCGATCTGGCCGCGCACAATGCGATGTTCGCCGAGCTCGCTCGACGCGATCGAACCGGCGAGCGCTGATCGGCCTTCGGGTCAGTCCGTCTCGGCGATCTTGCTCA
This sequence comes from Rhodococcus sp. 05-2255-3B1, assembly GCF_002258545.1. NCBI lineage: Bacteria > Bacillati > Actinomycetota > Actinomycetes > Mycobacteriales > Nocardiaceae > Rhodococcus > Rhodococcus sp. 05-2255-3B1. The sequence goes on along the minus strand of NZ_NOZC01000003.1, from coordinate 131,242 downwards.
ACAGTCGGTTCAGCTCGACGCGTTCCGCGGGCTCCAGGCCGTCGAACATGTCCGAGGACACCTGACGGCGTGCGTCGTCGATCCGGTCCAGCAGCGCACGGCCGGTGTCGGTCAGCTCGACCAGGACGGCTCGCCGATCGCTCGGATCCTGTTGCCGCGTCACCAGATGCGCCGCCTCGAGCGAGTCGACGATGTCGGTGGCCGACCGCGCCACGATCCGCAGGTGTTCGGCCAAATCGCGTAGTCGCACGGACTCGGGCTCGCGCGCCAACACGTGCAGGGCTCGGCTCTGCGAAGGATTGAGGCCGAACGGTTCCAACGCAGCCATGTGGCTGCGTCGGATGCGCCGCGCAACGGCCATGAACGAATCGCTCAGGTTGGGCGAGTGTCCGGTTTCCATGCAACGGATCATAGCGACGGTTGCCGGCTACCTCATAGTGAGGTAGCCTCTGCATATCACTTCGGTGACCCCGCACTTCAGCTACCACGGAGGTCTACTTGGAAAGCCGACCCGAACGTTCTCTCCTCGCGTCCGATCCAGCACCCGTGCGCCGAGTCCTGGCTCTGTTCACGCCCTACCGCCGCAAGATCGCCGCCGTCAGCGCGATCATCGTCGTCAGCGCGATCATCGCGCTCGCGTCCCCCTTGCTTCTTCGCGAACTCCTCGATCATGCGATACCCGACCGCGACGTCACGCTCGTCAGCTTCATCGCACTCGGCATGATCGCAGTTGCAGTCGCCACCAACACTCTCGGCGTCGTACAGACCTGGATGTCCAACGGCGTCGGTCAACGACTCATGCACGATCTTCGCGTCCAGGTCTACTCGCACCTGCAACGCCAATCCCTCGGGTTCTTCGCGCGCACCCGCACCGGCGAGGTCCAATCACGTATCGCCAACGACATCGGCGGCATGCAATCGGTGGTCACCAACACCGCCACGTCCATCGCGCAGAACGCCACGACCGTTGCCGCGACGGTGGTCGCACTCTTCCTGCTGGACTGGAAGCTCGCCACGTTCTCGTTGATCATCCTGCCGGTCTTCGTCCGCGTCGCCCGCCGCATCGGCGACGAGCGGCGCAAGATCTCCACGAAACGACAGAAGTTGCTCGGCGACCTGTCGGTGCAGATCGAGGAATCACTGTCGGTCAGCGGCATTCTGCTGGGCAAGACCACCGGTTCCGCCCAGGCTCTGACCGACAAGTTCGCCGCCCGGTCCCACGAGGTCGCGGGCGTCGAACTCGCGGCGATGATGGCCGGAAAATGGCGAATGGCCACCATCCAGATCAGCTTCGCCGTCATGCCTGCACTGGTGTACTGGTTCGCCGGCATCACCATCGGGCAGGGGAGCGCGCTGACGATCGGCACCCTCGTCGCGTTCACCGCTCTGCAGACCCAGTTGTTCCGGCCCACCATGCAGTTGCTCAACACCGGTGTCGAGGTACAGGCCTCGCTCGCCCTGTTCGGTCGCGTGTTCGAGTACCTCGATCTACCGATCGACGTGGCCGAGCCCGCCCACCCGGTGGCACTGCCCCGGGAGACCGTCCGCGGCGACGTCGCATTCCGCGGTGTCGACTTCACCTACGCCGCGGCAACGGTTCCGACCTTGAGCGTTATCGACCTCGCGGTCCCGGCCGGAAGCACTCTCGCCCTGGTCGGTGCCACCGGATCCGGTAAGACGACCCTGGGCTATCTCGTTGCGCGGCTACACGATCCGACGGCCGGAACGGTGACCATCGACGGCATCGATCTGCGGGAGCTCGCGTCGGAGACGATCGCGGACCTGGTCGGCGTCGTCTCCCAGGAGACGTACCTGTTCCACGCCACCATTCGAGAGAACCTGCGATTCGCCAAACCCGACGCCACCGACGAGGAGATCGTCGCGGCGGCTCGCACGGCGCAGATCCACGACTTCATCGACGGCCTCGACGACGGCTACGACACCATGGTCGGCGAGCGCGGGTACCGCTTCTCGGGCGGTGAGAAGCAGCGCATCGCGATCGCCAGAACGGTGCTGCGCAACCCGCCGATCCTGGTGCTCGACGAAGCGACCAGTGCTCTGGACAATCGCACCGAACGCGCAGTGCAAACCGCGCTCGACGGCCTGATGGAGGGGCGAACGACCATCCTCATCGCGCATCGACTGTCCACGGTGCGCTCCGCGGACCGCATCGCAGTACTCGACCACGGCGTCGTTCGCGAGGTCGGAACCCACGATTCGCTGCTCGAGAACGACGGCATGTACGCCCAATTGGTCCGTGCCGCAGACGATGTCGTGGACAGTGTGGCTGCATGAGAGTGACCGGGTGACCCCACTGCGCACCATCGCGAGCCGCGTCGAGTGCGAGACCGACGTCAAGAAGTCCAGGTTCGTTGCCGTCGTCGATCGCGCGGGCACCGAAGCGGAGGCGCGGGCGGTGATCGCCGCAGCTCGCAAGGCCGATCCTGCTGCCGGACATCATTGTTCGGCTTTCATCGTCGATTCCTCGGCCGGCGACACACTGGCCGACCCCGATCAGCGCATCGAGCGGTCCAACGACGACGGTGAACCCGGTGGCACGGCAGGTACACCGATGCTCGACGTGCTCCGCGGCCATCACCTGACCAACGTCGTCGCGGTCGTCAGCAGATACTTCGGCGGAACCAAGCTGGGCACCGGCGGACTGGCGCGTGCCTACGGCGGCGCGGTGACCGAGGCCCTGTCCGGAGCGACGTTCCTGACCCGGGAGCGACGCGAGATCATGACGCTCGAACTCGATCACGCCGAGGTCGGCCGGGTGGAATCGGAACTGCGGGGGCACGGAGTCCTGGTGGTCGGCACCTCCTACGGTGCGTGCGCGGTACTGACCGTCGCGGTGCCGGACGCCGATTCGACTGCGGCGCTTGTTGCTTCGCTCACTGCGGGCCGCGTGGTTCCCGTGCTCGACGGCCACACGTACGCCGAAATTCCCGACTAGCACACCTCCCCGACATTCTCGGCTCTCACGGACCCCGATTCCGGCCGTTCATCCACAGACCGGGCAGTTGTCCACATTTCGCCGACTCGTTCACCGCGGACGTTCTCCGCGTAGCAGTCTCGAACTCGATCGCAATCACGCGACATCGATCGAGGGGAAGACAACATGTACGAAGCACAATGCGCCGTGGTCGGCACGGTCATCACCAATCCCGTCAAGCGCTCCACGCCCACCGGCGACGAGGTCCTCAGCTTCCGGATGGCCAGCAACGCCCGACGGCAGGACCGCAACACCGGCGAATGGACCGACGGTGGAACCCTCTACCTGACGGTCACGTGCTGGCGTCGCCTGGTGCGCGGCGTCGGGGCGTCGCTGATGAAGGGCGACCCGATCATCGCCTACGGACAGCTACGCACCAACGAGTACACCAATCGTGACGGAGTCGAACGCGCAGATCTCGAGATGCGGGCCAGTGCCGTCGGACCGGATCTCGCGCGCTGCAACGTCTCGATCCACCGGACGCGAGCGGTGGCATCCGACGCTGCGACGGACGGCGATCCGGGAGCGACCGAACCCGTGGACGCGGATGAGGATCGCGATCACGACCGCATCGACGACGACGTGCGCGAGTCCGTTCCGGCCTGACGCAGACCCGGGACCCGCCGTCCGCGCTGCATCGGAACCTACGATCGGGTGTGGACGGCGGCTGCGCCCTCGGGCGGTGGTGCCGGAGACTCGCTCGCACCGATAAGCTGGGCGTCATGGCTGAATTCATTTACACCATGAAGAAGGTGCGCAAGGCGCACGGCGACAAAGTCATCCTCGACGACGTGACGATGAGCTTCTATCCGGGAGCGAAGATCGGCGTCGTCGGCCCCAACGGCGCCGGTAAGTCCAGCATCCTCAAGATCATGGCGGGAATCGATCAGCCCGGAAACGGTGAGGCGTTCCTCGCTCCCGGTGCCTCGGTCGGCATCCTCATGCAGGAACCGGTCCTCGACGACACCAAGACCGTTCGTGAGAACGTCGAGGACGGCCTCGGCGAGACGATGGTCCAGCTCAAGCGGTACAACGAGATCGCCGAGCTGATGGCCACCGACTACTCCGACGAGCTGATGGAAGAGATGGGCGAGCTGCAGGAAAAGCTCGACCACGCCGATGCCTGGGAGATCGACTCACAGCTCGAACAGGCGATGGACGCGCTGCGCTGCCCGCCGCCCGAGTCGCCCGTCACCAACCTCTCCGGTGGTGAGAAGCGCCGCGTGGCGCTGTGCAAGCTGCTGCTGAGCAAGCCGGACCTGCTGCTGCTCGACGAGCCGACCAACCACCTCGACGCCGAGAGCGTGCTCTGGCTCGAGCAGCACCTGGCCGCGTACTCGGGTGCAATTCTCGCCGTCACACACGACCGGTACTTCCTCGACCACGTGGCGCAGTGGATCGCCGAGGTCGACCGCGGACACCTGTACCCGTACGAGGGCAACTACTCCACGTACCTGGAGAAGAAGGCCGAACGCCTCGAGGTATCGGGCAAGAAGGACCAGAAGCTGCAGAAGCGCCTCAAGGACGAGCTCGCCTGGGTTCGCTCCGGTGCCAAGGCGCGTCAGGCCAAGAGCAAGTCTCGTCTGGCTCGTTACGACGAGATGGTGGCCGAGGCCGAGAAGACCAGGAAGCTCGACTTCGACGAGATCCAGATCCCCAACCCGCCGCGCCTCGGCGACGTCGTGGTGGAGGTCAAGAGCCTGGACAAGGGCTTCGACGGCCGCGTACTGATCAAGGATCTCTCGTTCACGTTGCCCCGCAACGGCATCGTCGGCGTCATCGGCCCCAACGGTGTCGGTAAGACGACGCTGTTCAAGACGATCGTCGGGCTCGAGGAGCCGGACGGCGGTGAGGTCAAGATCGGACAGACGGTCAAACTCAGCTACGTCGACCAGAACCGGTCGGGCATCGACTCGAAGAAGACGGTGTGGGAGACGGTCTCCGACGGCCTCGACTTCATCACCGTCGGCAACTCCGAGTTCCCGTCCCGCGCGTACATCAGTTCGTTCGGGTTCAAGGGTCACGATCAGCAGAAGCCTGCAGGAGTTCTGTCCGGTGGTGAGCGCAACCGTCTGAACCTGGCGATGACACTCAAGCAGGGCGGCAACCTGATCCTGCTCGACGAACCGACCAACGACCTCGACGTCGAAACACTCGGATCGCTCGAGAACGCGCTCGAGGAATTCCCCGGTTGCGCCGTGGTCATCTCGCACGACCGGTGGTTCCTGGACCGCACCTGCACGCACATCCTGGCGTGGGAAGGTGGCTTCGGCGACAACGAGGCCGCGTGGTACTGGTACGAGGGCAACTTCGAGGGCTACGAGGCCAACAAGGTCGAACGCCTCGGACCCGACGCGGCCCGTCCGCATCGCGTCACACACCGGAAGCTGACCAGGGACTGACGTGGCAGGAAAGACCTTCACCTGCACGCTCCAGGTGCGGTGGGGAGATTCCGATCGCCTCGGCCACGTCAACAACACCCGCTTCGTCGAATACCTCCAGGAAGGCCGCGTTCAGTTTCTGAACGCGGTCTTGGGAGGCTCGAAGCAACGGGGTGCGGCCGTGGTCCGAAAGCTCGTCACCGATTTTCTGCACCCGATTCTCGACGACTCCGGACCGTTGACGATCGAGCTGTGGGTCACGCGTATCGGGACCACCTCCTACGGCGTCCGGCACGTGGTGACCGACCGCGACGGAAAACTGTGTGCGGACGCCGAGGCGACGATGGTCGCCTTCGATCTCGCCACCTCGTCGTCGCGTCCTCTGGACGAGCACGAGCGGGGACTGCTCACCGAGTACCTGCACGTCGAATAGAGCCGTCGCGCAGTTCGCGCCACGCGCTGGGTCTGCGAGGTCACTGCGGTAACGGGGTGTTCGACACTAAGGTCGAGTAGTCATCGACGACCGGCGATCGGCGGGCGTCGGGAAAATCCTCACGAGGGAGTACTCGAACACCATGCCACGCTCGCTGGACCTGCCCGACAACGATTGGGCCAACGGGCTCGACGACCGACTCCTGGCCGAGCTGGCGACCCTGCGTGCCGAGTACTTCGAGCACGTGGACACGACGGCCGTCGGAGCGTCCGCGCACAGCCCCGACACCACGTCCTTTCATCGGCACGTCCGGTTGGCCGCGCAGCGGCGTCCCGAGACCGCGAACGTGGCGGTTCACCGACCGAGTGAGTCGAGTTCTGCCGCCCATCGGGCCGCGGGCAGCTACCTGCAGATCGTCACCGACGACATGCCGCTCCTCGTCGAATCGGTCATCTCGCTGCTCTCCCGACTCGGCATCGAGTACACCGACGTGATTCATCCCATCCTCTCGGTGGCCCGCGACGCCGACGGCAAGCTGACGGGCCTGACCCCCGACGGTCGACGCGAATCCTGGATTCACGTTCAGCTGCATCCCGCCACGTCCGAGGACGCGCTCGCCCGCGTCGAGTCGGAGGCGCGCCGGGTGTTGGCCGACGTGCGTCAGGTGGTCGGCGACACCGATCGAATGCGTCGGGTGCAGGCCGAAGTCGCCGATCTGCTCGACGAAGCGGCCCAGCGGGCCGGTGATCCGGAGTCCGACATCGCCGTCGATCATCGCGACGCCGCCGCGTTGCTGCGTTGGCTCGGGGACGGCCATTACACGCTCCTCGGCTACCGCCGCTACCGGATCGACGGAGTCGACGGCGCACGGACGGCCACCGGCGACGAGTCGAGCAGTCTCGGTGTCCTGCGCGACGCGGCGCACGAGGTGGACGGCTCGGAACTACTCGGTCAGCGCGATCTGGTGACCCTGACGCAGGGTGCGAGTCCGGCCACGGTGCACCGCGCGGTCTACCCCTACTTCGTGAGTGTTCTCGACAACGAGAACTCCGCCGAGCACCGCTTCGTCGGCGTCTTCACCGTCACGGCGCTGCACGAGAACGTGCTCGACATTCCGGTGATCGAGCGTCGGGTTCGATCGGTGATCGCCCGCGCAGGCCACGATCTCGGGTCGTTCTCCGGTCAGGCGATGCTCGAGGTGCTGCAGTCGATGCCGCGCTCGGAACTGTTCGCGACCTCTGCGGCCTGGCTGTTCGAGACCGCGAGTGCTGTTCTGGCACTTGGCCGTCGGCGCAAGGTCAAACTGTTCGTCCGGCCCGATGCCAGCGGCTCCTTCGTCTCCGCCCTGGTGTACCTGCCGCGCGATCGTTACACCACCCGTGTGCGTCTCGCCATCCAGGATCGGTTGCTCCGTGAACTCGGTGGTACCTCTCTCGACTACACAGCGCGCGTGACGGAATCGGACCTGGCGCTGTTGCACGTGACCGTTCGTCGCGCACCGGGAACGGCGTCGACGGAGCTCGGTGCCGAGGACATCACCCGGATCGAGGGGGCGCTGACCGAGACCACCAGAACCTGGGAGGATTCCCTCGGCGACGCAGTCTCGCTCGACCGTACGGTCGACCCGCTGCGTATTCAGCGGTACACCGAGGCGTTCCCCGAGGCCTACAAGCAGGATTTCAGTCCGGCTCGGGCGGTCACCGACATCGCGCGCCTCGAAGGGCTCGGTGCCGAGTCGATCGACATGCAGCTCTACCGCAACGAGCAGTCCGCCGTTGGCAGTTGGCGGTTTTCGTTGTACATCGGCGGCGCGGGCGTCTCGCTGTCGCAGGTGCTGCCCATTCTGCAGAGCCTCGGCGTCGAGGTCGACGACGAACGACCGTACCCCGTGGTTCGGCCGGACGGAATGTCTTGCTGGATATATGATTTCGGGCTCTCCGCCTCGCGCGAGATGCTGCGCTCGGCAATCGACGGTGACATCGATGCGGAATTGTCCGAGGCAGGCACCGCCGATCGTGAGAGCCGAGTGCAGCATCGGTTCACCGACGCGTTCGCGGCGGTGTGGAGCGGCGCTGCCGAGGCAGACCGGTTCAACGAGCTGGTCATGCGCGCGGGCCTGCACTGGCGGCAGGCCGTGGTGTTGCGCGCCTACGCGAAGTATCTGCGCCAGGCCGGTTTTCCCTACAGTCAGTTCAACATCGAAGGTGTGCTGCTGACGCATCCGCGCACCGCTCGGCTGTTGGTCGGGTTGTTCGAGGCGCAGTTCGATCCCGAGGCGAGCTCGGAGGAGAACGCGCAGTCGATCGGTACCCAGCTGGGGGAACTGATCGACGAGGTCGTCAGCCTCGATGCCGACCGAATCCTGCGCAGCATGTTCGAGCTGATTCGCGCGACCTTGCGAACCAACTACTTCGTGGTGGGAGTCGACGGCGAACATCGCGAGTACCTCTCGCTCAAGTTCGACCCGCAGTCGATCGCCGAATTGCCCAAGCCGAAGCCGAAGTTCGAGATCTTCGTGTACTCACCCCGCGTCGAAGGTGTGCACCTGCGGTTCGGGGCCGTGGCTCGCGGCGGACTGCGCTGGTCGGATCGACGTGAGGACTTCCGGACCGAGATCCTCGGACTCGCCAAAGCCCAGATGGTCAAGAACGCCGTCATCGTGCCGGTCGGAGCCAAAGGCGGATTCGTCGTCAAGCGGCCCCCCGTCGTGACCGGTGACGCCGATCGAGATCGTCAGGCCCATGCCGAGGAAGGCAAGGCCTGCTACCGGCTGTTCATCGCCGGGTTGCTCGACATCACCGACAATCTCGACCGTGCCACCGGAACGGTGACGGTTCCCACCGGCGTCGTACGCCGCGACGGAGACGACACCTACCTGGTCGTTGCCGCGGACAAGGGCACCGCGACGTTCTCCGACATGGCCAACGACGTGGCCGCGAAGTACGGCTTCTGGCTCGGCGACGCCTTCGCCTCCGGTGGTTCGGCCGGCTACGACCACAAAGCCATGGGCATCACCGCCAAGGGTGCGTGGGAGAGCGTCAAACGCCACTTCCGCGAGCTCGGAATCGACACGCAGAGCCAGGATTTCACCGTCGTCGGTGTCGGCGACATGAGCGGGGACGTGTTCGGCAACGGCATGTTGCTCAGCCGGCACATTCGCCTGCTCGCCGCGTTCGATCACCGGCACATCTTTCTCGATCCCGACCCCGAGCGTGAGTCCTCGTTCGCCGAGCGGGAGCGGTTGTTCGCACTGCCGCGGTCGTCGTGGGCGGACTACGACACCTCGCTCATCAGTGCGGGCGGTGGAGTGTGGGAACGGACCCGCAAGTCCGTCCCGATCAGTGCGGCTGCACGTGCCGCCTTGGGGCTGGGCGATTCCGTGGACGCGCTGTCTCCGCCGGAGCTGGTGAACGCAATCCTTCGGGCTCCGGCCGATCTGCTGTGGAACGGCGGAATCGGCACGTACATCAAGGCATCGACCGAGACCAATGCCGAGGTCGGCGACAAGGCCAACGACATGGTCAGGGTCGACGGAATCGACGTCCGCGCCGCAGTGGTGGGGGAGGGCGGCAACCTCGGAGCCACCGCCCTGGGCCGCATCGAATACGCCGCTGCCGGAGGCAAGATCAACACCGACGCCGTGGACAACTCGGCGGGTGTCGACTGCTCCGATCACGAGGTCAACATCAAGATCCTGTTGGAAACGGCCATCACCAACGGCAACCTGGCGCGCGAGGATCGAGACGAGCTGCTCGCGTCCATGACCGACGAGGTGGGCAGATTGGTGTTGTGGGACAACATCATGCAGAACGAGCTGCTCGGCACATCGAGGTTCGACGCACCGAGCCTGGTCACGGTGCACAGCCGGGTGATCGAGGACCTGGAAGTGCGCCGCGGACTCGACCGAGAGCTCGAGGCGCTACCGACCGAGGCGGACCTGCGTCGACGCAAGCAGGACGGCCGAGGATTGACCTCGCCGGAACTGGCGACGTTGATGGCTCACGTGAAGTTGGCGTTGGAAGCGGAGTTGCTCGACAGCGAACTCCCCGACAGCGACGTCTTCGCTCCGCGGCTACCCAAGTACTTCCCCGAGCCGCTGCGCGAGCCGTATGCCGACGCGATCACCGCACATCCGCTCCGGCGGCAGCTGGTGGCCACGACGCTGGCCAACGAGGCCATCGACTGCGGCGGCATCACGTTCCCCTACAGATTGACCGAGGATTCGGGTGCGGCAGGCACCGATGCCATTCGCGCGTTCGCGGCCGCCACCGAGATATTCGGACTCGACGAGGTGTGGAACTCGATCAGGGCCGCGGACGTGCCGACAGCGGTCTCGGCCGAACTGTTGCTCGAGTCGCGCCGCATGCTCGACCGCGTCTCGCGGTGGCTGCTCGCCAACCGTCCCCAGCCGCTGGCCGTCGGAGCCGAGATCAGCCGGTACGCCGGCCAGGTGCGGGCACTGCAACCGTCGGTGTCGACGTGGATCTCCGGGCATCAAGCCAGCGACCTGGACTCGCGATCGGCTGCGGCGATCGAACGCGGCGCGCCGGCCGACCTGGCTCGTCGGATCTACGGGTTGCTCGACGTGTACTGCCTGCTCGACATCATCGACATCGCCGACATCGTGGATCGGGACGGAGCCGAGGTCGCCGAGCTCTATTTCGCCCTGGACGCGCACATCGGTATCGACTGGTTGCTCACTGCCGTCTCCAAGCTGGCTCGTGGAGATCGCTGGCACTCGTTGGCGCGCTTGGCCCTTCGCGACGACCTGTACTCCTCTCTCCGGGGAATCACGCAGGCCGTACTGGCAGGCGGCGAGCCGGAGGAGTCGGTAGCGGAGAAGATCGCGGAATGGGAGTCGACCAACTCGTCCCGGCTCGCGAGGTCTCGCGCGGCATTGACCGAGATCGCCGAGTCGGGAACCCTCGACCTGGCCACCCTGTCGGTCGCTGCCCGACAGGTGCGCAACATGGTGCCGTGACCGACACGGTGCCGTGACCGACATGGTGCCGTGATCGACACGGTGTCATGACCTTCCGCACCACGTCGCAACTGCCGAAAACGACGACACTCGACCGAGAAGAGGGATTGACCACGTGAGTGTGCCCGACGCCCATCTGTCCGACCAGCGACCTGCAACCGCGCGAGTGGGCTTCCATGCCACCGTGGACGTGCGGTGGTCGGACATGGATGTGTACCAACACATCAACCATGCCCGGATGGTCACTCTCCTCGAAGAGGCCCGCATTCCGTGGCTGTTGGTGGACGGGAGGCCCACGGCGAACCTGCGTCACGGAGCGGTGATCGCGGATCTGCACGTGAAGTATCGAGGCCAGCTCCGGCACGAGGACGGTCCCCTCGATGTCTTCATGTGGATCGATGCGGTGCGGGCGGTGGACTTCGTCGTCGGTTACGAGGTGCGGGCCAGGGGTGCCTCGCTGGACACCCCTGCCGCCGTCGTGGCCTCGACGCAGATCGCGGCGTTCGACATCGATGCGCAGCGGTTGCGTCGACTCACCCCGACCGAGCGCGAGTTCTTGATGAGCTGGCAGCGTGTATGAGCGCGTACTGACCGTTCCCGACGCGGTCGAGCGGGAGAACCTCGCGACGTTCTGCAGCAGGGCGCTGCGTCTGGACGAAGCTGCGGTGATCCGTATGCGGACCCGAGCGGGTGGCGGTGTTTCGTGTTGGGCAGCAACGGGTTTCGATGCGCTGGCAGCGCGGGTGATCACCGGAACCGTGGTGCCCGACGACACCAGTGCCGGTGCCGACGTGTTGGTTGCGGCGGCGGCGCAGGCGGTCGACGGTGTGATCGACCCGGGGTTCTCGATGGATTCCGCGTGGCGCGGTGCCCTGCCGCCGGACGGCGGATTCGACCATCTCGACGATGTGCCCGCCAGGGTGCTCGTGGGGCTCGCGCAACGCGGCGTCGCACTGGCCAAGGAGCACGGTAGCAGCCACGGCCCGCCGAGTTCGTTGCTCGAACAGGAAGTTCTCCACGTCGCCGGTGACGCCGACGACGTGTCGATCTCCATGCGGACGGTGTTCGCCCTCACCGCAATGGGTTTCGTTCCGCACAGCGGCAGCGACCCGTTGACCGTCGACATCGACCCGGATCGAATCGCACCCGACGAGGTCGTTCGGGTGCGCGTGTCGAAGGTGTGGCTACGCCTCGATGCCCGCTACGGGTCGATCTTCGCTCGTCGGGCGGGACAGCAGTTGTCGCTCACCGTCGAGCGTTAGACGAGCCACGCAGCAGCGTTCGCCGGAAGTTTGCCGTCCACCATCCGGGCACTGGCCAGCAGCAACTCGCCGGGAGGCAGCGGGATCGACTCCTCCGACGCGTTCAGGGCACAGATCAGACCCCCGCTTCGGCGAAACGCCAGGCAGCCGGGAGGTGATCCGTACCAATCGATTCCGGTGCCGGTGAATTCCGGACGCAGCGCCCGCAGTTCGAAGGCCGTCCGGTAGAGGCTCAGCATCGAATCGACGTCCTCGAGTTGCGCCTCGGCGGTGTACCCGTCCCACTCCGGCGGCATCGGCAACCAGGTTCGATCCGTGGAGGAGAATCCGAAGGGCGGTGAGTGTCCCTCCCAGGGCATCGGCACCCGACAGCCGTCTCGGCCACGTTCGGCATGCCCGGATCGCTCCCACACCGGATCCTGCAACGCGCTGTCGGGCAGTTGCACGTTGGGCAACCCGAGCTCGGCACCGTTGTACACGAAAATTGTTCCGGGAAGGGCCAATTCGACGAGAATCATGGCGCGGGAGCGCGCCCGACCCCGGTCCCCACCGCCGTACCGGGTGACCTCGCGCTCGACGTCGTGGTTCGACAATGTCCACGTGGGAGTTCCGGCAACCAGTTCGACAGCGGCGAGGGAATTGGAGATGGCGTCGCGGATGGTCGACGCATCGAAATCGACACTGGCCAGCCGGAAGTTGAAGCCCAGGTGCAGCTCGTCGGGCCGGATGTATTCGGAGAACCGCACGTTGTCCTGCACCCAGATCTCGCCCACGGTCACCGCGTCGGGGAATTCGTCCATGACGGCTCTGATGCGTCGATGCAGCTCGTGGACCCTAGGGTTGTTGAATCGGGGATCGTCGTCGTCGTTCTTCATCAACGCGTTCAGTTCGAGACTCATGTCGGCCAGGTCCACCGGTTTGGCCATACCGTGCGCCACGTCGAGTCGGAAGCCGTCGACGCCGCGGGAGAGCCAGAATCGCAGGGTGCGCGCGAAGTCCTCGAACACCTCGGGATTGTCCCAGTTCAGATCCGGCTGCTCGGGCGCGAAGATGTGCAGGTACCACTGGCCGGGGGACCCGTCGGGCTCGGTGATGCGGGTCCAGGCCGGGCCACCGAAGATGCTCGGCCAGTTGTTCGGTGGCTGCGAACCGTCGTCACCCCGTCCGTCTCGAAAGATGTAGCGGGCTCGTTCGGCACTACCGCGCGTAGCTGCGAGGGCCGATCTGAACCACGGGTGCTCGCTGCTGGTGTGATTGGGCACCAGATCCATCGTGACCTTGATGTCGCGCGCATGAGCCTCGTCGACCAACGCGTCGAAGATCTCCAGGTTGCCGAACAAGGGGTCGATGTCGCGAGGATCGGACACGTCGTACCCGTGATCGGCCATGGGCGAGCGCGTGATGGGTCCGATCCAGACGGCGTCGATACCAAGCAGTTCGAGGTAGCCGAGCTTGTCCCGAATTCCGTCGAGGTCACCGATGCCGTCACCGTTGGAGTCCGCGAACGACCGGGGATAGATCTGGTAGAAGACGGCGTCCTGCCACCACAGCAGCTCGGAGCTTTCGATCGGATCGGTCACAAGGGGCAATAGTGCCAAACGATCGGCCGCGGAACGATTCAGGGGCGTTGGGGCACAGTGGGAGGCAGGATGTCAGGTCAACGAACAGTAAAGCTTTGTGCTCATTCACATGACCGACTCGTGCCGTTTCGTTGAGAAAGTGTTGTATGTTTCTGCTCTGGCAACCAGTAGCGGCGGAAGCCGCGCCCGACGGTGAGGACGCGACGGAAACCATGATCACTTCGACCATCGAAGCCGTACGACTCGGCGACATCGCACTCGACGACAGCCCCATCGAACCCACCTGGATTCTCGAAGGAAACCCGCAGGCGCGCCTCGCCGAGTGGTCGAAGAGCATCGACGGCACTACTACCACCAACGTATGGGACTGCACTGCGGGACGTTTCCGTTGGTACTTCGCCGTCGACGAGATCGTGCACATCATGGACGGTTCGGTGACCGTGTCCAGTGACGACCACGCACCGCGCACCCTGCTCCCGGGTGATGCTGCACTGTTCCGTGCGGGCACCTGGTCGGAGTGGCACGTCGAGAACTACGTACGCAAGCACGCCATTCTGCGCCAGCATCTGCCGGCGCCCGTGAGTTTCGCACTCAAGGTGGCTGGTTCCGTTCGCACCCGCATGGGCAACCTCAAGGCCGCTGCCGGCGGCAAGAGCCCGCAGCGGGTCGGATCGCTGTAACCCGCTGCGCTGCCGCCGTCAGATCGCCGAGTTCATCATCGAATTGGCGGCCATCTCCATGTAGTCGATCAACTGTGCTCGGTGCGCGGAGTCCATGACCTTCGGGTCGATCGACGCGATCGCGATGTGCATGCAGCGAAGCCACGCGTCTCGCTCCATCGGTCCGATCCGAAACGGGTTGTGTCGCATCCGCAATCGAGGATGGCCGCGCTCGTCGGAATACGTCCGCGGACCGCCCCAGTACTGTTCGAGGAACATCCGCATCCGCCGTTCGGCCGGTGCCAGATCCTCCTCCGGGTACAACGGGCGCACAATCTCGTCCTTGGCGACTTCCTCGTAGAATTTCGCCGTGAGTGACCGGAACGTCTCGGCACCGCCTACCGCGTCGTAGAACGTCTGCTGCGGTTCGGTCATCACACTCTCTCTGTTCGTTCCTGGTCGGCGTCGCTCACCATCATGGTCTGTTCAGTTGCCGCGCTCGGCCACGACCCCACCCGGGCGACCCAGGGCGTACGGTGCCTTGATGTCGGCATCGTCGAATGCCTGGAGTATCTCCTGGTGGAGTCGGCGCTGCACGGCCCACTGGCGGCCGGGGCGGGTCTTGATCGTGATGCGGATGGTGACCGTGTCGGCGCTGACCGCATTGACCCCGAGCATCTCGGGCGGTTCGAGAATGTCGTCGGCGAAGTCTTTCGACTCCACCACCTTCAGCGTGGTGCGTTCGGCGACTGCGCGGGCCTCGTCGATGTTGGCCGTGTGGGACACGGGCAGATCGAGAACGGCGACCGCGAAGCCCTGACTCATGTTGCCCACGCGCAGCACCTCGCCGTTGCGGCAGTACCAGACCGTGCCGTTGACATCCCTGATCGTCGTGACGCGTAGCCCCACGCTCTCGACGGTGCCGGTCGCTTCACCGAGGTCGACGACGTCACCCACTCCGTACTGGTCCTCGAGGAGCATGAAGATGCCCGACAGAAAGTCTCGAACCAGGTTCTGGGCACCGAAGCCCAAGGCGACACCGACGATGCCCGCCGAGGCGATGAACGGAGCGACATTGACCCCCGCCACATCGAGCACCGAGAGCACGAACCACGTGAGAATCATGACCGAGACCGCCGACTTGAGCACCGAGCCGATCGTGTTGGCCCGTTGTTTGCGACGCTCGTTGAGAATCGCGCCCTTGACGGTGCTCGACGACCGGTCGCGGAGCGGGCGCAACAGCATCGGAGACTTCCCGACGTTGTTGCGGGTGAATCGGTCGATCAGTTTGTGCAGGACCAGTCGCAGCACGATGGCGAGGACCAGATAGCCCAGAGCCTGCAGCGGACGATCGACCAGCCAGTCGCGTCCGGTCTCAGTCAACTCGAAAGCTCGGGTGTCGAGATCTCGCAACAGCGACGGGTCGGGAAGGGACGATGCGGACAGGAAGGTTGATACGGACACCCGAAAAGTCTACGGAGACGTCGAGATCTCGCCAGTCACGCTGCGCATGGAGCCGCCGATCGTCGATCGTGAACGCGAGGACGCGAGATGTTCACCGTTCGGCAACAGAAAATGCCGAGAAAAAGGCTGTGCGTGGACGGTGTATTCGTGTTCCACTGTCACTCGTGTTCCACGCAAGCCATGCGCGGGCGCCGACTGTCTCTGGAGCAACGCATGAAGAACTCGCAACACCGCCATCGACAACTCCCGCCCACTGAGGGCCGCACCGCGCACGACCAGCGTGAGACGGCCTCGGGGGCTTTTCCGCTGCGTGTGGTGCCGACGGCTCACACCGCCACGGGCGACGACGCCGTTCCGGCGTGGGTCAAGCGCCGTGTGCTGCTCCTCAATGCCACATTCGAACCACTGACCGCGCTTCCGATGCGCCGGGCGGTGGTTCTTCTCGTTTGTGGGAAAGCCGACGTGGTGCACGACGATCCGGAGGGCCCGTTCATTCGGTCTGCGGACTTCTCGGTCCAGGTGCCGTCGGTGATCAGATTGCGGACGTTCGTCCGTGTTCCGTACCGAGCGCGAGTGCCGATGACCCGCGCCGCGCTGATGCACCGCGACCGGTTCCGGTGCGCGTACTGCGGAAGCAAAGCCGAAACCGTCGACCATGTGGTCCCGCGTAGTCGCGGAGGTGGCCACTCGTGGGAGAACTGCGTCGCATGCTGCGCCTCGTGCAACCATCGCAAGGCGGACAAATTGCTCAGTGAGATCGGCTGGACACTGCGCGCCCAGTTGGTGCCGCCCAAGGGTCCGCACTGGCGACTGTTGGCGACGACCAAGGAGCTCGACCCGACGTGGCTCGCGTACCTCGGTGAGGGTGCTGCCTGACGCGGTCGGGTCTGCACATTTCGGTCACAACACCGGCCCCGACGTGGTCCGACGCGCAATTGTCGACTAACGTCACACCCCGTGAGCATTTTTGAGACCACGCTGATATTCGGGGTGATTCCGGTTGCGGTGATCGGACTCCTCGGCGCGTTGTCCTACTTGACCGACAAGCAGCCCGGTATGGACGTTCCGCCCTACCGACTGACGGACGAGTGGACGCGCGAGCCATTGCTGTGGAGTGCTACGGACGAGGTGACTCCCTTCGGAGGCCACGGTTCGCACGACGCCGACACAGCCGACTCGATCGGAGGTTCCGCAAGTGGCAAGTGGTGAACTCGTCCGCAGTGACGTCAGAGAAGAAGACCTGCCTTTCGGGGCTGCGCTCACCTCGAGCGGCCGTGTCTCGGCGGCTCACGAGTTCGGGACCGCCAATCCCGAGCACCTGCCGTTCGCCACGCAGGACCTGGTTGCGCTCGACGACGCACTCACCCAAGCGATTCGGCAGACCAAGATCCGGTTCAACGTCTACATCGGTGATCTCGGCGTCGATCCGGCCGCGGGTGCGGATTCGGTGTTCCCCGGGACTCCCGATGCCGTTCGTTCGGTGCTGATCGCCGTCGACCCCAATCGGCACGCACTCGAGATCCGCACCGGCAAGCGAGTGTCCAACCGAGCGACCGACCGGGTCGCACAGTTGGGTGTCACCGCGGCCCTCGGCCCGTTCCGCGACGGAAACCTCATCGACGGTCTGGTCACCTCCGTCCGGGTGATGGCCGCGTCCATCCTGAGCCCCTAGCTCCCTTCCTCCCGACCGCGCTCGTACGACGAGGGCCGGTTGCTCCACCTCCGGGTGGAGCAACCGGCCCTCGTCGTCGGTGCCGTCTAGATCAGCTCGCGTCGAACTCCCGTGCAGCGAGAGCCCGAACGATGCCGGCCCGGCCCTCGATCACCAGGCGTCGGAGCGCGGGCGGTAGGTCGCCGTCGAGGAACCCGTCCGCTGCAGCGAGGGAGTCCTCCGAGATCGACCAGGACGGGTACAGGCCCACCACGACGGTCTGCGCGACCTCACTCGAACGACGCGCCCAGACACCTTCGATGGCGTCGAAATAGCGGGCGACGTACGGTTCGAGCAGCTCGCCCTGACCTGGTCCGGCGAAGCCGCCGATGATCGAGCGGGCCGTGATGTTGGGAACCGCATCGTCGTCCACCACCGTCGTCCAGGCCTGCTCCTTGACCTCCGCGCTGGGCCGAGCGGCTCGTGCAGCCGCTGCCGACCGGGCTCCGGCGGCAGTGTTGTCCCTGGCCGCCTCGGCGTCGATCACCGGCGAGTCCAGGCCGTCGGCGTCGATCGCACCGGCACCGGCCAGCGCCGTGACGATGCGCCAGCGCAGATCGGTATCCACGCCGAGGCCGTCCAGCGACTGCCCCTCCACATCACCGTCGAGCAGTGCCCTCAGCACGTCGATGTGACGGTCGCCGAGCTCGGTGCCGGTGAGAGCATTGACGAATGCCAGCTGGTGATCCGAGCCTGCTTCGGCGGTGCGCGCCAGGTCGAGCAGTGCATCGGCGAACTCGGGGGTACCGTGCTCGGCCGCCCATGCCGGGTCGGCATAGCTGGAGATTGCGGTCTGGGCCTGCAGCAGAAGTCGTTGCACCACACCCACTTCCGTCTCAGCGCCGATTCCGCGCTGGACGAGGGCCACGAAGTCTCGCGCCTTCATCTCGGCGGATCGAGTCATCTCCCAGGCCGCCGACCACGCGAGGGTGCGGGGGAGTGGCTCGGCGATGTCGGCGATTCGAGAGAGAAGGACATCGAGCGAATCCGGGTCGAGTCGCACCGCGCAGTACGTCAGGTCGTCGTCGTTGACCAGGACGAGCTTGCCGCGCGAGACGCCGACCAACGCATCGACGGTCGTCGACTCGGCAGCGTCGAGGTCGAGTTCGACGCGGTCGGTGCGCACCAGCTTGCCGTCGACGTCGTCGTAGATTCCCACCGCGATGCGGTGCACGCGATGCTCGCCCGCACCCGGGGCAGCACCGGTCTGCAGCACCGAGAAGCGGGTGAACTTGCCGTCGGCGTCGACGTCGAAATCCGGGCTCAAGGTGTTCAGGCCGGTGGTGCGCAGCCACTGGGCACCCCAGTCGGAGAGATCGCGTCCCGACGACTTCTCCAGAGCGGCAAGCAGATCCGAGAACGTGGCGTTGGCGAAGGCATGATCGACGAAGTACGCCCGCAATCCGGCGAGGAAGTCCTCCTTGCCGACGTACGCCACCAGTTGCTTGAGCACACTCGCGCCCTTGGCGTAGGTGATGCCGTCGAAGTTGACCTCCACGGCCGCGAGATCGGGAATGTCGGCGGCGATGGGGTGCGTCGACGGCAACTGGTCCTGACGGTAGGCCCAGGCCTTCTCGACGTTGGCGAAAGTGGTCCACGCGTTGGTGTACTCGGTTGCCTCGGACTGGCACAGCACCGAGGCGAACGTCGCGAACGACTCGTTGAGCCACAGGTCGTCCCACCACGTCATGGTCACCAGGTCGCCGAACCACATGTGTGCCATCTCGTGCAGCACTGTCTCGGCGCGCCGTTCGTACGAGTACCGCGTCACCTTGGACCGGAAGACGTAGTCCTCGAGGAACGTGACGGCACCCGCGTTCTCCATGGCACCGGCATTGAACTCGGGCACGAAGAGCTGGTCGTACTTGCCGAACGCGTAGGGAGTGCCGAAGTTCTCGTGGTAGAAACCGAAGCCCTGCTTGGTCTCGGTGAACAGGCGCTCCGCGTCCATGTGCTCGGCAAGTGAAGCGCGGCAATAGATTCCGAGGGGAATGGTGCCGTGGTCGTCGGTGTACGAGTCGGTCCACTCCGCGTACGGTCCGGCGATCAGTGCGACGAGGTAGGTGCTCATCAACGGTGTCGTGTCGAACACGTGCTCGCCCGCCGCAGGCTCGGCGGCGTGCGCGGCATTGGAGATGACCGTCCAGCTCTCCGGCGCGGTGACCTTCAGATCGAAGGTGGCCTTGAGATCGGGCTGATCGAAGCAGGCGAACATACGCTTTGCATCGGCGGTCTCGAACTGCGAGTACAGGTAGACCGTGCCGTCCGACGGGTCGACGAAACGGTGCAGTCCCTCGCCCGTGTGCGAGTAGACGCAGTCCGCATCGATGACGAGTTCGTTGTGCTCGGCCAGATTCTCGAGCGCGAGGCCGGTCGACTCGTCGTAGTCGGCGGTATCGAGATCGGTGCCGTTGAGCGTCGCGGAGCGGATCGTGCTCGCGATGACGTCCACGAAAGTCGACGCCCCGGCGGTGGCCGCGAACGTGATGGTGGTGAGCGAGCGGAAGGTCTTCTCGCCCGGATTGCCCTCGCCGTCGGTGAGATCGAGAACGATCGCGTACTTCGTTTCCCCGATGATCGCCGAACGCTCGGAGGCTTGGTCACGCGTCAGGTTGGGAGCAACCACTTCAGTCGACACCTCTTCGTGTAGTTATGGATAGTGCCTTCCATCCCATCACGTCACGCGTACCCCTCGCTGGCCGACGGGCCGTGCGGAATGTCTGCGCGGTGGGCGGTTGTTACGCAATGAAGAGACGTTGACCTCGACTTCCAAGGAGTAGGACAGTGGCCGGTTCAGGACAGAAAGACACTGCGGATTTTTGGTTCGACCCACTGTGCCCGTGGTGTTGGATCACCTCGCGGTGGATTCTCGAGGTGCAGCAGGTGCGCGACATCGACGTGAACTTCCACGTCATGAGCCTGGCAGTACTCAACGAGGGCCGCGATCTGCCCGAGGAATACGCCGCGATGATGAAGAAGGCCTGGGGGCCGGTTCGGGTGGCGATCGCCGCAGCCAAGCTGAAGGGCGACGAGGTTCTCGCCCCGCTGTACGCGGCCATGGGAACGCGAATTCACAACGAGGGCAACAAGGATTTCGACGTCGTGATCTCGGAGTCGCTCGCGGAACTGGATCTGCCCGGTGACCTTGCGAAGGCCGCCGAGAGCACCGACTACGACGAGGACCTGCGGACCAGTCATCACGCGGGCATGGACAAGGTGGGGCCCGATGTCGGCACCCCGACCATCCACGTCAACGGCGTGGCCTTCTTCGGCCCTGTGCTCTCCCGAATCCCGCGCGGTGAAGAAGCAGGCAAGCTCTGGGACGCGTCGGTGATCTTCGCGTCGTACCCGCACTTCTACGAGCTCAAGCGCACCCGCAACGAGGACCCACAGTTCGACTGATCGCATGACCCTCGTGCGCGGAAATTCGTACCCTGCTACGAGTTTCCGCGCACGGGGTTCGTCAGGCGACGATCCGATCCGAGCTGTCCTCGGTACCGAACGTCCGATGCTCGCCGACGTGAAACCGCCTCGCCGACCACGCCGCTGCGGCCGCGTCGAGAACATCGTCGACGGCGGGTCCGGGCGGCAGATCCGCGAGATCGAGGTGTTCTTGCCAGCGCATCAGGGTGGACAAACGCTGCCCGGCGCCTCGGCCAGACTTCTTCGACGCGAACGTCGTCGTCGGTGACATCGCCCGGAACGAGCATTCGGGATGTACCTCGACGTACCGGTCCCGGTCGAAGTCGGCATCGAGCCAGGCCTTCACGGACGGCAGGATGTGCCACGTCTGCTTGCTGATCGCCTTGCCGGTGAGTTGCCGAGACACCGCACACGCTTCGGGATACGACTCGGCGGCGAGCACGTCGACGACCGGCGTGTGGAAGATCGAGCTCCTCGCCGTTCCGAGAAACCTCTTGGCCTCCAGTTCGCTGACGCGATAACCGCCCCGGGGCAACGACAGCGGCATGTCGACTCCCACTCGTGCGCAGTCCCGAGTCACCTCGAGCACGTCGGCCACCGACGCGCAACCGGTCCACGTCAGCGTGGTCCCGGCCGAGATCGCGACCACCCATGCGCCCTTCGCGCCGTCCACACCGGCGAATTTCTCGGCTTCGGAGTTCACCTGTCAGACTCTAGGCATGCGCGTATACCTGGGTGCCGACCACGCCGGCCTCGAGTTCAAGAATCAGATCATCGAACACCTGACGGCGACCGGGCACGAGCCCGTCGACTGCGGTGCCTTCGACTACGACCCCGTCGACGACTACCCGGCATTCTGCATCGACGCAGCACGCCGCGTAGTCGCCGATCCGGGTAGCCGCGGCCTGGTGCTCGGCGGTTCCGGAAACGGCGAGCAGATCGCCGCCAACAAGGTGCCCGGCGCTCGCTGTGCGTTGGCGTGGAGCGTCGAGACCGCGAAGTTGGCCCGCGAGCACAACGACGCTCAGCTCATCGGCATCGGCGGCCGCATGCACACGCTGCCCGAAGCCCTCGCGATCGTCGACGCCTTCCTCGGTACCCCGTTCTCGGGCGAGGAGCGCCACCAGCGTCGCATCGACATCCTGTCCGAGTACGAGCGCAGTGGCGAGGCACCCGAGGTGCCGGGAAAGCCCGCATAGGTGCCCGAGGGTCACACTCTGCACCGACTGGCTCGGTTGCACGGACGTCGGTTCGGCGGGGCACCGGTTCGGGCGAGCAGCCCACAGGGGCGGTTCGCCTCCGGTGCCGCGCTGATCGACGGCCTCGTCCTCGAGAAGGCCGAGGCCTGGGGCAAGCATCTGCTGCATCGGTACGAGTCCGATCTGATCGTTCACATCCATCTCGGTCTGTACGGGAAGTTCACCGAACAGGCTGTGCCGCTGGACGATCCGGTCGGTGCCGTGCGATTGCGCATGGTGGGGGAGAAGTACGGTGTCGACCTGCGCGGCCCCACCGCCTGCGAGATCTACACCGAGGAGCAGGTCGACGCCCTGGTGGCGCGCCTGGGACCGGACCCGCTGCGTAAGGACGCCGATCCGGACGCAGCGTGGGCGCGAATCTCCAAGTCGCGCACGGCAATCGGCACGTTGCTGATGGATCAGAAGGTGCTCGCCGGAGTCGGCAACGTCTACCGCGCCGAGATCCTGTTCCGGCACGAGATCAACCCCATGCGGCCCGGCAAGGACCTCGATCGAGCCGAGTGGGATGCGATCTGGTTCGACCTCGTCGACCTCATGGCGATCGGTGTCCGACGCGGGCGCATCATCACCATCCGGCCCGAGGACGATCACGGCGACACTTACGGTGCACGGCGACCGCGGTCCTACGTCTACCGCAGGCAGGGGTATCCCTGCCGGGTGTGCGGAGCCGACATCCTGCACTCGGTGATGCAGGCTCGAAACCTGTTCTGGTGCCCGGTCTGTCAGGCGACCTAGAACCCGCCGAAGTCGCCCCCACCGCCGAAGTCGGCTCCGCCGTCGAACATGCCCCCGCCGCCGTCGTCCATCGCACCGTATTCGGTGTCGCCGCCGGAGTAGTCGTCGCCGCTGCCCCCGTCGGAACCGTCGGCCCCCATGTCTTCGCCTGCCGCGGTCTCCTCCGGCACCCCGGCCATGCCGGAGAACATCGCCGAGAACAGGAACATCGAACCCATTCCCCATGCACCTGCCACCAAGGCCGGCCGCCACCACGGCTCGGAGTACCAGCCCGCGGGTACCGGACGACCCGCGACTCGGCCACCGGGGTAGTAGTTCGGGGTGCGATCGGACGGATCCGGCGATGCCGCGATCTCACGGCCCTCGAAGTCGACCTTGCGATCCTCGGTGACTCGACCCGCCTGCTGCTGGCCGTCGATGCCCTGGACCTCCGGGCCCGGGTCCATGCCCATCGCCAGGCGGGCGGCGCGGATGTAGTAGAGACCCTCGAGCGCCGTCTGCTTGGCCAGTCGGGCCTGTTCGGGGGTAGTGGCCTGGTCGATCTGCGAACCGGCGGCGATGTTGCGTTCGGATGCGTCGGCCAGGGCCTGCTTGGAGGCGGTGTCGGTGCCGATCAGGTTGTAGACCTGGCCGCCGAGACGCTCGATCGACTGCCGGGCATCGGCCTTCGCGTCGGCCAGCGCGGTTTCGGCCGCCGCGGCCGAGTTCTTCTTGCTTCGCAGCACCAACAGGGCCACTGCGGCGATGACGATGACGATCAGGACGATTTCCACTGCGGACCTTCCGCCGACGATGCATGCCCGGTTCGTACGGACAATTCGGACACCGTCCAGGGTACGCGGACACGAAAAAGCCCCGCACCAGGAGTGCGGGGCCTTTCGGTGGAGCCGATGACGAGAATCGAACTCGCGTAGCCTGTTTGGAAGACAGGGGCTCTACCATTGAGCTACATCGGCGTGCAAACAACAGTCGTGGGATCGCCAGTTCCGTCGCCTGCGTTTCAAGACTGTACCCAACGCCGACGCCGGATTCCAAACCGGCCCGCCGCGAGCGGTTCGTCCGAACGTCATCGGTGGGGCGCCCACGGGGGGCTACTATCGGTTGCTGTTCAATGGTGTCCGTACGACGGGGTGTGGCGCAGCTTGGTAGCGCATCCGCTTTGGGAGCGGAGGGTCGCAGGTTCAATTCCTGTCACCCCGACAAAAGAGAGCCGCAGGCACGGCTCGCCGTGTTCGTGGCGAGCGAGAGCAGACAGCACACCGGAACCACCAGCAAGCAAGAACCACCAGAAGGAGCATGTCCCGTGAAGAGCACCGTCGAGCAGCTGAGCCCGACGCGAGTCCGTATCAACGTTGAGGTGCCCTTCGAGGAGCTCAAGCCTGATTTCGACCGCGCGTACAAGGCTTTGGCTCAGCAGATCCGCCTCCCCGGCTTCCGTCCCGGCAAGGCTCCGGCCAAGTTGCTCGAGGCTCGTGTCGGCCGTGGTGCGGTTCTCGAGCAGGTCGTCAACGACGCTCTTCCCTCTCGCTACTCCGAGGCCGTGACCAACGAGAAGGTCAAGGTCATCGGCCAGCCCGAGATCGAGATCACCAAGATCGAGGACGGTACCGAGCTCACGTTCACCGCCGAGGTCGACGTCCGCCCCGAGATCGATCTGCCCGACTACTCGACCATCAGCGTCGTCGTCGATCCGCTCGAGATCAAGGACGAGGCCGTCGACGAGCAGCTGCAGTCGCTGCGCCAGCGTTTCGGCACCCTGACCGGTGTCGATCGTCCCGTCCAGTCGGGCGACTTCGTCTCGATCGACCTCTCGGCCACCGTCGACGGCGAGAACGTCGAAGAGGCAACCGCGAGTGGGCTGTCCCACGAGGTCGGCTCCGGCCAGCTCATCGAGGGACTCGACGACGCGATCATCGGCGTGTCGGCCGACGAGTCGAAGGAATTCACCTCCACTCTCGTTGCCGGTGAGTACGCAGGCAAGGAAGCCGTCGTCACGGTCAAGGTCGTGTCCGTCAAGGAGCGCGAGCTGCCCGAGGCCGACGACGAGTTCGCTCAGCTGGCCAGCGAGTTCGACACGTTCGACGAGCTGCTCGCCGATCTGAGGACCCGCGTCGAGCGAGTCGCGAAGGTCGAGCAGGCCGGTCAGATTCGCGACAAGGTGCTCGAGACGCTGCTCGACACGATCGAGATCCCGGCTCCCGAGGCCGTCGTCAAGGCCGAGGTCGATTCCCAGGTGCACGAGGCCATCCACGGCCTCGACCACAACGAGGAAGCTCTCGCCGAGCTGCTCGAGTCGCAGGGTTCGAGCCGCGAGGAATTCGACAAGGACGTCAAGGAAGGTGCCGAGAAGTCGGTGCGCACCCAGCTCCTTCTCGATGCGATCGCCGAGGCCGAGAACACCCAGGTCGGGCAGGAAGAGCTCACCGAGCGAATCATCTTCCAGGCGCAGCGCTACGGCATGCCGCCCGAGCAGTTCATTCAGCAGGTGCAGCAGGCCAACCAGCTCGGTGCCGTGTTCGCCGATGTCAAGCGCGGTAAGGCGCTGGCTTCGGTCGTCGAGCGCGTCACCGTGACCGACACCACCGGCGCGAGCGTCGACACCGCAGAGCTGTTCGGCAGCCCCGCCGATGCTCCCGACGAGGTCGAAGCAGCAGATTCTTCCGAGGGCGAACAAGAGAAGTAACGCTCACAGCGAACGACGGCGGTTCCGGGACTCCGGAGCCGCCGTCTTTCGTTAGTGTCTGTGTCAGGAACCAACGATTTGTTATGGAAAAGGCAGGTACCGTGACTGTTCAGAATCCGGCGGCTTCGCACCAGCAGAGTCCCGTCATGACTTCGGCTGCAGCAGGGCTGAATCTCAGCGACTCCGTGTACGAGCGTCTGCTTCAAAACCGCATCATTTTCCTCGGTACCCAGGTCGACGACGACATCGCCAACAAGTTGTGCGCTCAGATCCTGCTGCTCTCGGCCGAGGACCCCACTCGTGACATCGCGCTGTACATCAACTCGCCCGGTGGCTCGGTCACCGCGGGTATGGCCATTTTCGACACGATGGAATTCGCCGAGTGCGACATCGCGACCTACGGAATGGGTCTGGCTGCCTCGATGGGTCAGTTCCTGCTCTCTGCCGGTGCCAAGGGCAAGCGCTACGCCCTGCCGCACGCGCGCATCATGATGCATCAGCCTTCGGCCGGTATCGGCGGCAGTGCCTCCGACATCGCCATCATGGCCGAGCAGTTCGCGCACACCAAGCGTGAGATGGCCGAGCTCATCGCCCAGCACACCGGCCAGACCGTCGAGCAGATCACCGAAGACTCAGATCGTGACCGCTGGTTCACGGCGCAGGCGGCCAAGGAATACGGGTTCGTGGACCACGTCGTCAGCCGTGCGCGGCAGGCCGGCGGAATCGGCGAGTAACTCGGCCGCTCCCGGCGACCCTCGATCACTTACATCTTGGAGAAACGATGACAAACCTGTTCGACCCCAATCAGCTGCCGTCCTCCCGATACATCCTGCCGTCCTTCGTCGAGCACTCCAGCTACGGCGTGAAGGAATCGAACCCGTACAACAAGCTGTTCGAGGAGCGCATCATCTTCCTCGGCGTCCAGGTCGACGACGCGTCCGCCAACGACGTCATGGCGCAGCTGCTGGTGCTCGAGGGCCTCGACCCCGACCGAGACATCACGATGTACATCAACTCGCCCGGTGGCTCGTTCACCTCGCTGATGGCGATCTACGACACGATGCAGTACGTCCGCGCCGATGTTGCGACCGTCTGCCTCGGCCAGGCCGCGTCGGCCGCGGCCGTCCTGCTCGCCGCAGGCACTCCCGGTAAGCGTGCGGCGTTGCCCAACGCGCGCGTGCTGATTCATCAGCCCTCGAGCGGTGGCATTCAGGGCCAGGTGTCCGACCTGGAGATCCAGGCCGCCGAGATCGAGCGCATGCGTCGACTCATGGAGACCACCCTCGGCCGCCACACCGGCAAGGATCCCGACGTCATCCGCAAGGACACCGATCGCGACAAGATCCTCACCGCGGAACAGGCCAAGGACTACGGAATCATCGACACCGTGTTCGAGTACCGCAAGCTCTCTGCCCAGAAGTAGCAGAGCGAGTATCACCGGTCGGACCTGACGGGTCCGGCAGAAGATTCCGACGCCGGGCGTGAGTGTGAAACTCCGCCCGGCGGTCGTGATCGACGACCCGAATGGTCCATTCGACGAAATCGGGTGGCGAATCACCGGAAACAACCCGCCCATGTTCGGCGAACACGGGTACCGTCGCATCCAAGAACTCGGTCGACCGAAGTCGGCATGACGACAGACCGAGAAGTAGCCCACGAAGGTTTCGGCCACACCCGGTCGGCGTGGGTCGTACGCGGACAAGGAAGTAGGAACCTCCGAATGGCACGCATCGGTGACGGTGGCGATCTGCTGAAGTGCTCCTTCTGCGGCAAGAGCCAGAAGCAGGTCAAGAAGCTCATCGCTGGACCAGGGGTGTACATCTGCGACGAGTGCATCGACCTCTGCAACGAGATCATCGAAGAGGAATTGGCCGAATCGAGTGAGGTCAAGCTCGACGACCTCCCCAAGCCCTCCGAGATCAAGGACTTTCTCGAGAACTACGTGATCGGTCAGGACGCTGCCAAGCGCACGTTGGCCGTAGCGGTCTACAACCATTACAAGCGCATCCAGGCCGGTGACAAGGCACGCGACGTGCGAGGCGAATCCGTCGAACTGGCGAAGTCGAACATCTTGATGCTCGGACCGACGGGGTGTGGAAAGACGTACCTCGCGCAGACCCTGGCCAAGATGCTCAACGTGCCCTTCGCCATCGCCGACGCCACCGCGCTCACCGAGGCCGGATACGTGGGCGAGGATGTCGAGAACATCCTGCTCAAACTGATCCAGGCCGCGGACTACGACGTCAAGCGCGCCGAGACCGGCATCATCTACATCGACGAGGTCGACAAGATCGCTCGCAAGAGCGAGAACCCGTCGATCACGCGTGACGTGTCCGGTGAAGGCGTGCAGCAGGCGCTGCTCAAGATTCTGGAAGGAACTCAGGCCAGCGTGCCGCCGCAGGGTGGGCGCAAGCATCCGCATCAGGAGTTCATCCAGATCGACACCACCAACGTGCTCTTCATCGTCGCCGGTGCATTCGCCGGACTCGAGAAGATCGTCTCCGATCGGGTCGGCAAGCGCGGGCTCGGATTCGGAGCCGAAGTTCGCTCGAAGGCCGAGATCGACACGCAGGATCACTTCGCCGAGGTCATGCCGGAGGATCTGATCAAGTTCGGTCTGATTCCCGAGTTCATCGGGCGACTGCCGATGATCGCGTCGGTGACGAACCTGGACAAGGAGTCGCTGGTGACGATTCTGTCCGAGCCGAAGAACGCGCTCGTCAAGCAGTACCGCCGGTTGTTCGACATGGACGGCGTCGAGCTCGAGTTCACCGCCGAGGCCCTCGAAGCGATCGCGGACCAGGCCATTCTCCGAGGAACCGGTGCTCGTGGACTGCGCGCGATCATGGAAGAAGTTCTGCTTCCGGTGATGTACGACATCCCGAGCCGCGACGACGTGGAGAAGGTCGTCGTGACTGCCGAGACCGTGAACGACAACGTGCTGCCGACCATCGTGCCGCGCAAGCCCGAGCGTCCGGAACGCCGCGACAAGTCTGCCTGATACGCGTCGACCGAGCTGCCGAACAACGACGAATCCCCGACCTCATCGCGAGGTCGGGGATTCGTCGTTTTCGCTGTGTTCAGCCGATGATCACCGCGTGCGCGCCGGGAACGTCGGTCAACGCGGCGAATCGGTCTAGAACCAGGGGGTCGTGGCCGGGCACGACGGCACCGGAGCCGGCGGCGAGCTCTCGGATTCGGTCGAAGGCCCCGTACATGTCCGGCAATGCATGCAGGATCGCGAACGGGCTGTCGTCCTCGAAGTTCTCGTAGAAGTGACTGGCGTCGGAGGCCAACACCACCGGGCCGCGGTCGGTGTTCACCCTGACCACCTGCATGCCTGCAGTGTGTCCGCCGACGGCGTGCACGGACAGCCCGGGGAACAGGTCGAGATCGCCGTCGACGAGGTCGAGTCGACTGCCGCGATCGGCGGTTCCGATGTGTTCGGTGTCGGCTCGCGAGTGCAACCAGTGCTCTCGGGTGATGCGGGCGGCCCACGGCCCGGTCCAGTACTCGAGTTCTCTGCGCTGCACCACGTATCGTGCGATCGGGAGCTCCGCGACGACCCCGGTGTGGTCGTAGTGCAGGTGGGTCAGGATGCAGGTGTCGATGTCGTCCGGTGTCAGGCCGAGCTCGCCGAGCAGGTCGATCGGCGATCCGTGATAGTCGAGCCCGTCGACAGATTCTGCTGTGGCAGCGGATATTCCGGCGTCGATCAGCACCGTGTTGTTCTTCGAGAGGGCGAGCCACACGTAGTAGGCCACCGTCTGGCTTTCGGTACTGCGTTCGTCACGTTGGTGAAAGAGGTTGCTGCGCAATGCCGTTCGACTGGCATACTGCAGGGCGAGCACCGTCCAGGTGCCCGCCGCTGCAGGTCGAAGTGCGTCGATCACGATGTCGGTCAGACCGACGCGACGCGCGCGCTGTCGGTGGTGCGGGTCCGAACACCGAGCTCGTCGGTGGGGGTACGGAAGGTCTCCTTCGAGGTCGCGACGATCACGACGTTGATGGTGCAGAAGACCGCGGTGACGATCGCGACGGGTAGCCACGCACCGATCTCGGCTCCGGCGATCGCGCCCGCGATGGTCGGCGCGAATCCTGCGATGGCGAAACCGATCTGGGTTCCCAGTGCGGTTCCGGTCAGGCGGACCCGGGCCGGGAACATCTCACCGTAGAACGAGGGCCAGACGCCGCCGGTGGCGCTGTGCACGAAACCGAACATCACGATGCCGAAGACGAAGATGAGAACGTAGTTGCCGCTCGAGATGGACCACAGGTAGCCGAACATCAGGATCGCGCAGCCGATGGAGCCGAAGAGGAACACCGGCTTGCGACCGATGCGATCCGACAGTGCACCGAAGAAGGGCAGTGCGAACAGTGCGACGACGTTGGCGAGAACGCCGACCCACAGCATGGGGGTGCGTTCGAGGCCGACGGTGTTCACGGCGTAGGACAGCGCGTAGACGGTGAAGATGGTGCTGACCGAGGCGATGAC
Source organism: Rhodococcus sp. 05-2255-3B1 (assembly GCF_002258545.1). NCBI lineage: Bacteria > Bacillati > Actinomycetota > Actinomycetes > Mycobacteriales > Nocardiaceae > Rhodococcus > Rhodococcus sp. 05-2255-3B1. Next base: position 101,181 of record NZ_NOZC01000003.1, on the reverse strand, counting down.
TGCGGCCAACATGACGCGGACCACGGCCGACCCATGCTCGCTGAGCAGTTCGGCCACGGGCAGGCGCTGCGGCTCGGTCGAGGCCTTCTCTTCCTCGAAGACCGGGGTCTCGTCGAGCGAACGGCGGATGACGAAGGCGGCGACGACGACGAAAGCGCTGAGGAAGAACGGGATTCGCCAACCCCAGCTGAGCAGTGCCTCCTCGGGGAGCATGGCGACGGGCAGGAACACGGCGGTGGCGAGAATCTGTCCGCCCTGAGTGCCGCTGAGGGTGAAGCTGGTGAAGAATGCGCGCCTGTTGTCCGGTGCATGTTCGAGCGTCATCGAGTTCGCTCCGGCCTGCTCGCCGCCGGCGGAGAATCCCTGGCACAACCGAAGCAGCACCAGGATGATGGGAGCGGCGATGCCGATGGATTCGTACGACGGCAGGACGCCGACGCCCAGGGTGGCGATTCCCATCAGCAGGACCGTGGCGACCATGACCTTCTTGCGTCCGTACCGATCACCGATGTGGCCGAGGACCAGTGCGCCGAGCGGCCGTGCAAGGTATCCGACGCCGAAGGTGGCCAGGGCCAGCAGGGTGCCGGTCGCCGGGTTGGAGCCCGGGAAGAACACGCGGCCGAAGACGAGCGCGGCGGCCGTGCCGTAGATGAAGAAGTCGTAGTACTCGAGGGCGCTTCCGACCCATGCGGCTGTCGCCGCTTTGCGCGGGTTCGCCCCGGGGCGAAGCGGCGTCGGGTGGGTGCCGGGGGTGTGCGAATCCATCGTTCTCGTGTCTCTCTTCGTGAGGCGGGGGAGCGTAGGCGCTGGTCGACGATGCGTTCTCGGCAATCGGACCGCTAATGTACTAAATGGTTAACACCGGGTGCCTCTGAATACTGAACGTGATCCATGCCACGTGTCAACCCCTGACGTGACGAGACCTACCGAGAAATCGCGAATTTCAGCGAGAAGGCGAGGTCAGGAACGCGATGATCATGTCGCCGAGCATCGAGCGCAGCCGGTCTCGATGCCGGGGATCGGTGAGGTCACGGCCGAACAGGGCCTCGAAGGTGTACCGATTCGACAGGCGGAACACACAGAAGCTGCTGATCGTCATGTGCACGTCGAGGGCATCGACGTCCGTCCGGAACACGCCGTCCGCCTGGCCTCGCGCCAGGATGCTCGACAGCAGCTCCGCGGCGGGATTGCCGAGGTTGCTCAAGGCCTCGGACGTGGAGATGTGTTCGCCGCGAAGGATGTTCTCGGTGGAGACCAGGCGAATGAAGTCGGGATTTTCCTCGTGATGGTCGAATGTCAGCGATGCGATGGCACGAATGGCCTCGACCGGTCCGAGGCCTTCGACGTCCACGTCTCGTTCGCGCTCGCGAATGCGCATGTACGACCGTTCGAGCACGGCCTTGTACAGGCCTTCCTTGTCGGTGAAGTAGTAGTACAACATTCGCTTGGTCGTGTGTGTCCGCTCGGCGATCTCGTCGATGCGCGCTCCTGCGAAGCCCTTGTCCGCGAACTCCTCGGTGGCCACCTCGAGGATGTTGTGCCGGGTCAGGTCGCTGTTGCGTCGACGCTTGACGCCGGGTCCGCTGGTGTCGTCGGACGTGTCGGTTGCGCGCGGAGCCATGGAGCAACTCTATCGGCGCCGATTGTGGCGAAAGGGTTGGGCGCGAGGCAGTCGCGTAGTACCGTCGAGCTAATTCACCAATTCGTACATTAAGGCTCGAGGAGATCGACATGCCGGAATCCCTGCTCTGCGGACTGATCGGGACGGGTATCGGCAAGTCGCTCACGCCCGCGATGCACGAACGAGAGGGCTCCGAGCACGGGCTGACCTACCAATATCGGATCATCGACCTGGACAGCCGTGGACTGACCGTAGAGGACCTTCCCCGTCTCGTCTCCACCGCAGCGGACCTCGGATTTCGGGGACTCAACATCACGCACCCGTGCAAACAACGCGTCATCTCCTCTCTCGATGCGCTCTCCGAGGACGCCGCCCGACTCGGAGCCGTCAACACCGTGGTGTTCGCCGACGGCCGGGCCGTCGGCCACAACACCGACTGGTCCGGATTCGATCGCAACTTCGGCCGCGGATTACCCGGTGCCGACCTAGGCGACGTGGTGCAACTCGGTGCCGGGGGAGCAGGGGCGGCCGTCGCCTACGCGATGGCCCGCCGCGGCGCAGGCAGGCTCACCCTCGTGGACGCCGATCCGCTGCGGGCACAACAACTACGGGAATCCTTGTCCGTGATGTTCCCGGACGTCGAGATCCTCTCGGCGGGCCTCGACCGGCTCGCCGCCGTTCTCGACACCGCGACCGGCCTGGTGCATGCCACCCCGATCGGAATGGTCGAACATCCCGGATCTGCTGTGCCCGAGTCACTGCTGAACCCGAGGATGTGGGTCGCCGAGGTCGTGTATCGGCCCGCCGAAACCGAATTGCTCGCTGCTGCATCCCGAGCTGGGTGCCGAACGCTCAGCGGAACCGGAATGGCAGTGTTCCAGGCCGCGGACGCGTTCGAGATATTCACCGGACGCACTGCGGACGCCGATCGCATGATCGCGCACATGAGCGCGCTGATCGCGCTGGAGGATCGCGCGACCGCAGGGGTTCTGGCATGACGCGCATCGCAACGTCGGTGGCCACGGTATCGCTCAGCGGTTCGCTGGACGAGAAGATGCGCGCCATCGCTGAGGCCGGGTTCGACGGTTTCGAGGTGTTCGAGCCGGACCTGATCAGCTCGCCCGACCTTCCCGAGGACGTCGCGAAGAAAGCAGCCGACCTCGGTCTGACCGTCGACCTCTATCAGCCCTTCCGTGACGCCGACTCGGCCGATCCGGAACAGTTCGCCCGCAATCTCGTTCGCGCCGAACACAAATTCGACGTGATGGAACAGCTGGGGTGCGATCTGCTGTTGGTCTGCTCCTCGCCGCTGGCCGGTGCCGTCCGTGACGACGCCCTGCTGGTCGAGCAGATGGCAACCCTCGCCGAACGTGCGCATCGGCGCGGAATGCGACTGGCGTACGAGGCGTTGGCGTGGGGTGCCCACGTCAGCACCTATCGCCATGCCTGGGACATCGTTCGGCAGGTCGATCATCCCGCGCTGGGAACGTGCCTGGACAGCTTCCACATCCTCTCTCGCGGTGACGATTCCGCAGGCATTCGCGAGATCCCGGGCGAGAAGATCTTCTTCCTCCAGTTGGCCGACGCCCCGCACCTGGTGATGGACGTACTGCAGTGGAGCAGGCACCACCGGTGCTTCCCCGGGCAGGGCAGCTTCGATCTGGCGCGCTTCGGAGCCGATGTCGCCGCCTCCGGGTATTCCGGCCCGTGGTCGCTCGAAATCTTCAACGACGTCTTCCGGCACTCCGACACCGGCCGCACGGCATCCGACGCGCACCGGTCGCTGCTGTACCTCCAGGAGCAGGTGCGCGGCGTCGAAACACCCACGGACGGAAACGATCTGTTCGCGCCGCCACCGCCGGGTCCGATCGAGAACGTCGTCTCCCTGCGGATCGCGGCAGGGCCTGCGAAAGCAGCGCAGCTGGGCACCACACTGCGGCACCTGGGCTTCGATCTCACCGCAGCACACAGCGAACACGGACTCAGCCTGTTCACCCAGGGTCCGCTGGCCGTCGCCGTCGACACCACGGTGGACACGTTGTGGACGGCGCCGGGTGTCCCGGCTCATCTACCGGCGTTGGCCCAGATCGGGGTTCGCAGCGAGCGCCCGGATCTGTGGCTGACTCGGGCCCGCGCACTGGGAGTCACCGCATCCACCGTCTCCATGCCCGGTGTGGCCGACGCGACCGATGCGGTGGTGCGCCTGGCCGTGACCGGTGCAACGTCGCTGGACCTACGCACCCGCGACAGTGCGGGTGCCTGGCAATCGGCGTTCGATCTGGTGCCGAGGGTGGTGGAGGAGAACCGGGCATGCGTCACGCACGTGGATCACATCGCGCTCGCCGTGCCTGCCGAGAGCTGGGACGGGGTGATGCTGCTGCTGCGCTCGGTGTTCGGCATGGTGCCACACGAGGGCCAGGACGTCGTCGACGCGATAGGCCTGGTTCGCAGCCGAGCCCTCACCCTCGCCACCGCCAACGGCACGATTCGACTCTCGCTCAACATGGTTCCCGGCCGCCCGTCCGACTCGGACCCGCTTCCCGCGGCCCGGCGCGGAGGCGTCGGACACGTGGCGTTCGGATGCGAGGACATCCATGCCGCTGCGAGAGCGATGACCGAACGCGGGCTCACCCCGTTGCGGATCTCGCCCAACTACTATCGCGATCTCGACGCGCGATTCGGGCTCGGCCCCGAGACCCTGGACGCGATGCAGCGTCTGGGGATCCTGTACGACGCGGACGCGACCGGCGGCGAGTTCTTCCACTTCTTCACCGAGACCGTCGGCGACGACCTGTTCTTCGAGGTGGTCCAGCGCGTGGGTGGCTACGAGGGCTACGGAGAGACCAATTCGGCCGTGCGACTGGCGGCGCAACTGCAGTAGCAGTCACCGGACGGTGGTCAGCCGATTCGCTCGAACACCGCAGCGAGTCCCTGGCCGCCGCCGATGCACATCGTCTCGAGTCCGTAGCGGACCTCTCGGCGGTCCATTTCGCGCAACAGCGTCGCCAGAATGCGGGCTCCGGTGGCTCCGACGGGATGGCCGAGCGAGATGCCGGACCCGTGTGGGTTCAGTCGCGGATCGTCGGGGTCGATGCCCCAGGACCTGGTCACGGCGAGAGCCTGCGCGGCGAATGCTTCGTTGAGTTCGATGATGCCCATGTCGTCGAGACTCAGTCCCAGCCGTCCCAGTGCCTTCTCGCTCGCGGGGACCGGCCCGATCCCCATCGTGCGTGGAGCCACGCCTGCGACGCCCCAGCCCGCCAATCGTGCCAGCGGCCGAAGGCCCAGTGCGGCAGCTTTTTCCGGGGTGGTGACGATGGCGATGGCGGCACCGTCGTTCTGTCCGCTGGCGTTTCCTGCGGTGACGGTCGACTCGGGGTCGATCGACGCGCGGATCGCCTTCAGCTTCGCCAGTGACTCCACGGTGGTGTCGGCTCGCGGATGCTCGTCGGTGGTGACGAGCAACGGATCCGATCTACGTTGGGGGACCGACACTCCCACGATCTCCTCGGCGAACACACCGCTGTTCTGCGCGGCGACTGCACGTCGGTGGGACTGGACTGCGAGTGCGTCCTGATCGGCGCGGCTGATGGAGAACTCCGCGCGCAGGTTCTCTGCGGTTTCGATCATGCCGCCGGGAACCGGAAAGTTCTTGCCGCCCGCGGTCACTCGCGCCCGGGCGAGGCGGTCGGACAGAGCCACGGCCTCGGCCTTGACGCCCCAGCGCATGCCGGTGGCGTAGAACTCGGTCTGACTCATGCTCTCGACACCGCCCGCCAGCACCAGATCGTTGCCGCCGGACTGGACCTGCATGCACGCCTGCAACACCGCTTGCAGACCGGAGCCGCAGCGACGGTCGACCTGCATCCCGGGGACGTCGATACCCAGATCTGCATCGAGCGCGGCAATGCGTCCGATGGCCGGTGCATCGCCGTTCGGGGACGCCTGACCGAGGATCACGTCGTCGATGTCGGCACCGGAAATGCCCGTGCGGGTGACCAGTTCGGCGATCACCGCACCGGCAAGAGCCTGGGCGGAGATGTCCTTGAACTGGCCGCCGAAGCGACCGACCGGGGTCCGAAGTGGTTCGCAGATCACGGCATCAGGCATGGGTGGTTCCTCGCTTGTCGTTGGGTCCGGTGCTCACCCGGAGCAGGTCGATCTCGATGGCGCGGGTGGCGTCGAGCAGAGCCGGTAGCAGTTCGGTGCGCACCGCATCGGCGGAATGCCGCGCGGCCTGGGTCGAGACGTTCGCCGCTGCGACCACGGCTCCGTGTCCGTCGTGGATGGGAGCCGCGATGGAGCGCAAACCCTCTTCGAGTTCCTGGTCCACCAGGCAGAAGCCGTCGGATCGGACCCGGTCGAGTTCGCGGCCGAGCGCGTCGGCAGTGGTGATGGTCTTACCGGTGAGCGGAGTCAACCGCACCCGATCGAGGTATGCCGCGAGTTCGTCGGCAGGCAGTCCGGCCAACAGCACGCGCCCCATCGATGTTGCGAACGCGGGAAATCGGGTGCCGATGTTGATGCCGACGGTCATGATGCGGCTGACCGGAACACGGGCGACGTACACCACGTCGTCACCATCGAGAATCGAGACCGAGGACGACTCGCGCACTCGTTCGGCGAGAGCCTCCAGGTGCGGTCCCGAGACTTCCGGGAGCGACAGGCTCGACAGGTAGCTGTAGCCCAGCTCGAGCACTCGCGGGGTGAGCCAGAACATCGAGCCGTCGGTACGGACGTAGCCGAGTTCGACGAGGGTGAGCAGGAACCGCCGAGCGGTGGCTCGGGTGAGGTCGGTGGCTCGGGCGACATCGGAGAGTGTTCGACGCGGATGCTCGGCGTCGAAGGCTCGGATCACCGCAAGACCACGGCCCAGTGACTGGACGTAGTCCGAGGACGGCGGCGGCGATTCCGCGGAGTTCACGAGGTACCCGATTCGGTCTCGGCCGATGTCTCGGCGATGGCCGTGTTCGCGAGACCGAATGCACTGTTGCTGTTCGGAACTCCCGCGTACACCGCGGTGTGCAGGAACACCTCCGCCATCGTGTCCGGCGCAGTGCCCGCTCGCAGGGCGGCCCGAATGTGCATGTCGAGTTCGTGCTGGTTGCCCACCGCCGTCAGGATCGCCAGGGTCAGCAGTCGGCGGGTGTGGTGATCGAGTCCTGGCCGATTCCAGATGTCACCCCATGCAGTGCGGGTGATGAAGTCCTGGAACGGTGCGGTGAAGTCGGTTCGCGCGGCGACGCTGCGGTCGACGTGCGCATCACCGAGGATGCTGCGCCGCACCGCCATTCCGGCATCGTGGGCAGCTGCGCGTCCGAGCGCATACGCATCCGCTCCGATGTGTGCGGCGATCGCCGCGGTGACGAGCCCGGCTTGTTCGACGTTGGCCAGGTGCGCGGCCGGGTCGAGAACTCGGAACGTCGATCCGATGACGCCGTCGGCGATGATCTTCAGGTCCTCGGGCGTGGTCGAGGGGTCCTGCCGGCCCGCGATCACCAGGGTCGGAGCGGTGATGCGGTTCAGATCCGAACGAGAGTCCCAATCCGACAACGCCTCACAGCATGCTGCGTAGCCCTCGTCGGACGTGCCGGCGATCATCCGGCGATGCCGGTCGACGAGATCGACGTCGCGAGCGGCCAGTTCGGGGGTGAACCAGCGCTGGAGGACGGCGTCGGCCAGGGACGCGGTTCCCGCCGACCTGACCGTTGCGGCCCGATCGAGCCATTGCGCCGGCTCACCGAACCTGGCCGAGGTGCACAGCAACGTCAGAGTGATCACGCGCTCCGGGCGGTGGATGGCGATCCACTGCGAGACTGCGCCGCCGAGCGAGAGACCGACGATGTGTACACGCCGTAGATTCAGGGAATCGATCAGTGCCAGAACATCTTCGGCCAGTTCTGCGACGGAGTACGGGCCCGATGGCACCGGCGATGCCCCGTGCCCACGAAGATCGACGGCGACCACATGGGCAGAAGCGGACAGTGGTCCGATCTGCGGGTTCCACATCGATCGGTCGGAGCCGAGCGATCCGATCAGCACGACGGTCTCCGCGTCGGCGCGGGGTCCTTCGGTGCGTTCGTGAGCAAGTGCGACGGTCATCGTGAATCCTTCGATTCTGTGGTGAGTTCGGTGTCGAGGGCGTGCTCGGCGAGGATCGCGTCGACCAGCTCGGGCGCGTGGCCGAGATACGCGGCCGGATCGAGTAGTTCGCGCACCGTCGACGGTGGCAGGAATGCCGTGATGGCAGGGTCGCTGTCCAGCGGCGCTCCCACCGCGCATCGCGCAGTGACTATCTCGCGGGCCTGCTCGGTGTGCGCTGCCAATGCCGCGGTGACACGTTCGGCGAGCAGCGCTCCACCCGTCGCATCGAGATTGCGGCCCATCGCCTCCGGATGAACGTGCAACCCGCTCAGGCTCTGCGAGAGTCGATGGGCGGCACCACCGGTGAAGCGCAGCAGATCGGTGATCGTCTCCCATTCGGCATGCCACGCTCCTGCGGCGCGCTGATGTTCGTGGTCCATGTTCGACAAGACCGTCGACACCGCACCCGGGACTCGCCGGGCCGCAGCCCGAGCGGTGATGGCCGCAACGGGATTTCGCTTGTGCGGCATCGCCGATGATCCACCCGGCGCGTCCTCCGAGACCTCGCCCAACTCGGTGGCGGACATCGACACGATGTCCTGGGCGATCTTGCCGATCGTTCCTGCCGCGATGCCCAGGGAACACGCGATGTCGGCGATCGCGGTGCGGTCGGTGTGCCAGGGAGTGTTCTGTCGAGCCAAGCCCAGTTCGACGGCCATCGCCGCTGCGATGGCGGGTCCGTGCGGATACACGGCCGCGAGAGTGCCTGCAGCACCGCCGTACTGGACGGCGCACGCACGTCGAACGGCCGCGATCCCGGTCTGCGCGCGGCGCAACCCCGAGAACCAGTTCGCGGCCACCAGACCGAAGGTGGTGGGCAATGCCTGCTGTCCGAGAGTGCGCGCCGCCATCGGGGTGGTCCGGTGGGTCAGAGCAAGACCCCGCGCTGCCGCACTCGCGGCGTCGAGCGAGCCCTCGATCGCACCGAGCGCATCGCGGGAGACGAGCATCAGCGCGGTGTCCATGATGTCCTGGCTGGTGGCCCCGGGATGCACTGCCGTAGCAGGAACATCGGCCTCGGCCACCTCGCTGCGAAGGATCTTCACCAACGGGATCACCGGATTGCCTCCGGCCGCCGAATCCACTCCGAGCCTCGCGATGTCCAGTCCCGCTCCGAGTTCGGTCGCAACAGAGGTGACGACCTCGGCGTGACCGGCCTGCACGAGACCGACCGTGACCGCGGCCCGGGAGAGCGCCGCCTCGACGGCGAACATCGCTGTCACCCAGGCTCGGTCGCCTACGAGCGGCGCAACGGTATCGCTACCGAACGTCGGATCGAACAGTGCCCCTCGCTCGGATTCCATCGTCCCCTCTCGGCAATCGTGTGTCACAGCGCGAAGAACGGAGTCTCGTCGCCGTCCGGATCGGTGTTCTGCAGCACGATGTCCAGGTGATACCCACCGTGGACCGGTGCTGCGACGAGTCTGGCACGCTTGTGCGCAGGCATGGCGGACAACACCGGATCGACCGCATTGGCCTCGACTTCGTCGGGAAAGTACACCCGTGTCACAGCTCGGTCGAGCATCCCGCGAGCGAAGACGCTGACGTCGATGTGCGGTGCTTCGACACGATCGTCCTCGGCCGGCAACGGTCCGGGCTTGATCGTGGTGATCGACATCGTCCCGGTCTCGTCCGCGAACGCGCGCCCGAAGCCGCGGAAACCGACTGTGCGTGACGCCACCGCGCCGCGCGGATCGTCGGGGTGATCGAACCGGCCGTAGGCATCGGCCTGCCAGGTCTCTATCATGGCGTCGGACATGGGGTTTCGGGCTCCGTCGATGACCGTGAACGAGACGGTGATCTCGCCGTCGGTGCCCTGCGGTACCACGCTCTCACCGTCGGGCCACAGCAGTCCGATATGGACGTATGGACCCACTGTCTGAGACGGCGTCTGGCCGAACGGTGCGGTGGTGAAGTCGGCACCGGAGACCACCGGGTAGCGCGGGGCGAACTCGGGATCAGTCATCGTGGTCGTCTTCCTCGAAGGGGGTGGCGTTTCGGCCGCGGAGCACGATGTCGAATCGGAATCCGAGGGCCCAGTTGTCCTGTGTCGCTTCGTAATCGAACGCGCCGATCATTCGGGCTCGCGAGTCCTCGGGTGCGGCGTTGAAGATCGGATCCTGAAAGAACATGGGGTCGTCCGGGAAGTACATCTGGGTCACCAGTCGCTGAGTGAACGCCTGGCCGAACAGCGAGAAGTGAATGTGGGCCGGCCGCCACGCGTTGTGGTGGTTGCCCCACGGGTATGCGCCCGGCTTGATCGTGGTGAAACGGTATCGACCCTCGGCATCGGTGAGAACGCGTCCGGTGCCGTTGAAGTGCGGATCGAGCGGTGCAGGCCACCGATCGCCGGTGTGGCGGTAACGGCCGCCTGCATTGGCTTGCCACACCTCGACGAGGGTGTTCGGAATCGCCCTGCCGTCGCTGTCGAGTACGCGGCCGTGCACGATGATCCTCTGCCCTTGTGCCTCACCGCCGTTCGCCAGGGTGAGATCGGCGTCGGCGGCGGTGACACGTCCCTCGCCCAGCACCGGTCCGGTGATCTCGGTGAGTCGCTGGGGGAGCAGGGTCAGCGGCTGCGCCGGATGCCGAAGAGCGGTGGTCCGGTACTCGAGGAAGTCGAGCGGGGCATGGACCCCCGATTGATCCCGATACTCGGGCGGGAGAAGAAGCATCGAAGGTTCCTCACGATTGTGGTGATCTACGCAACAGACACCATAGCGAGATGTTCGCATTGTGGCAACCTGTTCATATTCCGCACAACATGCGGTAGCGTGCGTCTCATGTTGGACAAAGTCGTGGCCAGCGCCACCGAAGCCGTAGCGGACATTCCCGACGGATCGTCGATCGCCGTCGGCGGTTTCGGATTGGTCGGAGTGCCGGAGATTCTCATCGACGCCGTGCTCGCGCAGGGTGCGACCGATCTGGAAACCATCAGCAACAACTGCGGGACGGATGGCTTCGGCTTGGGAGTGCTGCTGGCGCAGCACCGTATTCGCCGGACCATCAGCTCGTACGTCGGTTCGAACAAGGAGTTCGCGCGGCAGTATCTCTCCGGAGAACTCGAGGTCGAGCTCACCCCGCAGGGCACCCTCGCCGAGCGACTGCGAGCGGGCGGTGCCGGCATTCCGGCGTTCTTCACCCCCGCAGGGGTCGGAACTCAGGTCGCAGACGGCGGATTGCCGTTGCGTTACGACGGCAGCGGCGGTATCGCACTGGCCAGTCCTCCCAAGGAGACCCGCGAATTCGACGGTGTCACCTACGTGATGGAACGCGGAATAGTCGCCGACTACGCGCTCGTGCACGCATGGAAGGGCGACCGACACGGCAACCTGGTGTTCCACGCCAGTGCACGAAACTTCAACCCGCCGGCCGCCGAGTCGGGGCGCATCACCGTCGCACAGGTCGAGCATCTGGTCGAGCCGGGGGAGATCGGACCGGACGAGATACACACCCCGGGTATTCACGTGCAGCGGGTGGTCCACGTCGGACCGGTCGAGGTCGGCATCGAGCAGAGGACGGTACGAGCATGAGCGAGAAGATGACCCGCGAACAGATGGCGGCTCGGGTGGCGCAGGAACTCGGCGACGGTCAGTACGTCAACCTCGGCATCGGCATGCCGACTCTCGTGCCCAACTACATCCCCACCGACGTATCGGTGATCCTGCATTCGGAGAACGGAGTGCTCGGTGTCGGCCCCTATCCCACCGAGGACGAACTCGACGCCGAGATCATCAACGCGGGCAAGGAGACCATCACGGTCCTGCCCGGTGCGTCCTACTTCGACTCCGCGCAGTCGTTCGGAATGATCCGTGGCGGCCAGGTCGACGTCGCAGTACTGGGGGCGATGCAGGTCAGCGCCACCGGTGATCTGGCGAACTGGATGATTCCCGGGCACATGGTCAAGGGGATGGGTGGCGCGATGGACCTGGTGCACGGAGCGCGACGCGTCATCGTGATGATGGAACACGTCTCTCGCAAGGGTGAGCCGAAGATCCTCGAACGCTGCTCTCTGCCGCTCACCGGCAAAGGCTGCGTGCACCGCATCATCTCGGACATGGCCGTACTCGACGTCACCGAACGCGGACTGCGCCTCGTCGAGACCGCGCCCGGTGTGTCCGTCGACGAGGTCAGAAATGCGACCGCTGCCGAACTACTGGTGGACGCCGACGTCTGAGACGTGAACGCGGTGGGCGTGAGAGTAGATGTTCATGGACCTACCGCGGAGGAAGCCGACGACCGTCAAACCGGACTCGGTGGCGAGGTCGACCGCAAGCGAGGACGGGGCCGAGACCGCTGCGAGAATCGGTATTCCGGACATCACGGCCTTCTGGGCCAATTCGAACGAGGCGCGGCCGCTGACCATGAGCACTGTGGCCTGCAGGGGAATTCGATCGTTGGTCACCGCCCAACCGACCACCTTGTCGACGGCGTTGTGGCGTCCGACATCCTCACGTAGAACGAGCATCTCGCCGTCTGCGGTGAACAGGGCGGCGGCATGCAGACCGCCGGTGGCATCGAAGACCTTCTGCGCGGCCCGCAACGTGTCGGGTAGCCCGGACAGAGTATCGGACGTCACGACGACCGAATCGGCCACGGGGGAATGCTTGGTGCGCAATCGAATTGCGTCCAACGATCCCTTGCCGCACACCCCGCACGAGGACGTCGTGTAGAAGTTCCGTTCGACGCCGGTCTCCGGTGGAGCGACACCCTCGGCCAGGGTGACGTCGAGGACGTTGTAGGTGTTCGCGCCCTCGTCGTCGACCCCGTCGCAGTAGCGAGCCGCTGCGATATCGGCCCCCGAGGCGATCACACCTTCGGTCAGCAGGAAGCCGTGAGCGAGCTCGACGTCGTGGCCGGGAGTTCGCATGGTGACGGCCAGCGCTGTGCCGTCGACTCTCAACTCCATCGGCTCCTCCACCACGAGGGTGTCCGGGCGCTCGACGCGGTGCCCACTCCTGAGTCGGACGACGGGTCTGCGGGTAGTGATGCGGCCCATCAGTGTCGGTTGGATTCGCGGTGACGACGGTGACTCATTCTTCGATTGTGGACCCCGGCGTTCTCGGGCCGTCGACGCGGTCGGTCATTGCGTTCACCAACGACACCATGCGCGGGTGATCGACGAGGTCGTCGACGAGTACTCGCTTGCCTTCGGCGTCGGCCAACGGGATCTTCCAGTTCTCGTACTGGGTTTCGTCGGTGCCGGGCTGGTTCTGGATGCGATGTTCTCCGACTGCGTCGACGAGAGCGACACCGATCAGCAGGGACGGACTGCGCTGGACGAGGCGATGCAGAGCTTCCACCGTTCGGTGGTTGTCGGCGTCGGCGTCGAGCAATCCGCGCTCACGCGCCAGCTCGAGGACCGCCTCGCGTTTTTTCGCGTCGACCTCCTTCTCGGAGTCGATATCGCGTTCGAGAAGGCCGAGACGTGATCGCAGGTCGATGTGTTCGCCGTCGAGATATCCGGCCGTGGGCGGCAGGTCGTGCGTGGTCACCGACGTCAGACACAGACTGCGGTAGTTCTCGGGCGGGATCGGTCCGGATTCGTCGGCCTCGAACCACAGGATCGAGGTGCCGAAGATGCCGCGTTCGGTGAGGTACTCCTGCACCATCGGCTCGAAGACGCCGAGATCCTCACCGACGACCACCGCGCCTGCGCGTTCGGCCTCGAGGGCCAGGATGCCGATCAGGGCCTCGTGGTCGTACTCGACATACGTTCCGCCGCCTGCGTTCTCGGCCTCCTGCGGAATCCACCACAGGCGGAACAGGCCCAGGATGTGGTCGACGCGGATACCGCCGGCATGACGCAGGATCGTGCGCAGCATGTCCCGGTACGGCACGTATGCCAGCTCGCGGAGTCGGTCGGGATCCCACGGGGGTTGATTCCAGTTCTGGCCCTGCTGGTTGAAGTTGTCCGGCGGTGCGCCCACCGTGACTCCCGACGCGAGCACGTCACCGAGCGCCCACGCGTCGGCTCCGCCCCGCGCCACGCCGACGGCGAGGTCGTGCATGATGCCGATGTCCATTCCCGCATCGAGCGCCGCACGCTGCGCGGCGGCCAACTGCTCGTCGCAGATCCACTGCAGCCACATGTGGAAGTCGATGCGCTCGGCGAGCTTGGTGCGCTGCTCGAGCACGAAGTCGGTCCGTGGGTGCGCTGCTCTGTCGGTCCACGCCGAATTCTCGGGTCCGAATTTCTCCGCCAATGCGCTCCACACCGCGAAATCGCGCAGTCCGGAACCCTCCCGTTCGACGAATGCACGGAATGCGGACTCGCGGGCCGGGCTTCGTTCCACCTTGTGAACACGTTCCAGGGCACGCAGTTTTGCCCTGAATGTCGAGTCTCGGTTCAGCTTCCCGGTTCGCTTGTTGGCCTTGTCGAAACGCTTCGCGGCTTTCTCGACCTTGGCGAACTGTTGCGGCGACAGCAGTGCGGTCTCGCGAATGTTCTCCACGCGGATGTAGAGCGAGTTGAAGAACCGGCGGGTGGTCGGCAGGTAGGGCGACGCCTCGACCGGTGTGGTGGGTCGGTCGGCGTGCAGCGGATTGACGAGAAGGTAGTCGAACCCGTGCTGGCGGCCCGCGATGTCGACCATGTCCTCCAGGTCACCGAGATCACCGATTCCCCACGACCGCTTCGATCGCACCGAATACAACTGGGTGAGCAAACCCGTGCGCTGCCGGTCTGCCAGTTCTGCATTGGGGGACAACGACTTCGGCGTGACCACCACGACCGTGTCCGAGGTTCGGACCGTGTTGTCCTCGCTGATCGTCGTCGCGGTCAGGCTGTGCCAACCGAGCGGTGCGCTGCCGGGAACGACGAACGTGGCGCGACCGATCAGGCGGCCGTCGACCTCACGGGGATCGACCCAGACGTCGGCTTGGGTCACCTCGATGGTCTCGCCGTCCTCGGAGACCATCGAGACCTCGACCGGATTGCCGTGTGGCACATGCACCCACACCACTGCATCGGTGCCCTGGGTCGCCACCACCACCGGCGGAAGCAGACGCCGCCACGGCGCGTTCTCGATGTCGGCCCGAGCTCGGTCGACGTCCTCGGTCGATTCGGTTGCGTAGCCGCGCGCGGCGAGCACTCGACGCAGGGTGTCGTCGCTCACTTCGCGAACGGTGTCGTCCCAGCCTCGGTACGAGGTCGATGTGCCGAGACGTCGAGCGAGAGAGCGAAGTGCCTGCGAGTAGTCCACATCGATGATCGTGCCAGTTCGCTACGTCCCCGTCACCCGGGCCGGGCGGTTTCGGGTCGACCGGGGTCGGGTGGGCGAACTGCGATGAGGTGGACACGACAGTCGGTCTCGCGAGACAGGACGATCGAAACCGTCGTGGTGTCCGCGAAAATGGCGGGTGCCGCGGCGGCGGCGTGGACTCTGGCCACCGAACTGCTGTCGATGTCGCAGCCATTCCTCGCTCCCTACGCAGCGGTGTTCCTGATCGAGGTGACGATCAGCCGAAGCCTGCGCTCGGCGGCCGAGCAGATCGCCAGGGTGACCGCAGGGGTTCTCGTCGCGGCACTCGTGGTTCGCATCGTCGGCCATCCGAGTGTGGCTCTGGCGGTCAGCGTCTTCGTCGGTGCGCTCGTGGGCCGTTGGTCGAAGTTCGGTACGAGCGGAATCTGGATACCGGTGACCGCGCTGCTGATGGTCACCTACGGATCGGCATCCGATCCGGTCGCCTTGGTGGACAGGATCGTCGAGCTCGCGGTCGGTGCCGCAGCCGGTGTGGCGGTGAACGCTCTCGCAGCACCGCCGCTGTACTGGCGGCAATCACAACACGCGGTGGAGTCGGTGTCCTCGGCCGCGGGATCCCTGTTGCGGGACGTCGCCTCGATCCCGTTCCGCCGTTCCACGCGCTCGGAGACGACGTCCGTGTCGCCGGTGCCGACTTCGTGCGTGCCCTGGCGGACGTGGTCGAGGGCCGGTGCGATGCGCGCCGTACCCAGGCGGACGTGGTCGACCGGGTCGCTGCGGCGGAAGAGACGTTGGCGGTGCTCGTGCACACGGTGGTGGCGTCCGGGCAGGGATCCGCCGGCGCGACGATGAGCGCAGGCAGGCTCGTGGGGCCGGCAACGGCAGCGCTCCGAGCGCTCACCTGACGCCTGTGTTGCTTCCGACTGCCAGGATTGAAACGCCGGGCGCTGGGTAGTCTGGCTCGGCGAACGGTAAAACGACTGCTCGGCGACGATGGGAAGTGCGGATGGCTGGGGTCAGCAAGATCGAAGAACTGGAGCGAGGTTCCGGTGCACCCGTCGAGCTGAGGGTGCGTGCAGAGGCAGACCAACTTCCTGTGGTTCGTGCCGTCGCCGAAACCCTCGCAGTGCTCAGCGACTTCACGCTCGACGACATCGCCGATGTGAAGTTGGTCGTCGACGAGGTGTGCTCGCAGCTGATCAAGGGCTCGGTCACCGATGCCGAGCTGTCGTGCATGTTCGCAGTGAGCGACTCCGGAATCCGAATCGTCGTCACCTCCACCCTGACACCCACTTCCGTACCGAAGAAGGACAGCTTCGGCTGGCACGTGCTGCAGACGTTGACCGACGCCATCGAACTGCGTGCCGACGACGCGGTAGACGACGAAGCAGGTCGCACGGTCGCGATCGACGTGGTCAAGCGGAGGAGCAAGGTCTAGTGCCTGTGCCGCACGAACGAAGCACACGGCGAGAGTCCGACGATTACAGCGACGTTGTCGCCCTGATCCAGCAGATGCAAGCGCTCGACGAGAATTCACCGCAGCGCCGAGTGCTGCGCGATCGCATCATCACCCGCTGCCTTCCTCTCGCAGAACACATCGCCCGCCGCTTCGGCGGTCGCGGCGAAGCACACGAGGACCTCCTGCAGGTCTCACGCCTCGGTCTGGTGAACGCGGTCGACAGATTCGACATCGAACGTGGTTCGGATTTCGTGTCGTTCGCCGTACCCACGATCATGGGCGAGGCTCGCCGGTACTTCCGGGACGCAGGATGGTCGGTTCGGGTGCCGCGGCGCATGAAGGAACTGAACTCGATGATCTCCCAGGCGGTGGGATCGTTGTCGCAGAAGCTCGGTCGAGCTCCGACTGCCAGCGAGATCGCCGTCGAGCTCGGGATCGACGTCAAGGAAGCCTCGCAGGCGTTGCTTGCGCGCAGCGCGTATCAGACCGTCTCGGTCGACTCGGTGGTCAGCGAAGATCGATTGCCGCTGATGGACACCCTCGGTGCCGACGATCCCGAACTCGAGAAGATGGAGAGCTATCTCGCGGTGCGCCCCGCGCTCGAGAAGTTGCCCGAGCGTGAGCGTCGCATCGTCGTGCTCAGATTCTTCGGGTCGATGACCCAGACACAGATCGCGGAGAAGGTGGGGATATCGCAGATGCACGTCTCGCGAATCCTGGCTCGCACGCTCGCTCAGCTGCGTGAGGACCTCGGCGAGGACTGACAGCGGCCGGTGGAGCTAGGCTCGCTGGATGAGCATGTACGACGACGTCGACGAGTACATCGGAGCCCGTCGGGTCACAGGCCTGGCGGCATCGCACGATTTCTCGCGGGCGGTGATCGTGGTTGCCGCACTGGACGATTCGCGGACCGAGTATCGAACGTCGTTGTGGGAGATCGATGTCGACGGTGGTTCGTCGGCCCGACGCCTCACGCACGGCGAGTGGGGCGAGAGCGCTCCGGTGTTCACCCCGGCCGGCGACTTGTTGTTCTCCCGCCGATCGAGCAAGGACGATCCGGCCCGGTTGTGGATTCTTCCTGCCTCGGGCGGTGAGGCGCGAGTGCTCGAGACTCGGTCGGCCGGTCTGAGCGAAATCCGAAGCGCCCGTTCCGGACACGCGCTGGTCGGGTTCTCGCCGGTGTTCGGATCGTCGCGCACCGATGAGGACGACAATGCCCTGCGCACCGAGCGCAAGGCGAACAAGGTGGATGCAATTCTGCACACCGGGGTTCCGGTGCGTTTCTGGGATCACGACCTCGGTCCTGCCACCCCGCATCTGTTCGCCGGATCGACCGACGGTACGACGGTGTTTCGTGATCTGACCTCGGATGCGGCGGGAGCTCTGCACGAGGCGGCGTTCGACATCAGTGCCGACGGTGCGTTCGTCGTGTCCACCTGGGCCGTACCCGGCGCTCTGGCGACCGTGCGGACGGTGCTGGTGCGCATCGACACCGCGACGGGGGAGCGCAGCACGATCGTCGACGACGTCGATGCCGATCTGGGCGCGCCGGCGATCTCGCCCGACGGTGCGTCCGTGGTGTTCGTGCGTGAATCGCTCTCCACTCCCGAGGATGCGCCTCGAATGACGCTGCAGCGCTACGACTTCGGGACTGCTTCCGTCGTCGATGTCGCGCCCGGCTGGGATCGATGGCCGATCGACCCGGTGTGGTTGCCGGACGGGTCGGGGGTACTGGTGACCGCGGACGACGACGGCCGGTCGCCGATCTTCGTCGTCCGCGAGGGCGCTGAGCCGCGTCGGCTGACGAACACCGACGACGCCTACACTCACGTTCACGTGTCCTCGGACGGAACCAGGGTGCTCGCACTCGCCGCGTCCTATCTGGCCGCCCCGCATCCGGTGTCGATCGATCTGTCCGACGGCACCGTTGTGGACCTCGACACCTCCATCGACCGCAGTCCGTTGCCCGGAACTCTCACCGAGATCGACACCGTCGTCGACGACGGAGCCCGGGTGCGCGGTTGGCTGGCACTGCCCGATGGGGCCTCGGACGCGGCACCCGCACCGCTGCTGCTGTGGGTGCACGGTGGTCCGCTGAGCTCGTGGAACACCTGGTCGTGGCGGTGGAATCCCTGGCTGATGGTCGCCCGTGGGTACGCGGTGCTGCTGCCCGATCCGGCTCTGTCCACCGGGTACGGCCAGGAGTTCGTGCAGCGCGGCTGGGGTGCGTGGGGAAAGGCTCCGTTCACCGATCTGATGGCGTTGACCGATGTCGCAGCCGCGCTACCGCACATCGACGACACCCGCACCGCGGCGATGGGCGGATCCTTCGGCGGCTACATGGCCAACTGGATCGCCGGGCACACCGACCGGTTCGACGCCATCGTCACCCACGCGAGCCTGTGGGCGCTCGATCAGTTCGGGCCGACCACCGATGCCCCGTACTACTGGGCTCGCGAGATGTCTCCGGAGATGGCGGTGGAGAACTCCCCACACCTGTTCGTCGCGGACATCGCCACGCCGATGCTGGTCATCCACGGCGACAAGGACTATCGAGTGCCGATCGGCGAGGGCCTGCGGCTGTGGTACGAACTGCTCAGCGAATCCGGCCTGCCCGCCGACGACGAGGGCAACACCGACCATCGTTTTCTCTACTTCCCGGCCGAGAACCACTGGATTCTGAGTCCCCAACACGCCAAGGTCTGGTACGAGGTGGTGCTGGCATTCCTGGCGCAGCACGTGCTGGGCGAGAGGGTGTCGATGCCTCGAATCCTCGGCCACTAGAATCGACCGGTGACCAGTTCAGCGCCAGAGCACTCAGAGAACCCCGCCGATTCGATCGACCTGCCCAAGAGCTGGGATCCCAGTGCGGTCGAGGCGGAGCTGTACCGGTCCTGGGTCGACGCCGGGTACTTCGAAGCCGACGCCACCAGCGGCAAGCCGCCCTACTCCATCGTGCTGCCCCCACCCAACGTCACGGGCAGCCTGCACATGGGTCACGCTCTCGACCACACGTTGATGGACGCGCTGAGCCGTCGCAAGCGGATGCTCGGGTACGAGGTGCTGTGGTTGCCGGGCATGGACCACGCGGGTATCGCCACCCAGACCGTCGTGGAAAAGCAGCTCGCCGCCGACGGAAAGACCAAGGAAGAGTTCGGCCGCGAGCTGTTCATCGACAAGGTCTGGGACTGGAAGCGTGAATCGGGCGGAACCATCGGTGGGCAGATGCGACGCATCGGCGACGGTGTGGACTGGAGCCGAGAGCGATTCACCATGGACGACGGCCTGTCCGAGGCCGTGCAGACCATGTTCAAGCGGATGTTCGACGACGGTCTGATCTATCGCGCCGAGCGACTGGTCAACTGGTCTCCTGTGCTGCAGACCGCCATCTCCGACATCGAGGTCAAGTTCGAGGACGTCGAGGGCGAACTCGTCTCGCTGCGATACGGCTCGCTCGACGATTCCGAGCCGCATGTCGTCGTCGCGACCACCCGAGTCGAAACGATGCTCGGCGACACCGCAGTTGCGGTTCACCCCGACGACGAGCGGTACAAGGCTCTCGTCGGCACCACCCTCGAGCACCCGTTCACAGGGCGGCAGATCCCGATCATCGCCGACGACTACGTCGATCCCGAGTTCGGCACCGGTGCCGTGAAGATCACCCCGGCTCACGACCCCAACGACTTCGAGATGGGTGTGCGGCACTCGTTGCCGATGCCCTCGATCATGGACAAGGCAGGTCGGATCGCCGACACCGGAACGCAGTTCGACGGCATGGACCGTTTCGAGGCGCGCGTGAAGGTTCGTGAAGCACTGGCCGAGCAGGGCCGCGTCGTCGCCGAGAAGCGTCCCTATCTGCACAGTGTCGGCCACTCCGAGCGCAGTGGCGAGCCGATCGAGCCGCGCCTGTCGCTGCAGTGGTGGGTCAAGGTCGACACCCTGGCGAAGGCGGCCGGTGACGCAGTGCGCAACGGCGACACCGTCATTCACCCGAAGAGTCAGGAACCGCGCTGGTTCGCCTGGGTCGACAACATGCACGACTGGTGCATCTCGCGTCAGCTGTGGTGGGGTCATCGGATTCCGATCTGGTACGGACCCGACGGCGAGACCGTCTGCCTCGGACCGGGGGAGACGCCGCCCGAGGGCTGGGAGCAGGATCCCGACGTTCTCGACACCTGGTTCTCGTCCGGGCTGTGGCCGTTCTCGACGATGGGGTGGCCCGACGCCACGGCGGATCTCGAGAAGTTCTATCCCACCGGTGTTCTCGTCACCGGATACGACATCCTGTTCTTCTGGGTCGCCCGCATGATGATGTTCGGCACCTACGTCGGAGCGGACGACGCGATCACCGCGGGCAAGTCGGGGCCGCAGGTTCCGTTCCGAGATGTGTTTCTGCACGGCCTGATTCGGGACCAGTTCGGCAAGAAGATGTCGAAGTCGCGGGGCAACGGCATCGACCCCCTCGACTGGGTCGACCGTTTCGGTGCCGACGCGCTGCGCTTCACGCTCGCTCGCGGCGCGAACCCCGGAGCCGACATGTCCGTGGGCGAAGACCACGCCCAGTCGTCGCGCAACTTCGCCAACAAGTTGTTCAACGCCACCAAGTTCGCTCTGATGAACGGCGCGGCACCGGCAGATCTGCCTCGGCGCGTCGAGTTGACCGACGCCGACCGATGGATACTCGACCGGCTCGAACAGGTTCGGGCAGAGGTGGATTCGGCGTTCGATCGGTACGAGTTCAGCAAGGCCTGCGAGGCGCTCTATCACTTCGCCTGGGACGAGGTCTGCGACTGGTACCTCGAGATCGCCAAGGTTCAGTTCGCCGACGACGCCATCGCCGCCACCACGCGCGGAGTTCTCGGTAACGTCCTCGACGCCCTGCTTCGGTTGCTGCATCCGGTGATTCCGTTCGTCACCGAAACGCTGTGGAAGGTGCTCACCGGCGGCGAGTCGCTGGTGATCGCGGCGTGGCCCACTGCCGCCACCGAGTCGTTGGATCCTGTTGCGGCACAACGCATCGAGGACATGCAGCGGCTCATCACCGAAATTCGCCGATTCCGCAGCGATCAGGGACTCAAGCCGTCCCAGAAGGTGGCGGCCCGCATCGTCGGAGTCCCCGACTCCGATCTGGACGGGCAGATTTCGGCGGTCACCGCACTGGCTCGACTGACCGAGCCCGCCGAGGACTTCGCGGCCACGGCCTCGGTGGAGGTGCGCCTGAGCAAGGCCACCGTGGTCGTCGAACTCGACACCTCGGGCACCGTCGACCTCGTCGCCGAACGGGCCCGCCTGGTGAAGGATCTGGCCGCTGCGGAGAAGGAACTGGCGCAGACCACCGGCAAGCTCGGCAACGAAGCGTTCCTCGCGAAGGCACCGGATGCGGTGGTGGACAAGATCAGAACACGCCAGACGATCGCGGGCGAAGAGATCGCACGCATCTCGGCGCGGCTCGAATCGATGGGAACCTAAGTGACCGAACCCGACGCCGCCCTGCCGCTACCTCCGCCGAGCCCGGTTGATCTGGCCGAGCTCGCCCTCGTGGAGGCCGAGCTCGACAAGCGTTGGCCCGAAACCAAGATAGAGCCGTCGACGGCTCGGATCTCGGCGCTGATGGATCTGCTCGGGTCGCCGCAGAAGGCGTACCCGTCGATTCACGTCGCCGGCACCAACGGCAAGACCTCGGTGACTCGCATGATCGATGCACTGCTCACTGCCTTCCACCGACGCACGGGCCGAACCACCAGTCCGCACCTGCAGATGGCGACCGAGCGGATCAGCATCGACGGGCGGCCCATCTCTCCGCGGCTCTACGTCGACACCTACAACGAGATCGCACCGTTCGTCGAGATGATCGACGCGCAGTCCGAGGCTGCGGGCGGACCCCGAATGAGCAAGTTCGAGGTGGTCACGGCCATGGCGTTCGCTGCGTTCGCCGAGGCCCCGGTCGAGGTCGCCGTCATCGAGGTCGGACTCGGTGGGCGTTGGGACGCCACCAACGTCGTCGACGGCGAGGTCGCCGTCATCACCCCGATCGGCCTCGATCACGTCGAGTTCCTCGGCGACGACCTCGCCGGGATCGCAGGCGAGAAGGCGGGGATCATCAAGAAGGCCCCGGAATCGCTCGTGCCGCGCGACACCGTCGCGATTCTGGCGAAGCAGCAACCAGAGGTCTCCGAGGTGCTGCTGCGGGCGGCGGTGCAGGCGGATGCCGCGGTGGCGCGGGCCGGATCGGAATTCACCGTGCTCGGCAGGCAGATCGCCGTGGGAGGCCAGCAACTGGAACTGCAGGGGCTCGGCGGGGTGTACACCGACGTTTTCCTGCCGTTGCACGGCGAGCATCAGGCGCACAATGCCTCGCTCGCACTCGCGGCGGTCGAGGCGTTCTTCGGTGCCGGTCCGGATCGCCAACTCGATCAGGACACCGTGCGCGGCGCGTTCGCGACGATCGTCAATCCGGGTCGGCTCGAGCGGGTTCGCAATGCCCCGACCGTGTTCCTCGACGCCGCGCACAACCCGCACGGGGCGGCAGCGCTCGCCGCCGCCCTCACCGACGAATTCGACTTCCGCAAACTCGTCGGCGTCGTCAGCGTCATGGCGGACAAGGACGTCGGAGCGATTCTCGACGCACTGGAACCGGTGTTCGACGACATCGTCGTCACCCACAACGGGTCGGCGCGGGCGATGGACGTGGACGCGTTGGCCGACATCGCGGTGGCCAAGTTCGGTGACGAACGCGTCGTGGTGGCGTCGACACTGCCCGATGCCCTGGAAACGGCGATCGGGCTGGCCGAGGAGGTCGCCGAGCCGGGGGAGGCCGTGTCCGGTGCCGGAGTCGTGGTGACCGGATCCGTGGTGACCGTCGGTGCAGCTCGCACTCTGTTCGGAAAGGACCCCGCGTGAGCGAAACAGAGTTCAGACCACCCACGAACGACCCGTGGAAGGGGTTCCGCGGTGTCGCGGCGGGCACCCTCGTGCTCGAAGCCATCGTGACGCTGCTCGCGCTGCCGGTGGTGGCGACCCTCGGCGGCGGCGCGACCTGGTTCTCGACGACCTACATCGTGGCGTTGGCCGTCGTGATGGTCCTGGCGGCGGGCAAGCAGGGGGAGCCGTGGGCGATGAAGCTCAACCTGATTCTCCAGCTGTTCGTCGTGGCCGGGGCGGTGTTCCACCTCTCCATCGGTGCCGTCGGCCTGATCTTCATCGCGGTCTGGCTGTATCTGCTGTACCTGCGCCGTGACATCACCGAGCGGATCCGACGAGGAATGTTGCCGGGGCAGCGCGACTGATCGGGGAAACCCGTCGGTTTCGGCGATGCGGCGCGCGCTGCATCTCCGGGTTCCATTACTGTCGTCTTTCGTGACCGACCGCACCCTTGTACTGATCAAGCCCGACGGAGTTGCCCGGCGTTACGTAGGAGAGATCCTCGGCCGCGTGGAGAGGAAGGGTCTGAGCATCGTCGCACTCGAGCTCAAGACCGTCTCCCGCGAATTGGCCTCGGCTCACTACGCGGAGCACGAGAGCAAGCCGTTCTTCCCCGAACTCCTCGAGTTCATCACGTCCGGACCGGTCGTGGCCGCAGTTCTCGAAGGCCCCCGCGCCATCGCGGCCTTCCGTCAGATCGCAGGCGGCACCGACCCCGTGGCCAAGGCGGTTCCCGGGACCATCCGCGGTGACCTCGCCCTGGACGGTCAGCAGAACCTGGTACACGGATCGGATTCCGTGGAATCGGCCGAGCGCGAGATCGCACTCTGGTTCCCCGGCCTCGCCTGACCGTTCTGCCGTCGACAGAAACAGCAACGTTCGTCAGCCACGCCGCACCCGTCGGAAACCCGATCGGTGCGGCGTGGCGAGTACGCATCACAGCGTGTGGGATACTCGACAACAGATCGACTCCACTGCACCAGTACGTACAGGTTTCACGCTCCACCCGAAGCGCAGGCTTCACGGAAGTTCGCTAGACCGGTGTGATGGATTCGATCGGATGACTGTCGTCTATCCGCTGCCCGTCATCGCAGATGCTCGAACGAGAGACAGGCTCGTTCGCGTTCTTGCTTGATGATCAGGCGCTCGGATCGCCGGTACACCACCATCCAGCCAGGCACTGCACACGCTGTCGTCGACCACCGAGAACTACGAAGTGGTCATCGGCTCGGGTGCGGAGCGAGACCGAACAGCTGACGTCCAACCCGACGTGAGTACACAAGGATTGCCCTCGCGTGGCCGCGTCACACCCGAAGTCGGATGGACGCGCCCGGGGGCCCGAGGAGACTACGTGGCCGATCAAAGCCCGCCCGAAGATGTACAGAACGAAAACACAGGACGTACGGAGGCCCCCGGCCCGGTGTCGCCTGTGGAAACCGACGCGGTGTCGTCGGCGCAACCCGACACCATCGAGCTGCCGACCAGGCTGCGCGTGCACGCATTGGCGAAGATCCTGGGCGTCACCAGCAAGCAGCTGCTCGTCACCCTCGGTGAGCTCGGCATCGAAGCGCGCAGTGCTCAGTCGAGCCTGAGCCGTGACGTCGCCGAGTCCGTTCGTGATTCGGTCAACGGCCCCACAGCAGCAACTCTCGATTCCTCGACTGCCGAGCCGACTCCGGTGCCCGACGTCGATTTGCCTGCTGTCGATGTGCCTGCCGCCGATGCGCCCACAGACGAGGTTCCGTGGTCCGAGCCGCAGCTGTTCACCAGTGCGCCGGCTCCTGAGTCGAAGGCCGCCGCGCCCGCGGCAACGACCGACCAGCCCACAGCGACGACGTTCGCCACCCCTCTGTTCCTGCAGCCCGCCGCTGTCGATGCTCCGGCGACGGAATCGACGGAATCGACGGAGTCACCGGCCGAGCCTCCGGCTCGCCGTCGCCGCAGCCGCAAGGCCGCCCCCAAGCACGAGGCTGCGAACGCCGAGAGCAGTGCCACTACCGACAGCAGCGAGTCCGCAGTGATGCCGGAGACCGGTGCATCCGAGGTCTCCGCCGTCGAGACCGACCGGTCCTCCTCCGAGGCCGGCGAGTCGGCCGAAGCCGAGAGCTCGACCGACGGTGACGGCGACGACGATCAGTCTCAGCCTCGACGTCGCCGGCGCGGCCGTCGTGGTCGCGGACGCGGTCGCGGCGAGCAGTCCTCGGACGAGTCGACCGACGAGAACTCGGACGACGATTCCGACGGGGACACCGACAGCACCGACACCACCGATTCGACCGACGCGGAGTCGAGCGACGACGCGGACTCGGACGAGTCCTCGGCAGGTGACGGGCAGCAGTCGAACTCGGGACGACGCTCGCGTCGGTCACGTACTCGCAGCCGTTCCTCCGACCGTCAGAACTCCGATTCGACCGACTCCTCCGACGACGCGCGCACCGCGGACTCCTCGGCCGAGGACGGCGACGACGAGTCCGATTCCGGAGCCCAGGACAACTACGACGACTCCGACAACGGTGGTTCGGACGGAGACGGCTCCAGCCGCCGTCGCCGTCGCCGTCGCAGGCGCAAGACCGGAGCCGAGGCCGCTGCCGAAGGCGCGACGTCCGAGGACGATCCGCCCAACACCGTCGTGCACGAGCGTGAGCCACGCAACAAGAGTCGCGCACCCCGGGACGAGGTTCAGGGAATCACGGGTTCGACGCGCCTCGAGGCCAAGCGTCAGCGCCGCCGCGACGGGCGCGATGCCGGCCGTCGTCGTCCGCCGATCCTCACCGAGTCCGAGTTCCTGGCGCGCCGCGAATCCGTCGACCGCGTCATGGTCGTGCGCGAGAAGGCGACACCGGATCATCCGCTGACCACACAGGTTGCCGTGCTCGAAGACGGCGTGCTCGTCGAGCATTTCGTCACCAGCAGTGCCACCGCGTCGATGGTCGGCAACGTGTACCTGGGCCGCGTCCAGAACGTGCTGCCCAGTATGGAAGCAGCGTTCATCGACATCGGCCGAGGCCGTAACGGTGTGCTGTACGCAGGCGAGGTCAACTGGGACGCTGCCGGTCTCGGCGGGAGCGCGCGCAAGATCGAGCAGGCCCTCAAGCCGGGCGATCAGGTTCTCGTGCAGGTCAGCAAGGACCCGGTGGGGCACAAGGGTGCTCGCCTAACGACGCAGCTCTCGCTCGCCGGTCGCTTCCTCGTCTACGTGCCAGGTGGAAGCTCCACCGGTATCAGCCGCAAGCTGCCCGATACCGAGCGCAAGCGGCTCAAGGAGATCCTCCGCGACATCGTGCCTCCCGAGGCAGGCGTCATCATCCGCACCGCAGCGGAGGGCGTCAGCGAAGAAGAGCTCGCACGTGACGTGACTCGCCTGCAGGCGCAGTGGGCCAGCATCGAAGAACGCTCGGCCAACGCCGAAACCGGCAAGGGCGTGCAACCGCAGACGTTGTACGAAGAGCCCGACATGCTGGTCAAGGTCATCCGAGACCTGTTCAACGAGGACTTCTCCAAGCTCGTCATCGAGGGCGACAAGGCATGGACGACGACGTCCAACTACGTCGAGACCGTGGCCCCGGACATGATGGAGCGGCTGCACCGCTACGAGGCGGACGGCAGTTCGGTCGACGTCTTCGCTGCGCACCGCATCGACGAGCAGCTGGCCAAGGCTCTCGATCGCAAGGTCTGGCTGCCCTCGGGCGGCACCCTGGTGATCGATCGCACCGAGGCGATGACCGTCGTCGACGTCAACACCGGCAAGTTCACCGGCTCCGGCGGCAACCTCGAAGAGACCGTCACCCGCAACAACATCGAGGCGGCCGAGGAAGTCGTTCGCCAGATGCGTCTGCGAGACATCGGCGGCATGATCGTCGTCGACTTCATCGACATGGTGCTCGAGTCCAACCGCGATCTCGTACTGCGGCGGCTCACCGAGTCCCTCGGACGCGACCGGACTCGCCATCAGGTGTCCGAGGTGACCTCGCTCGGACTGGTTCAGATGACCCGTAAGAAGCTCGGTACGGGGCTCGTCGAGGCGTTCTCCACCACATGCGAGCACTGCCAGGGTCGCGGCATCGTCGTGCACCCGTTCCCCGTCGATGCAAAGCCGGACAACGACGGCGGACGGTCGAATTCGTCGCGGTCCGACAGCAGCAACTCGGGAACGAGCAGCAGGCGTCGACGCGGCAAGGACAACAAGGCCGACGGCAACGATCGGTCGGACGGTGGCGACCGGGCGTCCTCGAACGATCGGGCAGGCACGGGAGACGGTCACGAGCACCCGGTGGTCGATCCGTCGATCAAACGAGCGCACCCGGTGGCGCTGGCCATGGCCGCGCATCACGACGACGTGGTCGCCGACGTCAGCCCGGCCGATGTCGAGACACCGGCACCGGCCGAAGCTGCCGGCGGCGACGCAGTGGTGACCGTGGTCTCCGCCGACGACGTGGACGTTGCGGCCGCGTCGGTCGCCGACGCCGAGACCGAGGCCACCGAAGTCGACACGCCCGCCGAGACTGCGGCCGACGAGCCGTCGGCTCCGGTGGCTGCCAAGGCTCGACGCGGACGGCGGGTGGCCCGCAAGGCTGCCGCGCCGACCGGCACAGCACCCGACGCGGGCATGGTCATCGTCGTACCCGCCACGGACGACTCGGGGGACGCCACGTCTTCCGACCAGGCCGGGACGGCACCCGACGAGCCGTCGGCACCGCTCACTGCGGCGGCCGAGCAGCCAACGGAGCCCGTCGAGGTGCCTGCCGCACGTCCTCGCAGACGGCGCGCAGCAGCGCGGCCTGCAGGTCCTCCGGTGGACGTCGATGCCTAGCAGAGCAGGGCAGTTTGACCCTGGCCGTCTCCCTGCCGTAACCTTGATAAGTCGCTCCCGGTGACACCGTTCTGCCGTGCCGTAGTGGTGCTGTAGGAAACAACGGTTCTCGAGCGGGTCGGAATGATCGTCATCCCGACCGGCCGATAGGGAGCAAGCAAACACGTTTTACCAGACCAGTCGTGTTGCCATGCGCAATGCGAGCAAGTTCGAAGAAGCAAGGGGTAGCCCTCCGATGGCAACGTACGCGATCGTCAAGACCGGCGGAAAGCAGTACAAGGTCGCTGTTGGTGACCTCGTCAAGGTCGAGAAGATCGAGGGAGCGCCCGGCACTGCTGTCTCGCTTGCTCCGGTCCTCGTCGTAGACGGATCCGACCTGACCACCGATGCAGACAAGCTGGCGAAGATCTCGGTCGCCGGTGAGATCGTCGAGCACACCAAGGGCCCGAAGATCCGCATCCACAAGTTCAAGAACAAGACCGGATACCACAAGCGTCAGGGACACAGGCAGAAGCTCACTGTCCTCAAGGTCACCGGCATCAAGTGACCAGGTCCCTTCGGACCCGCGTTCTCCCAAGCTGATTCACCCCGAGGAGGGTATGCAACATGGCACACAAGAAGGGCGCATCGAGCTCCCGTAACGGTCGCGACTCGAACGCTCAGCGCCTCGGCGTCAAGCGTTTCGGCGGCCAGACCGTAGGCGCAGGCGAGATCCTGGTTCGTCAGCGCGGCACGCACTTCCACCCCGGCGTCAACGTCGGCCGTGGCGGCGACGACACCCTGTTCGCACTCGCCCCGGGCGCAGTCGAATTCGGTGCCAAGCGCGGTCGCAAGACCGTGAACATCGTTCCGGTCGCTGTAGAGGCCTAGTCCTTCTGCAGCGCTCGCGCCCACGATGGCCGACGCGACCGGGCAACTGCTCGAGTCGACCATCCACGGCGTACGTTCACAGCTCCCGATAGGGGCGGACCAGGGTCATGAGACCGGTCCGCCCCTATCGCTTTTTTCTCCCGCTTTTTCTTTCACGAAAGGATCGAAGACAGCTATGTCACGATTCATCGACCGCGTGGTGCTGCACGTCAGCGCCGGCAAAGGTGGCAACGGCTGCTCTTCGGTTCACCGCGAGAAGTTCAAGCCTCTCGGTGGCCCCGACGGTGGCAACGGAGGACAGGGCGGCGGAGTCGTGTTCGTCGTCGACAGCAACGTCCACACTCTGCTCGACTTCCACTTCTCCAGCCATGCCAAGGCAGGCAACGGAACTCAGGGCATGGGCGGCAACCGCGAGGGTGCCAACGGCGAGGACCTGATCCTCAAGGTTCCCGACGGCACCGTCGTGCTCGACAAGAAGGGCAACGTCCTCGCCGACATGATCGGCGAGGGAACACGTTTCGACGCCGCTCCGGGCGGCCGCGGTGGACTCGGCAACGCAGCTCTCGCATCGAAGGCTCGACGTGCCCCCGGATTCGCACTGCTCGGCGAAGAGGGCGTCGAGCGCGAACTCGTCCTCGAACTCAAGTCCGTCGCCGATGTGGGCCTCGTCGGTTTTCCGTCGGCCGGTAAGTCCTCGCTGGTTTCGGTGCTCTCCGCCGCGAAGCCGAAGATCGCCGACTACCCGTTCACCACACTGGTGCCCAACCTCGGTGTCGTATCCAGTGGAGACACCACGTTCACCGTCGCCGACGTCCCCGGGCTGATCCCCGGCGCGAGTCAGGGCCGCGGTCTCGGACTGGACTTCCTGCGGCACCTCGAGCGATGCGCTGTGCTCGCACACGTAGTCGATTGCGCCACACTGGATCCGGGTCGCGATCCGATCTCCGACGTCGACGCCCTCGAAGCCGAGTTGGCGGCCTACAAGCCGGCTCTGTCCGGTGATGCCAGCCTCGGTGATCTCGCCGATCGGCCCCGCATCGTCGTACTGAACAAGGCAGACATTCCCGAGGGTGCCGAACTCGCCGAGATGGTCACCGCCGAGTTCGAGTTGCGTGGGTGGCCCGTGTTCACCATCTCCGCGGTGACGCGTGCCGGTCTCAAGCCGCTGACGTTCGCGTTGGCGAAGCTGGTCGAGGAGTACCGCACTGCGCATCCGGCTCCCGAGCCGCGGCGTCAGGTGCTGCGTCCGGTCGCCAAGAACGACGACAGCTTCAAGGTGGTGAAGGATCCGGACATCCCGGACGGCTTCATCGTTCGCGGTACCCGACCGGAGCGGTGGGTACGCCAGACGCAGTTCACCAACGACGAGGCCGTCGGCTACCTCGCCGACCGTCTCGCGCGGCTCGGCGTCGAGGACGCACTCATCAAGGCCGGCGCTCAGCCCGGTGCTTCGGTCACCATCGGCGACGTCTCGTTCGATTGGGAGCCGCAGACCCCGGCCGGTGTCGAGATCACGATGACCGGCCGTGGCACCGATGCCCGCCTGGATCAGGTCGAGCGCATCGGCGCATCCGAACGCAAGCATGCCCGCCAGGTTCGTCGCGGGCTCGATACCGAACAGGAGTAGCCGTGGTGGCGGTGCGTGAATCCGATTCGCTCGCAGAGGCTCTCACCGATACCCGTCGCACGATCGCCGATGCCAAGCGCATCGTGGTCAAGATCGGTTCCTCGGCTCTCACCAGCCTCGACACCGGTCTGGATCTGGGCCGACTCGATCTGCTCGCCGACGCCATCGAATCTCGGATGCGCAGCGGCACGGACGTGGTGGTCGTGTCCTCCGGCGCGATCGGCGCAGGGATGGCACCGCTGGGCCTGACCAAGCGTCCACGAGACCTGGCGACCAAGCAGGCTGCGGCGAGCGTCGGACAGCTCGCTCTGGTTCATGCGTGGAGCTCGTCGTTCCACCGGTACGGACGCACGGTCGGACAGGTTCTGCTGACGGCCGAGGACATCGCGCGGCGAACCAACCATCGCAATGCTCAGCGCACCCTGGATCGGCTGCGCTCGCTCGGTGCCGTGGCCATCGTCAACGAGAACGACACGGTCGCCACCGCGGAGATCAGGTTCGGCGACAACGATCGCCTGGCTGCCCTGGTCGCCCACCTCGTCGGAGCGGACGCGCTGTTCCTGCTCTCGGACGTGGACGGGTTGTACGACGGTGATCCTCGCAAGGGCGAGGCGACGCTGATCCCGGAGGTGACCAGCCCCGAGGATCTCGACGGCGTCGTCGCCGGTTCCGGGGGAGCGCTCGGCACCGGCGGAATGGCGTCCAAGCTGTCCGCTGCGCGTCTCGCAGCCGATGCCGGTGTTCCGGTGCTGCTGGCTGCGGCATCCGATGCGGCACACGCACTGACGACGTCCGCGGTGGGTACCGCCTTCGCTGCTCGGCCGACGCGGTTGTCGGCCCGCAAGTTCTGGGTCCGTCATGCCGCGGATGCCGCGGGAGAACTCCACCTCGACGCGGGGGCGGTGCGTGCAGTGGTGGATCGGCGACGGTCGTTGCTGTCCGCCGGTATCACGTCGGTGACGGGATCCTTCCACGGCGGCGATGTGGTCTCGTTGGTCGACCACGGCGGCGTCCTGGTGGCTCGCGGGGTCGTCGCGTACGACTCGGCGGAGCTGGCCGGAATGCTCGGGCGGTCCACAGGGGAGTTGGCCGCGGAGCTACAACGACCTGTGGTTCATGCCGACGATCTGGTTCCTGCCTGATCGAGGTCGTCGGCCAGCGCGGTCGCCACCTCAGAGCAACCGGCATGGACTGTGAGAGAAGCGAATTCGTCGCCGCGGGTGGTACCGCGGTTGACTATGACGATCGGCTTCGACTTCTTGGACGCGTGCCTGACGAACCGCAGGCCGGACATCACGGTCAGCGAGGATCCGAGCACCAACAACGCATCGCTTCGGTCGACCAGATCGTATGCCTCGGCGACACGCGGCTTGGGAACACTCTCACCGAAGTAGACGATGTCGGGTTTCAGTATGCCCGAACATGATTCGCAGTCGACCATTCTGAAGTGCGCGGTCGAGGAGATGATCGCGTCGGCATCGGGCGCGATCTCGACGCCGTTTGCGGGTGCAACCGACTCGAGGAAACCCGGATTGGCACGATCGAGTCGCCGGGCCAGTTCGAAACGCGAGATCAATCGCTCGCAGTTCAGGCAGCGAACGCGGGCGTAGACGCCGTGCAGGTCGATGACGTTCCGGCTGCCCGCCTTGGTGTGCAGCATGTCGACGTTCTGGGTGATGATGCCGGTGACGACGCCGGCCCGTTCGAGTCGGGCGAGTGCTCGGTGCCCGTCGTTGGGTACCGCGGCATCCATGTGTCGCCACCCGACGTGGTTGCGTGCCCAGTAGTGCCGACGAAATTCGGCGTCACCGATGAACTGCTGGAATGTCATCGGGTTACGCGGGGGTGACTGCGGACCGCGGTAATCGGGAATGCCGGAGTCGGTGGACATGCCTGCGCCGCTCACGACGGTGACCGTCCTGCCCTCGAGCAGAGAAGTCAGCTGCTCGTACAGGACTGCGGACACAGGAGTTGCATTCACTTCGTCCAGGATAGCGATCCATCGCCCGATGAGCACCGTATCGACGCCTACGGCCCGCACCCGACGCGGAAGCGTCGGTGCGGGCCGTCAGGGACGTACTGGTGCTACGCGGGTACCTCGACGAGGGGGTACACGCCGTTCTCGTCGTGCGTCTCGTTGCCGACGACCGGGGGATTGAATACGCACAGCATGCGCATCGTGGTACGCGGCTCGACGGTGTGGCGCTCGTGTCCGTTGAGCAGGTACATCGATCCCGCACCGAGCTCGTAGGTTTCTCCGGTCTCGCGGTCGGTGAGCGTTCCCTCGCCCTCGATCAGCCAGACGGCCTCGACGTGGTTGGCGTAGTGGAAGTTGTTCACCGTGCCGGCCTGAATCGTGGTCTCGTGGAACGAGAATCCGACCTTGTCGCCGCCGAGAATGATTCTCTTGCTGCGCCAGTTGCCGTCTTCGCTCTCGATGTCGCGATCGGTACCGGTGATCTCCTGGGTGGTGCGAACGATCATGCGATGTCCTCCTTCGATGTCGGTTGCTGCGGACGGACGGTCAGGAAAGCACCTTGGCGACGGCGCTCTCGATGACGTCCAGACCGCGGTCCAGCTCGTCCATCGTCGTGGTCAACGGTGGGAGCAGCTTGACGACTTCGTCCTTCGGTCCTGCCGTCTCCACGAGCAGATGCTCGTCGTAGCAGAGCTGTGAGACCTTGCCGGCCAACTCGGCGTCGTCGAACACCAGTGCCTGGACCATGCCGCGGCCGCGAGTGGAGATGCCGTCGAACTTTGCGCAGAGCTTGATGAAACGATCCTGGATGTGCTCGCCCTTGGCGAGGATTTCCTTCTCGAAGCTGTCATCGGACCAGTAGTGGTCGATGGCGGCCTTCGCCGTGACGAACGAGGGGTTGAAGCCGCGGAAGGTGCCGTTGTGCTCGCCCGGTGACCACACGTCCAGCTCGGGCTTGAACAGGGTCAGTGCCAGCGGCATACCGTAGCCGCCGATGGACTTGGACAGCGTGACGATGTCCGGGGTGATGCCGGCTTCCTCGAACGAGAAGAACTGTCCGGTGCGACCGCAGCCCATCTGGACGTCGTCGACGATCAGCAGGATCTCGCGACGCGAGCACAGCTCCGCCAACGCGCGCAGCCATTCGGGACGCGCCACGTTGATGCCGCCCTCACCCTGGATGGTTTCCACGATCACTGCGGCCGGGCGGTTGAACCCGCTGCCCGAGTCGTCGAGTACGCGCTCGAACCACTGGAAGTCCTCGGTGACTCCTCCGAAGTAGTTGTCGTACGGCATCGGAGTGGTGTGCACCAACGGAATTCCGGCGCCGGCACGCTTCATCGAGTTGCCGGTGACCGACAGCGCGCCGAGTGTCATGCCGTGGAATGCGTTGGTGAAGTTGATGATCGCCTCACGCCCGGTGACCTTGCGTGCCAACTTCAGGGCCGCCTCGACGGTGTTGGTGCCTGTCGGTCCGGGGAACTGGACCTTGTAGTCCAGGCCGCGGGGGTCGAGGATGTTCTTCTTGAACGACTCGAGGAATTCGCGCTTGGCGACCGTGGACATGTCCAGTCCGTGGGTGATGCCGTCGCTGGTGATGTAGTCCACCAACGCACCCTTGATCATGTCGTTGTTGTGGCCGTAGTTCAGTGCGCCTGCGCCACCGAAGAAGTCGAGGTAGTCGTTGCCGTCCTCATCGGTGATCACCGAGTTCTTCGCGGTGGAGAACACGGCGGGCCACTGGCGGCTGTAGCTCCGCACTCCGGACTCGACGGTCTCGAACACATCGGGCTTCTCTGTTGTGACGGTGTTCTTTTCGGTCATGTTCTGCTTGTTCCTTTCGTAATTCCGCGATGCGTCGGGGCCTACGGTGTAGAGCTCCTCCGCTTCGTGGCTATCAGGGAAATCGTTGGGCGCGAACAAATCCGACTTGACGATGTCGGTGCCTCGCTTACGTGCGAGGCTCGTGAAGGTTGCGATGGACGCTTCGTTGTCCGGGCTGATCGTCGTTTCCAGATGCGTGATGCCCTGTGGCTCGAGGCGGTCGAGCAGCTCCATCAGCATGCGACCGGCAAGTCCCTTGCCACGCTGGTCCGCATCCACGGCGACCTGCCACACGAACAGTGTGCGGGGGGCGTCCTGGCGGATGTATCCGGTGACGAAACCGACTGCGCGGCCGTCGATGTCGGATACGACGGTGGTGGCCGCGAAATCACGGCACCACAACACGTACGAGTAGCTGGAATTGAGATCCAGAACTCGCGAATCTCTTGCGATCTCCCAGAGCCGGACTCCGTCGGAGATCTGTGGCTTACGAAACTTCACTGCGTCCGGCGCAGTGAGCGGGGTACCTCTCAGCAATGCGGGCTTCATAGGAAAAACAAACGTAACAAGGTCGCCGAGGCATATCGAGTGAGTCCGCAGATCGACCCCCGAAACGGACATGCTTCCCCTGGTTAACCACCGATTGTGATGGTGGTCACACATTCCTGACCCAGCTGGCTGTACCCAGCGCTGCAGAAATCAAACCATGCAATTTCGACCGGTCGTCATTTCGGTGTTGCGAGAGCGAACGGCAACACCGCCGAGGCGCCCGCTGACGTCAGAGCCGACGCCGCACAGGTGAACGTCCACCCCGTGTCGGTGACCAGATCGATCAACAGGATCGGTCCCGTCACGGACGATACGTCCGGAACGTCCCACGAGTCCACCAGCCCGGCGACCCGAAAGGCCGAATTGGCGGCCGACACGGGTGGATGACCTGCCCTGACCTGCATCACCCCGAGATCCTCCAATTTGCCGACCGATGCCAATCGCGCGGCGATCGACCGCACCAGGAGCGGGTGGGTAGGGGAGTCGAGAGCCAGAACGGCAGTGGGCCGCTGCTTCCAATCCCAGTTGGCGAGCACGGTGATGCACGCCTTCTCCAGTGCATCGGTGGCCGGAGCGTCGGGCGCATCGAGCAGGGCACGCAGTCGGCTGCCCCAGCCCAGGTCGGTGAGCCGGCCCAGTACACGCCCGGGTTCGTGGGGGTCGGAGATCTTGCCCGAGAGCGAGACACCGAGCTTCTTCATACCGCTGGGCCACTGCTTTCTGGGCTGCAGGTCGATGCCCGGCCGATCCAATCGTGCCCTCGCCGAGTCGACCGAGGCCGCATCCACCGAGGCGGACAGGTGCTCACCGGTGCAGTTGTCGCACCGCCCGCATCGGTCGGACTCACTACCGGGTGCGCCCAGGTCCGGGTCGTCGAGCTGTCTCCGCAAGAACTCCATCCGGCAGCCGTCGGTGCTCTGGTAGTCGATCATGGCCTGCTGTTCGCGGTCCCTGGCCTGCTCGAGACGCTCGTAGCGGGACGCGTCGTACGTCCATTGCTCCCCGGTCGCCATCCAGCCGCCACGAACGCGTCTGACCGCGCCGTCGACGTCGAGGACCTTCAGTACCATCTCGAGCCTGCTGCGGTTCAGCTCGACCAGCGGCTCCAGTGCCTGCGTCGACTGAGCCTTCTCGGTGTTCAATGCATCGATGACCTGCCGCACCAGATGTTCGCGGGGGAAGGCGACCGAGGCGAAGTAGCTCCAGATCTGCCGATCCTCGTGGCCGGGAAGCAGCACCACATCGGCTCGTTCCGTGGCGCGACCGGCACGCCCGACCTGCTGGTAGTACGAAATCGGAGACGACGGTGCCCCCATGTGCACCACGAAACCGAGGTCGGGCTTGTCGAAGCCCATGCCCAATGCGGACGTGGCGACCAGGGCCTTGACTCGGTTGGCCAGCAGGTCACCTTCGAGCGACTCGCGTTCGGTCGGGTCCGTCTGACCGGTGTACGAGGCCACGACGTGCCCCTGATCGGTCAGCAGCGCCGCCAGGTCCTTGGCCGCCGACACCGTCAGGGTGTAGATGATTCCCGAACCGGGCAGCGTCTTCAGATGATCGCCCAGCCACGCCGCCCGTTCGGTGGCGTTGTCGATCTTCACCACGGCCATGCGCAGAGAGTCGCGTGCGAGCCCGCCGCGCAGGACGAGTGTGTCTCCGCCGCCGACACCCAACTGCGCCGCGACGTCGTCCACCACGCGGTCGTTCGCCGTCGCCGTGGTCGCGAGTACGGGGATACCGTCGCGCAACTCGGCGATCAGAGTTCTGATTCGTCGGTAGTCGGGTCGAAAGTCGTGGCCCCAATCGGAGACGCAGTGAGCTTCGTCGACCACGACGAGGCCCGCGTCCCCGGCCAGGGACGGCAGTACCTGATCGCGGAAATCGGGATTGTTCAATCGCTCCGGACTGACCAGCAGCACGTCGAGTTCACCGGAGTTGACCTGCTGATGAATGTCGTCCCATTCGGTCATGTTGCCGGAGTTGATGGTGGCGGCGCGCACGCCCGCCCGCTCGGCGGAGGCAACCTGGTTGCGCATCAGCGCCAACAGCGGAGAGACGATGACCGTCGGACCCAGGCCCTGCGCGCGCAGCAGCTTAGCCGCGATGAAGTAGACCGCCGACTTGCCCCAACCGGTCCGCTGCACCACCAGCGCCCGCCGCCGATGCACCACGAGGGCCTCGATGGCCGTCCACTGGTCTTCGCGCAGCACTGCATCGGGGCCGGCGAGTTCGCGCAACAGTTCCTCGGCGCTCTCGCGCAAGTTCCCGGTCGTGGGCTCCGTGGTCGTTGTCATAGGCTCCATCGTGCAGTAGGCATCCGACATCAAACACGGGCCGGGCGGAAACGGTCGGACCGAGCAGCCCGAAAGGATCATCGGTGGTCGATCCCGATTCCGATTCGATGCCGGCCGACCAGGGACCCGTGCACCGTCACCTGTGGGCACTGGCAGTGGTGTTCGTCGGCGGAGCGGCGGGTACGGCAGTCCGCTACGTGATCGAGGAGCAGCTCCCGCATTCGGCATCGCAGTGGCCGACGGCGACCTTCGGCATCAACATCGCCGGTGCATTCGTGCTCGGCCTTCTGCTCGAGTCACTGGTTCGCGGTGGGCCCGATGCGGGAAATCGGCGCAGGCTGAGGTTGCTGGCAGGTACCGGGTTCTGCGGTGCGTTCACCACGTACAGCACCTTCGCCCTCGAGACGGTCGAAGGGTTCCGGAGTGGGTTCACCGGGGTGGCCGTGGCCTACGCAGTGGTCAGCGTGTTTGTCGGCATACTCGCCGCCTGGGCCGGAATCGCACTGGCAGGCAGAGTGGTTCGATGATCGCGCTGTGGATCGCAGTGGCCGGCGGGCTGGGGGCAGTCGTTCGCTTCGTCGTCGATGCGGAAGTGAAGTCACGTCTCGCGGCACGGACGAGCTTTCCGTGGGCGACACTCGGCATCAACGTGTCCGGGTCGTTCCTGCTGGGGGTGCTGGCCGGATGGGTGATGTTCCGAGCCGGCTCGACCGACGTCCAAGCCGTCATCGGCACCGGGTTCTGCGGCGGGTACACCACGTTCAGCACGGCGAGTGTCGAGACCGTCCGGTTGCTACAGCAAGGGCGTCGACGCGATGCCGCAGTCAACGCGATCGTCTCGCTGCTGGCGTCCGTCCTCGCATGCGGCGGTGGTCTGGCCCTCGCGTCGATGTGAGGTCGGAAACCATGATGGTTCGTTCCGCGGGCTCCACTCACGCCTGACTGACGCGAACCATGTTCCCGGCGGGATCGCGGAATGCCGCGTCGCGCGCTCCCCACGGCTGACTGGTCGGTTCCTGCAGAATTTCGGCGGTGCCTGCCGCGCGTATCTTCTCGAACGCGCCGTCGAGGTCGTCTGCGCGGAACCACAAACCGGGCAGTTCACCCTTGGCGAGCAGCGCAGCGATCTGATCGCCGAGCTCCTGGGACCGTCCCGCATGCGGCTGTGACAGTACGATCGCGATTTCGGGTTGATCGGCGGTGGACAGGGTTATCCACCGGAAGCCGTCGTTTACCACCTCGTTCTTCACCTCGAGTCCGAGGGTGTCGCGATAGAAGGCCAGAGAGGCATCGGGGTCGTCGGTGTAGATGTGGCCGTGGCTCAGGGAAAGTGTCATGTCGCAAGGCTAGGACGCGTCGGACGACATCGCTTCTTCGATTCTGCTCGATTGCGCGGAGATCGCGGTCCGTATCGGTCGGCCCATGGCCAGGGACACGCAACTCGGCATCCCCTGGCTGTCGCTGTGATCACGGGCGCGGTACGCGCTGGGTGTCTCACCGACGATCTCGGTGAAGCGGGAGCTGAAGGATCCGAGACTGGTACAGCCCACTGCGAAGCAGGCCTCGGTAACGCTGACATCTCCGCGGCGCAGCAGGGCCTTGGCGCGCTCGATTCGGCGGGTCATCAGATGTGCGTACGGCGTCTCACCGTAGGCCTCGCGGAAACGGCGACTGAAGTGCGCGGTGGACATCGATGCCGTGCGGGCCAGAGCGGGAACGTCGAGTGGCTCGGCGAATTCGCGATCCATTCGGTCGCGCGCGCGGCGCAGACGTCGGAGTTCGTCGAGGTCGGGGGTGTTCATCCAGTGGCCGCATCTCGCAGTGCGTCGATGTCCTCGCGAGTACCCGAGGACGTGCTCGCACCCGGCCTCGTCGCGGCGAAAGATCCTGCAACGCAGGCCCATTCGACTGCCTTGCGCGGGCCGTCGAACCAGGACGCAGCCAGTGCTCCGGCGAATGCGTCGCCGGCCCCGGTGGTGTCGACGGCGTCGACGCGCGGAGCAGGGACCTCGAACGATTCCGAGCCGCGGTACCGAGCGCCTCGGGCACCGAGTGTGGTGATCACGTGCGTCACCTCGTTCAGCCGGTTTCCGAGTCGGCTTTCCTCGGCCTCGTTGACCACGAGCACGTCGGTTGCCGCCACCAGGGCGTCGGGCAGATCCTGAACCGGTGACGGGTTCAGCATCGTCACCACACCGCGAGAGCGTGCGTACTCGAATGCGGTCACCACGGTGGCGAGGGGAATCTCCAACTGACACAGGAGAATGTCGGCGTCGGAGATGACGGTCAGGTCGTCGTCGGTGAGGTCGCGAACGCGTTCGTTGGCCCCGGGGACCACGACGATGTTGTTCTCGGCGTGATCGTCGACGGTGATGGCGGCGATGCCGCTCGAACCTGCTGTGGTGCGCAGCGCGCGGTCGTCGACTCCCGCGCTCGACAGGGTCCGGCGCAGTGTTTCCCCGAACTCGTCGTCTCCGACCGCTCCGATGAACGACACAGGAACGCCGGCTTTGGCGGCGGCGATGGCCTGATTGGAGCCCTTGCCGCCCGGCGAGGTGGTGAACGATGTGCCCAGCACGGTTTCGCCGGGTTCGGGCAGGGACGGTGCCCGGGTGATCAGATCCATGTTGATGCTGCCGAGCACGGCGATGCGAGGGTTCGAAGCGGACACCGACGAACTGTATCGCTCGGGCGGATGCACTCGTCCCTGAACTGCCAATTGCAGATTGTTGACAATCCTAATTCGGTGGGTGACGATGGCAGCCATGACAGCGTCGACTCGCACCCACCTCAGCCCGGCACTCAAGCAGGCGACCCCGATCGTCGTCGATCACGGAAAGGGCAGCTGGATCATCGGCACGGACGGGCGCAAGTACCTCGACTTCACCACCGGTATCGGCGTCACCAGCACCGGGCACTGCCATCCCCGCGTGGTCGAGGCCGCCCGCGAGCAGGTGGGCAAGATCATCCACGCTCAGTACACGACAGTCATGCATCAGCCGCTGCTGGCGCTGACCGACAAGCTCGGCGAGGTACTACCGCCCGGTCTCGACAGCGTCTTCTACGCGAACTCCGGCTCCGAGGCCGTCGAGGCATCGATTCGGTTGGCGCGCATGGCGACCGGACGGCCCAACATCATCGCGTTCCACGGAGGGTTCCACGGACGCACGGTGGCGGCCGCGTCGTTGACCACCGCGGGCACCAAGTTTCGGTCCGGATTCTCACCGATCATGGGCGGTGTGCATATCGCGCCGTTCCCGTACGCGTTCCGATACGGCTGGGACATGGACACCGCCGTCGCCTTCGCGTTGAAGGAACTCGACTACCTGCTGATGACGATGTCGAGCCCCGCCGACACCGCTGCGTTCATCATCGAGCCGGTACTCGGTGACGGCGGTTATCTGCCCACGCCTCCGGAGTTTCTCGAGGGCCTGCGCGAACGCGCGGACACCCACGGGATCGTCCTCATCGTCGACGAGGTGCAAGCGGGGGTCGGCCGTACCGGGAAATTCTGGGGTCATCAGCACTCGTCGATCACTCCCGACATCGTCATCACCGCGAAAGGTCTGGCCAGCGGATTTCCGATCTCGGCGATCGCGGCATCGACCGAGTTGATGAGCAAGGCCTGGCCCGGATCGCAGGGCGGCACGTACGGCGGCAATGCCGTCGCCGCTGCGGCGGGTGTCGCGACGCTCGACGTCGTGCGTGAGGAAGGTCTGGTCGCCAACGCTGCCGCGCAGGGCCGAGTTCTGCTCGACGGCCTGCTCGCACTGAAGTCCGAGCACTCTGCAATCGGTGATGCACGTGGACTCGGCTTGATGCAGGCACTCGAATTCGTCGACAGCGCAGGCAATCCCGATGCTGCGGCCGCTCTGCGCGTACAACAGGGCGCGATCGACGAGGGGTTGTTGCTGCTCACCTGTGGCGCGCTCGGCAACGTGGTCCGGATCATCCCGGCGCTGATCGTGAGCGACGACGAGATGCGGCAGGGCCTCGACGCGTTGTCGCGCACACTGAAGAACGTGCTGTGACGGCTGCTTCCGTTCGGTCCCCGGTTCCTGCACTCGTGCAGGAAGTACGCGAACTGGGCATCGAGATCGACGACTCGGATCGGCGGCTCGCCGAGTACTCCTACGACGCCTCGAACTACCGAATTCCGCCTGCCGCCGTCGTGTTTCCGCGCAATGCCGATGACGTGTCCACCGTGGTTTCGCGGTGCGCCGCTGCCGGAATCGCGGTCATCGGCCGAGGCGGCGGAACGTCCATGGCGGGCAACGCGATCGGTCGC
This sequence comes from Rhodococcus sp. 05-2255-3B1, assembly GCF_002258545.1. Lineage (NCBI taxonomy): Bacteria > Bacillati > Actinomycetota > Actinomycetes > Mycobacteriales > Nocardiaceae > Rhodococcus > Rhodococcus sp. 05-2255-3B1. Next base: position 59,591 of record NZ_NOZC01000003.1, on the reverse strand, counting down.
GGCATCGTGCTCGATTTCTCTCGCCACATGAATCGCGTGATCTCGGTGGACACCGACTCGCGAACGGCGGTGGTGGAACCGGGAATCGTCATCTCGGAGTTGCAGCGAGAGTTGGTGGCGCGCACAGCCGGGGAATTCACGTTCGCCCCCGACCCGTCCAGCAAGACACGCGCGACGGTCGGCGGGGCGGTCGGCAACGACGCATGCGGTAATCATTCGGTGCGCTACGGACGAACAGCGGACCACACGGTGGCGATGGACGTGGTCACCGCCGACGGGCACCTGCTTCGAGTGACTCGTAGCGGTGTGGCGGCAGTGCATTCGCAGGATTCCGCGGCAACCGATGCGGCCGAACGTATCTCGCGTGAGCTGCAGTCGCTGGCGGCGGACAACCTCGCCCTGTTCAGAGTCGAGCTGGGCCGCATACCGCGACAGGTCTCCGGATTTCACCTGTCGCATCTGCTGCCCGAGAACGGGTTCGACGTCGCTCGTGCACTCGTCGGAAGCGAGGGCACCTGCGCGGTGATCGTCTCGGTCACCGTCGCCGTCGTGCCCGTACCGCGGGCCGCGCTGTTGCTCTGCCTGGGCTACGACGACGTGGTGGCCGCCGCGGCCGACGTGACGGCCATTCTCGAGTTCTCGCCTGCCGCGGTGGAGGGTATCGACGACAACATCGCCCGGACGATGGAGTACCGCCGCGGACCGGACTCCGTCCGCGGTCTGCCCGCGGGAAACGCCTGGCTCTACGTCAACCTCGACGGTGCCGATACCGCCGAAGTGGAGAACAAGGCCGCCCGTCTGCTCGAGGCGCTCGGTCTTCTTGGCCGCGTCAAGGAGGGCCGCATCGTCACCGACCCTGCCGATCGAACAGCGCTGTGGCGAGTACGTGAGGACGGCGCGGGGCTCGCGACCCGCCTGGCCGGCGGAGCCGAGTCCTGGGGCGGCTGGGAGGACGCCGCCGTCGCACCCGAGAACCTGTCCGCCTATCTCGCCGACCTCAACGTGCTTCTGGCCGAACACGATCTGACGGGGGTGATGTACGGACACTTCGGTGCCGGCTGCATGCACGTGCGCATCACGTTCGATCAGCGCACCGACGCCGGACGACTAGTGATGAACGACTTCCTGCGCGCCGCCGCGCGGGTGGTGGTCGAGCACGGCGGCAGCCTGTCCGGTGAGCACGGCGACGGCAGGGCACGCTCGGAACTGCTGCCGGTGATGTACTCGTCCCGCATGCTCGACGCGTTCGCACGATTCAAGCGCATCTGGGATCCCGGCGGCATCCTCAACCCGGGGTCGATCACCGATCCGGAACCGATGATGGACAACCTGATGCTGCAGGGCATCCCACAGCGGGAATGGAAGACGACCTTCGATCTGCACCAGATCGGGACGCGGGCAGACCTGGATCCCTTCGTACACGCAACTCAGTCGTGTGTCGGTGTCGGTAAATGCCGCACAGCGTCCGGAGGCGTCATGTGCCCCAGTTTCCGCGCCACGGGCGACGAGAAGGATTCGACGCGGGGTCGAGCACGAGTGCTGCAGGAGATGGTGCGCAGTTCGCCGACAGTTGCCGACGGATGGGCCTCGAAGGACGTGGCCGAATCGCTCGATCTGTGTCTGTCCTGCAAGGCCTGTTCGTCGGATTGTCCTGTCGGAGTGGACATGGCGACGTACAAGTCCGAGTTCCTCGATCATCACTACGCGGGGCGACTGCGGCCGCTCTCGCATTATTCGCTTGGCTGGTTGCCCCGCTGGCTGAAGGTGACGAAGAGAACGGCACCGTTGCTCAACCGTCTGCTCACCCCGCGCATCGCAGCACTGGCGGCTCGGCTCGGTGGGCTGACCACCGAGCGGCCGTTGCCACGATTCGCATCGGCGAAGGAACTGGCGCGAGAAGTCCGGCTCGGCGGCGGCCGCGACGCGGACGTCGTGTTGGTCGTCGACACCTTCACTCAGGGTTTTCGTCCCGAGGTCGCGGGCGCGGCTCAGCGCGTGCTCGAGGACTCGGGCCGCAGCACCGAATGCCGGACCGACGTGTGCTGTGGTCTGACCTGGATCTCGACGGGCCAGCTGAAGGCCGCCCGCGCGCACCTCACGAAAGCCGTTGCAGCACTGGACGACGGCACCGACCGGCCCATCGTCGTCACCGAACCGAGCTGCGCGGCGGCGTTCCGCAAGGACATGCCGGAGTTGGTTCCCACCCCGGCCGCGAGACGAGTCGCGGCGCGAGTACAGAGTTTCGCGGGCGCGGTGATCGATCAGGCCGCGGCCGGGTGGGTGCCCACGGCGGAGATTCCCGACTCGGTGACCGTACAGACCCACTGCCACGAATATGCGGTGTTCGGCAACGCTACCCAGCGCACGGCATTGGCCTCCGTCGGTATCGACGCGGTGCGGGAGGCCACCGGATGCTGCGGCGTGGCAGGCAATTTCGGCTTCGAGTCTCGGCACTTCGAGCTGAGCATGGCGGTCGCCGAGCAGGCCCTCGCGCCGGCGCTCCGTGACGCCGAGCCGGACACTCCGATTCTGACCGACGGATTCTCCTGCCACATGCAGGTGCGTCAACTCACCGGTGACCTGACCGGTGACGCGTCCGTACACCTGGCGCAGATACTCGATCCACGTTCGACGAAAGGACCGCGGCCATGACCGCCAGTTCGACCACCAGCCTCACGCGTCCTACCATCACGGCTCCGACCGACCTGTTCATCGCGGGCACGTGGACCGCCGCAGCGTCCGACGCCCGGTTCGATGTCATCGATCCCGCCAGCGGCGAGGTCATCGCCAACGTCGCCGACGGCGGCATCAAAGATGCCGAGAACGCCATGGCCGCAGCGGTCGACGCCGCCGCCGACTGGGCCGCGACGCCGCCGCGTGCACGTAGCGAAATCCTCCGCGCGGCATACGAACTGATCATGGCGCGGTCGGAGGAGCTCGCTGCGATCATCACCGCGGAAATGGGAAAGCCACTGGCCGATGCGCGGGGTGAGGTGGCGTACGGTGCCGAGTTCTTCCGCTGGTTCTCCGAGGAGGCGGTGCGCATCTCGGGCGATCACACCCTCACCGGAGACGGCAAGAACCGCATCGTGGTCACCCGAGCACCCGTCGGACCGTGCATTCTCGTCACTCCGTGGAACTTCCCATTGGCCATGGGAACTCGCAAGATCGGCCCTGCATTGGCGGCAGGATGCACCGTGGTGTTCAAGCCGGCCGAGCAAACTCCGTTGACGGCACTGGCCCTGGCCGAAATTCTGCGCGACGCCGGTGTTCCGGCGGGAGTGGTCAATGTCGTGACCACCACCGACGCGTCGGGTGTCGTGGGCTCGTGGATGAGCAGCGGTTCGGCCCGCAAGATCAGCTTCACCGGGTCGACGGCGGTCGGCAAGATCCTGCTCGAACAAGCTGCATCGACCGTGATGCGCACCTCGATGGAACTCGGTGGCAACGCACCCTTCATCGTCATGGACGACGCCGATCTCACGCGCGCCGTCGACGGTGCGATGGTCGCCAAGATGCGCAACATGGGTGAGGCGTGCACCGCCGCCAACCGATTCTTCGTACACCACAGTGTCACAGCGCAGTTCGCGGAGGCGCTCGCCGAGCGGATGGGTGCACTGTCGGTCGGGGCCGGAAGTACACCCGGAACCGAGGTGGGTCCACTGATCGACGACGCGGGCCGCACCAAGGTGCAGACACTGGTCGACGACGCCCTCGGGCGCGGCGCACGTGCGATCGTCGGGGGAGTGGCCCCGGACGGACCCGGCTACTTCTACCCACCGACGGTCCTCACGGACGTCGACGCGGCGTCGGATCTGATGTCACAGGAAATCTTCGGGCCGGTGGCAGCAATCGTCCCGTTCGACACCGAGGACGAGGTGATCGCCCTCGCGAACGACACCGAATGGGGACTCGTCGGATACGTCTTCACCCAGGACATCGACCGTGCTCTTCGGATGGGTGAGCGCCTCGAGGTGGGCATGGTCGGCCTCAACACGGGGCTGGTGTCCAATCCGGCTGCGCCGTTCGGTGGCGTCAAACAGTCCGGACTCGGCCGCGAGGGCGGAAAAGTCGGCATAGACGAATTTCTGGAGTACAAATATTTCGCCATTCCCCGAGGCTGAGAGAGGTTTTCGATCATGCCCAGTTCGAGACGACTGACGCCCATCGACGCACGCAACACGTCGATGGTCATTGCCGACCAGATTCGCGACCGCATCATCGACGGGTCCTACGCCCCAGGGGAACAGATCAACGAGGCCAACGTCGCCGCGGAACTCGAGATCTCGCGGGGACCGGTCCGGGAGGCGTTGCAGCGTCTCAATCAGGAGGGGCTCCTCGTCAGCTACCGGAATCGAGGCGTGTTCGTCGTCGAGCTGAGCAGCGAGGATGTCACCGAGATCTACGAATCCCGCGCGGCGATCGAGGTCGGTGCCGCGTGGACTCTGGTGCACGGCGATCGCGCTCGTTTGGTTTCGGCTGCCGATGAGCTCTCGGCCATCGTGATGCAGATGCAGCCGTTCATCGATCGGGCGGACTGGCGAGGTCTTGCCGAACGGGATCTGGCGTTTCACACCGCCCTGGTCGCGGCAACGCGCAACAGCCGAATGTCGCGAATGTACGCCACGCTCGCTGCAGAGGCGCGAATCTGCATGGCCAACCTCGAAACCGCGTACTACCGGCCCGAGGCGCTGGTGGAGGAACACCAGCTGATCGTCGACCTCCTGCTCGGATCCGACTGGGACGCACTGGAAAAGGGCGTGCACGAGCACATGGACACCGCTATCCACGATCTGACTCGCGCCATGGTCGAGGAGCAGGCAGAACACTCGGCGCTGGCCACTCCGGGTTAGTCGCCTGCCCGCAACACAGCATTTACATCCGAAGTCTTGCGAACCTCTCGCGCCAGCGCTTAGCCTGATTGTCAACAATCTACTAAAACGACTTCCTTGAAGGGGGTGCCCGTGAACGACTCACCCGACGCCGCCTACGTCACCGCACTCGGACCCGACGAGACCACAGGACGGGCCGCTCCAGGCCTGGCTCGGTACCCCGATGTTCCGAACAGCACGCCGATCACCTTCACCGACGAGGAGTACGCCGCCCGGCTCGCTGCCGTCCGAGAGCGGATGGCAGCGCAGAACCTCACCGCGCTCATCGTCACCGATCCCGCGAACCTGTACTACCTGCTCGGCTACAACGCCCTCTCCTTCTACACCCCGCAGATGCTGTACGTGCCCCTCGACGGAGAGATGTACTTCTTCGCCCGCGAGATGGACGCCAACGGCGCGTTTCGGACGTCATGGCTGCCGCAGGATCGAACGTTCGGCTACCCCGAAACATTCGTACAGCGCAAGGACACCCACCCGTTCGTCTGGGTCGCCGCAAAGCTGCGGGAACTGGGACTGGTGAACAACTTCGAACACGGCCAGGTCGGGCTGGAGATGGACTCGTACTACTTCAGCCCGAAGGCATTCGAGGCACTGGTGAAGTCGCTACCCGAATACCGCTTCACCGACTCCTACGAACTGATCAACTGGGTGCGCGTGGTCAAGTCGCCGGCGGAGATCGCCCTGATGCGCGGTGCCGCCCAGGTGTGCGAGTCGGCGATGTCGGCCGCGTACCGGTCGATCTCGGTCGATGAACGGCAGTGCGACGCAGCTGCTGCCATCATGAACGCACAGGTACGCGGCACCAAGGAGTTCGGCGGCGACCACCCCGCCATCGTCCCGATGCTGCCCACCGGTGCCGGAGCCGACACCCCTCACCTGACCTGGTCGCATCAACCCTTCGTGCGGGGCGAGACCACCGTCGTCGAACTGGCCGGAGTGTTCCGGCGCTACCACGTCCCGATGGCGCGCACCATCGTTCTCGGAAAGCCAAGTCCGCGTTTGGATTACCTCGCCAAGTCCACCGGGGAAGCCCTGAACGACGTGCTCGCAACCGTACGGGCAGGCGTCACCGCCACCGAGCTGGCGCAGGTGTGGAACACCAGCCTGGCCAAGCACGGACTGCACAAACCATCGCGCATCGGCTACTCGATCGGCATAGCCTACGCACCCGACTGGGGTGAGCGCACCGTCAGCCTGCGCACCGACGACGAGACGGTACTCGCCGAGAACATGACGTTCCACATTATCGGCGGAATGTGGATGGACGACTACGGATACGAGGTATCCGAGGCCGTTCGTGTCACCGAGAACGGCCTCGAAACCTTCACCGCATACCCCCGAGAACTACTGACGAAGGAGTGAGCATGACCGCCACCGCACAAGGTCGCCCCGCAGGCTCCACTCCTGTTACGAAGGGTCGTTCCGCAGGCTCCACTCCTGCCACCCATGGTCGTTCCGCAGGCTCCACTCCTGCCACCCATGGTCGTTCCGCAGGCTCCACTCCTGCCATCCCCTGGGCACTACGAACCGACAAGCTGGTGGGATCGGTGATCGATTCGTCGACATCGCTCCTCGCCGCGCAGAAACACGACATCGTTCGATTCGCCATGGGATCTCCTGCAGCCGAGACGGTTCCGGCCGCTGCGTTCACCGAGATCGCCGGCAGCGTACTCACCGCGGACGCATTCGATTACGGTGCCACCGAGGGTGATCCGGGTTTGATCGACGCGTTGCTCGCATACCTCGACTCGGTGGGCGAACCCACGACCGAGGAGCGGGTGGTGATCACCTCAGGCGGAATGCAGGGCCTCGACATCGCGTGCAAGCTGTTCATCGACCCGGGCGACCTGGTGATCGTCGAAAGTCCCACGTACACCAACGGAACCGCGACCGTACTCAGCTACGGAGGTGACATTCTCGAAGCTCCGATGGACAGTGACGGCCTCATCGTCGAGGCGTTGCCCGAGCTCGTCGAGCGCGCAGGTCGAGTGCCGAAGATGATCTACGTGATTCCCAACTTCCAGAACCCGTCCGGGGTCACCCTGTCGCTCGAGCGGCGTCAGCTGCTCATCGAGCTGGCACACCGGTGGGGATCGGTCATTCTGGACGACGATCCGTACGGCCTGCTGCGCTTCTCGGGGGATCCGATTCCCAGTTTCGGCACGCTCAGTCCGAACGACCCGTTGATCTTCTCGGTTCGGACCTTCTCCAAGATGATCGCTCCAGGACTGCGAGTGGGGTGGGTGGACGCCGCCCCCGAGGCTCGGCAACTGATCGTCAACGCCAAACAGGCCATGGATACGTGCACCAACCTGCCCGGTCAGCGGATGGTGGCCGAGTACATCCGGCGCGGCCTGCTCGACGAGCATCTTCGATCGTTGGCCTCGGTGTACCTGCCCCGCAAGGTCGCGATGCAGAACAGCATCGAGAGGTACTTCGGCGAGTCGATGTCGACGACGGATCCCGAGGGAGGCTTCTTTCTCTGGGCGACGTTGCGCGGCAACGATGTCGACTTCTCGACGCAGGACCTGTTCGAGACGGCGCTGGCCGAGGGCGTGGCCTACATACCGGGGCCGGCATTGTCGGTGGGTGGGAAGTTCCACGACTCGTTACGGCTGTGCTTCGCCTCGTCGACGCCCGAACGTATCGACGAGGGGATCAGGCGGCTGGCGGCAGCGGTGGAGAAGTCCAAGCATCTGCTCGCCTCCGATCCCACCCGATGACCGTCTCGGATTCCGAACGCGCTCTGCTGGATTCGATCGACGAGCACGAGATCGTGACTCTGACAGCGGCGTTGATCGACGCGGGTGGCGAAAACCCCGGCGACACGGAGGAGAAGACCGCAAAGGTTCTCGCCGAGCACTGTCGCGCACTGGGATTCGACGTTCGAACCGTCGAGGTGGTTCCGGGTCGGCCCAACGTCATCGTCTCGATCGGATCCGACGATCGCCCGGGAGTCCTCTTCGTCGGGCACTCGGACGTGGTCCCCGCGGGAACGGGCTGGACCACCGACCCCTTCTCCGCCGTGGTTCGAGACGGCCGCATCGTCGGCCGCGGGGCCTGCGACATGAAGGGCGGCCTCGCCGCCGTCGTGGCCGCGATGACCGCGGTGCAGCGCGCCGGTCTTGCCGACGAGCATCCGATGACGTTGGCGTGCCTGGTCGACGAGGAAGACACCGGTCTCGGCATCCGAGCGTTCGTGGCCGACCCACCACTGCGGAACCACAGCCACTGCGTGGTGGCCGAGCCGACGGATCTGGTCACCATTGTCGGTTGCCGAGGCGCCGCCAATCTGGAGATCGAGATTCGCGGCCGCTCCGCACATGCGGGACAACCTCGTAACGGAGCCAATGCCATAGCGGCTGCAGCGCGCGTCATCGCGATCATCGACGACTGGCAGATCGAGCTGGACGGCAAACCCGACCCCGAGTTGGGCCCCGCCACCTGGAACGTGGGAACCATCTCCGGTGGGACGGGAACCTCGATGGTCGCCGATCGCTGCACGCTCACCGTCGATCGGCGACTGCTTCCCGGCGAGCGCGCCATCGATGTCGTCGACGAATTGCGCTCACGTATCGAAGCAGCGGATGTGACCGGATCCGGTATCGAGGTGACAATCGACGTCGCGATGGAGATGCCCGGCTTCCTGACCAGCGCAGACAGCGGATTGGTCAGCACCGCAGTGCAATCGGTCCTCGACACCGGATCTGCGAGTTCGACTGACATCTGGACTGCTTCGTGCGATGGTGGTTTCGTGGCACAGCAGATGGGTATCGGCACCGTCGTGCTCGGTCCGGGGGAGATCGAAAACCAGGCACATCGGCCGGACGAATCCGTGGCCGTGCGGCAATTGACCGACAGCGCAAGGGCGTACGCGTTGATAGCCACCAGAATCGCTGCGCCACCTGGTCTTTAGCTTCCGAGAAGGGGGTTGGCCGAAAAGCACGTTCCGGTTGGCCGTACAGTCGAACGCTGCGAAGTACCACACCGACGCTCCATGTTGTTCACAAAAGCGAGAGGTATTTCGACCGTGACCGAAAATTCAGGGTCGGCATCCACGCCGACCGGATATCCACCGAGCACCGACACGCTGAGCCCGAACGAGACGAAGATCCTGCACCGAGCGATCGGCGGATCGGCGCTCGGAAACGCAGTCGAGTGGTTCGACTACGCGGTGTACGGCTATCTGGCCGTGTACATCGCCGCGAACTTCTTCCCGTCCGAGGACGGGGGCGCAAGCCTGCTCTCCACTTTCGCCGTGTTGGCCGCGTCGTTCATCATCCGCCCCATCGGCGGCATCGTGCTCGGCCCACTCGGCGACCGCATCGGTCGTCAGAAAGTCCTCGTGCTGACCGTCTCGATGATGACGTTGGCCACGGCGACGATCGGTGTGCTGCCGACATTCGACACCATCGGCATCGCCGCACCGTTGTTGCTGCTCGTCTGCCGATTGGTGCAGGGCTTCTCCACCGGTGGTGAGTACGGTGGCGCAGCAGTGTTCATGGCCGAGTACGCGCCGGACAAGAGGCGCGGATTCTTCGGATCGTTCCTCGAATTCGGCACCCTCGCCGGCACCGTGGGCGGTGCCACCCTGTGCACCCTGCTCAACGTCGCGCTCGGCGACGAGACGATGGAGGCCTGGGGCTGGCGCATCCCGTTCCTGGTCACTCTGCCGCTGGGCATCGTTGCACTGTGGTTGCGGACCCGCCTCGAAGATTCTCCGGTGTTCGCCGAGGCCAAGGAGGACGGCGGCACGGTCGACGAGGGTGCGGGCGGAGCGATCACCTCGCTCAAGGCCACCATGACGTACTGGCAGCGGATCCTGATCCTGATGGGATTCGTGTTGCTGCTGAACATCGCCTACTACACGGTGCTGACGTTCTTGCCCTCGTATCTGAGCGACACGTTGGGCCACAGCACGACTCAGTCCAACTTCACTCTCGTGGCCATCATGATCGTCATGATGGCGATCATCAACCCCATCGGCGCTCTGTCCGACCGAGTGGGCCGAAAGCCGTTGCTGCTGGCGGCCTGCGTCGGGTACTTCGTGCTCAGCGTTCCGCTGTTCCTCCTGATCATCAACACCGGACTGATTGGCCAGAGCATCGGCCTGCTCGGTCTCGGAGTGTTGCTGGTCATCATGTGCTCGTGTGTGTCGTCGACCCTGCCCGCGCTGTTCCCCACTCAGGTGCGTTACGGAGCGTTCGCCATCGGATACAACGTCTCGACGGCGCTCTTCGGCGGTACCGCTCCGCTGATCCTGACGTTCCTCATCGAACGAACGGGCTCGAACCTGGTCCCGGGCTGGTACATGATGATCGCGGCAGCCATCGCCTTCGTGCCGATTCTGCTGATGCCGGAAACCGCAGGCCGTTCGCTGCGCGGAACCCAGTGCCCCGGCGACAACGACGACGAGGTGGCCGCGTCCGGGGTCGAGCTCGTCGGCTACAAGAAGAAGTAGTGGCACCGGTCCTCGTCGTTCTGCACGCCGGCGACCTCCCCGACGGGCTCGACTCCGTCGCGGAGGTCGCCGACGTCCGGTACGCCACTGCCGACACCCTCGGTGATGCGGTCGACGGTGCCGACGCGTTGTTGCTGTGGGACTTCTTCTCCTCCGCAGTCGAATCGGCATGGCCGCGCTGCAGTTCGCTGAAGTGGATCCACATCGCCGCTGCCGGCGTCGACTCGTTGATGTTCGACGAGCTAGTGGAATCCGATGTGGTCGTCACCAATTCGCGGGGCGTCTTCGATCGGCCGATCGCAGAGTTCGTGCTTGCGCAGATCCTCGCCTTCGCCAAGGGCTCCGAACGTTCACGTGCACTGCAGCATTCGAAGATCTGGCAGCACCGCGAGACCGAGCGCATCGATGGTGCTCACGCGATGATCGTGGGTACCGGCGCGATCGGCCGCGCGATCGCGAGCCTGCTGAGCGCGGTGGGAATGTCGATCTCGGGTGTGGGTCGAACGGCACGAGAGGGCGACCCAGATTTCGGCACCGTCTGTGGCAGTGCCGATCTCGCGGCTCGAGTAGAGCGTGCCGACTACCTGGTGCTGGTCGCCCCGTTGACCGAACAGACGCGAGGAATGGTCGACGATTCGGTGCTGGCCGCGATGAAACCCGGTTCACGCGTCGTGAACGTGGGCCGCGGGGAGTTGCTCGACACCGAGGCACTGCTGGCGCACCTGGCCACCGGGCACATCGCAGGTGCCGCACTCGACGTGTTCGAGACCGAACCGCTCTCGGCCGACCATCCGTTGTGGACGGCCGAGAACGTGATCGTCACACCGCACATGAGCGGTGACGCCTCGGGATGGAAGCTGCGACTGGCAGAATTGTTCGCCGACAACGCACGTCGATACTTCCGCGGCGAACCGTTGCTCAATGTCGTGGACAAGAAGCTCGGCTTCGTGGTCTGAGGTCGTGGTCTGAGGTCTCAGTAGGCCCGCTCGTACTGCGGCGCCACGGCCGGGAGCATCTCGACGCCGAGTTCGCGGGCAGCGCGCCGCGGCCAGTACGGATCCCGCAGGAGTTCACGCGCCAGCAGCACGGCCGTCGCCTCGCCCAGCGAGACGATGTCCTCCGCCTGCTTGGGTTCGGTGATCATGCCGACCGCGGCAGCGGGCATGGTCGTCTCGTTCTGGATGCGCCGCGCGAACGGAACCTGGTAGCCGGGACCGACCGGAATCTTGGCGTGCACGTTTCCGCCGGTCGAGGTGTCGACCAGATCCACCCCGTGCTCGGTGAGGATCTGCGCCAAGGCCACCGTCTGATCCGACGTCCAGCTCGGAGCCTCCAATGCGGGCGTGCCCTCCCCACCGGGTCGTTCCGCAGACTCCACTCCTGCAGCGTTCTCGGGCTCGTCGAGCCAATCCGTCGCCGACAGGCGAACGAAGACCGGAAGCTCGGCCGGCCACACCTCACGCACCGCGTCGACGACCTCGATCAGCAGCCGCGTGCGACCCGAGAAGTCGCCGCCGTACGAGTCGGTCCGCGTGTTGCTGGCGGGGGACAGGAACTGGTGCAGCAGGTAGCCGTGTGCGCCGTGTATCTCGACAACCCGGAATCCTGCTTTCAGCGCGCGCTGAGCGGCAGTCCGGAAGTCGTCGACGATTTTCGCGATGTCCTCGGTTGTGGCCTCCCTCGGGGTCGCGTAGTCACCGAACGCAACCGCGCTCGGGCCGACGGTCTCCCAGCTTCGGGGATCCTCGGCGGGCAAGGACTTGCCACCCGACCAGGGAGCCGCGGTCGACGCCTTGCGGCCCGCGTGTGCCAGCTGGATACCCGGCACGGTTCCGAAGGACTCGATCTCGGTGACGATCGCTGCCAATGCGTCGGCCTGAGTGTCGTTCCAGATACCCAGGTCCGACGGGCTGATTCGACCCTCGGGGCTCACCGCGGTGGCTTCGGTGATGATCAACCCGGCACCGCCGATTGCCCGGCTCACCAGGTGGGTGCGATGCCAGTTGCCGGCGACGCCGACACTGTCACCCGCCTCGTCGGCCGAGTACTGGCACATCGGTGCCATCCACACCCGGTTCGGGAAGGTGACCTCACGCAGGGTCAGAGGCTCGAACAGCGCACTCACAAGTGGTTCCTCCGGTCTTCGGGCGGCGTCGACGGTCGGTCGACGATCTTCACGCTGTGCTGCAACGACGCGGCGATGCAGCTTCATTCCCGGCCCCTATTAGTGTGTAGTTCATGACAGCTTCCGTCTCGGCCGAACCGGTGACCACGACTGCCGACGAGCGAGAGAACGTGCACGCCGCAGCCCGCCGAGCGCGCACCGCATCACGCGCGCTCGCGCTGCTGACGACTGCAGAGAAGGACGCTGCGCTGCATTCCGCGGCCGACGCGGTCGTCGCTGCAGCGGAGTCGGTACTCGCCGCGAACGCAGTCGATATCGAGAACGCGCGAGCGGCCGGTACCGACGAGGGGCTGCTGGACCGCCTGCGGCTGACCGCGTCGCGCATCGACGGCATCGCCGCCGGTCTGCGACAGGTGGCCGGGCTGCCCGATCCGATCGGCGAGATCATCCGTGGTTCGACGCTGCCCAACGGGCTGGAGATTCGGCAACTGAGAGTTCCGCTCGGCGTGGTGGGCATGGTCTACGAGGCTCGGCCCAACGTCACCGTCGACGCGTTCGGTCTCGCGTTCAAGTCCGGCAACGCGGTGCTGCTACGTGGTTCGTCGTCGGCGGCACGGTCCAACGTGGCACTTGTCGAGGCACTGCAGGGAGCGTTGCGCGGTCACGGTCTGCCCGAGGCCGCGGTGCAACTTCTCGGAAGCGCCGACCGTGCCACGGTCACCCACCTCATCCAGGCGCGCGGACTGGTGGACGTGGTGATCCCGCGCGGTGGAGCAGGACTGATCGCTGCGGTCGTGCGCGACGCAACGGTCCCCACCATCGAGACCGGCGTCGGAAACTGCCACGTGTACATCCATGCTTCTGCCGATCCGGAGACGGCCGAGAAGATCGTGCTCAACGCCAAGACCCGACGGGTCAGCGTCTGCAACGCCGCCGAGACCGTGTTGGTGGACTCCGCGATCGCCGAGACCATGGTGCCCCGGCTGCTCCAGGCGTTCCAGATGCACAGCGTCACTGTGCACGGGGACCTGCCCGGGCTCGTGCCTGCGCGCGACGAGGACTGGTCGCAGGAGTATCTCTCCCTCGACATCGCGCTGAAGGTCGTCGGCGGTATCGACGAGGCGATCGAGCACATCGACCGATACGGCACCGGCCACACCGAGGCGATCGTCGCCGCCGACATCGGTGCCGCGCGCGAGTTCACCCAGCGGGTCGATGCGTCCGCGGTGATGGTCAACGCGTCCACGGCGTTCACCGACGGAGAGCAATTCGGCTTCGGAGCCGAGATCGGTATCTCGACTCAGAAGCTGCACGCGCGTGGACCCATGGGATTGCCCGAATTGACCTCGACCAAGTGGACCGTGTGGGGCGACGGACACGTCCGAGACTGACACCCCTCGAAGTACCGGCCAGACCCGATCATCAGGAGCTGTGACATGGATCGTGCCCTACCGACGACACCCCCGCTGTTCGCCAGCGTGGACGACGTCCAGAGGCGCCTGGCCGAGACGGGCTATCTGGCCGACAAGGCCACCGCCACCTCGGTGTTTCTCGCCGATCGCCTCGGCAAGCCGCTGCTGATCGAAGGTCCGGCGGGAGTGGGCAAGACCGAGTTGGCCCGTGCCGTCGCGCAGACGACCGGGGCCGAACTGGTGCGGCTGCAGTGCTACGAGGGTGTGGACGAGGCTCGCGCGCTGTACGAGTGGAACCACGCCAAGCAGATTCTGCGCATCCAGTCCGGTACCGCGGCCGATTGGGACTCGACCAAGCTCGATGTCTTCTCCGAGGAATTCCTGTTGGCGCGGCCGCTGCTGCAGGCGATTCGTCGTACCGATCCCACGGTTCTGCTCATCGACGAGACCGACAAGGCCGATGTCGAGATCGAAGGTCTGCTGCTCGAGGTGCTCAGCGACTTCGCGATCACCATTCCCGAACTCGGCACGATCGTGGCCGAGCGGACGCCGTTCGTGGTGCTCACCTCCAATGCCACCCGTGAACTGTCCGAAGCCCTGAAGCGTCGCTGCCTGTTCCTGCATCTGGACTTTCCCGACGCCGACCTCGAGCGCCGGATTCTCGCCAGCAGGGTTCCCGAACTGCCCGAGGCCGTCGCCGAGCAGATGATCAAGACCGTGCGGGTACTGCGCGCGATGCAGCTCAAGAAGTTGCCCTCGGTGGCCGAGACCATCGACTGGGGACGCACTCTGTTGGCGCTCGGTATGGACACCCTCGACGACGATGCGGTTCGCTCCACACTCGGTGTGGTGCTCAAGCATCAGTCGGACCAGGTCCGCGCGGCAGCCGAACTCCGGCTCAACTGACATGCAGGCCCCGCACGGAATTCCCGGTCACCTCGTCGGTTTCGTCGATGCGCTGCGTCGGCGTGGAATTTCGGTCGGGCCGTCGGAGACGGTCGATGCCGGACGCGTCCTGTCGGTTCTCGACCTGCTCGATCGGGAGGCCGTGCGCGAGGGTCTGGCCTGTGCACTGTTGCGCCGGCCGACGCATCGCGGAGTCTTCGACGCCCTGTTCGACCTGTGGTTTCCGGTTGCATCGGGCACCAGGGACTCGGGGCAGATCGATACCGCGTTGCCTCGCACCGACGCCGGCGACGTCGACATCGATGCGCTCCGCGAGCTGTTGGTGGATCTGCTCTCGGACGACTCGGCCGAGGCCGCGGAGTTGACCCAGATGCTGGCAGCGCAGATGGTCGAGGAACTCGGACAGTACAAGTCCTCCAACGGGCCCTCGTTCTCGGCGTATCAGGCCCTGCGCGACGTTGCGCCCGAAACGTTGCTGCGCAAGATTCTCGACGGATTGCTCGGGCGCAGCGAAAACGCGCCCGATCGCCCCACCGACGACTACGAGTCCGAGGTCGCCAAACGCACTGCCGCGCAACGTATCGCAGACCTACGCAAGATGGTCGAGAGCGAGACGAGGCGTCGTTCGGCAGAGAAGCTGGGCCGTGAGCGGGTAGCGAGCTACGGGGTGCCCAAGCTCGCCGAGGAAGTCGACTTCCTGCGGGCCTCGGACACCGAGATGGCGGCGCTGCGGCGTAACGTCACCCCTCTCGCCCGGCTGCTGGCGTCGCGACTTGCGGTGCGGCGCAGCCGAAGCAGACACGGCTCGATCGATCTGCGTCGCACGCTGCGCAAGTCGATGTCCACCGGCGGTGTCCCGATCGACCTGGTCGAGCGCAAGCCTCGGAGAGCACGCCCCGAACTCGTTGTGCTGTGCGATGTCTCGGGCTCGGTGGCAGGATTCAGCAATTTCACTCTGCTGCTGGTGCATGCACTACGCGAGCAGTTCTCGCGCGTGCGCATCTTCGCGTTCATCGACTCCACCGACGAGGTGACGCGATTCTTCGATTCCGGATCCGATCTCGGAGCCGCGATGAGCCGCATCATCGGCGAATCCGATCTCGTGACGTACGACGGACACTCGGACTACGGCCATGCACTGACGACGTTCGACGAGAAGTACGCCCATGCGGTCACCAGTCGCAGTTCGGTGCTGATTCTCGGTGACGCCCGCACCAACTACCGCGAACCGAAGCTGCCGGCGTTGGCGCACATCGTGTCGGTGGCCAAGCATGCGTACTGGCTCAATCCGGAACCGAAATCGCAGTGGGGTTCCGGCGATTCGGCGGCCAAGGTGTACTCCGACGTGATCGCGATGCACGAGTGCCGATCGGCTCAGCAGCTCGCCACCGTGGTCTCGCGTCTGCTTCCGGTGTGAGGCATGTGACGCCCAGCGGCAACCCGGACGTAGAATCGGCGGTTGTGCAGCGCGAATCCGAACCCGGCGACGATACCGGTAGGCAGTCCGTCCGCCGTTTGGGCGTGATGGGCGGCACCTTCGACCCGATTCATCACGGGCACCTCGTCGCCGCCAGCGAAGTGGCGGACAAGTTCGCTCTGGACGAGGTGATCTTCGTCCCCACCGGAAACCCGTGGCAGAAGGAAGGCAAGTCGGTCAGCCCGGCAGAGGATCGCTACCTGATGACCGTCATCGCGACGGCGTCCAATCCGAGATTCTCGGTCAGCCGGGTGGACGTCGACCGGGAGAAGTCCACCTACACCGTCGACACCCTGCGCGATCTGCGATCGCAGCATCCCAATGCCGAGCTGTTCTTCATCACCGGCGCGGACGCGCTCGAGTCGATCCTCACGTGGCAGAACTGGGAGGAGTTGTTCGAGCTCGCCAAGTTCGTCGGCGTCTCGCGTCCCGGGTTCGAGCTCGGCGTCGAACATCTGGCCAACCACCTTCGATCGCTACCCGCCGACACTCTCACATTGATGGAAATCCCTGCACTCGCGATATCGTCGACGGACTGTCGACTTCGAGCCGGTGAGAATCGGCCGGTCTGGTACCTCGTACCGGACGGCGTCGTGCAATACATCTCGAAGAGGAATCTCTACAGACCACGAGGCGCTCAGCGTCTCGACGGATCCGTCACCATGTCGGAACCAGCGCCCCAGAAGAAGCAACCGGCAGGGTCGGTCACCAGCGCAATGACCGAGAACCCGAGCCATACGAGTGGGAGTACACCGAAGTGACTGCAACAGCCGAAGCCGCCGAGATGGCGCGGATCGCCGCGCTCGCAGCCGACGACAAACTGGCCGGCGACGTGGTGATTCTGGACGTCTCCGATCAGCTCTACATCACCGATTGCTTCGTCATCGCCTCCGCGCCCAACGAGCGTCAGGTCAACGCGATCGTGGAGAACATCGAGGACCAGCTGCGTGAGGCCGGACACAAGCCGGTCCGCCGCGAGGGCACCAGAGAAGGCCGTTGGGCGCTGCTGGACTACTCCGACATCGTCGTGCACGTCCAGCACAACGAGGAGCGGAACTTCTATGCACTCGAGCGGTTGTGGAAGGACTGCCCGACCATCGAGGTTCCCGGTCTCGGACAGCATCCGGCTCCGGAATCGGAGCAATGATCAGACGGCTCATCCTGCTTCGGCACGGTCAGACGGAGTACAACGCCACCGACCGCATGCAGGGTCAGCTCGACACCGATCTGTCCGAGCTCGGCCGCAGCCAGGCGAAGACGGCCGCCGCCGAGCTGGCGACGCGTGATCCGATCAGGATCGTCTCCTCGGATCTGCGGCGAGCTCTGGACACTGCGAACGCGCTCGGAGACGCGGCCGGTGTGGCGGTGTCGACGGACGAGCGTCTGCGCGAGACCCATCTCGGTCAGTGGCAAGGGCTCACCCACACCGAGGTCGACGACATCGCTCCCGGGGCACGACCGGCCTGGCGTGCGGACGCCACCATCGCCCCACCCGGTGGGGAGAGCCGCATCGACGTCGCCCGACGCAGCGTGCCGCTGGTTCGTGAACTCACGGCAGGAGTCCCCGAGTGGGGTGCAGGCGGCAGCGAGCGACCGCTCGTCCTCGTCGCGCACGGAGGTCTGATCGCGGCGCTCACCGCCGCGCTGCTCGATCTACCGACCGATCGCTGGCCGGTACTCGGAGGCCTCGCGAACACCAGCTGGGTTCAGCTCGGCGCGCACGGCCCCGGCGAGAACCCGTCCTGGCGACTGGACGTGTGGAACGCCTCCGCGCGGGTGGCCAGTGACGTCCTCTGAGACGGCGCGGCCCGCGCTGCTCGTCCTCGCGGACTCGTTGAGCTACTACGGACCCGAGGGCGGACTGCCCGTCGACGACCCGCGACTGTGGCCCAATCTCGTTGCAGCGGAACTGGATTGGACGGTCGAGTTGGTTGCGCGCATCGGCTGGACGAGTCGTGACGCGTGGTGGGCCCTGACCCAGGATCCGCGAGTGTGGGCAGCCATTCCCCGTGCCGGTGCCGTCGTGCTCGGAATCGGCGGCATGGATTCGCTCCCGTCACCGTTGCCGACTGCGCTCCGGGAGCAGATCAGATACGTCCGACCGCCTGCCCTGCGGCGCGTGGTTCGCGCGGGATACCAAGCGGTGCAACCCGTTCTGTCGCATCTCGGTTGGCCCGTTGCGCTGCCGCCGCGGCTCAGCGTCGAGTATCTGGAACAGACCCGTGCGGCACTGGCGTACGTGCGTCCCGAACTTCCCGTCATCGGTACCTATCCATCGGTGCACCGCTGCGATGCCTACGGCAAGGTCCACTCCGGTCGCGAACCCGCCGTCCGCGCGCTGCGTGCGTGGAGCTCGGACAGGAACGTCCCCATGGTCGACCTCGCCGACGCCGTGCGACCGAACATCGAGTCCGAGAACGCGAACCCCGACGGCATCCACTGGGGATGGGACGCCCACATCGCAGTCGCCGATGCGATGCTCGAGGTGCTGCGACCCGTCGCCGCCGCCCGATCGATGATCGAAACGCCGTGACCGTCGCCGTCGTCACCGACTCCTCCTCCTGCCTGCCGGCCTCACTCGCCGCAGAGCGAGGCATCACGCTGGTGCCACTGCACGTGCTGGTCGACGGAATCGACCACCGTGAGGGTATCGACGAGATCCCCGATCAGTCCTCTTCGGGCAAGCAGGTGACCACTGCGGGGGCCTCTCCGGGTGAGCTCACCGAGGTCTACGCCGCGGCTCTCGAACGCAGTCGAGGTGCCGGTGTGGTGGCACTGCACATCTCTCGGGGACTCTCGAGCACCTGGGAAGCTGCGCGCCAGGCCGCAGATCACGTGGGCTCGGCCGTCCGAGTCGTCGATTCCGCCTCGGCCGGAATGGGACTGGGCTTCGCAGTACTGGCTGCGGCAGCCACCGCCGCCGGGGGAGCAGAACTGGACGCGGTGTACCGCGACGCCGTCGCCGCGTCGACGACGTCGCGATGCTTCATCGTCGTCGATCGACTCGACCACCTGCGACGCGGCGGCCGAATCGGTGCCGCTGCCGCCTTGCTCGGCACGGCGCTGGCGATGAAGCCGGTCCTGCACATCACCGACGGCAAACTCGTGTTGCGGGAGAAGACGCGGACCTCGTCCAAGGCGCTGACCAAGCTGGTCGATGCAGCCGTCGCTGCCGCGGAGGAGGTCGGTGACGAATCGGGGGTTGCACTCGCGGTGCACCACATGCAGTGCCCCGAGCGGGCCGAGGACGTAGCCGCGATGCTGACCTCCCGGATACCGCATTCGACCAGCATCGACGTCTATCCTTTCGGTGCCGTTCTGGGTGCTCACGTAGGCCCGGGCGCGGTCGGTGTCGTCGTGGCGTCCGGACGTCGATAGGCGCGTCGCGTCCCGCGTTCATCCACAGCCTCCGGGTTCGTACACAGGGCAGTCTGCGACCTGCAGTCCTCGGTGAACGAACCGATCGTGCGCACTAGCGTCCTCGAGCATGGGCGGCAACGACGATCGGGCGCACACGGTGGCGCGATTGAACTCCGTGCGCAGACAACACGATTCCTCCCGCGATCGTGCCGTGCCCGAGGGCGTGCGACCCGACGCCGAGTCCACGGATCCGGATTGGCTGCTGCTGGAAGCACAACGAGAAGGTGCCCCGTGGTCGGCCCTGCTGCCGGCGCGGTGGCGATCCGCCCGCGTGAACCCGGGGAAACAGGGGGCGCTGGCGATGGCGGCGGCCGGAGTCTTCGTCGTGCTGGTCGCGGGATTCGCGGTGGCCAGGGACGCACCGAGTCCCGCACCGGCACCACCCCTCGCTGTGGTCGCGACCGACAGCTCGGACACCGATGGCACGGTGGATACCGATGGCACGGTGGATTCTGTGCCGACCGCCGAGGCCGAACTCGTGGTGAGCGTCGTCGGGCTCGTGACGCGTCCCGGATTGGTTTGGCTGCAACCGGGTTCGCGAGTTGCCGACGCGCTGGCCGCGGCAGGCGGCGCTGTCGAGGGTGCCGACCTACTGGCGCTCAACATGGCCGCGCGAGTCGCCGACGGTGATCAGGTCGTCGTCGGCGTCGTGCCGCCCGAGGCAGCTCCACCGGTCAGCAGTACGACATCCGAGATCGAGGCATCGACAGACGGTAGCGGCGTACCGGCCGGGGTCGGAGGTTCCGCGCCCGGCGGGACGGTGGACCTCAACGCCGCGACCGTGGCAGAACTGGACGCGCTGCCCGGGGTAGGGCCGGTCACCGCGACTTCGATCGTGAAGTGGCGAGAGATCAACGGCCGCTTCACATCCGTGGATCAGCTGTCCGAGGTGGACGGCATCGGGCCCGGCAGACTGGCGAAGATCCGCGACCTGGTGCACGTCGGATGACCACCGGTGCCGCGTCCGCCCCTGCGCCACAGACCGAGGATCTTCTGCCGTTCGACGTGCGACTGGTTCCGGCCGCTGCGGTGTGCTGGTCGATCACCGCGGTCGGAATTCTCGGAGGACCCGCTGCTGCCCTGGCTGCTACCGCCTCGGCGGTTGCGGTGGTGCTGCTCCTCGCGGTGGCATTGCACGGGTTGTCTGCTCGGCGTGCCCGGCCGGGTCCGAGTCGGTCCGGTGCGGCGGCGGTGATCGTGCTGGCGCTGTGCTTCGGGGGAGCGATCTGGCTTCAGATGCGCTCGCTGGCAGAGCATCCCGTGGCGGCGGCGGCAGAGAATCGAGCCTGGATCACCGCGACGGTGCGGCCGGCGGAGGACCCGCGCCGTCTGACGGCTCCCGGGCCCGCGACCGTGATGGTGAAGGCCGCGATGACGCGCGTCGACGTGGGCGGCGAGGCGTGGAACGTCGGTGGAATGGTGTCGATCATCGCACCGGAGTCCAGTTGGTCGGCATTGCTGCCGGACCAGGTGGTCACCGTGCGGGGCAGGCTCGGCGAGCCAATTCGGTCGGACATGACCGTGGCCGTGATCCGCACTTCGGGTCCGCCGGTCACCGTGGACGAGCCTGGAACGATCTCTGCTGCGGCCGCCACTTTCCGATCGAATTTGGCTGCGGTGGCGCAGAATTCGATGCCACCCGATCGTGCGGGTCTGCTGCCCGGTCTCGTGGTCGGCGACGTGTCGCGGCTGGACGAGACGGTATCGGACAATTTTCGGGCGGCAGGCCTCACACATTTGACCGCTGTGTCCGGAGCGAACTTCTCGATCCTGATCGGTGCGATTCTGTTGGTGTTGCGAGGTGTCGGGGTCGGACCCCGCACCACGGTCGCGGTGGCGTTCGTCGTACTCGTGGCGTTCGTGATCGTGGCCCGGCCGTCGCCGAGTGTGCTGCGGGCGGCAGTGATGGGGTCGATCGGCTTGGTGGCGTTGGTCACCGGCAGGCGCAGGCAAGCGGTACCGGCACTGTGCGGTGCGGTGTTGGGGCTGCTCGCGTGGTGGCCGAGGCTCGCGGTGGACGTCGGGTTCGTGCTG
The DNA here is from genome assembly GCF_002258545.1 of Rhodococcus sp. 05-2255-3B1. Lineage (NCBI taxonomy): Bacteria > Bacillati > Actinomycetota > Actinomycetes > Mycobacteriales > Nocardiaceae > Rhodococcus > Rhodococcus sp. 05-2255-3B1. Next base: position 37,864 of record NZ_NOZC01000003.1, on the reverse strand, counting down.
TCGGTGTTCGCCACCGCCGGGCTCGTACTCGTCGCTCCGATCTGGGTCGACTGGCTTCGGGCCCGTGGCTGGCCGAGAGTTGCAGCGGAAGTGGTGGCGGTCGCCGCGGCAGCGCACGCGGTGACGGCGCCGATGGTCGCGGCCGTGTCAGGAACGTTCAGCGTAGTGGGAGTGGCCGCGAACGTGCTGGTGGCACCGGTCGTCGCTCCGATCACCGTGGTGGGCTTTCTGACGGCGGTGACCGCCACCGCCAGCACCTCGCTCGCGGAGCTGATCGCGCAGTTGGTGTCGGCACCGCTGTGGTGGCTGATCACGGTGGCAGAGAGGGCCGCGTCGGTGCCGGGCGCGGGCGTCGTGGTCCCCGATGGCGTCGGGGGCGCAGCACTGGCAGCGTTCTCGACGACCGCGCTGCTGACGGCGTTGCGTTTCAGGGTGTTTCGATGGACGGCCGCAGCCGTGGCGATGGCGACACTCGCGATGTGGACGGCGCACGTTCTCTGGTGACCGCTCGGTCTTCGAGCGGATGCTCGCAGTGTCGGTCGCACATGGCACGATCATGGTCGTGACTTCGAGTGTGGCTCCTCTGCATCTGGTCCTCGGCGACGAGGAACTTCTGATGGATCGCGCGGTAGCCGCGATCGTGGCTCAGGTGCGTGCGAATGCTGCGATTCCGGGGGAGGACCTGCCGGTCACGCGGTTGCGCACCGGTGATGCCAGTGCCCCGGAACTCGCCGAACTGCTCAGTCCCTCGCTGTTCGCCGAGGATCGCGTCGTGGTGCTCGAGGCCGCGGCCGAGGCAGGCAAGGACGCTGCTGCTCTGGTACTCGACGCCGCTACCGATCCGCCCGAGGGTGCAGTGGTGGTTGTCATGCACTCCGGCGGCGGCCGGGCCAAGGCGATGGTCGGTGCGCTGCAGAAATGCGGTGCTCAGGTGCACGAATGCGCCAAGCTCACCAAGCCCGCCGAACGTATCGACTTCGTGCGCGGAGAGTTCCGTACCGCCGACGTCCGGGTGAGCGGCGACGTGATCGAGGCGGTCGTCGAGTCGGTGGGCAACGAACTTCGCGAATTGGCGTCGGCCTGTTCGCAGTTGGTCTCCGATACCGGGGGCAAGGTCGATCTCGCCGCGGTGCGTCGGTACTACTCCGGCAAGGCCGAGGTGTCCGGGTTCGACGTCGCAGACAAGGCGGTGATCGGAGACCGAGCCGGCGCGCTGGAGGCTCTGCGGTGGGCCATGCACCGGGGCGTGGCGCACGTGTTGCTCGCCGACGCGTTGGCCGACGCCGTCCGCACGATCGCGCTGGTGGGTTCGGCGGGCCGCGGCGACCCCTTCCGCATGGCAGGGGAGTTGGGCATGCCGCCGTGGAAGATCAAGAAGGCGCAGGGTCAGGCGCGCGGGTGGAACGGTCGATCCATCGCCCAGGCGCTGCGTGTGGTGGCGCAGTTGAACGCCGACGTCAAGGGTCAGGCAGCGGACGCGGACTATGCAGTGGAGAAAGCGGTGGCCGAGGTCGCATCACTGGGCAGGTAGCGTCGACCGACCGCAGAGCGCAGGACAGGCACAGCGCAGTACAAGCCCTGCGCACTGAAAGTTCGGCGCACGAGAAAGCCCGCCGCGTCCTTCTCGGATGCGGCGGGCTTTCTCGAGCTCAGAGAGTTATCAGAGCTTGTTGACTGCGAGAGCCAGTGCCGACTTCTTGTTGGCTGCCTGGTTCTTGTGGATGACGCCCTTGCTGGCGGCCTTGTCGAGCTTGCGGCCTGCATCGAGAAGAATCTCGGAAGCCTTGTCCTTGTCGCCCGCAGCCTGTGCCTCGCGGAACGAGCGGATGACGGTGCGAAGGGAGGACTTCACCGACTGGTTGCGCAGGCGTGCACGCTCGTTGGTGAGAATCCGCTTCTTCTGGGACTTGATATTGGCCACGCGTAAAATCCTTGTCGTCTTCGTCGGTATTCCGGTCAGGGCGATCCATGCTGGAATGCCCGAAGTCTGCTGCTGAGCGTTGGAGCCCTGCGCCGAAGACCGAGAATACCAGCACGATCGGCCAGAACCCAATCCGGACCGGGGTGACGATGCGTTTCAAGAAATTAACGCTTCTACCGCGCCTAACTCCTGTCTCTGTAGCAACATGGCCAGAATGAGTCCGCGATCGGCAACGCATGCCACCACCAAGGCCAAAGCGACCAAAACCAAGTCAGCGGATCGTGACGAACCCGAAGCCGACGGAGTGTTCGGCGGGTATTCCGACGTCGGAAAGTACAGTCTCGCCTTCGACGAGATGTTCGACGCCGACGGGCGCACCCGAACTCCGTACAAGGGCATCCACACCGCACTCGCCCCGGCGAACGCGGTGGACCTGGATGCGAGATCCGACGCGCTGGGACGAGCCTTCATCGACCAGGGCATCACCTTCTCTCTGTCCGGCCAGGAACGCCCCTTCCCGCTCGACCAGGTACCCCGTGTCATCGCGGCGGGCGAGTGGTCACGTCTCGAGCGCGGCATCAAGCAGCGCGTCAAAGCTCTCGAGATGTTCCTCGCCGACATCTACGGCGACCAGGAGATCCTGCGCGACGGAGTGGTACCCAAGCGGCTGGTGACCTCCTGCGAGCACTTCCACCGAGAGGCGGTCGGCATCACGCCGCCCAACGGTGTGCGTATCCACGTCGCGGGCATCGACCTCATTCGCGACGCGCAGGGCACGTTTCGTGTCCTCGAGGACAACCTCCGGTCACCGTCGGGCGTTTCCTACGTCATGGAGAACCGTCGCACCATGGCCCGGGTGTTCCCCGATCTGTTCGCCAGCCACCGCGTCCGCGCCGTCGGTGACTACGCCTCGCATCTGCTGCGGGCACTGCGCGCGTCGGCCGCCCTCAACGAGGCCGACCCGACCGTGGTGGTTCTCACTCCTGGCGTCGCCAACTCGGCGTACTTCGAGCACTCGCTGCTCGCGCGACTGATGGGCGTCGAGCTCGTCGAAGGACGCGACCTGTTCTGCCGAGACAACATCGTCTACATGCGCACCACCGAGGGCGAGCGTCAGGTCGACGTCATCTACCGACGCATCGACGACGACTACCTCGACCCCATGCAGTTCCGTCCCGACTCGGTGCTGGGAGTTGCAGGTCTGGTCAATGCCGCTCGGGCAGGCAACGTCGTCATCTCGAGCGCTGTCGGGAACGGCGTCGGCGACGACAAGCTCGTCTACACCTACGTGCCGACCATCATCGATTACTACATGGGCGAGAAGCCGCTGTTGGCCAACGTCGACACGTTCCGGTGCTGGCTCGACGACGAGTGCGAGGAAGTTCTCGACCGCATCGACGAACTGGTCATCAAGCCGGTGGAAGGCTCGGGCGGCTACGGCATCGTCTTCGGGCCCGACGCCTCGCCGAAGGAACTCGCCACGATCAGCAAGAAGGTTCGCGCGGATCCGCGCGGTTGGATCGCCCAGCCCGTCGTGCAGCTCTCGACGGTGCCGACCAAGATCGGCGATCGATTGGTACCGCGCCACGTCGACCTGCGGCCGTTCGCCGTCAACGACGGCGACGACGTCTGGGTGTTGCCCGGCGGCTTGACCCGGGTTGCGTTGCCGGAGGGATCCCTGGTGGTCAACTCGAGCCAGGGCGGCGGCAGCAAGGACACCTGGGTACTCGCCACCCGAACCTCTCTGGAGGAGCAGGAGCTCGCCGGCGAGGAGATCGTCAGCGTTCCACCGGAGTCGCCGATGGCCGAACAGGGCCCGGAGCTGACGATGGACCAGCAGATGAATCAGCAACAGCAACAACAGCAGCAGCAACAGCAGGCAACGAACTCGGACTCGAACGGCGGTGGACAGTAAATGCTCGCGCGCAACGCAGAGTCGCTCTACTGGATCGGACGGTACGTCGAGAGAGCGGACGACACCGCCCGCATTCTCGACGTCACCGTCCACCAGCTTCTCGAGGACGCCACGGTCGATCCGGACCACACGTCGCGAGTGTTGTTGCGAGTGCTCGGCTTCAAGCACGAGCCGGACGTCTCGCTCGACGTGTGGTCGCTCACCGAGGTCGTCGCCTTCAGCCGGGACGGGTTGGGTTCGATCGTGGACTCACTGTCCAGCGCACGTGAGAACGCCCGTGGTGCACGAGAAGTCACGTCCAGTGAGATGTGGGAGTGCTTGAACACCACGTACAACGGTTTGAACGAGCGCATCAGGGCGTCCAAGCGCACCGGCCCGGCCGAGTTCTTCAGCTACATCGAGGAGCGCGCCGCGATGTTCGCCGGTCTCGCGGACTCCACCCTCAGTCACGACGACGGCTATCGCTTCCTCCTGCTCGGTCGCTCGGTCGAGCGCATCGACATGATCGTTCGGTTGTTGCTCTCGCGAGCCGGTGACCGGCCGTCGTCGCCGGCTTGGGTCACGGTGCTGCGCTCCGCCGGTGCTCACGACACCTACTTGCGCACCTACCGCGGCGCGCTCGACGCCCAGCGAGTTCTCGAATTCATGTTGCTGGACAGGCTCTTTCCGCGCTCGGTGTTCTACGCACTCAACGAGGCGGAACGTTCGCTCGATCAGCTCGACCATCAGCCCAACAGTCGAGTCGGTGCACGCGCCGAAGCGCAGCGCCTACTCGGCCGCGCTCGTAGCGAACTCGAATTCCTTCGTCCCGGTGAAATTCTCGACGATCTGCAGGAGCGCCTGCTCTCCCTGCAGGAAACCTGCCGTGAACTCGGTGACGCGATCTCCAAGCAGTACTTCCATGCAGCTCCGTGGGTTGCGTGGACGGACGCCGGCTCGGGAACATTCGAAGATCAACTGGAAGGTGAACTGTGAGCTGGCGTATGCGTGTCGTGCACACCACGGGCTATCAGTACGACGCACCGGTGACGTCGTCGTACAACGAGGCTCGGTTGACGCCGCGAAGTGACAACCGGCAGAACGTGATTCTGAACCGAGTCGAGACCGACCCGGTGACGCGTTCCTACCGCTACACCGACTACTGGGGCACAGCGGTGACGGCGTTCGACCTGCACGCACCGCACACCGAGCTCGAGGTCACCGGATCGTCGGTGGTCGAGACCGACCCCTTCGTCTACCCGGACGAGAACGCCTCCTGGGAGGAGCTCGCGAGCGAGCAGGTGATCGATCGCTTCAACGAGGTCCTCGACAACACCGAGTACGTGCCGAAGAACAGGCAACTGGCGTCGGTGGCGAAGAAGCTGTCCAAGGGCCTACCGCCGCAGGAATCGGTGGTGGAGATCGCCAACTGGGTCAACCAGGAGATGTCCTACGTGCCGGGGACCACCGGCGTGCACACCTCGGCCGTCGAGGCGTGGTCGGAGAAGAAGGGCGTCTGCCAGGACTACGCCCACTTGACGTTGTTGATGCTGCGCAGCATCGGCATCCCCAGCCGGTACGTCTCGGGCTACCTGCACCCGAAGAAGCAGGCCGCGATCGGTGCGACCGTCGAGGGCCAGAGCCACGCCTGGATCGAGGCGTGGACCGGCGCCTGGTGGGGTTACGACCCGACCAACGCGATCGCCGTCAACGAGCAGCACGTGTCGGTCGGACTCGGCCGTGACTATGCCGACGTGCCACCGCTGAAGGGCATCTTCTCCGGCGGCGGTTCGACGGCTCTCGACGTGGTCGTGGAAATCACCCGGTTGGCGTGAGCCCGATGCGCGTTGTGCGTCCTTCGCGGGACGCACAACGCGCGCGCATCAGTTCCAGCCGAAGTCGCGACGCAATCTGTTTGCGACGGAATCGAATTGGGGCTTGCTCAGAATCGCACCCTCGCGGCGGATGCCGTCCTCGGGCACGTCGAGCACTCGATCCAGTCGAATCCAGCTCGGTCGGCCCTCGGCGTCCCAGGACCCGGACCCGATCGACTGCCAGTCACGGTCTCCGTCGCGGCTGCTCTGGCTCGACAACATCAGGCCGAGCAGGTCGTTGCCCTCGCGTCCGATGACCAGCACCGGGCGGTCCTTGCCCTGGCTGGCATCTTCCTCGTAGGTGACCCAGGTCCAGACGATCTCACCGGGGTCGGCCTTGCCGTCCAGGTCGGGGGAGTACTCGATGGTGCGGGCGCGCTGCGCTGTAGGTCTGGTCTGCGATGCCACCGGACGCCCCGGACGAGGTGCCGGAGCGGACGTGCGCGCGGCCGTTCCGCTGATCGCGTCCTTGCCCTTCTGCAGGGCTCCGGACTTCTGCAGTTGACGCAGCAGCCGAGGTCCCTCGCGCATCGCGATCTTGCCCAGTTCCTTGCCGAATCTGCTCCAGTTGCCAGCCATGCGGCGAGTGTAGCGATGCAGACGCTGCTGCTCATCGCCCGAACCGCGGCAACGTGAACACCCGACTCGGACAGCCGGGGACGGCGCACCGTTCTCGGCGTGGGACGATAGGGAAACCCGTTCGCTCATTTCGAACACGCCAGCCGAAGGATACGAGTGCCCAGCTTCGCCGACACGACGTTCACCGATCCGTCCAGGATCAGGAACTTCTGCATCATCGCCCACATCGACCACGGCAAGTCGACGCTGGCCGACCGGATGTTGCAGCTCACGGGCGTCGTCGACGACCGGTCGATGCGCGCTCAGTACCTCGACCGGATGGATATCGAGCGCGAGCGCGGCATCACCATCAAGGCGCAGAACGTCCGGCTCCCATGGGTCGTCGACGGTGAGGAGTTCGTGCTGCACCTCATCGACACGCCAGGCCACGTCGACTTCACCTACGAGGTGTCGCGCGCACTCGAGGCCTGCGAGGGTGCGGTGTTGCTCGTCGACGCCGCGCAGGGCATCGAGGCGCAGACGCTCGCGAACCTGTACCTGGCCCTGGACAAAGAGCTCACCATCATTCCGGTGCTCAACAAGATCGACCTGCCCGCTGCCGACCCGGATCGCTACGCCGCCGAGATCGCCCACATCATCGGCTGCGAGGCCGACGATGTGCTGCGCGTGTCCGGCAAGACCGGTGTGGGCGTGGAGGAACTGCTGAACGAGGTCGTCAAGCTGGTTCCGGCCCCGGTCGGCAATCCCGACGGCCCGGCCCGCGCGATGATCTTCGACTCGGTCTACGACACCTACCGCGGCGTCGTCACCTACGTCCGCGTCGTCGACGGTGCGCTGAACCCGCGCGAGAAGGTCACGATGATGTCGACCGGCTCGACGCACGAGCTGCTCGAGGTCGGGATCGTCTCTCCCGATCCGAAGGCCACCAAGGGCCTCGGCGTCGGCGAAGTGGGCTACCTCATCACCGGTGTGAAGGACGTCCGCCAGTCCAAGGTCGGCGATACCGTCACCACCTTCCGCAAGGGCGCGACCGAGCCGCTGACCGGCTACCGCGAACCCCGTCCGATGGTGTACTCGGGCCTCTACCCGCTCGACGGCTCGGATTACCCCGACCTGCGCGACGCACTCGAGAAGCTGCAACTCAACGACGCGGCCCTGACCTACGAGCCGGAGACCTCCGTCGCGCTGGGATTCGGCTTCCGCTGCGGCTTCCTCGGTCTGCTGCACATGGAGATCACCCGCGAGCGGCTCGAGCGGGAGTTCAACCTGGACCTGATCTCGACCTCGCCGAACGTGGTCTACCGCGTCGAAATGGAAGACGGTGCCGAACACATCGTCACCAACCCGTCGTACTGGCCCGAGGGCAAGGCGCGGGAAGTGTTCGAGCCGATGGTCAAGTGCACCATCATCTCGCCGAGCGAGTTCATCGGCTCCATCATGGAACTCTGCCAGGGACGACGCGGAGAACTCGGCGGTATGGACTACCTGTCCGAGACCCGAGTGGAGCTGCGCTACACCATCCCCATGGCGGAGATCATCTTCGACTTCTTCGACATCCTGAAGTCCCGGACGCGTGGATACGCCAGCCTCGACTACGAGGAGATCGGCGAGCAGAGCGGCGCGCTGGTGAAAGTCGACATCCTGCTGCAGGGTGAAGCCGTCGATGCGTTCTCGGCAATCGTGCACAAGGACGCTGCTGCCGCCTACGGCAACAAGATGACCACCAAGCTCAAGGAACTCATTCCGCGTCAGCAGTTCGAGGTACCGATCCAGGCCGCCATCGGCTCTCGCATCATCGCCCGCGAGAACATCCGCGCGATCCGCAAGGACGTGCTGGCCAAGTGCTACGGCGGTGACATCAGCCGTAAGCGCAAGCTGCTCGAGAAGCAGAAGGAAGGCAAGAAGCGGATGAAGACGATCGGTCGCGTCGAGGTGCCGCAGGAAGCCTTCGTCGCCGCTCTGTCCTCGGAATCCTCGTCGGACAAGCCGAAGAAGTAGAGCAGCTCCTGGTCGCCGGCAGCGACCTCACACCCTTTCTGCCGACTGCGCGCCCCCGCTCACCTCGGAGCAGGGGCGCGCAGTTGTCAGCAGGGACGCGCGGTCCCCACCCAATCCGGTCACGAACGGCGCGCGAGTACATTTCGAAACTGTGACGACCCCGATTCTGAAGCAGCTACGTGTTCCCGTCGTCGGTGCGCCGATGGCAGGCGGCCCAAGTACTCCCGAACTCGCCCGTGCAGTCTCGGAGGCGGGTGGGCTCGGCATGATCGCCGGTGCGTTGCTGACGCCCGACGCCTTTGCGGCGCAGATCGATTCGGTCCGCGATCTGCTGTTCGGAGTCAATCTCTTCCTGCCCGAGGAACCATCGGGTGCGGACGTGAAGTCCTATGCCGAGCACCTCGCGTCCTGGTTCGAGCGTTTCGACGCGGAGCCGGGAGAGCTGGTCCGACGCGACGACTTCTACGCCGAGAAGTTCGCCTGGTTGCTCGCGCACCCAGTACCGCTGGTGTCGAGCACGTTCGCGACGTTCGACGCGGACGAAGTCGCGCAACTGCACGCCGTAGGAACAGAGGTGTGGGCCACCGTCGCCACCGCGTCGGACGCGTCGGTGGCCACCGCCAACGGTGTGGACGCTCTCGTGGTGCAGGGTCCCGAAGCGGGCGGGCATCGCGGCACTTTCGACGGCTCGGCCCCCGACGAGCCGCTGACCGAACTGCTGACCGCGGTGCGTGAGATATCCGATCTACCGCGAATCGCCGCCGGCGGACTGATGGACGGCAACGACATTGCGCCACTGCTCGATTCGGGTGCCGCACATGCCGCGCAGCTCGGAACCGCGTTTCTGAACACACCCGAGGCCGGCACCAAGCCGGTGCATCGACAGCAACTGACGGTCGCTTCCGACACTGCAGTGACCAGGGCGTTCTCCGGCCGACCTGCGCGGGGGTTGGTGAACGAGTTCATGCGCGAGAACTCCGAGGCCGCACCACTGGCGTATCCCGATCTGCACTACCTGACCGCGCCGATGCGGGCGAAGGCCGCGGCTGCTGGTGATCCGTCCGGACTCTCGATGTGGGCCGGCACCGGGTTTCGCCGGGCACAGGCGAAGCCCGCGGCCGAGCTGGTCGCCGAATGGGCGAGGCAACTCGGCCGCTGAGCCCTCCCGCTCAGGGGTTGGAGTGGGCGGGCTGGAAGTGCCCTGCCACCTGAGCTTCCTCGGCGCGGATGACGTGCACCACCGCGTTGATCAACGCGAGATGGGTGAACGCCTGCGGGAAGTTGCCGAGATGACGGCCGGTGCGATGGTCGATCTCCTCGGCGTAGAGCTTGAGTGGGCTCGCATACCCGAGCAGACGCTCGCAGAGGTGCTTGGCGCGAGGAAGTTCGCCGATCTCGACCAGCGCCGACACGAGCCAGAAGGAGCAGATCGTGAACGTCCCTTCCTCGCCCGCCAGACCGTCGTCGGTGGTGTCGGTTCGGTAGCGCAGGACCAGGCCGTCCTCGGTCAACTCGTCGGCGATGGCCAGCACCGTCGCACGAATGCGTTCGTCCTCGGCAGGCAGGAACCGAAGCAGCGGTGCCAGCAGCAGTGACGCATCCAGCGACGGGTCACCGTAGCGCTGAGTGAGAACACCCCGAGAGTCGGTGCCGTTCTCGAGAATGTCCGCCTTGATCTCGTCGGCGATCTCGTTCCACTTGGCCGAATACTCCGTCTCGCCGTGGATGTCGGCGAGCTTGGCACCTCGGTCGAGCGCAACCCAGCACATAAGCTTCGACGAGGTGAAGTGCTGCGGTTCACCGCGCACCTCCCAGATGCCGCGATCGGGCTTGCGCCAGTTGGCGATCGCCTCCTCCACCTGCCGCCTGAGCAGGGGCCACAGGAATTCGGGCACGTGCTCGCGCGACTTGACATGCAGGTACACCGAATCGAGCATCGTCCCCCAGATGTCGTGCTGCTCCTGGTCGTAGGCTCCGTTGCCGATACGTACCGGACGTGCGCCGTCGTATCCGGACAGGTGCGGCAGTTCACTCTCGTCGAGCGTCTTCTCGCCGCCGATGCCGTACATGACCTGGAGGGGATTGACCTCGCCGTTCGCCGTTGTCGCCACGTCGGACATGAACGCGAAGAAGTCGTTGGCCTCGCGGTCGAGTCCGAGTGTGTACAGGCCCCACAGCGCGAACGTCGAATCACGCACCCATGTGTAGCGATAGTCCCAGTTACGTTCTCCACCAGGGGTTTCCGGAAGCGATGTAGTCGACGCAGCCAGCAGGGCACCGGTGGGGGCGTAGGTCAGACCCTTGAGTGTCAGGGCGCTGCGCTGCAGGTAGCCTCGCCACGGGTGATCGGGGAATCGGCCGATCGTGATCCACTGCCGCCAGCATTCGGAGGTGCGCCACATCTTGTCCGCGGCTTCGTCGAACGTCTGCGGCGCAGGCAGATCCGACCACGAGAGAGCAACGAAGACGTTGTCGCCCTCCGTCATTCGGGTGCGGGCGCGGGCTTCGCGTCCTTCGATGCCGATGCGGAGGTTGGTGGTCAGCTTCAACGTGGGCTGATCACCGCCCGCGCTGGCCTCGCAGGTGGCGGTGGTTTCCTCGTACACCTTGCCGGTGTACTCCCACTTCGCGGGCGCGCGGTGGTAGTCGAAGGCCGGCTCGCAGCTCATCTCGAGTTCGACCGTTCCGCTGACGCACTTGATGGTGCGCAGCAGGATGTGCTCGGCGTCCCAGTCGCTCGGTGCGCGCTTGTGAGTACGAGAGCGCTGGTCGGTGTTGTGCCACGGTCCCATGACGAGTGCATCGCGCACCACGAGCCAGCCGGTTTCGGTCTGCCACGTCGTCTCGACGATCAGGCCACCGGGCAGGTATCGCCGCGCTGCGGGCACCGATTGACCGTACGGCCCGACCCGGAAGTGTCCCGCGCTGCGATCGAGGACCGCGCCGAAGATACTGGGGGAGTCAGGGCGAGGCACGCACATCCACTCGACCGATCCGTTGCGAGCGATCAGACAGGTCGTCTCGCAGTCCGAGAGGAACGCGTAGTCGTCGATCGGCGGAAAGGCACTGCGATAGGACGTCAGGGTGGACACCGGTGCGTCGGTGCTGCCCAACGCTCCCTGAACTTCGACCCCGCCCAGACCTGGATGCCCCGACCCCATGGCGGGCTCGTCGGCCACCGGGGGCACTGGCGAAACATCTTCGTATGCCGTCATGGCGTAATCATCGACCGATCCACGGCATGCGTCCACTGCTGGTCGTCGGTCGGCGTGGCGTGAGAGCGGAACGAGCTGGTTTAAGCTGCGAGGGTGGAATCGATCGCACGCTGGTGGGACGGCGTCGAACTGTGGGTGACGGGTTTGCCGTTCGTGCCACAGTCGATAGTCGTGCTGCTGGTCATCGTGCCTACCGCGTTCCTGCTGGCACGTGTCTTCGATCGCGTGCTCGCGGTGGTTCTGCACCTGCTCGGGCGTGATGCACGGGCTGCTCGCGACGCGGAGCTGACGGGTGCGACCACCACTACGACGAAGGATGGACAGTAATGCCTCGGTCTCGGGTCACGTTGGCGCTCATCGCGCTCCTGGTGCTGGTTGTCATCGCCTGGTTGCTGACTCGCTAGCCGATTAGAGTCGGTCCGGATCCTCTGCTAGATTCCTGACCGTGTCTTCTGCCGCCGAGTACCGCGTCCGCCATCAGTTGGCGTTGATTGCTGTCGGCATCCTGGCAGTCGCCGATATCGACTGTTGTTGATTTCTTCCTTCGTCGAATCGGTTCCGTCGATCCGTTGCCCGCGTGCCTGCATCTCGCGGTCGGGTTCGTGGCGAATCCTCTGTGGTTCACGGTGATCTCGCGATGGCACGCGGACACGGTGGTGCTCCGGTTCGACTTCGGCCATGTCGACTTCTGCCCAGCTCGCATTCACTGCACATCATCACGAAAGGTCCTCTCTCGATGAGGCACAACTCTCGCTACCTACTGACCACCTTCGCGGCCGTGGGAACCCTTCTCCTCACTGCATGCGGGGGTGGATCGAGTGACGTCGTCGGCGGTGAGCCGGACACCGCCAGCGGTCCCGCATTGACTCTCGTAGGGTACGCCGTACCCAAGAACGGTTGGGACGCAATCGGTCCGGCGTTCGCAGCCACCGAGGACGGCGAGGGCACGGCGATCAACGCCGACTACGGCGCATCGGGCAATCAGTCTCGCAAGGTGGCCGACGGCGCACCCGCCGATATCGTCAATTTCTCGGTCGAACCCGACATCACCCGTCTGGTGCAGGCGGGCAAGGTCGACGAGGACTGGAACCAGAATGCCTACGGCGGAGTGCCGTTCGGCTCCGTGGTGACCATCGTCGTGCGCGAGGGCAACCCCAAGAACATTCGTACCTGGGACGATCTGATCAAGCCGGACGTTCAGGTGATCAGCCCCAGCCCGCTCAGCTCGGGCTCGGCCAAGTGGAACCTGCTCGCCCCGTACGCGGCGAAGAGCAACGGCGGCCAGGACAGGCAGGCCGGTCTCGATTTCGTTCGCACCCTCGTCGCCGATCACTTCCCGGTTCAGCCCGAATCCGGCCGCGCCGCAACCGAAGCCTTCCTGCAGGGCCAGGGTGATGCGTTGCTCAGCTACGAAAACGAGGCGCTGCTCATCGAGGAGCAGGGACAGAACGTCGAGCACGTGGACGTTCCCGTCACGTTCCGCATCGACAATCCAGTGGCCGTGATCAACAGCAGTGCCAACCTCGACCGCGCCAATGCGCTGAACGATTTCATCTACACCGACGAGGGGCAGAAGATCTGGGCGGAGTCGGGCTTCCGACCGACGAACCCGGACATCGCGTCGGAGTACTCGGAGAAGTTCTTCACCCCCGAAAAGCTGTACACGATCGATGATCTCGGTGGCTGGACCCAGGTGGACGCAGACCTGTTCGGAGACAACGGTGCCATCGCCACGATCTACCAAGACAGCACTCGGTAGAGATGTCCGTATCGAACAGTGACCGAGCGCCGTCGGAATCGGGTGCCCCGCCCAGCACGACACCTCGATTTCGTGCTGGGCGGGAAGGTCGGAAATTCCGTGGCCCGGGATCGGTCGGTCCGTTCGGCCTCGGAGTCGCCGTGTTGTGGCTCAGCGTGATCGTGCTGCTTCCGTTGGCAGCATTGACGGTTCAGTCGTTCGACGGCGGTCTGGCCGGCTTCTGGGATGCGGTCACCGTGCCGCGTGCACTGGCCACGTTCAAGGTCACCCTCCTGGTGTCCGTCGCAGCGGCGGTGATCAATCTGTTCCTGGGAACCCTCATCGCGTGGGTCCTGGTGCGGGACGAATTCCCGGGTAAGCGATTCGTCAACGCCCTGATCGATCTGCCGTTCGCGCTGCCGACCATCGTGGCCAGCCTGGTGTTGCTGTCTCTCTACGGACCGGCGAGTCCGATCGGATTGGTGTTCAACGCAACCAAGCCCGCGGTGATCGTCGCGCTGCTGTTCGTGACGTTGCCGTTCGTGGTGCGTGCGGTGCAACCGGTGCTGATCGAGCTGGACAAGGACGTCGAGGAGGCGGCCGCCTCACTGGGTGCGAACAACTGGACCATCTTCCGACGCATCGTGCTGCCGGTGCTGTTGCCCGCCGTGCTGTCGGGAGGAGGTCTCGCGTTCGCCCGAGCGATCGGCGAATTCGGATCGGTGGTGCTCATCGGAGGCAACATCCCGAACGACACGCAGGTGGCGTCGCAGTACATCCGCGAACTCATCGAATACGACCGGCCCACCGATGCCGCCGCGATCTCGGTGGTGCTGTTGGCGATCGCGTTCGCAGTGTTGTTCGTACTTCGCGTGGTGGGCAATCGCCTGGCCCGACGTGAGGAGCAGATCTCGTGAAAATCGGCCTGCCGATCAAGTTGACGCTGCGCACCGTGGCTCTGCTCTACCTCGCCGTTCTGGTGCTGTTCCCCCTCGGGGCAATTCTCTATCGCACCTTCGAGAACGGCGTGGTGACGTTCTTCGAGCAGATCACCACGCCTGCAGCTCAATCCGCCCTGCAGTTGTCTCTGCTCATCGTCGCGATAGTGGTTCCGATCAACATCGTGTTCGGCGTGATCACTGCATTGGCGCTCGTGCGAGGACGGTTCCGCGGCAAGGGCGTACTCGAAGCCGTCGTCGATCTTCCGTTCGCGGTGTCGCCGATCATCACGGGCGTTGCGCTGATCCTGTTGTGGGGAGCCAACGGATGGTTCGGTGGCGTCGAGAGCCTCGGCTTCAAGGTCATCTTCGCACTTCCCGGCATGGTCATCGCGACGATCTTCGTCACGCTTCCGTTCGTCGTGCGCGAGGTCGAACCCGTGCTCTACGAGATCGGTGAGGAGCAGGAAGAGGCCGCCTCGACGCTGGGTGCGTCGTCGTGGCAGACGTTCTGGCGCATCACTCTTCCGGCGATCCGGTGGGGCCTGACCTACGGTGTCGTACTCACCGTCGCGCGTTCGCTCGGCGAGTTCGGTGCCGTCATCATGGTCTCGACCAACCTGCCCGGCATCTCTCAAACACTGACGCTGCTGGTCAATTCACGATACGAGGACTTCAACCAACAGGGCGCGTACGCCGCGTCCACACTGCTCATGGCGATCGCCGTCATCGTGCTGCTGTTGATGACTGCCCTCGACAAGAAGAGGACGAAACAATGACCGAGGCATCCCCCGAGATCGAGATCTCCGTCGTTGGCGGCAACAAGCACTACGGCGATTTCGCCGCGCTCGACAACGTCAGCATCGACATTCCCAAGGGATCGCTGACGGCGCTGCTCGGACCCAGTGGTTCGGGCAAGTCCACTCTGCTTCGCTCCATCGCCGGACTCGAGCAGCTCGACTCCGGTCGAGTGGTGCTCGCAGGCCAGGATGTGACGTGGGTGAGTCCGCAGCGCCGCGAGATCGGATTCGTCTTCCAGCACTACGCGGCGTTCAAACACCTGACGGTGCGTGACAACGTCGCGTTCGGCCTTCAGATTCGCAAGCGGCCCAAGGCCGAGATCGCCAAGAAGGTCGACGAGTTGCTCGAGATCGTCGGGCTGGCCGGTTTCCAGACCCGCTACCCGGCGCAGCTGTCCGGTGGACAACGCCAGCGCATGGCACTGGCTCGCGCTCTCGCCGTCGACCCGCAGGTGCTGCTGCTCGACGAGCCCTTCGGCGCGCTCGACGCGAAGGTGCGTGCCGATCTGCGGACGTGGCTGCGTCGGCTGCACGACGAGGTCCACGTCACCACCGTGCTGGTGACCCATGATCAGGAGGAGGCGCTCGACGTCGCCGATCGGATCGCGGTGCTCAACAAGGGCAGAATCGAACAGGTCGGCACTCCGGAGGATCTCTACGATCGCCCGGCCAACAACTTCGTGATGTCGTTCCTCGGTCAGGTGGCCAGACTGAACGGACTTCTGGTGCGGCCGCACGACATTCGCGTCGGACGCGACCCGTCGTTGGCGCAGGCTCAGGCGAGCGGGACGGCCGAATCGGCCGGTGTGACGCGTGCCGTCGTCGAGCGGGTGGTGCACCTCGGCTTCGAGGTGAAGGTCGAATTGAAGAACGCGGCAACCGGTGAACTGTTCGCGGCCCAGATCACTCGCGGAGACAGCGAGGCTCTCGGCCTGCGCGAGGGCGAGACCGTCTACGTACGAGCCACCCGCGTGCCCACGATCGCCGACGCCACCGACTCGCGTGCGACGGTGGAGTCGTAGCGGCGCGACGCCAGTTCGGCCACGGCCGGGTGCGCGCCGATGACCTCGGCGTGCACCACGTTCGGTAGGCCTGCCACCGACGCTTCGATCCGGTCGGTGAGCAGTCCCGGGGCCAGGAACCAGGGTGCCACGACGATGCGGTCGGCTCCCAGTGCGCGCAGCTGTGCGATCGCGTCGGTGGGGGACGGGGAGACCGACGTGGCGAAGCAGGTCACGGCTCCGGCCCAGTGCGTTCCGGCGAGCAGCTTCTGTGCGATCACACGGGTGCGTTGATTCGCCGGTGCCACCGAGGAGCCGACGGCTGCCAGAGCGATGCCGACCGTCGAATCGGAGACTTCGACGCCGGTATCGGCGATCCGATCACGGACCGCCTCGATGAGGAGTCGGTCGTCTCCCAGAACGTCGGCCTGCCTGATCGACACGAGAGGGTGTCGCGTCCTCGCTGAGTCCAACAGCTCGGGCAGATCGACTTTCGCGTGGAAAGCCTTGCCCAGCAACATCGGAACGGCGACGATGCGGCTGTGACCGGCAGCGGCCAGGTCGTCGACCACTTGATCGACGCGGGGCTCGGAAAGATCGAGAAACGCGACACGCACGTCCAGGTCCGGTCGCCGCCGACGCAGGACGTCGACGGCGCGGTGGACCGCTGCGCTCGAGCGCGGGTCACGGCTGCCGTGGGCAACCGCGATCAGTGCGCTCACGCCGGAACTGCCGACCCCAGCTCGACGGCAGCCAGAGCGTTACCCACGAGTCCGGCAGCCAACGTGTTGCCACCGGCCGGATCGATCAGCAGGAAGCTGCCCGTGTGCCTGTTGACGGCGTAGTCGTCCGCCACGATCGGCTCGGCGACGCGCACGGAGATGCGGCCGATCTCGTTGAGCTCCAACGACTCCGGTCCTTCGTGAGCGATGAGCTCCTGCTCGTCGAACCGTTCGACCAGTGTTCCGACGATGGCCTGGGTGGTGCGAGTGCCGTGCTTGAGCAACAGACGAGCACCCGGGCGAAGCGGCTTCTCGGCGAGCCAGCACACAGTGGCCTCGAAGTCGCCGATCGGCTCGGGCGCATCCTGCGGTGAGGCGATGGTGTCGCCGCGGGAGACGTCGACGTCGTCGGCCAGGACGAGGGTGACGCTGCGTCCGGCATGAGCGGTACGCAACTCGCCGTCGGCGGTGTCGATGCGCTCGACTGTGGTTCGGGTGCCGGAGGGCAGGATGACGACCTCGTCGCCGACGTCGACGGAGCCCGCTGCGACCTGCCCTGCGTATCCGCGATAATCCGGGAATTCCGCGGTGCGGGGCCGGATCACGTATTGCACGGGGAAACGAAGACCGACCCGGTGCGGTTCGGCATCGACCGGAACCGACTCGAGGTGCTCGATGAGGGTCGGACCGTCGTAGTACGGGGTCTTGTCGGACTTCACCGCGACGTTGTCGCCGTGCAGTGCGGACACCGGGATCTCGATGACGTCCTCGCTGGACCACCCGAGCGAGGAGGTCAGCGAGTTGAACTCGGCCGAGATCTCGGCGAACACGGTTGCTGGGTCCTCGACCAGATCGATCTTGTTGACCGCGAGCACCAGGCGCGGAACGCCGAGCAGGGCGAGAACCGCTGCGTGCCTACGAGTCTGGGTGATGACACCCTTTCGGGCATCGACCAGAAGGATGACCAGCTGAGCCGTCGACGCGCCGGAGACGGTGTTGCGGGTGTACTGCACGTGGCCGGGGGTATCGGCGAGCACGAAGGAGCGGTGCGGCGTCGCGAAGTAGCGGTAGGCGACGTCGATGGTGATGCCCTGTTCGCGCTCGGCGCGTAGGCCGTCGACGAGCAGCGACAGATCCGGTGTCGCCAGTCCCTTGTCCACCGAGGCCCGTGTTACGGCATCGATCTGGTCTGCCAGAACGGATTTGGTGTCGTACAACAGCCGTCCGACGAGGGTCGACTTACCGTCGTCGACGCTACCTGCGGTGGCGAGGCGAAGAAGTTGCGTTCCTGTGCTGCTCATCAGAAGTATCCTTCTCGTTTGCGATCTTCCATGGCAGCCTCGGAGACGCGGTCGTCTCCGCGGGTGGCTCCGCGTTCGGTCAGTCGTGACGCCGCTACTTCGGCGAGGATTGCCTGGTTGTCGGCGGCCTCGGACAGCACGGCACCGGTGGTGGATCCGTCGCCGACGGTGCGGTAGCGCACCGACAGGGTCTGCAGCTCTTCGCCCTCGGCCGGTCCGCCCCAGACGCCGGGCGTCATCCACATGCCGTCGCGCTGATACACCGGGCGCTGGTGGGCGTAGTAGATGCTGGCCAACTCCACATCGTCACGGGCGATGTAGCGCCAGATATCGAGTTCGGTGAAGTTGCTGAGCGGGAACACACGCACCTGCTCGCCGGGAGAGTGCTTGCCGTTGTACAGGTTCCACAGTTCGGGGCGCTGCTTCTTGGGCTCCCATTGGCCGAATGCGTTGCGCAGCGAGAAGATTCGTTCCTTGGCGCGGGCGCGTTCCTCGTCGCGTCGAGCACCACCGAACACGGCATCGAACCGGTTCTCGGAGATCGCGTCGAGAAGAGGCACGGTCTGCAGCGGGTTGCGGATGCCGTCGGGACGCTCGGTGAGACGTCCGTCGGCGAGGTACTGCTCGACGCTGGCCACGTGCAGGCGCAGGTTGTACTTGGCGACCACGTGATCGCGGAAGTCCAGCACCTCCTGCAGGTTGTGGCCGGTGTCGACGTGGAGCAGCGCGAACGGCAGGGGAGCGGGCCAGAACGCCTTGATCGCCAGGTGCAGCAGAACGGTCGAGTCCTTGCCGCCGGAGAACAGGATGACGGGGCGCTCGAACTCGCCCGCCACCTCGCGGAAGATGTGGATGGCCTCGGATTCGAGTGCGTCGAGGGTGTCGAACCGATCTGCATCGAGATGGGTTCGACCGACGGTTGCCGAGGTGAGGTCGAGTGTCATGAGGCGTGCAACCCACATTCGGTCTTGGCCTTGCCGGCCCAACGACCGCTGCGCGGGTCGGCTCCGGGGGCAGGTTTGACGGTGCACGGTGCGCACCCGATGGACGGATAGCCCTCGTCGACGAGGGGATTGACCAGAATCGAATGCTCGTCGATGTAGGCCTGCATCTGCTCGTCCGACCACGGTGCGATCGGGTTGATCTTGACCAGGCCGAAAGCGTCGTCGAACGAGATCAGCGGAGCGTTGGCACGGGTAGGGGCCTCCACTCGCCGGATACCGGTGACCCAGGCGCTGTAGTTCGCCAGTTCCTTCTTCAAGGGTGCGACCTTGCGCATCGCGCAGCACCGGTTGGGCTCGCGGGCGAACAGGTCCTTGCCCTCGATCGAATCCTGTTCGGCGACAGTCTTCTCGGCGCGGGCATTGACGACATTGACGCCGTAGACGGCCTCGACGGCGTCGCGCGTTCCGATGGTCTCGGCGAAGTGGTAGCCGGTGTCGAGGAACAGCACGTCCACACCCGGGTGAACCTGTGCGGCGAGGTGAACGAGAACCCCGTCCTGCATGTTGGAGGCAACGATGAAGTCATTACCGAAGGTGTCCTCGGTCCACTGCAGCAGCTCCAGTGGGCTCGCCCCGTCGAGTTCGCGGGCACCGCGCTCGGCGATGTCCTTCAGTTCCTCCACCGTCAAATTCAGCCTGGTACTCATCGCAAATCCGCCTCGTCTGCTCGCACGGCCCACTGAGCGAACCGTTCGCCGTCCTCGCGGTGCTTGTCGAAATTGCGCACCACTCTGTCGATGTAATCTCCCAGCTCGGAGCTGTTCACCTTGTGCTGGCGCAACTTTCGGCCGAACGCACTGTCCAGACCGAGGCTGCCTCCGAGATGAACCTGGAAACCCTCGATCTGATTCCCGGCTCCGTCGTCGACCAACTGCCCCTTGAAGCCGATGTCCGCGATCTGCGACCGCGCGCACGAGTTGGGGCAGCCGTTGATGTTGATCGTGATCGGAACGTCGAGTCGACTGTTGATGTCGGACAGGCGCTCTTCGAGCTCCGGCACCAGAACCTGTGAACGCTTGCGGGTTTCGGCGAACGAGAGCTTGCAGAACTCGATGCCGCTGCAGGCCATCAGGTTCTTGCGCCAGTGCGACGGCCGGGCAGGAAGGCCCAGCGCATCGAGATCGGAGATCAGCTGTTCGAGCGTCTCGTCGGGAACGTCGAGCACGATCAGCTTCTGGTACGGCGTGAATCGCACGCGATCCGATCCGGCCTTCTCGGCGGCATCGGCGACGGCGGCGAGGACAGTGCCCGAGACACGGCCCGCGATGGGTGCCACGCCGACGGCGTTGAGGCCGTTCTTGAGCTTCTGGATGCCGACGTGGTCGCGGGGCCGAGCGGGCTTCTCGGGAGCCGGGCCGTCGATGAGCTTGCGGTGCAGGTACTCGTCTTCGAGGACCTGGCGGAACTTCTCGATGCCCCAGTCCTTGATGAGGAACTTCAGGCGCGCCTTGGTGCGAAGCCGGCGGTATCCGTAGTCGCGGAAGATCGAGACGACGCCCTCCCACACATCGGGAACGTCCTCGAGCGGGACCCAGACGCCGACGCGCTGCGCGAGCATGGGGTTGGTGGACAGTCCGCCGCCGACCCACAGGTCCAGACCCGGTCCGTGCTCGGGATGCACCACGCCGACGAAGGCGCAGTCGTTGATCTCGTGCACCACGTCCTGCAGGCCGGAGATCGCCGTCTTGAACTTGCGCGGCAGATTGGAGTACTCGGGCTTGCCGATGTAGCGCTCGACGATCTCGTCGATGGCGGAGGTGGGGTCGAGGATCTCGTCGACGGCCTCGCCTGCGAGCGGGGAGCCGAGAACGACACGGGGGCAGTCGCCGCACGCTTCGGTGGTCTTCAGGCCGACCGCTTCGATTCGACGCCAGATCTCGGGGACGTTCTCCACCTGGATCCAGTGGAACTGCACGTTCTCCCGATCGGAGAGGTCGGCGGTGTCGCGGCCGAAGTCCTGGGAGATCTGCGCCAGTGTGCGAAGCTGCTCGAGATTCAGCGCGCCCGCGTCGCAGCGAATGCGCATCATGAAGTACTTGGCCTCGAGCAGATCGATGTTGTCGTCACCGGTGAACGTGCCGTCGTAGCCCTGTTCGCGCTGGGTGTAGAGGCCCCACCACCGGAAGCGGCCGCGAAGATCGCCCTTGTCGATGCTGTCGAAACCCTGCTTGGAGTAGATGTTCTCGATGCGGGCGCGCACGTTGAGCGGGTTGTCGTCCTTCTTGGACTGCTCGTTGGCGTTCAGTGGCTCCCGGTAACCCAGTGCCCACTGGCCCTCGGCCCGACGCTTGGTCGGCCGCGGCGTGCGCTCCCGTGGTGTGGCGGGGACAGCGTCGGTGGTCGCGTCGCTGGTCGACGACATGCATTGCTCCTGCATCTTTGTGCTGGCCGGTAACCGGGACGAAACCGCGGACATCTGCGCTTTCGACGACAGCGGGAAACCGGTGGATCGAATGGACGTGCTCGAAGGAGGGCTGGTCAGCAGCCGGTCGTGTGTCGACACGACGCGCTGCAGACACGGCCGAGATCGACGTGGCGGCGCGCCACGAGTCGAATTCCTGAGTCGGTCACGGGTGCCATTGTGCCACGTCATCGCGGCGACGGACGACGGCGGCAGCTATTTACCCCGATTTCGGGGTAAATAGGCTGGCAGGGCGAGTGGGATCGGGTGGGCCTGGACTCTGGGACACTGGAGGGCGTGAATACCGTCCTACCCGTCCCGTCCACCTTCGAGCTGCCGACCGAGGCATTCGACGGGGTGGGGGACCGCGCATTCGGGATCTACGTGCACGTCCCGTTCTGCGCCACTCGATGTGGGTACTGCGACTTCAACACCTACACGGCCGGTGAACTGGGAACGTCGGCGTCACCGCAGTCCTGGTTGGAGGGCCTGCGACGTGAGTTGGACATCGCTGCCGGGCTGATCCAGGCCGGTACGGACCGCGTTCCGACGGCAGACACCGTCTTCGTCGGCGGTGGCACGCCGTCATTGCTCGGGGGCGACGGGTTGGCCGACGTCCTGGGGGCGGTGCGGTCCAGCTTCGGCCTGACCGACGGCGGCGAGGTGACCACGGAATCCAACCCCGAATCGACGTCGCCTCGATTCTTCGACCGGCTCCGTGATGCGGGCTTCACTCGTATCTCGCTCGGAATGCAGTCCGCTGCGCCACACGTGCTCGCCGTGCTCGATCGCACGCACACGCCCGGTCGCGCGGTCGCCGCAGCCAAGGAAGCACGTGCGGCGGGATTCGAGCACGTCAATCTCGACCTCATCTACGGCACCCCGGGCGAGCGTGACAGTGACCTGGACCAGTCTCTCGCCGCGGTTCTCGACGCCGGTGTCGACCACGTCTCGGCCTACGCGCTGATCGTCGAGGACGGCACCGCCATGGCCCGCAAGGTTCGTCGAGGTGAGCTGCCTGCCCCCGACGACGACGTACTGGCGAGCCGATACGAGCGCATCGACACGGAGTTGAGCGCCGCAGGCCTGTCCTGGTACGAGGTGTCGAACTGGGCCACCGACGCCGCAGCGCAGTGCCGCCACAACATCGGCTACTGGGACGGCGGCGACTGGTGGGGCGCGGGACCCGGTGCACACAGTCACATCGGCGGCACCCGGTTCTGGAACGTCAAGCACCCGGCCGCATACTCCGATCGCCTCGCCGCAGGTCACCTACCGGTGCTGGGCAGCGAACTGCTCAGCGCCGAGGATCGACACCTCGAGGAGCTGATGTTGACCGTGCGGCTCCGCTCGGGAGTGCCGAGAACTCTGCTGGGGCCGGCAGAGCGCGTCGCTGCCGAGCAGACCGTCGCGGACGGGTTGATGGTGGCCCGGGGTGACCATCTCGTGCTGACCGACCGGGGCAGATTGCTGGCCGACGCGGTGGTGCGCACCATCGCAGCCGCCTGAAAAACCTGGCTCAGGCTCCGAGGGCGTCGTAGTCGAACACCCTGGCGTGCAACACAGTTCGATTTCTCAGTGCGGCACGCACAGCGCGGTGCAAGCCGTCCTCGAGATAGATGACGCCGCGGAACTGCACCGCGTGGGGAAACAGATCACCGTAGAAGGTGGAGTCCTCGGACAGCAATCTGTCCAGCTCGAGCACCTTGGTGGTGGTGACGATCTCGTCCAGGCGGAGCTGGCGCGGCGGGATTCTCGACCAGTCGCGGATGGACAGGCCGTGCTCGGGGTACGGCTTTCCGTCACGAACACCCTTGAAGATCATCGCGAGCCTCGAGCCGCTGGACCGAATCGAAAGAACGTTTCCACTCGGACCACAGTAAGGCCTTGCACGAGCATGTGTTCGCCGGCTACTAGACTCGAGCGACGATTGGAAACGAGAACGGAGGTGGGCACCGATGTCGAGCACCGACGACAGGCGGTTCGAGGTTCTACGAGCGATCGTGGCGGACTACGTGTCCACCCAGGAACCCGTCGGTTCGCGTGCGCTGGTCGAGCGCCACAACCTGGGAGTGTCCAGTGCAACGGTGCGCAACGACATGGCTGTGCTCGAGGCCGAGGGCTACATCGCCCAGCCGCACACCAGCTCCGGTCGGGTGCCGACCGACAAGGGCTATCGGCAGTTCGTCGACCGGATAGCCGACGTCAAGCCACTGTCTGCTGCCGAACGTCGCGCCATCCTGGAGTTTCTCGAGAACGGCGTCGACCTGGACGACGTGTTGCGACGCGGCGTTCGATTACTGGCCCAGTTGACCCGCCAGGTGGCCGTGGTGCAGTACCCCACGCTGTCGGCGTCCTCGGTGCGCCACCTGGAAGTGGTGGCGCTCACCCCGGCCCGGCTGCTGCTGGTGCTCATCACCGACTCCGGTCGAGTCGATCAGCGCATCGTCGAACTCGGTGACGTGATCGACGACGAGAACTTGGCTCAGCTGCGGCGTCTCCTCGGTGGTGCGCTGGAAGGCAAGCGGCTGGCGGCGGCGTCGGCTGCGGTGGCCGAACTCGCCGAGAACGCCCCGCCCGCGCTGCGCGACGCGATGATTCGATCGGCAACGGTGCTGGTGGAATCACTCGTCGAGCACCCCGAGGAACGCCTGGTACTCGGCGGCACGGCGAACCTGACGCGCAACGCCGCGGACTTCGCGGGCGACGCGGGGTTTCCCGGGTCGCTCAGAGCGGTACTCGAGGCACTGGAAGAGCAAGTGGTGGTGCTCAAGCTGCTCGCCGTGACACAGGACACCCGAACGGTCACGGTGCGGATCGGCGAGGAAACGCAGGTCGAGGAGATGCGCGGAACGTCGGTGATTTCCACCGGGTACGGGTCGGCTGGCATGGTCCTCGGAGGAATGGGTGTTCTCGGGCCGACCCGAATGGACTACCCAGGAACAATCGCGTCGGTCGCCGCGGTTGCCAGGTACATCGGCGAGGTCCTGGCCGAACGCTGACGACGAGCGAGAACCGATCGAACGACGGCCGCGGGGGCGCGGGCGGCCGCACACAGCACTATCGAACGAGATTCATCTTCTAGGACGAAAGAGACGACGTGGCACGGGATTATTACGGGACTTTGGGCGTCGGCCAGCAGGCGACGGACCAGGAGATCAAGCGCGCCTACCGCAAACTGGCGCGAGAACTGCACCCGGACGTCAACCCGGACGAGGCCGCGCAGGCACGGTTCAAGGACATCTCCACCGCATACGAGGTGCTCTCGGATCCGGAGAAGCGTCGCATCGTCGACCTCGGCGGCGACCCGCTCCAGCAGGGCGGCGGAGGCGGCGGCGGTGGATTCGGTGGAGCCGGATTCGGCGGCGGCCTCGGGGACGTGTTCGAAGCGTTCTTCGGTGGCGGCGCGGGCGGCTCCCAGCGCGGGCCCAAGGGCCGTGTGCAGCCGGGCGCGGACTCGCTGCTGCGTACCAAGCTCACTCTCGACGAGTGCGCCACCGGCGTGACCAAGCACATCACCGTTGACACGGCGATCCTGTGCGACCTGTGCACGGGCTCGGGCACCAACGGCGACTCCAAGCCGGTCCGCTGCGAGACCTGCGGAGGTGCCGGTGAAGTGCAGTCGGTACAGCGCTCGTTCCTCGGCCAGGTGATGACCAGCCGTCCGTGCCCCACCTGCCGCGGCGCCGGCGAGACCATCCCCGACCCCTGCCGCAAGTGCGGCGGCGACGGTCGCGTCCGGTCGCGTCGCGACATCTCGGTCAAGGTGCCGGTCGGCGTGAGCAACGGTATGCGGATCCGACTGGCCTCGCAGGGCGAGGTCGGTCCGGGCGGCGGACCCGCGGGTGACCTGTACGTGGAGATCGTCGAACAGCAGCACGAGGTGTTCGTGCGCGACGGTGACGACCTACACTGCACCGTTCGCGTCCCGATGGTCGACGCGGCACTCGGCACCTCGGTCACCGTCGACGCGATCATCGACGGACCCACCGAGATCTCGATCGAGCAAGGCACACAACCGAATTCGACCACGGTGCTACGCGGTCACGGTATGCCCAAGCTGCGGTCGGGCATTCGCGGCGATCTGCACGCGCACCTCGAGGTGATCGTGCCGACCAAGCTCGACAGCAAGCAGACCCATCTGCTCGAACAGCTCAGGTCGATGCGTGACCGCGACTCGGCGGAGGTGGTCACCACCGGCTCGGCGCACAGCGGTGGCCTGTTCTCGCGGTTGCGGGAAGCTTTCAGCGGTCGCTGATCGATGGCCCCCACGGTCTTCTACCTCTCCCCGCTGCCGAATGTCGGCGAGGTCGCGGTGCTCGACGGCAAAGAAGGTCATCACGCCGCGACGGTGCGACGCATCCGCGTCGGCGAGCGGGTGCTGCTCGGTGACGGAGCGGGCGGTCTGGCCGACACGGTCGTGGCCGCAGCGGAGAAGAACCGACTGGAGCTGACAGTCCAAGCACGTAGCGAGATGCCGCGTCCCACTCCGGTGGTGACGCTGGTGCAGGCATTGCCGAAGGCGGACCGATCGGAACTGGCCGTCGAGCTGGCCACCGAGGCAGGCGTCGACGCCGTGGTTCCCTGGCAGTCCGCGCGATGCGTCGCCCGGTGGGAGGGCCCGAAGGCATCCAAGGGCGTCGCGAAGTGGCGGAGTACCGCGGCGGAAGCCGCCAAGCAGTCGCGTCGGGCATTCATCCCCGAGGTCTCCGAGCTGCACGATTCGCGTGAGGTCGACGCTTTCGTGCGCGGCGTCGTGGAGCGCGGTGGAATCGTGGCGGTGCTGCACGAGGCGGCCACCTCGGCGTTCCGAGACCTGCCGTTCGACTCGGTGCCCGAGGTCGCGATCGTCGTGGGACCCGAGGGTGGCCTCGACGACCGAGAGGTGGCCGCCCTGACCGAGGCGGGTGCAACCCCGGTCGTGCTCGGCCCTACGGTGCTGCGGACCTCGACGGCAGGAGCGGTGGCCCTCGGCGCGCTCGGGGTTCTGACCTCGCGGTGGGCACAGTTGCCGCCCGACTTCCAGAACGCATGAGCGCACGGATCAAGATCGCCTACGGCGATCACCCGGAGCAGTTCGGCCATCTCTATCTGCCGGCCGAACCCGTCGACGACACGACCCCGGTGGTCGTGGTGGTGCACGGCGGGTTCTGGAGCGGACAGTACGGATCCAATCTGGGTACCCAGTTCGCCCGCGCCGTGGCCGGAGCCGGAGCGGTGGCGTGGAACATCGAGTACCGACGCGTCGGCGCAGGCGGACACTGGCCGGAGATGCAGTCCGACGTGACCGCAGCACTCGACGTGGTCGCGGGGGAACTGCAGCACCACGCCCCGGTCGGGATCGACGACGTGCGCGTGATCGGGCACTCCGCAGGCGGGCACCTGGCCGTGTGGCTCGGCGGAGAGACCGGCACGAAGGTCCGCCCGTCACGCATCGTCTCGCAGGCCGGCGTTCTCGATCTCGAACCGCGAGGTGCGTCGGGACGCACCAACCCGGCGGTCGAGGCGCTGTTGCAGGCCCGGTACCAGGACGACCCCGCGCTGTACCGATCCGCCTCGCCTGCTGCCCGTGCACCCATCGGTATCCCGACGATCTGCCTGCACGGGGCCGAGGACGTCCAGGTGCCCGCCGCGCAGAGCGAGCGGTACGTCGCGCTGGCGCGAGCCGCCGGAGACGACGCCCGACTGACGATCGTGCCTGGGGAAGACCACTTCGCTTTCCTGAACCCCGATTCGCGGTGTTGGGCGCTCTCGCTCGACGCCGTGCTCGGTGCCACCGCCGGTTAATGGGAATGCGCATCGTTGCTGCGGCGTTAAACTCCATCCATAGCAAGTGCACATCCGAGCAGCCGACACCAGAGAGCAGGCCATAGCCACCACGTGAGTGAACACAGCGAATTTCCCGCCGAGCGTGACGTTCGGTCCACCTTGGAACTCGCCCCCGAAGCGGTGATGCCACTGCTGGGACAGTCCGACGAGAATCTGCGGGCGCTCGAACAGATGCTGACGGCAGACATCCACGTACGAGGAAACGCCGTGACGCTCACCGGAAAAGTGGCGGATGTGGCGCTGGCCGAACGGGTGATTTCCGAGTTGGCCGCGCTGGCCAAGCGTGCTCAGCCACTGACTCCCGATGCGGTGCGCCGATCGATCGCCATGCTCACCGAGGGCGTGTCGGATTCACCGGCCGAGGTGCTCAGCCTCGACATCCTCTCGCGCCGCGGCAAGACGATCCGGCCCAAGACGCTGAACCAGAAGCGGTACGTCGATGCGATCGACGCCAACACCATCGTGTTCGGCATCGGCCCGGCCGGTACCGGCAAAACGTACCTGGCGATGGCGAAGGCCGTGCAGGCATTGCAGACCAAGCAGGTCAGCCGCATCATCCTGACGCGTCCTGCAGTGGAGGCGGGGGAGCGCCTCGGCTTCCTGCCCGGAACGCTGCACGAGAAGATCGACCCGTACCTGCGCCCGCTGCACGATGCGTTGCACGACATGATGGACGACGAAGCGATCCCCAAGCTGATGCAGGCGGGGGTCATCGAAGTCGCCCCGCTCGCCTACATGCGCGGCCGCACGCTCAACGACGCATTCATCATTCTCGACGAGGCACAGAACACCACCGCCGAGCAGATGAAGATGTTCCTGACGCGACTCGGATTCGGGTCGAAGATCGTCGTCACCGGCGACGTGACCCAGGTGGACCTTCCCGGTGGCGCGCGATCCGGGCTGCGCGCGGCGTCCGAGATCCTCACCGACGTCGACGACATCCACTTCGCGCAGCTGACCAGCAGCGACGTGGTGCGGCACCGATTGGTTTCGGAGATCGTCGACGCGTACGAGCGGTTCGAGTCGACGTCGGAAGGCGTCATTCCCAATCGGGCGCAACGGCGGACCGGTGGACCGCGTTCGGCGAGAAGATGATTCAGGCGTACGGAACGACAGATGCAGGCAACGAGAGCGTGGGTAGTGGCTAGATGAGTATCGAAGTGTCCAACGAGTCGGGGATGGACATCTCCGAACCCGAGCTGGTCTCGGTCGCACGGTTCGCGATCGCCGGCATGGACGTGCATCCCGCCGCGGAACTGTCGATGGTGCTGGTGGATTCGGCCACGATGGCCGATCTGCACATGCGGTGGATGGATCTGCCCGGCCCCACCGACGTGATGTCGTTTCCGATGGACGAGCTCGAGCCGGGCGGTCGTCCCGATGCGCCCGAGCCAGGACCGGCGATGCTCGGCGACATCGTGCTGTGCCCGTCGTTCGCCGCGGATCAGGCTGCAGCTGCGGGACATTCGCTCGAGCACGAGTTGGCGTTGCTGACCGTGCACGGTGTGTTGCACCTGCTCGGTTACGACCACGCCGAGCCGGACGAAGAGAAGGAAATGTTCGAGCTGCAGAACCGACTGCTGGCCGAATGGTACGAGGACGCAAGGCGAGCGGAACAGGCTGCCGAACAGGCCGCCCGCGATGCCCGGCTCCTCGGCAAGGCCGGTTTCGTCGATGGACTCGATCGATGAGCTGCGTCGTCGAACAGGTGGAAGTGTGGGGTCGTAGCGCGTGAGCAGTGCTGCTGCGCTCATCGTGTTCGCTGTCCTTCTGGTGCCTCTCGGAGGCCTGTTCGCTGCCGTCGATTCCGCGCTGAACACGGTGTCGCGGGCGCGAATCGACGACATGGTCAAGGACGAGCGCCCCGGTGCCGCCGGCCTCGTCGTGGTGGTCGGCGACCGCCCGCGGTACGTCAACCTGATGGTGCTGCTGCGCATTCTGTGCGAAATCGGCGGCACGGTGTTGCTCGCGGGTGGCCTGACGCAGTTGATCGACTCCACCACGGCACTGGTGATCAGCGCGGTGGCGATGGTGTTGGTCAGTTACGTCGTGATCGGTGTCGGTCCGCGAACCCTCGGTCGGCAGAACGCGTACTCGATCGCGTTGGCGGCAGCACTGCCGCTGCGTGCACTCGGGTGGCTCCTCGGGCCGATCAGCCGCCTGCTCATTCTCATCGGTAACGCGATCACCCCCGGTAAGGGATTTCGCAACGGCCCGTTCGCTTCCGAGATCGAACTGCGTGAACTGGTGGACATGGCCCGCGAGCGCGGTGTCGTGGCCGACGACGAACGGCGGATGATCCAGTCGGTGTTCGAGCTCGGAGACACCTCCGCCCGTGAGGTCATGGTTCCGCGCCCCGAGATGGTGTGGATCGAGTCCGACAAATCAGCAGGACAGGCCACTTCGTTGGCCGTGCGCAGCGGCCACTCCCGCATCCCGGTGATCGGCGAGAACGTGGACGACGTGGTGGGGGTCGTCTACCTCAAAGACCTTGTGCAGCAGACGTATCACTCCACAGACGGTGGCCGCGGAGTGCAGGTGTCCGAGGTGATGCGTCCGGCCGTCTTCGTTCCCGACTCCAAGGCGCTCGACAGTCTGCTCGCCGAGATGCAGCGCGATCGCAACCACATGGCCCTGCTCGTCGACGAGTACGGAGGCATCGCCGGACTGGTGACCATCGAGGACGTGATCGAGGAAATCGTCGGCGAGATAGCCGACGAATACGACTCGGACGAGGTTGCGCCCATCGAGGAACTGGACGACGGACGTTATCGGCTGTCCTCGCGGTTGCCGCTCGAGGACCTCGGCGAGATCTTCGGTATCGACATCGAATCCGAGGAAGTCGACACCGTCGGTGGACTCCTCGGCTACGAACTCGGCCGAGTACCGTTGCCCGGTTCGCAGGTGATCACCCACGGACTCCTGCTGCGCGGAGAAGGTGGAGCCGACCCGAAGGGGCGCGTCCGTATTGCCACGGTCCTGGTCGAGAAGCTCGAACCGGACGAAGAAACCACCGAGGACGACGACTCGTCGGACGTCACTCGCCAACACTGAAATCTGGAGGTGCTCTTGTGTCAGAGCAGAACAACGGTGAGTTCCGATCCGGATTCGTCTGTTTCGTAGGTCGACCCAACACCGGCAAATCCACACTGACCAATGCGTTGGTGGGATCGAAGATCGCCATCACGTCCTCACGTCCCCAAACGACGCGGCACACCATCCGCGGCATCGTGCACCGAGAGCACGCCCAGCTGATCCTGGTCGACACCCCGGGCCTGCACCGACCGAGAACGCTACTGGGTCAACGCCTCAACGACCTGGTGCAGGACACCTACTCCGAGGTCGACGTCATCGGACTCTGCATCCCCGCGGACGAGAAGATCGGGCCCGGCGACCGGTGGATTCTCGAACAGGTGCGGCACATCGCGCCCAAGACGACGCTCATCGGCATCGTGACCAAGATCGACAAGGTCAAGAAGGAACGCGTCGTACAGCAGCTGATGTCGCTGTCGAAGATGCTCGGTGAGAATTCGCACGTCATTCCGGTGTCGGCCGAATCGGGCGAACAGATCGAGAAGCTGGTCGACCTGTTGGCCTCCGAGCTCCCCCCGGGCCCGGCGTTCTACCCCGACGGAGAGTTGACCGACGAGCCCGAGGAAATCCTCATGGCCGAACTCATCCGTGAGGCCGCGCTCGAAGGCGTCCGCGACGAGCTGCCACACTCGCTGGCCGTCGTCATCGACGAGGTCACCCCCCGCGAGGGTCACGACAACATGCTCGACGTGCACGCCATCATGTACGTGGAGCGATCGAGCCAGAAGGCGATCATCATCGGCAAGGGTGGTTCGCGACTCAAAGAGGTCGGCACGGCGTCGCGACTGCAGATCGAGAAGCTACTCGGCACCAGAATCTACCTGGACCTGCACGTCAAAATCGCGAAGGACTGGCAGACCGACCCGAAGCAGATGGGCAAGCTCGGCTTCTGACCGGAGCGGCTTCGCCGCACGTGCACGACAATTCGTAGCAGACTACGAAGTTTCGCTCACCTGGTCCACCAGGGATCGGGGCGCTTGCGGTGCCACTGCAACACGTTCTCGAGCTGAGCGGCCACCGACACCAGTAGCGGCTCCGAGGATTCGTGGCCCATCAGTTGCAGACCGATCGGAAGGCCGGCGGTGGTGAACCCTGCCGGCACGTTGACGCTCGGCCAGCCAAGCACGTTCCACGGCCAGGTGTAGGGACAGTGCTCGGTGATCACCCGATCGGTGTCGGCATTGGAGATGCCGTCGATGGCCTCGATCCGCGGCGGTGGGGTGGCCGTCGTCGGGGCGAGCACGATGTCGTACTCGTCGAAGAATCGGCCGATACGACGCCCGATGCGCGGCTCGGCGGCGCGGGCTGCACGGAGCGGCGCTCCGGCGAGAGCTCGGCCGCTCCTGGCATTGGCTCGGGTCCTCGGGTCGGCGAGAGACGGATCCGGCAGACGGTCCACCCAGGCCGCCACACCGGCCAGCGAGCGGGGTAAGAAGTTGAGCCCCAACAGCATTCCGTAGGCGGGGTCGTCGACGACCACTCGATGTCCGAGCAGTCGCAGCACCGCGGCCATCTCGTACGCGGCAGCCGCGATCTCGGGGTCCAGGGGTGCGGGCGTCGGGATGAAGGGCTTACGCAGGCTGAGCGCGATGCGCAGCGAGCCGGGGTTGCGTCCGACGGCATCGGAGACGGTCAGTGGTTTCGGACGATGGAGATCTCCGTCGTGACTACCCGAGACCACGTCGAGGAGCAGTGCCGCGTCGGCCACGGTACGTGCGAGCGGGCCGATGACGGTGATGCCGTTGAACGC
Organism: Rhodococcus sp. 05-2255-3B1; assembly: GCF_002258545.1. Classification (NCBI taxonomy): domain Bacteria; kingdom Bacillati; phylum Actinomycetota; class Actinomycetes; order Mycobacteriales; family Nocardiaceae; genus Rhodococcus; species Rhodococcus sp. 05-2255-3B1. The sequence goes on along the minus strand of NZ_NOZC01000003.1, from coordinate 5,806 downwards.
CTCGGGCTCCGGCCACGACGAGATGCGTCCGCGTTGCGGCTTGATCCCCACGAGATTGGTCCAGGAGGCCGGAATTCGCACCGAGCCGGCACCGTCGGAACCGAGAGCGGCAGAGACCAATTCGGCAGCCACTGCGGCAGAGCTCCCACCCGAGGAGCCGCCGGGGGTGCGCTCGCGGTCCCATGGATTGCGGGTGTGCCCGAAGGTGCCGCCGGTGAAGGGCCATTGGCCGAGTTCGGGGCTGTTGGTCTTTCCGACGATGACGGCCCCGGCCGCACGCAGTCTGCGCACCACCTCCGAATCCGTGGTGGCCGGTGGAAAGTTGCCCGCGCAGCCGAAGGCGGTCGGCTCCCCGGTGACGTCGACGTCGTCCTTGACGGCAACGGGAACGCCGAGCAGGGGAGCGGTGGTGCCGGCGGCGCGCAGCCGGTCCGCTTCGGCGGCCTCGGCGAGGGCGGCGTCGCGGCGCACCAGGCGGAACGCGTTGAGTGTGGGTTGGCTCTGGTCGATCCGATCGAGCGATTCGGTGACCGCCTGTACCGAGGTGATGCGACCCGACGCGAGAGCGGCGGCCTGGGCAACGAGAGTCGACCGATGGAAATCCACGCCTGCACAGTATCGACTTCTCGTCAGCGCGGGAACGGTCGCCGCCGCTGCGCGCGTGGGACACTGGACGACGTGAGGCCATACCGTGACAACGCAGTCGTCCTGCGCCAGCACAAGCTGGGCGAGGCCGATCGCATTGTCACGCTGTTGACCAGGGAGAACGGCATCGTGCGGGCGGTCGCCAAAGGGGTTCGCCGCACCAAATCCAAGTTCGGTGCACGGCTGGAGCCGTTTGCGCACATCGACGTGCTGCTCTATCCGGGACGCAACCTCGACATCGTCACCCAGGTGCACACGGTCGACGCGTTCGGTGGAGACATCGTGGCCGACTACGGCCGCTACACCACCGGCTGTGCGGTTCTCGAAACTGCCGAGCGTCTGGCCGGTGAGGAACACGCTCCCGCGCAGCGCCTGCATCAGCTGACCGTGGGCGCACTGCGTGCTCTTGCCCAACACGTGCGGCCGCCCGAGTTGGTGCTCGACGCATACCTGCTGCGCGCGATGGGCTTCGCCGGATGGGCACCCGCACTGACCGATTGCGCGCGGTGCGCCGCGGTGGGGCCGCACCGTGCGTTCCACGTCGCTGCCGGTGGTGCGGTGTGCGTGCATTGCCGACCGCCGGGCTCGGCGACGCCGTCGACCGGGGTACTCGACCTGATGGTGGCGCTCGAGCGAGGCGAGTGGGACTACACCGTCACCACCTCCGATGCCGTCCGCAAGCAGGCCAGTGGCCTGGTGGCGGCTCATCTGCAGTGGCATCTCGAACGACAGTTGCGCACCCTTCCGCTCATCGAACGCTCGCACCCGCACCAGGTGCCGCTGGCCCAACCTGACTCCGTGTTCGCCGACACCGTCGGGCAGGATGGGGACCGTGATTCGACGACGCGAGCCGCAACCCCGGCCTGACGAACGGCCGGCGGTGCGCCCGCCGGACCCGCACCCCTCGGGTGCGCGGCCACCGATCCTGCAGCCGGAACTGATTCCTCGTCACGTTGCTCTGGTCATGGACGGCAACGGTCGGTGGGCACAGGATCGTGGATTGCCGCGAACCGCAGGGCACGAGCAGGGCGAAGCGGTACTGATGGACGCCGTCTGTGGCTGCATCGAGATCGGTGTGCAGTGGTTGTCCGCGTACGCATTCTCGACGGAGAACTGGAAGCGCAGTCCCGACGAGGTCAAGTTCCTGATGGGCTTCAACCGGGACGTCATTCGTCGTCGACGCGACGAGATGAACGAGATGGGCGTCCGGGTTCGCTGGGCCGGCCGTCGCCCGAGGTTGTGGGGCAGTGTCATCAAGGAACTCGAGGTTGCCGAGGAGTTGACGAAACGTAACACCGTGATGACCTTGACGATGTGCGTCAACTACGGCGGCCGAGCCGAGATTGCCGATGCCACAAGGGAAATCGCTCGACAGGTGGCCGCGGGCAAGCTGAACCCGGAGAAGATCACCGAGGCCACCGTCGCCAAGTACCTCGACGAGGCGGACATGCCGGACGTGGATCTGTTCCTGCGTCCGTCGGGGGAGCAGCGGACGTCGAACTTCCTGCTGTGGCAGTCGGCGTACGCGGAGTTCGTGTTCCAGAAGAAGCTTTTCCCGGATTTCGACCGTCGGGATCTGTGGGAGGCGTGTATCGAATACGCCTCGCGGGACCGACGATTCGGTGGAGTCAAGTATGAGTGAGGACGCGAACGGGACGCCGGACGAGGGGCTTTCGTTGCAGGCCCGCGCCCAGTTGGTGCTCTCGCAGTTCGCGACGGTGACACTCGGCGACGAGGGATCTCTCGGTTTCGACTACGCGGGCGCTCTGTGCTCGCTGCGTGCCGTTCGACTCTCGCCCGAACTCGAGGTGCTCTCGCTCACCGCGGTCTTGGCTTGGGACCGGCCGCTGAAGCCGGCTCTGCACAAGAAAGTTGCCGACCGCAATGCGGACTCGCAATTCGGCGCGATCTCGGTCAACACCCACGGCAAGCTCGCGGATGTGTTGTTGCGCTACACCTTTCCCGCGAACGGTCTGGACGACGAGGCGATGTTGACGATGCTCATTCTGGTGCTCGCCGGAGTCGAGAAGGCGCGTGAGGGCCTACTTCCCTGACTCGTCAGCTAAGGTTTGCCTGTACTTAGTTTCTAGTAGAGGTGGATGCGATGACTGTGCGGTGGACCCGAATGCTCACGGTAGTGGTGGCGGTGATCACCCTCGGTGCGGCCGTGACGGCCTGTTCGACCACCGACGACGTCGACACGGCGACGCAGTCGGCGGACGGTGCGTTCCCGGTTGTCATCGACCACATCTACGGCAGCACGACCATCGCCGAGAAGCCCACGCGCATCGTCACCCTCGGGGTGTCCGACGCCGATGCCGTCATCGCGCTCGGCACCGTTCCCGTCGGGAACACCGGGTACACGTTCTACGAGACCGGACTCGGTCCCTGGACCGACGAGTTGGTCGGTGACGCGCCGTTGACGCTGCTGGGCTCGGAGTCCGAGCCTAACTTCGAGCTGATCGCCTCGCTGGCGCCGGATCTCATCACCGGACTCAACGCGGGTTTCGACGAGGCGACGTACGACAGGCTCAGCGGCATCGCGCCGACGGTCGCCCGACCTGCAGGATCTGCTGCCTATGCCGTCGATCGTGAGGTTGCCACCGACACCATCGCTCGCGCGATGGGTGAACGCGACCGCGGTGAGCAGTTGAACGCGCAGACCGACGCCGCGCTCGAGCAGGTTCGAAACGAACATCCGGAGTTCGCGGGCAAGACTGCAGCAGTGGTGCTTCCGTACGACGGCCAGTTCGGCGCATATCTGCCCGGTGATGCCCGCGGCACATTCGTCACCTCACTGGGCTTCGAGGTCCCGGAATCGATCCGCGCCCAGGACGACGGCACCAACTTCTTCGTTCCGGTCTCGTCCGAGAACATTTCGATGCTCGATGCGGACCTGGTGCTCTATCTCGGTACCGGTGCCGACATCGACGTGGTGGCGGAGAACCCGATCTTCGGAACTCTCGATGCTGCTCGGCGCGATGCGATCGTGCCGTTGTCCACCGATCAGCGTGGAGCGATCACGTACAACTCGGTGCTGTCGATTCCGTTCGCCATCGACGCGTTGGTACCTCGCATCGCTGAGGTCGTCGCCTGAGCGGAATCACTGGGGGGCTGCGGTGCACTGACTGCAGGTGCCGAAGATCTCGATCGTGTGGCTCACGTCGCTGAAGCCGTTGGATTCGGCGACGCTCTGCGACCACTTCTCGACGGTGGGGCCTTCCACCTCTACGGTGAAACCGCACGAGCGACACACCAGGTGATGGTGATGTCCGGAGGAGCAGCGCCGGTAGACCGACTCGCCGTTGTCGGTGCGCAGAACGTCGACCGTCCCGGCGTCGGCCAAGGTCTGCAGTGTCCGATACACCGTGGTGAGCCCGATACCCTCACCGCGCTTGCGCAATTCGTCGTGCAGATCCTGTGCGGACTTGAACTCCTCGATGGTGTCGAGCAGATCGGAGATGGCACTGCGCTGCTTGGTGGCCCGCACTCCGACGACGACGGGTCGTCGCGATGTCGCGGTGTCGGTGGACTTGTCGGTCACAGGTTCCGGCCTTCCTCGGCGTGGGCCACGGCGTCGACGACGATATGGGAGAGGTGATCGTCGACCAATCGGTACAGGACCTCGCGTCCGTTGCGTTCTCCGCGCACCACACCCGCTGCCTTGAGCACTCGAAGGTGCTGGCTGATCAACGGTTGCGTGACGCCGAGGGCGACGACGAGTTCGTGTACGCACCGCTCGGACTCACGCAGCTGCAGCACGATGGCGATGCGCACCGGGGCCGCGAGTGCCCGCAGGATGTCGCCCGCCGCGGTCAGAGTCTCCTTCGGCGGGATGTGAGCCGGGGGAGCGGCGGCGAACGGATCGCCGGAGTGCAACGGGTGCTCCGGGTCCTGCCGGTGGGTCGAACTTGCTTCCACTGTCGAATCCGTGGACACGGTTGCGGCTCCTTCGGTCGCCGGTTCGTTGTCGGCGGACTCTCCCTGCACGAGCGACGTCATGACACCAGGTTAGTGCAGTAGTTGTTATTGCAAATCGTATTCATTGTGATATGCACAGGTGCGCATGTCAACTTCCGCAGCCGACCGCTGTTCGGTTTAGACCGCCGAGCCAGATAGTCTGATCAGGGCGAAAACCGCCCGTCACCTCTTACACGATGTAACCGAAGATGGAGAGCTCCGCCAGTGGCACCCAAGTCCAAAGTCGAAACCGTCGCCAACCTCGCCAAGCGCAGAGGCCTCGTCTACCCGTGCGGCGAGATCTACGGCGGTACCAAGTCGGCCTGGGACTACGGCCCGCTGGGCGTCGAGCTCAAGGAGAACATCAAGAAGCAGTGGTGGCGCAACATGATCACCAGCCGCGACGACACCGTCGGGCTGGACTCCTCGGTGATCCTGCCCCGGCAGGTGTGGGAGGCGTCGGGCCACGTCGAGACGTTCTCCGACCCGCTGGTGGAGTCGTTGCACACGCACAAGCGGTACCGCGCCGATCACCTCATCGAGGCCTACGAGGAGAAGCACGGCCACCCGCCGGAGAACGGCCTGGCCGACATCCGCGACCCGGAAACCGGTGAACCCGGCTCCTGGACCGAACCGCGTGCATTCTCGGGTCTGCTCAAGACCTTCCTCGGCCCGGTCGACAACGAAGAGGGCCTGCATTACCTGCGTCCCGAGACCGCACAGGGCATCTTCGTCAACTTCGCCAACGTGCTGACCACCTCACGCAAGAAGCCACCGTTCGGCATCGGCCAGATCGGCAAGAGCTTCCGCAACGAGATCACTCCGGGAAACTTCATCTTCCGCACCCGTGAGTTCGAGCAGATGGAGATGGAATTCTTCGTCAAGCCCGGCGAGGACGACGAGTGGCATCAGTACTGGATCGACTACCGCATGAAGTGGTACACCGATCTCGGTATCGATCCGGAGAACCTGCGGCTCTACGAGCACGCCAAGGAAAAGTTGTCGCACTACTCCAAGCGCACCGTCGACATCGAGTACAAGTTCGGCTTCCAGGGCAGTGCGTGGGGCGAGTTGGAGGGCGTGGCGAACCGCACCGACTACGACCTCTCGGTGCACTCCAAGGCGTCGGGCCAGGACCTGAGTTACTACGAGCAGGCCACCGACACCCGCTACACCCCGTACGTCATCGAGCCTGCGGCCG
>NZ_NOZC01000031.1:0-342456 GCF_002258545.1 Rhodococcus sp. 05-2255-3B1 | reverse complement strand
GTCCGGAACTTGTTGTCAGCGCCGTTGCCGTCGGCGCTCGGGTCCTGCGTCAATGGACCATTGCACTCTTCAGACGTATGTAGTGGTCCATTCACGCAGATCAGCTCCGCGGGTGAATGGCACATTGCAGCGCTCAGACGTGTGCAGTGGTCCATTGACGCAGGACCCGAGCGCCGAGGGCAACGGCGATGACAACAAGTTCGGCGAGCAGGATCCAGAACAGCAGCGCGATATCTGGAGCCCAGCGGGCCAGTGTCGAGATCGGCGCATCGGCGAGTGCGGGCAGCGAAAAGTACAGCAGTCCAGCTGCGCCGAGGGCGGCCAGTGCATGCGCGGGTGCCCATCGTCCTGGAGCGGTTCGGAATCCGAGGAGCGCTCTGGTCGCACAGATCGCCAACAGCACCGCGAGGATGGTCGACGCGATCAGTGCAACTTCGTACAGACCGAAGCCGGCGGTAGGAGGGTCGTCCATGCCGAGTCGCGCGAGCACGAGGGAGCGGGCAGCCGAGGCCAGAGCATCGGCCTCGAGTTCGCCGTATCTGTTGGTCGCGAACACCACTGCCAGGTGTCGTTCCGGAACGAGTGCGACGTGAGTGAAATAGCCGGGGACCGCCCCGGAATGCCACCGCATCTCGGTACCGTCGGGCAGCGTTTCGACGTACCACCCGTATCCGTACGCCGCCCCCGAACCCGTCGACACCGTATCCGGACTGTTCGACGCCGGAGCGGTCAGTTGCCTGGATGCATAGCGTGAGAGTTCGTCGATGGAACCGCTCAGGTAGCCGTAACCCATTCCTGCGGAGTCGATTCTGGTATCGATCCTTCGGGGGAAGGTGAAGAACGGTACGTGGCCTGGTGCGACGGTGTCTGCGGTGTGCACCCCGGTCTCACGGGCGACGACGTCGGCGAAAGGTTCGGCGGTGGCCTTCTCGACGATCGCTTGCAGCAGTAGGTAGTTCAGGCTCGAGTAACGGAAGGTGCCGCGTTCGGCGGCCCTGACGTCCAGGGCGGGGAGGATGTCGAGCGCTCGCTCCGTGCGCCCCCACACGTCCAGTTCGGTCACATCGTGCGGGAGGCCGCTCGTGTGGTGGATCAGGTCGTCGATCGTGACGTTGTCCGGAAGGATCGAATCGCTTTCCGGCAGAATCGAATTCACGGATCCATCCAGCGTCAGGGCTCGGTGTTCGGCGAGTGAGTACACCGTGGCCGCCGTCACCGACTTCGATACCGAACCCCACACGAACGGAGTCGTCTCGTCGATCGGCGCACCGTCTCCGTCCACCCCGTACTCGACGTTCTCCAAGACCTCGTGCTCGGAGACGACGCGGAACGCGACTCCCGGCAGTCCGAGTTCGTCTGCGACGGCTCGGATGTCCGACGCCACGCCGGGGTCCGGTGGGGTGGGGGAGCCTGCGGTCAGGACCGCTACGACGGTCAGCAGGGCGTGGACGATGCGCATGATGGGAGTGAATCAACCTCATCGCGGTCGACGCCTCGGTGAACACCCTGATTTCACACCTGAGATCAGCTTCCGCCTATCGGGTCGTTCCTGCAAGCTCCACTCCTGCGCGGACGAGGCCTGCGATCCAGGGCATCACGTCGTCGTAGGCCGCCAGGGATCCGGGTAGGTGGTTCGCGCCCTCCACCGGGATGGCCGGCAGATCGTATTCGCGGTAGGTGACGTCTGCGCCCAGATCGCGCCAGCGCCCGAGCAGGGTGCGGCTCTGCTCGACGGGCACGGTGTCGTCCTCGACTGCGTGCGAGAGATACACCGGCATGGCAGGGGCGATGCGCCCGACGGTGTTCGTCTCGGTGATCTCGGCCAGCACCGGGTTGCTCAGTTGCTCGGTCAGTGGTCGGCCGTCGCGGGTGAGCTCGGTCGTTCGTACGGTTACGGTGGCCGCGGGGTCGGTGGTGCACCAGTTCTGTGCGGCGTCGAGCGCGGCGATCCCGTCGGAGTCGAAGAGGTCGCGGATGCCTGCCGCTCGTTCCGGGTAGGCGTTGATCATCCCGTCGACCGTGAAGAGCGCGGCGCTACCGAGGCGGGTGTTGTCGAGCGTGTCGATGTTGAGGGTCGGATCGGCCGGTGGCGCACCGACGTACGCTCCCCGGACGTTCAGCTCGGGAGCGTAGGTGGAGGCGAGTTCGGCAGCGGATGCGGACGCGAACCCGCCTTCGGAGTAGCCGAACAGCACCACCGGGGTGGTCGGCTCGACGTCCGCTGATCTGGCGGCGTCCAGCAGAGCACGGCCCGAGGCGATTCGGTTCAGGTACGTGTGCCCGCCGGGGGTGCCCAGGCCCTGGTAGTCGGTCGCGACGACGCGATATCCGGCCAACAGCAGCGGCAGGATGGCCGGGGACGAACCGACTGTCCCGAGAACAGCCGATCCGGCGCAGCGGTCCGCCATACCGGAGGTGCCGGGCGCGTACGCGATCACCGGCCGGGGTCCGGGGCCGACCCACGGAGCGGTGGGGGTCATGGTGTAGCCGGATACGACCATGGGCTGATCGTGTGTGTCGGTGGACCGATAGAGAATCCGCTCGATGTCGAATCCGAGACCGAACCCTTTGGGCGAGTTGACGGGCCGGCTTCGGACCACCTCGCCGAGCGTCGCGGTGTCGACCGCCGCAACCGGCGCGTCGTAGAAGTCCGTCAGAGGGCTCGCGCCGGCCGTCGGCGTCGAGAATCCGGCGATCGCGATCGACAGGATCGCGGTTGCCACGATCGTCGCTGCGCGCGGGCAGTTTCTCGATTGTCGCACCCGTCGTGTCGACATCTTCGCACTCGGTAGCCCGGTCACCCCGCTGACGTTAGCCTGAGAAACAGGCCCACAGAGGGTCGACTACGAAAGGATTCGGTTCGATGCCAACTCGTACTTCACGCACAGCTTGGAACGGAACGCTGGAACAAGGTTCCGGCCAGGTCGAGCTGTCCAGTTCCGGCGCGGCGACTTTCGATGTGTCGTTTCCCAAGCGCGCCGCCGAGAACGCCGACGGCACCACCAGTCCCGAGGAATTGATCGCCGCGGCTCACTCGAGTTGCTATGCGATGCAGTTGTCGGCGTTGATCGCCGAGGCGGGCGGCACCCCACAGAGCCTCGAGGTCACCGCCGATGTCTCGCTGGGTCCCGATGAACCGGGTTTCAAGCTGACCGGCATCAAACTCACCGTGCGGGGCGAGGTCGAGGGTCTCGACGCAGACGGCTTCGCGAAGGCGGCTCAGGCGGCAAAGGAAACCTGCCCCGTCAGCAAGGCTCTCACCGGTGTCGAGATCACATTGGACGCGGCTCTCGAAAGCTGAACGGACAAATCGCCCGATGTGAGACTGGCGAACGATCGTCAGGTTTGAAATAGTTCGTTACTCGACCCATCTGCAGGGTGATTCGGTTACGAATCGTGTTCAAACGTCGGGTTCGATCGGCTGATGCGTACGTTCGGGGTATGCACCGACCGGCCTAGGAAGGATCAGCCCCACCATGTTGTGGACGCGCTTCCTGGGCCTCGGTGTACTCGCTGTAGCGGCGTACGCAATAGCCCCTCCCGGCATACCCCAGGGTGCGATATACGCAATCGTGCTTCTGGCCACAATCGTCGCGTTCGTCTACCGCTACTTTCGGGAACCCGGGCCGGACAAGCGGACGTGGAGGTACATGGCCGTCGGCGTCGGCTCCTGGGGTATCGGCGACGCGCTGATCGCGATGGTGCAGGTCAGCGGGGGACGAGTATCGACGTTCTCCTCGTCCGACATCTTCTACCTGTTCGGCTATCTGGTGATCGCCGTCGGCTTCGCACGAGCCGCCGACGAGAACGGGCTCGTGTTCGGGTGGGAAGAACTGCTCGAGTGTCTGGTTGTTGCAGTCGGTATCGGACTCGCCACGTGGGTGTTCGTCATCCCCGGCGATTCGACGCTGTCGTTTCCGTCGGCGATGGAATTGTGGCCTGCCACGGTCTACCTCACCATCGACGCGTTTCTGCTCACGCTCGTCGGAAGTCTGTACCTGCTGACCCGCTCGACAACGGTGCCGTTCCTGGCGGCAGCGGCCGGAGTCGTGTTCCTGGTGTCTGCCGATTTCGCGTCCTATGCCACGGTCGACTCGTCCGAGCTCTACCGTTCGACTCTCCTGAACACGCTGTGGTTGGCCGCGTACGTGTGTTTCGGAGTGATCGCCTTGCACATTCCGGAGCGGGCGGTGTCGCGGGTCGACCGGTCCAGCCCGTTCAGATTCGGGCGTGTGAGATTTCTCGGACTCGCGGTCGCGGTCGCCGTGACACCCCTAGCGATGGCAATTCAGTTGGCCCGCGGGGTCCCCGTCCAGCAGTGGGGGTGGGTGATCGTGCTGTCGTCGGCGATGATCATCGCGCTCGTCGGGTGCCGTATCGCATACTTCCTAGAGACGCTGCGGCGGCAGGCCGCAGTGCTCGAGGACGTGGCTCGGACGGATGCGGTGACCGGGCTGGCCAGTCGCCGCCTGCTCCGAGAGCGGTTGGACACGATGCTCGCCGGACGCGGCGAGTCGGACGTATTCACGCTCGTGGTGGACATCGACCGCTTCGCGCAGATCAACGAGACCTTCGGGTACAGCGTAGGAGACAGTGTCCTGCGCGAGATCGGTCATCGCCTGGTCGCATCGGTGCGATCCGACGACCTCGTCGGACGGCTCGGTGGGGATCAGTTCGTCGTCGCCATGCGCAGGCGTCCCGGCCAGATCGACGTATCGGACACTGCCGAGCAACTCCAGTTCGCAGTCAGTAGAACGATGTTCGTGCACGACATCAACGTGGCACTCGACGCGACGGTCGGAATCGCAGCCATAGAAGTCTGCCCGGCGGCCTCGGGTTCGGGTTCGGCGACCGTGTCGATAGACGGCGAATCGATGCTGCAGCGGGCGCACGTGGCCCTGACTGCCGCGAAGGCGGGCCACACTCGTATCGGTCGCTACGAACCCGACATGGATCGCGACCGACACGATCACATGCGGTTGCTGGGCGAACTCGACAAGGCCATCGGTGACCACCAGCTTCGAGTGTTCTTTCAGCCTTGCCTGGATCTGGAATCCGGCAGTGTCGATCGCGTCGAGGCGTTATTGCGGTGGCAGCACCCACGTGAGGGTCTGATCGGACCGTCGATGTTCCTGCCCGACGCCGAGCGCACCGGTATGTTGCCCGCCATCACCGCCCTCGTGCTCGACGAGGCCTTGGCTCAGTGCAGCGAGCTGCGTCGACGTGGAGTCAATTTGTCTGTCTCGGTGAATCTTTCGGTGAGAAACCTACTGGACGAGACGCTCACCGAACAGGTCGCGGCCGCGCTGGCGAAACATTCGGTTCCCGCGCATGCCCTGGAGTTCGAGGTCACCGAGACAACGGCGATGACCGATCCGGTGCGCTCGGTGAACGCATTGACGTCCCTTCGTGGCCTCGGCGTCACCATCGCGATCGACGACTACGGCACCGGCTACAGCTCGTTGGCCTATCTGCAGACTCTGCCGGTGCAGACTCTCAAGATCGACCGCTCGTTCGTGTCGAAGATGAAAACCGAAGAGACCGACGCATCGATCGTGCGCTCGACCATCGACCTGGCTCGAAGTCTCGGGGTGCGGGTGATGGCCGAGGGAGTCGAGGACGCGGGCACGTTGGACGCGCTCCGAGAATTGGGCTGCGACGGTGCTCAGGGCTACTTCCTCGGCAGGCCGATGCCGGCCGAGTTCCTGGCCGAAGCTGTGGCGAAACTGGATTCGCAGATGCCGACGAGACTCGAATGGGAGCTCGCCCGCGAACGCATCTGAGCGGACGCGTGCGCTCTTCAGGACGCGGCAGGCACGTCCAGTACGACCTCGAATTCGAGCAGGGATGCTCCGGACGAGACCGGCTTCGCAGAACTGGCTCCGGCGTGAGCCTCCCGAGACGGTCCCGCCGACCATGCCTGGAACGACTCCTCGTCCTCCCATTGGGTGACGACGAAGTATCGCGACTCGCCCTTGACCGGCCGCAGCAGTTGGAACCCGAGGAAACCCGGGGAGCCGTCGACCGACCCGGCGCGCGCGGCGAAGCGCTTCTCGAGTTCGGGGCCCGCGCCCTCGGGTACGTCGATCGCATTGATCTTCACAATGGCCATGCCCGCGAGATTACTCCGCCGATATGCTCGGTGGTGATGCTCTACGACGAGGGTGGATCCGGCCGTTCGATTCTGCTGCTGCACGGGCTGATGGGCAGCGCCGCCACCTGGCGGCGGCAGGTTCCGTGGCTTCGAGAATTCGGGCATGTGCACTCCTACGATGCGCCGGGGCATCGTCGTCCTGCGCCGACCGAGCTCACGACCGAGTTCTTCGTGGCCGACCTGCTCGAGCATCTCGAGGCATTGGGTCCCAGTGTGTTGATCGGCCATTCGATGGGCGCACTGCACGGTTGGTGTGCCGCCGCCGAGCGCCCCGACCTGGTTTCCGCCATGGTGGTCGAGGACATCTCTCCGGATTTCAGGGGACGGACCGCCGATGATTGGGCAGCGATGATGCGGGCGTGGCCGCAACCCTTTCCCGACGCCGATGCGGTGCTGGCGTTCTTCGGAGATGTTGCGGGACAATACTTTCTGGATTCCTTCGTGCGAAGTGACGATGGCTGGCACCTGCACGGTGAGGTGGACGTCTTCGAGGCGATCTCGCAGGAGTGGGGGACTCGACACTTCTGGGACGAGTGGGATGCCGTCGACGCTCCGGTGTTGCTGATCGAAGGTGAACACACCATCACCCCGGCCGGTCAGATGCAGCGAATGCACTCGGGCAAGCCCGGATCGGCGTACGTGCGGATCGAGAAGGCGGCGCACCTGATTCACGACGAGGCACCCGAGGGGTATCGCACGGCGGTGCAGGAGTTCCTGCGCGCACTAGGATGATCCGAATGCCGCTCGCGAAGCTCAACGGAATCGACCTCAACTACGACGTCACCGGCGACGGTCCGCTGGTGGTGTTGGTGATGGGTACCGGTAGCCCGGGACGCGTGTGGCGAACCCATCAGGTTCCGGTGCTGGTGAAGCAGGGGTATCGGGTGGTGACCTTCGACAATCGGGGTATCGCACCGTCTTCCGAGTGCGCGAGCGGAATGACGCTCGACGATCTGGTCGCCGACACCGCTGCCCTCATCGAACACCTCGGTGGCGGGCCTGCACGCGTCGTGGGCACCTCGATGGGAGCGCGCGTGACGCAGGAACTGGCCTTGGCCCGGCCGGATCTGGTGTCGCATGCAGTGATGATGGCCACCTTCGGCAAGACCACCACTTTTCGTGCGCAGATGTCGAAGGGTGAGAAGGATCTTCACGACGCCGGGGTCGAACTCCCCGCGTCGTATCGGGCGGCGATGACTGCGATGCAGAACTTTTCGCCGAAGACCCTCGCCGACGACTCGGCGATCGGTGATTGGCTGGCGATCCTCGAATACTCCGGTGGCAGAAAGACTGCGGGTATGCGTGCGCAGATCGGACTCGAAATGCGTTCAGGGACGGACCGATTGGCGGCGTACCGGGCGATCAGGGCGAAATCTCTGGTGATCGGATTCGCCGACGATCGCATGATTCCGGTGCAGCAGTGCCGCGACGTCGCCGCCGCGATACCCGGTGCGCAGTACATCGAAATCGCCGACACCGGTCACTTCGGATACCTCGAACGCCCCGATGCGGTCAATGCTGCGCTGGTGGAGTTCCTGGCGTCCTAGCCGTCCGAACCCTCGCCCGCGAGGGCGAACAATCCCGATTCGGTTTGTTCGATCAAGCCGTCGGTCAGCAATGAATCGAGAGCTCGATCGCGTTGGGCCGGGTCGGAAGGCCAGACGATGTCGAGTTGGGCGCGCTCGACCGGTCCGGTGCTCTCGCGCAGCACCGACATGAGCTTGCCGCGCACCTGACGATCCGTCCCCGCGAACTTCTGGACCTTCTTGGCCGGGCCGGTGTGCGCGGGCCTGCCTGCCTCGATCCAGGCGCACTCCGGCAGTGGGCACAGCAGGCAGGCCGGATTCTTGGCTGTACAGATCAGTGCGCCCAGTTCCATCAACGCCGCCGAGTAGCGGGCGGCGCGCGGGACGCTCTCGGGGAGCAGCTGTTCGACGTCGGCCAGATCCCGCGAGGTCGAGGGATTTCCGGGCTCGGCATTGCCGTGCATCGCACGCGCGACGACGCGTCGAACATTGGTGTCCACCACAGGAACTCGCTGACCGTAGGCGAAAGTCGCGACCGCCCTTGCGGTGTATGCGCCGATGCCCGGCAGACCCAACAGAGTCTCGACGTCGGTGGGCACCTCGTCGCCGTACTCTTGCACGAGCACCCGGGAGCACTCGTGCAACCGCAGTGCTCGACGCGGATAGCCCAACTTGCCCCACGCGCGGAGCACTTCGGCCTGCGAGGACGCGGCCATCGCCGACGGCACCGGCCAACGCTGCACCCACTGCTCCCAGATGGGCGCGACCCGCACCACCGGCGTCTGCTGCAGCATGATCTCGCTCATCAGGATCTGCCACGCGCTGACGCCGGGCCTTCGCCACGGCAGGTCGCGTCCGTCGGTGTCGAACCACCCGAGCAGTGCGTCGGCATCGATCGGCAAGTGGTCGCCCTTCTCGTCGTGTCTGTGATCGGTCCCAACAGTAGTCAACCCGACTCGCCGGTAACTCGATCCACGTGCACAATGAAACCCATGCCTGCTTCGAATCCGATCGCTGCCTGGAAGTCACTCAAGGAAGGCAACCAACGGTTTGTCTCCGGAGAGGTCCTGCACCCGTCGCAGGGTATCGAGGATCGCGCCCGCCTCGAGAGCGCTCAGCATCCCGGTGCCATCCTCTTCGGCTGCGCGGACTCGCGTGTTGCTGCAGAGATCATCTTCGATCAGGGCCTCGGTGACATGTTCGTGGTGCGCACGGCAGGCCATGTCGTCGACTCTGCGGTTCTGGGCTCGATCGAGTACGGCGTCGCGGTGCTGAAGGCGCCGCTGATCGTGGTGCTCGGCCACGATCATTGCGGTGCAGTCAAGGCGACCGTCGACGCCCTCGAGAGTGGCGACGTACCCGGTGGCTACATCCGCGACGTCGTCGAACGCGTCACCCCGTCGGTGCTCTCGGCCCGCCGTGACGGCTACCATGCCGTCGACGAGTTCGAGGCCCGCCACGTCGAGGAAACCGGAAATCTGCTGATGCAGCGTTCCCGAATCGTCGCCGAGAAGGTCGAAGCCGGAGAGCTCGCGATCGTCGGGCTCACCTACCAACTGTCGAAGGGTCATGCGCAGTTGCGTGAGGTGATCGGCGACATCGGCGAAATACCAGCCTGAACCACTCCGATCCCATCTCGGTGAGTTCGCTGACGCGACACGCCGCGTGGGCTCAGGGATAGCGTGGCCTCGGCCGCATACGGTTGATTCGTGTTGGAACCGACCGGGCCTTTGCCTCCCGAAATCTACTGGCGACGCCGTGCGCTCGCCATCGGTGCGGCCGTTGTCGTCCTCGGATTGATCGTGTGGTTCATCGCCTCGCTCAGTGGCGGTTCCGACGACACCGAGGCCGCTCCTGCAGGTGTCGTTGCGGCTCCGGCGACGTCCTCGGCTCTGCCGTCACCCAGCTCCTCTGCCTCCGATGCGGATTCCGCCGGTGCAGGTGGCTCCGGTGGCGGTTCGGGTGGATCAGGTGGTTCCGGCGGCTCGGGTGGAGCCACCGACTCCGCTGCCGGTGGTGGCGCAGCTGCGACCACCAGCGGCGCGCCGGCTCCGGTGATCGCCAATCAGTGCTCGGATCAGTCGCTCGCGATCAAGGTGACGCCGGAGCAGGCCACCTACCGGCTGGGCGAAGAGCCCGTGTTCACCGTGGTCATCACCAACATCGGCTCCACCGAATGTCAGCGCGACGTCGGTGCCGGTCTGCAGCAGGCGCTCGTCTACACCCTCGACAATCAGCGCATCTGGTCCAACATCGACTGCTTCCCCAACGCTGCTTCGGATCTGCGCACCTTCAAGCCCGGCGAACAGGCCGGCTTCACCGTCAAGTGGTCGGGTACCAATTCGGTTCCCGGCTGCGGCGAAGAGCGCATCCCGGTCGGCGTCGGTGCCTACCAGGCGATCGCCCAGCTCGGCGAGCTCAAGAGCGCGCCGGAGCCGTTCAACATCACCGGCTGAGTACGGTCGACTCTCATGACCACCTCGACAGCACTCGCCCGAGCGGCCTACAAGACGCTCGAACCCTTCCACGTCACCGCGTACTTCAATCCCGAACTGGGATCGGCGTACGAGGACACCGGCCTCGACGGGCACGCCTGGTACGTCGGAGCTCGGGCTGCTCCGATGGGTCCGTGCGCGCCGAGTGTCGTCGCTGCTGCGTTCTACAACTTCAATCCGGTACTGATCGAGCGTGCGTGGCCTGCCGCCGTGGCCGTCGGACTGGAGACGGTGTCCGATCGTCGGTGGGCCCTGCTCGACTCCGTTCTCGGCACGGCTCTCGGCTCCCTGGCGGACGACCCTGCGCTCACCGAGTTGGCTGGGCGTCTGGGCGATATCGGCGACACCGCCTCGTTCGCGGGTCGACCGCTCGCCGCGGCGTGGCACTCCGCCGCTCGACCGGAGGTACCGCATCTGGCCCTCTGGCACTCGATCACCGTCCTGCGCGAATGGCGCGGTGACGGCCACCTCGCCGCGCTGATCGACGCAGAACTCGACCCAACGGAGGCGGCCGTCTTCCACGAGGCCGACCGGCCGAACCCGCAGCCCGGCCGTCGGGCGCTCGGCAAGCGCATCACGCAGCTCACCCGGGAATGGTCCGAGAGCGAATGGGGTTCTGCCGCAGAACGACTCGCGGCCCGTGGACTGCTCACCGTCTCCGCCGAGGGCGAGACGTTGACCGATGACGGCGTCGCGCTCGATCAGCACATCGAGGATCGCACCGACATCATGGCGTCGGCCGTGTGGAGAGACGTCCCCGATGCCGAGGAGTTGATCACGAGCGCACGACCGTACGTGAAGGCCGTGATCGATGCAGGTTTCCTGCCTGGGACGAAGAAGAAGGCGTCCTAGTCGTACGGTCCCGAGATCGAGGCCTCGGCCAATCTGGAGAGGCCTTCGCGGATGTGACGGGCCCACAGTCCACCTATGCCGTCCACGGATTGCAGGTCGGCCGAGGTGGCCGCGAGTAGCCCCTGGAGGGTGCCGAACGCGCCGACGAGTCGGTGAATCTGGCTGAACTGCAACCGCGGAACTCGGGTGAGCACCCGGTACCCACGGGGGCTCATCGGGGTGTCGAGGGCCTCGATGGTCGCGGGATATCCGAAGGCTCGGGCCAGCGTCGTCAGATCCAGCAGATCGACGTCGGTCAGCTTGTCCAGTGCGGCGAGTGCCTTCTCGACTCCGGTGGTGCTCGACGGTTCGTTCCCGGCGAGGTAGTCACGGACGATCAGTTGGCGATCGACGTCGTTGTCGCCCAACAACTCTTCGAGCTGGAGCGCGAGTTGCCTGCCGTCGGTGCCGAGTTCCAGGACGTTCTGTTCGATCTCCACCGACACTCGCCGCACCATCTCGAGGCGCTGCGCGACGGTCAGGGCATCGCGCAGGGTCACGAAGTCCTCGATCTCGACGACAGAGAGTTGACGAGTGTTGTCGTCGAGCCTGGCCTTGTAGCGCTCGAGGGTCGCGACGGCCTGATTGGCGCGCGAGAGGATGGTGGCCGAGCCCTCCACGACGTGCCTGACGCCGCCGATGTAGACGCTGACGATGCTCATCGACTGGCTCACCGAGACGACGGGATAGCCGGTTTGCATGGCGGTTCGCTCGGCGGCGCGGTGCCGGGTGCCGGATTCGACGGTGGGGATCTTGTGGTCCGGTACGAGCTGCACATTGGCCCGGACGATTCGTTTGCCGTCGGTCGAAAGTACTACTGCGCCATCCATTTTCGACAGCTCGCGAAGTCTGGTCGGCGCGAACTCGACATCGAGCTCGAATCCGCCGTCGCAGATGGCCTCGACCTCGTCGTCGTATCCGAGGACGATCAGGCCGCCGGTGCGGCCGCGCAGAATTCGCTCGAGACCGTCGCGCAGGGCGGTTCCCGGTGCGAGCCGGGCGATGGTCTCGCGCAACGCTGGGGACGGCGTGGTGCCCTCCATGGCCAACCCCCTCGTGTCGTCTCGGCGTGCGGCGTGGTTGCTGCCCGTGCGGGCGATGCATGTCTGCGGATAAAGAGTACTGCGCAACTACGTGCAGGCAGCCCGACAAAGAATACTGCCCGGTGTCATACGGGCCGCATACGCGTGTAGGTCAACGCCTCGCCGACGTTGGTGACGGTCTTGACCTTGATGCCGTCCGGTATGGGGCCTGCGTCCTCGGGGACGATGGCGTAGTTGAAGCCCAACCGCGCGGCCTCGGCTAGACGGCGACCCAGTCCGGCGACGCGGCGCACCTCGCCTGCCAGCCCCACCTCGCCCAGAATCACCATGCCCGGGGGCAGCGGCTGATCGCGGACCGCCGACGCCACGGCCGCAGCCAGCGCGAGATCGGCGGACGGTTCGCTGGTGCGCATGCCGCCGACCGTCGCCGCATAGACCTCCGCCTTGGACACCTTGACCCCGCAGCGGCGTTCCAACACGGCCAGGATCATCGCCACGCGGGCGTGATCGAGCCCGCTGACCGCGCGCCGGGGCGACGGCATCGCGGTGTCCACGATCAGTGCTTGCAGCTCGGCCAACAGCGGCCGTTTGCCGTCCATCGTGACGGTGACGGCAGTGCCGGGCACGGCGTCGCCCCGATGATGCAGGAACAGCCCGGACGGATCACTGATGCCGACGATCCCGGTTTCGCGCAGCTCGAAGCAGCCGACCTCGTCGGATGCGCCGAACCGATTCTTGACGCCGCGGATCATCCGCAGAGTCGAGTGCTTGTCACCCTCGAAGTTGAGGACCACGTCGACGAGGTGCTCGAGCGAGCGCGGACCTGCCACCGCGCCCTCCTTCGTGACGTGCCCGACGAGCAGCACCGCAACCCCGGTCGTCTTGGCCAGCGTGGTCAGCGCGCTCGTGATGGCGCGAACCTGCGTGACACCGCCGATGACGCCGTCGACGTCCGCGGCGAGCATCGTCTGCACGGAATCGACGATCAGCAGGCTCGGCTCGACCTGCTCGACGTGGCCGAAGACGGTGGCGAGGTCGGACTCGGCGGCGAGGAAGACGCGCTCGTGTACCGCGCCGGTCCGATCGGCACGCAACCTCACCTGACCCGCCGACTCCTCGCCCGTGACGTAGAGCGCTCGACGATCGGGCGCCGATCGGGCCCACCGATGCACCACCTCCAGCAACAGCGTCGACTTGCCGACTCCGGGCTCGCCGGCGAGGAGCACGACCGAACCGGGGACGAGGCCGCCACCCAGAACACGATCGAACTCGTCGATTCCGGTGGTGTTGGCCTGCGAGGTGGCACTGCTGATTGTCGTCAGAGCTGCAGCGGGCGTGGTGGGAATCATGGCCCCACCGCCCGAACGAAGGGCCGATGCGCCTGCGCGTGTGGCGAGCGGAGCAGCGGTGGCCTGGACTTCGTCCATCGAGCCCCAGTCACCGCACTCGGGGCAGCGACCGACCCATTTGGAGACCGAGTGACGGCACGCGGAGCAGCGGTAGCTCGACTTCAGTTTGACCACGCCGCGAGCCTAACGATGGGCACCGACAGGGTCGGGGCGGCGGCTACTCGCCTTCGCTGTGCTCGGTCACCGCGGACTCGTCGCGCTCGAGCTCGTGGCCGGCATCGACGGGAACGTTGACGACGACCTCGCCCGCGTTGGCGAACTCGAACGCGACCGGCAAGGTCAGGCCCGGCCGAACGTTCTCGGAGATGTCTGCCATCTCGACCTTGATCAGCTGGATCGGCAGCAGCGGATCGTCGAGCTGAACGTCCGCGGGCGTACCTGCGCCGAGCGCGGTCAGCGGAGCGATCTCGGTGCTGCCCGATTCCGCCTCGTCGACGATGGTGACCTCGGCCTCGGGGGAGGAGATGCCGGTCAGCTCGTCGGCCACACCCGGGTTGGAGTTGATGGCCGTGAAACCGAGCTCGACGGTGCCGCCGGGCTCGATGCTGTACTCCTGCGAATCGGGGTACACCACGTGCACGTTGCGCAGCTGGATGTCGCCGACGTCGACGGAGTTGCCGTTGACCGCGGCGACCTGAGTGGCCGTCTGGGAGATCTGACCTGCGCCGCACGCGGTGAGGGCGAGCGCGCCACCGGCGAGAAGAGCGAGGGCAGCGGCCGTCCTGCGATGGCGGCCAAGCGGTGTCGCAGCGTCGAATGCAGTCACTTCGGTCGTCCTCCATGTGGTGCCGGGCCGGCTCGGTCCATCTCGTCCACTAGGGAGAGTAGTAGTTCTCGTCCGCCGGCCGCTCGTGGGGTCTGCCGGTGGCCCGATGACGCCAGGTGAGGGTGCCTGCCGAGTGTGAGGACGGCGCAGTGACGCACGTGAAAATGTGGCCCCGGATACACGTTGATCGGTCTGTGTCAACCCCTGATTCGGCACCACTATGCCCCTGACCTGCACCGTTGATATGAGCCGTGGTATTCTGGGTAAATCGAAAGGGGCACTTGTCACATGATTTTCAAGGTCGGAGACACCGTCGTTTACCCCCATCACGGAGCGGCGCTGATCGAAGCGATAGAGACACGCACCATCAAGGGTGAACCGAGAGAGTATCTGGTTCTCAAGGTCGCGCAAGGCGACCTCACCGTTCGAGTTCCCGCGGACAACGCAGAATACGTAGGCGTTCGCGACGTCGTCGGGCAAGAAGGTCTCGACAAAGTCTTCCAGGTGCTTCGCGCGCCGCACACCGAAGAGCCCACCAACTGGTCGCGCCGCTACAAGGCCAACTTGGAGAAGCTCGCGTCCGGTGACGTGAACAAGGTTGCCGAGGTCGTCCGTGATCTCTGGCGACGTGAGCAGGACCGCGGCCTGTCGGCAGGCGAGAAGCGCATGCTCGCCAAGGCGCGTCAGATCCTGGTCGGCGAGCTCGCACTTGCCGAGGGAACGGATCAGGCCAAGGCCGACACCATGCTCGACGAAGTTCTCGCTACAGCTTCCTAGAGTGAACGGTACTTCAGGCGACGTGGTCGCCCTGGTACCCGCAGCAGGCAAAGGCCTTCGGCTCGGACACGACGAGCCGAAGGCATTCGTCTGTCTGGGCACCGATTCTCTCCTGACACGGTCCGTGGACGGTCTTCGGGCCTCGGGGGCCGTCGATCGCATCGTCGTCATCGTGCCGGCCGATCTGCTCGACGCGGCCCGTCGTCATGTCGGCGACGATGTCGTCGTCGTGGCCGGAGGGCTCGAGCGCACCGATTCGGTGCGCGCCGGTCTGGCCGCTGTCGGCGATGCGGCCGTCGTACTCGTCCACGACGCAGCCCGTGCCCTCACCCCACCGACGCTGATCGCCCGCGTCGTGGCCGAGGTGCGGGCCGGACGCTCCGCCGTCATCCCCGTCCTCCCGGTCGTCGACACCATCAAGGAAGTCGACATCATGGGCGCGGTGGTCGGTACCCCGGACCGCGCGAGTCTGCGCTCGGTGCAGACTCCGCAGGGATTCGACGCCGACGTCCTGCGCCGGGCGTACGACGCCGCATCCGACATCTCCACCGACGACGCGGGCCTCGTCGAGCGCATCGGCGAGACGGTGCACTCCATCGTCGGCGACGCACTCGCGTTCAAGATCACCACTCCACACGACCTACTACTGGCACAGGCCCTGCTGTGAGAGGCGCGCTATGAGAGTCGGCATCGGAACCGACGTCCATCCCATCGCTCCCGGTCGGCCCTGTTGGCTGGCGGGTTTGCTGTTCACCGATGCGGACGGACTCGACGGGCATTCCGACGGCGACGTGGCCTCGCACGCCCTGTGCGACGCATTGCTGTCCGCGGCGGGGCTGGGTGATCTCGGATCGGTGTTCGGGACCGGGCGTCCGGAATGGGACGGGGTCAGTGGAGCCGCCATGTTGACCGAGGTCAAGCGGCTGCTCGACGAGGACGGTTTCGCGATCGGCAACGCTGCGGTGCAGATCA
The DNA here is from genome assembly GCF_002258545.1 of Rhodococcus sp. 05-2255-3B1. Lineage (NCBI taxonomy): Bacteria > Bacillati > Actinomycetota > Actinomycetes > Mycobacteriales > Nocardiaceae > Rhodococcus > Rhodococcus sp. 05-2255-3B1. Next base: position 326,423 of record NZ_NOZC01000031.1, on the reverse strand, counting down.
TCGGCAATCGGCCCAAGATCGGACCGCGCCGTGTCGAGGCTCAGGAAGTTCTTTCGCGGGTGCTCGGTGCGCCGGTATCGGTGTCTGCGACCACCACCGACGGGCTGGGGTTGACCGGTCGTGGTGAAGGAATCGCGGCCATCGCGACCGCACTTGTCATGACGAGGTAAAACCACCGGTAGCATTGCTGGTCGTGACCCTTCGCCTGCATGACACCGAGACGAGGGCCCTGCGGGAATTCACCCCCTTGGTCCCTGGCCATGTATCGGTGTACCTGTGTGGGGCGACGGTGCAGGGCGAACCGCATATCGGCCACGTGCGCAGCGGCGTCGCCTTCGACGTACTGCGCCGCTGGTTGCTGGCGCACGATTACGACGTGGCGTTCGTACGCAACGTCACCGACATCGACGACAAGATCCTCAACAAGGCACGCGATGCCGGCCGTCCGTGGTGGGAGTGGGCTGCTACCTACGAGCGATCCTTCACGTGGGCGTACGACCGGCTCGGGGTGCTGCCGCCGTCGGCGGAGCCGCGCGCGACCGGGCACATCACCCAGATGGTGCAGATGATCGAGCGCCTGATCGAACGCGGCCACGCCTACGCCGATTCGTGCGGTGACGTCTACTTCGACGTGCAGAGCTTCCCGAGCTACGGCGCACTGTCCGGGCACAAGCTCGACGACGTGCACCAGGGTGAGAGCGTCGCCGAGGGCAAGCGTGATCCCCGCGACTTCACGCTGTGGAAGGGCGCGAAGCCCGGCGAGCCGTCGTGGCCGACGCCGTGGGGTCCCGGCCGCCCGGGCTGGCATCTCGAATGCTCGGCGATGGCAGAGAACTACCTCGGCTCGGAGTTCGACATTCATTGCGGCGGCCTCGATCTGGTGTTCCCGCACCACGAGAACGAGCGGGCGCAGTCCATGGCGGCCGGTGACGGCTTCTCGCAGTACTGGCTGCACAACGGGTGGGTGACGATGGGCGGGGAGAAGATGTCGAAGTCTCTCGGCAACGTTCTCTCGGTACCGAACGTACTCGAGAGGGTTCGGCCGCAAGAGCTTCGGTTCTACCTCGGTGGTGCGCACTATCGGTCGATGCTCGAGTACTCCGACACCGCTCTCGAGACCGCCGCCGTGACGTACCGGGGAATCGAAGGGTTCGTCCGTCGAGCCGTCGAACGTGCCGGTGAGGTACCGATGGGCAAGTGGACCGCCGGGTTCGCCGAGGCCCTCGACGACGACCTCGGAGTTCCCAAGGCGTTGGCCGAGATTCACGCCACCGTCACACTCGGCAACACCGCACTCGAGTCCGGCGATCTAACGGCTGCGGCGGAGTACGCGGGCAGCGTGCGAGCGATGCTCGACATCCTCGGTGTCGATCCGCTCGATCCGCATTGGAGCCGCGACAGCGGTTCCGACTCGGCCGCCCTCGGCGCTCTCGGCGTGTTGGTCGAGGCCGAGCTGGAGCGTCGAGCATCGGCGAAGGCGGCCAAGGACTGGGCCACTGCCGACGACATACGGACACGACTGGCGAAGGCCGGAGTCGACGTGACAGATACACCCAACGGGCCCGAATGGTCGCTGGGTACGAGCAAGACCGACGAAGCAGGTTTGTGATGGCAGGCAATTCGAGTAGGCGCGGCGCGATCCGCAAGGACGGCACCAAGAAGGGGCAGGTCGCCGGTTCCGGCGGCAAGCGTCGTAAGGGCCTCGAGGGTCGTGGGGCGACGCCTCCCGCCTCCGAGCGCACCAAGCATCCCGCCGCGCGTCGGGCCAAGCTCGCCGAGAAGTCCGCGCAGAATCGTGGCGGCAGCACCGGTGGCCGCGCGGGTGGCAGGCCGGCCGGACGCAAGGCCGAAGACGGTCCCGAGGTGGTATTGGGCCGCAACCCGGTCGTGGAGTGCCTGCGGGCAGGCGTGCCCGCCACCGCACTGTGGGTTGCCGTCGGTACCGACAGCGACGATCGCCTCAAGGAAGCCGTGCAGCGCGCAGGCGATGCGCGGATCTCCATCCTCGAAGTTCCTCGCTCGGATCTGGACAAGCTCAGCGCCAACGGATTGCACCAGGGCCTGGCCCTGCAGGTGCCGCCGTACCGCTACGCGCACCCCGACGATCTGATCTCGAACGCGCGCACGCACCAGGAGCCGGCTCTGCTCGTGGCTCTCGACAACATCACCGACCCGCGCAACCTCGGTGCCGTCGTGCGTTCGGTGGCCGCTTTCGGCGGTCACGGCGTGGTGATTCCGCAGCGGCGCAGCGCGAGCGTGTCGGCAGTGGCATGGCGAACCAGTGCCGGTGCCGCAGCTCGCCTGCCCATCGCGCGAGCAGTGAATCTGACTCGCACACTGAAGGATTGGCAGTCCAAGGGTGTCACCGTCGTCGGTCTCGACGCGGGCGGCGACACCGAACTCGACACCTTCGACGGTAAGGGGCCGGTCGTCATCGTCGTCGGTTCCGAGGGCAAGGGCCTGTCGCGTCTTGTCAGCGAGACCTGCGATCACATTCTGTCGATCCCGATGGCGGGGCCGGTGGAATCGCTCAACGCGTCCGTCGCCGCAGGCGTCGTGCTGGCCGACATAGCTCGGCAACGCCGCGGGTAGACCTAGGTTCTGATGCGGGCGGCGGTGTCGTGCATCGCCGGGATCACGGTCTGGACCATGTCGGTGTCGGTGTAATTCCTCGCGTGCAGTGACGTGTTCAGCGCGGCCACGACGGTGCCGTTGCTGTTCCGCAAAGGCACTGCAGCAGCACGCATTCCGACATCCAGTTCGTCGACCACCTCGGACCACCCGGCTGCGCGCACTCGGTCGATCTCGGCACGCAGTGCGTCTCGATCGACGAGCGTGCGCGGGGTGAGGGCTTCGATGGGCGCGTCGGCGAAGTAACGCTCCAGCTCGCTCTCGGGCAGCGCTGCGAGCAGCACTCGACCCGAAGACGTTGCGTGCGCGGGGAATCGAGTGCCCAATGTGATGACGACCCGCAGCATGCGCGACGACGGAACGCGCGCGACGTAGACGATGTCGAATCCGTCGAGGATCGCCACCGAAGTCGTTTCGCCCAATTGTCGTGCGAGCGTTTCGATGTGGGGTTCGGCCAGACGCGGCAGGTCCATTCCGGACAGGAACGTGAAGCCCAGGTTCATCACTCGTGGGGTGAGGGTGAACCGACGGCCGTCCTGGCGGACGAATCCCAGTTCGGCCAGCGTCAGCAGCAGTCGGCGGGCCGTAGCTCGTGTGACTCCGACGGCCCCGGCGACCTCGGTCAGAGTGCGGGCGGGATGTGCGTCGTCGAAGCACTGCAGCACGCTCAGGCCTCGTTCGAGTGACTGCACGAACCAGGCGGGGCGTTGGTCGTCGGGGGCGATCTCGGCCGTCATGGTTCGAGTCTGCCTCATCGCCCTGATCGCGCTGCATCACACCGCTCCGTGCTTGTGGTCTTGACCACAAGAGCTGCCTCTGGTTACAGTTGTGCGAATAACAAACAACTGTGCGCTATGCGCACAAAATCGAAGGGCCGACAAGTGAACGTTGACGTCGCAGTCGCGGACGGATCCAGAGCACGGAAAGCTGCCATCGGCAGCTTCGTCGGTGCCGTGGTCGAGTGGTACGACTTCCTGCTGTACGGCATCATCGCCGCGCTGGTGTTCAACTCCCAGTTCTTTCCGAGCGTCTCGCCCGCAGTGGGCGTGATGGCCGCGTTCGCGACCTTCGGTGTCGGTTTCCTCTTCCGGCCCCTCGGCGGAATTTTCTTCGGCCACTTCGGTGACCGCCTCGGACGCAAGCGGATGCTGATCTGGACCATGTTGCTGATGGGCGTCGCAACGGCCCTGATCGGTCTGGTTCCCAACTTCGAGTCCATCGGCTGGTTCGCGCCGCTGCTGCTGGTGCTGCTGCGCGCGATCCAGGGCTTCGCCGTCGGCGGCGAATGGGGCGGAGCATCGCTGATGGCCGTCGAGAGTGCGCCGGCGAAGAAGAAGGCGTTCTACAGCAGTGGCGTCCAGGTCGGCTACTCCGTCGGCCTCATCCTCGCCACCGGCGCGGTCACCATCATGAGCAACCTGCTCAGCGACGACGCCTTCACCAGCTGGGGCTGGCGCGTACCGTTCCTGGCCAGCGCGGTGCTCGTACTGTTCGGCCTGTGGATCCGATCCGGTGTCGAGGAATCGCCCGTGTTCGAGCAGGCAGTCGAGGAGAGCGGTGAGAAAAAGAAGCTGCCGGTCATCCAGGCGATCACCGAGCACCCCGGTTCGTTCCTCAAGATCATCGCGCTGCGCATGGCCGAGCTGTTCACCATGTACATCGTCACCACCTTCGCACTCAGCTACACCGTCAACGAACTGGGCTACGAGCGCCAGTTCATGCTCAACGTCGCGCTGCTGGTCGGTGCCATCGGCATCCTGAGCATCCCGGCCTACGCGGCGGTCGCCGACCGCTTCGGCCGCAAGCCGATCTTCGTCACCGGTGCCGTCGTGGGCGCACTGGCTGCCGTGCCGTTCTTCCTCTCCCTGCAAGCGGCCTCGGTGGTCGCCATCGTGATCCTCGCCGTCATCCTGGTCAACGTCTCGCACGACATGGTGGTCTCGGTGCAGCAGCCCCTGTTCACCGAGATGTTCGGCCCGGAACTGCGCTACAGCGGTGCCGGTGTGGGCTATCAGGTCGCCAGCGCGATCGCAGGTGGCTTCACCCCGTTCATCGCGGCCGCTCTGGTGAGCTGGAACGACGGCTCCTGGCACTACGTCGCGGCGTACCTGGCCCTGGGATGCATCATCTCGGCCGTGGTCGCAGCGCTGATGAAGAACATGGGTTCCTCCGACGTCACGTCCGTCTCCGTACAGGCTCCTGCAGCAGAAGGTGTTGTTGCAGAGCGTGTCTCGAAGTCGGTATGAGCTCGCTGACCCTGGTCGGTTCGCACGCGTCCACCGCGATGTCACCCGCGCTGTGGACGCGTGCGTTCGAGATCGCCGAGGTCTCGTCCAGTTACGACGCCTGGGAGGTCGTCGACGCCGCCGGCCTACCCGACGTGGAGAAGGCTCTCCGGGGCGGCCGCACCGATGCTGCGAACGTGACGATGCCATGGAAGCACTGGGCCGCAACGGTTGCCGACGAGGCCGATCCGGATGTGACGGTCTCGGGGGTGGCAAATCTGCTGTTCCTGCGTTCGGGTGCGCTGTTCGCCATGAACACCGACATCGCGGCGGTCCGAGCCGCGACCGCGGGACGTACCTTCGGATCGGTACTTCTGCTCGGAGCCGGTGGTGCCGCGCATGCTGCGGCATTCGCCTTGCACGCCCGCATCGACAGGCTGGTGGTCTCGGATGTCGACCGTCGTGCAGCGGCGGCTCTCGTCGCCGAACTCGACGGGTACGACGGTTCCGTCGCGGTCGTCGACTGGTCGGATCGAGCAGTGGATCTGGGCTCCTACGACCTGGTGATCAATGCGACGCCCATCGGACGAGACGGCTCGGAGGATCAGCTCGCCTGGGGCACAGGTGAACTGGCACCGACGGCAACGGTGTACGACTTCGTCTACGCCGACATGCGCAACGCCGCCGAGGCCTACGCCGCCGATCGAGACATCGAGCTGATCGACGGATGGACGCACCTGTTCCACCAGGCCGATGCCATGGTTCGTCCGCTCGGACTGCCCGACCGGATGTCCGATGCATTGCGACGCAGCATCCGTGAAATCTGTCCCGCCGCTGCCGGAATCAACCGATAGCGCGGAAGCGCACCCGAGTGCCGGGAGTCAACTGCGCGGCCACGGACACGTCGGCTGCGGTCACGACGGCGATTACCGGATATCCGCCTGTGACGGGATGGTCGGCGAGAAACAGCACGGGCTTCCCTGACGGGGGAACCTGCAGAGACCCGAGAACCATTCCCTCACTGGATAATTCACCGTCGATTGCGCGGGCCAGGGGCTCGGATCCGTCGAGCCTGATCCCGACGCGATCGGTGTCCGGTGTGACCGTCCACGGCTGCTGCACCAGCGTCTTCGAGGCGTGCTCGGTGAACCAGCCGTCACGCGGCCCGAACCTCACGTGCAATGTCTCGTGGAGCGTGGGCGGCGGCACGAAATCTGCAGCAGGCCATTCGGCACTGCCGTTGCCGACGTTCAGAACATCGCCGGGAGAGAGAGGGGCCGGGCCGATGCCGGACATCGTGTCCGTCGACCGACTGCCCAGGACTGCCGGAACGTCGATCCCACCCCGTACGGCAACGTAGCTGCGCAGACCCCATGTGGGCGCGGACAATTCCAGTGTCTGTCCGGCTCTGAGGGTGATGGTCGAGAACAGTCCCTGCTCTGTGCCGTCCACGCGGCAGTTCACCTGCGCCCCGGTGACGGCCACGAGAGCGTCGAACTCGGCGCGTAGTTTCAGGCCACCGAAGGTCACTTCCAGTGTGGCGGCGTCGGAGTCGTTGCCCACCAACCGGTTCGCGGCATCGTGCGAGAGTCGGTCTGCGGCACCCGAGCGACCGACGCCGATCGACGCGAATCCGGGTCGTCCGCGATCCTGGACGGTGCACAGTGGTCCCGTCTGCAGAACGGTCAGGGCTCTCATGCCTGCTCGAATCGGACGATGGTGCCGGGCCGCAGCAGCGCGGGTGGATCGCGGTCGAGATCCCACAACCGAGCGTCGGTGCGTCCGATCAGTTGCCACCCGCCGGGGGAGGAGCGCGGATAGATGCCCGAGAACTCACCCGCCAGGCCCACCGAACCGGCCGGAATGCTGGTGCGCGGCGACGTGCGCCGCGGAACATGCAGTCGTGCGTCGGTGCCGACGAGATAGCCGAAGCCGGGTGCGAAGCCGCCGAACGCAACGGTCCACGTCTGATCGACATGGGCGGCAACGACGTCGGCGGTGGACAGGCCGGCCAGTCGGGCAACCTCGTCGAGATCCTCGCCGTCGTAGACCACCGAGATCGTCACGGTGTCGGACCGGTCGTCGGTGGTCGTGACTGCGGGTTCGGTGGCCGCGATCCAGTTCAGAACCGGCTGCTTCGGCCCGTCGAACATCACCAGGACCGTGCGTGCGGCTGGTACCAGATCCACGACCGCCGCGGGTGGGTCGGCCGTCAGAGAGCGGTAGTACGCCATCGTCTCGTCCAGCCCGTCGAATTCGACCAGCAGTGCGTCCTCACCGGCCGGGTGAATCCTCATCGGACAAATGCGGAGATGTCGATACCGTTGACGCGCAACAGGTTCGATACGGCCGCGGCCATCGCGACCGCGCCGGGGGAGTCGCCGTGCAGACAGATCGACTCCGCCGCGACATCGATGCGCGTGCCGTCGACAGCCAGGGTCGTGCCGTCGGTGATCATGGTCAACACGCGCTGGGCAACGGCGTCGGGATCGGACAGTACGGCACCGGGTTCCGAGCGCGAGACGAGCGCCCCCTGCGGGGTGTAGGCGCGGTCGGCGAAAGCCTCTGCGACAGTGCGCAGTCCGGCTCGTTCGGCTTCCTCGAGGAACACCGAGCCGGGCAGGCCGAGCACCGGCAGCGTGGGGTCGTAGGCGAGAACGGCGTCGACCACGGCCTTTGCCTGGCCGCGGTGGTGCACGATCGCGTTGTACAGCGCACCGTGCGGTTTGACGTAGGCGACGGCCGAACCGGAGGCTCGAGCGAGGCCGTCGAGTGCGCCGATCTGATAGATCACGTCGGCGTTCAGGTCGGCGGGGGAGACGTCGAGAAAGCGCCTGCCGAACCCGGCGAGGTCGTGGTAGCCCACCTGCGCTCCGATTCGTACCGCCGCTGTCGCGGCCGAGCGGCACGTCCGCAGCAGAGTGGTGGGATCACCGGCATGGAAGCCGCACGCAACGTTGGCGCTCGAGACCAGGGCGAGCATCGCGTCGTCGTCGCCGAGAGTCCACGCACCGTAGCTCTCGCCGAGATCGGCGTTGAGGTCGATGGACACCCTCGACATCCTAGGCGGCGACCAGTCGTCCGGAATTGGCCTTGCGGGTTCCGCCGATCGCGCGGCACACGAGGTAGATCACGAAGGAGATGGTGGTGACGAACGTCGAGACCGGCAGGCCGGGAGCAAGGGAGAGCAGGATGCCGCCGACGGCGGCGATCTCGGCGAAGACGATGGACAGCAGCGTCGCCTTCAGCGGGCTTGCCGTCACCCGTGCGGCGGCAGCGGCCGGGGTGATGAGCAGCGAGAGCACCAGCAGCGCGCCGACGATCTGCACACCGAGCGCACAGGCGACACCGACGAGCACGGCGAACACCACCGAGAGTGCGCGGACGGGGACGCCGCGGGCCAGCGCCACCTCGGGGTCGGTGCTGGCGAACAGCAGCGGACGGTAGACCACGGTGAGGACGATCAACACCAGGACCGCGCACACCAGCAGGAGCTGAATACCGCTCTGTCCGACGCCGACGATCTGGCCGATGAGCAGCGAGAAGCTGGTGCCGGTTCGGCCCGGGTAGAGCCAGATGAACAGCACCGACAGGCCGAGACCGAAGGACATGATCACGCCGATGACCGAGTCGCGGTCGCGGGCCTTGCTGCCGAGCAGGGCGAACATGACCGCCGCGACCACGGACCCGACGATGGCTCCGAGGCCGACGGTGATGCCGACGAGCAGTGCCGCGGAGGCACCGGTGAGCGAGAGTTCACTCGATCCGTGCACCGCGAACGCCCACTGGCGGCTGACGATCAGCGGACCGAGTGCGCCTGCGAGCAATCCGAGGATCGCGGCGGCGAGCAGTGCCTGCTGGACGAAGTCGTAGGTCAGCAGATTTGCGGTGGTATCGAAGTCGAGCATCTTCGAGAATGCGTCGAGAACCTTCTCGTTCATGCCTTGTCTTCTCTGTCGTGCGGCACGGGTGGATGGTGGGCTCCTGCCGAGCCGAGCGCGTCGATCGAGTCGCCGGTGCCGACGACGATGAGCCGGCCGCGAACTTTCAGTACCTCGACTTCGGTGCCGTACAGCTCGGAGAGCACCTCGGTGGTCATGACTTCCTCCGGCGTTCCGATACGGAACCGGCCGTCGACGATGTAGACGATGCGATCGACGAGCGGCAGGATCGGGTTGATCTCGTGGGTCACGAACAGAACTGCGGTGTCGTGCTCCCGTCGTCGACGATCGATGAGGCTCGAGACCAGAGATTGGTTGGCGAGGTCGAGGCTGAGCAGGGGTTCGTCGCACAGCAGGACCGACGGATCGCCGACGAGTGCCTGGGCGATACGCAGCCGCTGCTGTTCACCGCCGGACATCGAGCCGACCGGCGCTCCGGCGAAGGAGTTGGCGTCGACCTGATCGATCGCGCGCTGCACCGTCTCCTTGCGCTGCCGCATGCCGCGCAGGCCCATGCCCCACCGATGACCGTCCCAGCCGAGCCCGACGAGATCGCGTCCGCGCAGGGGGAGATCGTCGTCGATGTTTCGTTGCTGGGGCACGTAGCCGACGCCCGACTGGCCGCGACGGACGGGATTGCCGTCGATCGCGGCCGTGCCGGATGTGAGGTGATTCTGACCGAGCAGCACCTTCAGCAGAGACGTCTTGCCCGATCCGTTGGGGCCGAGAACGGCGACGAACTCGCCCTTCTCGACCGTCAGGTCCAGGTTCTGCCACAGCGTGCGCTCGCCGAACGCCAGTCCGGCATCGCGCAGTTCTACAGCAGGCATGTACTACAGCTTTCCATCAGCCGGTCCGAGATCAGGAGTCGGATCGGCTCAAGGGGCCGTTGCGAGGGCGGCCTGCAGATCCGTCGCTGCCTTGGTCTGCCACTCGATGTACGTCATCCCGGCGGGCAGAGTCTCGGTGACCTCGACGACGGGGATGCCCGCGGCCTCGCTCGTGGAGCGAATATCCTGCGTCACAGCATCTTCGGTCTGGATGTTGTAGATCAGAGCGCGGACGGACTTCGAGGTGAACAGATCACGCGTCGCGGCGATCGAAGCGGGCGACGGGTCGTTGCCCTCCTCGATGGAGTCCTTGAAGTCCTCGGGAGTGCGATCGTCGAGTTCGGATTCCTCGATCAGGTAGTGCGCGATCGGCTCGGTCTGCGCCACCGGTGCGCCCGGGTGATCGGCGGCGATCTTCGCCGTCACGTCGGTGATGCCGTGTACCTGCTCGTGGAACGTTTCGGCGTTGGCGGTGTACTGGGCAGCGTTGTCGGGGTCGAGCTGACCGAGCTTGTCGGCGATCTCCTCGGCGGTGTGCGCTGCGACCTCGGCGTTGTACCAAACGTGTTCGTTGACCTCGCCGTGCGAATGGCCGTGATCGTCCGCTGCCGCTGCCTCTGCCTCTGCCTCTGCTTCGGCCGTCGCGTCGCCGGAGGTGGGCTCGGACTCGTGATCGTGGCTCTCGTCGAGCAGGGTGTACGCATCGACCGACGGCACGTCCTTGCCCTCGGATCCGAGGATGTCCTCGATGAACTGGTCGTAGCCGCCGCCGTTGTAGACCACGAGCGACGCCTCGGCGACGGCAGCGGCGTCGGCCGGGCTGGCCTCGTAGGAGTGCGGATCGGCTGAGGGATCGGAGATGAGCGAGGTCACTGTGGCCAGGTTGCCCGCCACTGCCTCCGCGACGCTTCCCCAGACGTTCGTCGACGCGACGATCGTGATCGGTCCGTCGACGGGGGTGGCCGGGGCAGACTCGGTGCTCGCGGAGTCGGTTGAGCTGCATGCGCTGAGCGTGAGGGCTGCGGCGCAGGTCAGGCCGAGTGCGGCCGTGAGTTTGGTCCGGGACGCGCGACGGATGGACGACATCGATGTACTCCTGAAGGGCAAGGCTTGACGCTAATGGAAACCGTTACCGTTGTACTCTAGCGTTCGATTGGCCTTTGTTCGAATCGGACGAAGGCGACCTCGAGTTTCTCTGCGATGCGTTGTGGGACTAACGTCCCGGTTATGGCCAGGTCGAGCGAACCACGACGTCAAGCGACGTTGGCGTCGATCGCAGCCGAGCTGAAGGTATCGCGCACCACCGTCTCGAACGCCTACAACCGACCCGATCAGCTTTCCCCCGAACTTCGCGAACGCGTCCTCCAGGCCGCCAAGCGCCGCGGCTACGCGGGCCCCGACCCGGTCGCGCGATCACTGCGCACCCGCAAGGCCGGCGCCATCGGACTGCTCCTCACCGAGGCGCTGAGCTACTCCTTCCGCGACCCCGCCGCGATGAGCTTCCTCGCCGGACTCGCCGAATCCTGCGAGGCCGCCGGACAGGGACTACTGCTCATCCCCGCCGGTGCCGAACGCGACGACGTGCAGGCCGCCGCCGTCGTGCAACAGGCCGGAGTCGACGGGTTCGTCGTCTACTCCGTCGCCGACGACGACCCGTACCTCGCTGCGGTTCGCGAACGTCATCTGCCGATCGTCGTCTGCGACCAACCCCGCAACATCCCCGAAGCCGCCCTCGTCGCCATCGACGACCGCGGCGCAATGAAAATGCTTGCCGCACATCTGATCTCACAGGGGCACGAGCACCTCGCCGTCCTGTGCATGCGGCTCGGACGCGACCGTCGCGACGGCGTCGTACCCCCGGGACGGTTGGCGGACAGTCACTTCCACGTCCAGCGTGAACGCATCGCCGGAGTCCAAGCCGCCATGATCGACGCCGGACTCGACCCGGACATCCTCACCGTCGTCGAACGCTTCGACCACACCGTGCGCTCCGGCCACTCCGCCGCCGCCCAAGCCCTCCAGGCAAACCGCGAAACCACCGCGCTGCTCTGCACCACCGACGTGATCGCCCTCGGCGCACTCAACTTCGCCAGAGTCTCCGGAATCGATGTGCCGAGCCAACTCTCGGTCACCGGATTCGACGGCATCTCCGACGCCATCCGCGAGAACCTCACCACCGTGCGCCAGGACGCCGAGGAAAAAGGCCGTCGAGCGGGCAAACTGGTGCTCTCGTCCTCGCACTCGGGCATCGTCGCCGCCGAAACCCTGCCGACCGAACTCTTCCGCGGCCGAACCGCTGGACCGCCGCCGGAACAACCGCCCGCTATCGCCTGACCTTCGCCGCCGCCGCTCGCTCCGCTCGCCTTCGCGTCAATGGACCACTGCACGCCTCAGACGTATGCAATGTGCCATTCACGCAGCGGACCCCGGTGGGTGAATGGACCATTGCACGGCTCAGACGTATGCAATGGTCCATTGACGCGGAGCGGAGCGGAGCGGTGCGGCGGGGCGGGGGTCAAGCAGGCTGGGCGCTGAGCAATCTCGCGCAGCGCAGCAGACCGAGGTGACTGTAGGCCTGGGGATGGTTGCCGAGGGATCGTTCGGCGATGGGGTCGTATTCCTCACTGAGCAGTCCGGTGGGGCCTGCGGCGCTGACGAGTTGGGCGAACAGGGCTTCGGCTTCGGCGCGCTGTCCCACCAGAAGGTATGCCTCCACCAGCCAGGCCGCGCACAGGTGGAAGCCGCCTTCGCCGCCGGGGAGTCCGTCGTCGTGGCGGTATCGGTAGACGGTCGAGCCGCTGCGCAGTTCGGCTTCGGTGGCGGTGACGGTGGCCGCGAAGCGCGGGTCGGCCGGGTCGATCAGTCCGGACAGCCCGATGAACAGGGTCGCGGCGTCGAGGTCGGTGCCGTCGTACGCGGCGGTGAAGGACTGCACCTCCTCGTTCCAGCCGTTGGCGAGTACTTCCTCTCGGATGGTCTCGCGCAGAGGGGCCCAGCCGGGTTCCGTCGTACGGCCGAATGTTTCGGCGAGTCGGATGGCGCGATCGACGGTGATCCAGCCCATCACCTTGGAGTAGACGTGGTGGCGGGGGTTGTCGCGGATCTCCCAGATACCGTGGTCGGGTTCGAACCAGCGACGTTCGACGGCTTCGACCATGGCGCGGACGAGTTCCCAGTCATCTTCGGAGAGAACGTGTTCCGATCCTGCGGCCTTGCGTGCATGGGCGAGGGCGGACACCAGTTCGACGATGGGGCCGAACACGTCGAGCTGAACCTGTTGGTTGGCAGCATTTCCCACCCGTACCGGACGCGAACCGGCGTAACCGGGCAGCTCGTCGATGACGGCCTCGGGTGGCAGGCCGAGGCCCCAGATGGTGTATAGCGGGTGCAGGCGTTCGGGACCCGACACCGACTCGAGTACTCCGTGGATCCAGGACAGGTAGTTCTCGGCCTCGGCCGTCGAGCCGACGTCGACCAGTGCTGCCGCCGTCAGCGCCGCGTCGCGCAGCCAGCAGTAGCGGTAGTCCCAGTTGCGTACTCCGCCGATATCCTCGGGTAGCGAAGTGGTGGCGGCCGCCATGATCGAACCGGACTCGGCGTGCACCAGTCCGCGCAGAGTCAGTGCCGATCGCTTCATCAGATCGCGCTTGAGCGGCGGCAGATCCAGGCCGTCGGCCCAGTCCTTCCAGTACGCCTCCGATGCCCGACGACGCTCCACCTCGGCCCACGGGTGCTCGCTCAGATCATCCGTTCCGAGCCGCAATTCGAGAACGATCGGTCCGTTGGAGGGATCGACCTCGGCGTGTGCGGTTTGCTGGGATCCATCGGAGACGATGTTCCAGACGACGCCGGGGCTACGCAGCACCATCGGATCCGCGGTACCGAGGACGCGTAGGCCGTCGACGTCGGGTTCCAGTGACGCCCAGGCCTTTCCGAACTCCGGACGCGGCGCGAAGGTGACCACGGCGGTGGCCTTGCCGGTGATGACGCGGGTCAGAGCGGTCTGACCCTGGCCGACGTCGTGCGGCAGGTAGTCGGTGACCTGCAGGCTGGCCCACTTGGTCTGCACCGTCATCGTGCCGTCCACGTATTGCTGGCTCAGCGGCAACGATGTACGGGTGGGTCCGACGCTGAAGTGACCGGCCTGATCGCCGCCGAGCAGGTGCGCGAACACCGCCGCCGAATCGGGTTCGGGATGACACAGCCAGGTGACGTCGGCGTCGGGGGTCAGCAGTGCAACGGCATTGGGGCTGGCCAACATCGTCAGTCGCTCGATACGCGGGGCGTCGGCTCCCGAGAGCCACTGGCGTCGCTCTTCGAGCAGAAACGCCAGGGCGAGCGCGACCTGCTCGGTGCTGTCGATGCGGAACTCCGCCAGGGTGTCTCCCGGTCCGATCTTGACGCCGATGTCCGGCCCGTGCAGGTGTCCGAACGCCTTCTCGTCGGTGACGTCGTCGCCGAAAAAGACTGCGGCAGTAGCGGCTTCCTGGTGGCGAAGAATGTCGAGCGCGACGCCCTTGTCGGTGACGATGACCGCCAACTCGATGACGGACTTGCCCTCGGTAACCTGCACCCCGTCCCGCGCAGCCGCGCCGGATCGCACGGCCGCGAGGGCCTCGTCGCCTGCGGCGGTCTCGGCGTTGCGGACGTGCAACGCGACGCTGGCCGGCTTGGTCTCGATACTCACGCCTGGATGGGCGTCGGCGATGGCCTGCAGTTCGCCGGTGATGACGGTGAGGAGCTTCTTTGCGTTGTCGTCGATGGCGTTGACGAACCCGGCGTCGAACTCGCTACCGTGGCTGCCTACCAGCTGCACCTCGGACGGCAGCCGCGAGAGGATCGCGAGATCACGCAGGGCGCGTCCGGAGATGACGGCGGCGTTGGTTCCGGCCAGGGAAGCGAGCCCGCGCATGGCGCTGACCGACTCGGGGTGTGGGAACGCCTTCTGCGGGTCGGAGACGATCGGCGCCATGGTGCCGTCGTAATCGGACGCGACGAGCAGACGCGGAGTCCGAGCTACTCCAACGAGTGCGCGGCGAAGTTCGAGCGGCAATTCGAGAGCAGTCACCCGTCGAATCTAGGCGATGAACCCCGCCTCGGCGTACCTGGCTTTGTGCGCTCGGTGTATCACTGCTGGTCGGGCACCAGACCGGGCGACGGCGTCACACCCGAGGCCGCCGACATCGATGCTGCTGACTTGGTGACGATGGCCAACATGGCTCGCTGTGCGGCGTCGGCGTCACCGGACTGGATCGACGAGGCGACCACCCCGTGCAGACGAATTGCCTCCGGGTCGGCCTGCCTCGACATCAGGGCATGGCGGGTACGTCCGGCGAGTACCTCGACCACGATGTCGGACATCGATCGCAACATCGGATTGCCCGACGCCGCGAGCAGCGTGCGATGAAAATTGCAGTCGTGTTCGAGGTAGGCCTCGGAGTCGGCTGCTCTCGACGTCGACGACATTCCGATGACGGCGGCGGTCAACGCCCCGCATTGCTCGGGTGTCGCTCGGTGGGCGGCCAGCTTGGCTGCCAAAGGTTCGATCCCCGAACGCAATTCGCTGAGCAGTAGCAACTGTTCGGCGCGAGCCGGCCCGGCCAGTTGCCAGCGGATCACCACCGGGTCGAGTGAGTTCCAGTTCTCCGAGCCCTGCACGGTGATTCCGACGCGACGACGCACCGTGAGCAACCCCAGCGACTCGAGAACGCGCACGACTTCCCGCACGACGGTCCGCGACACGGTGAACCGCACGGCGACGTCGTCTGCCGAGATTCGGGTCCCGCTCGGGATCGCGCCGCTGACGATGTCGCGCCCGAGCTCGTCGAGCACCGAATCGTGCAGTTGGCGGAAGTCGTTGGTCTCGCTCATGTCCGGTCGATCGTCCCACGGGTTGCCCGGTTTCTCGCGTCTGTCCGATCCAGGCGGGCGCGATGGAGCAGTATCGAGGGATGGCATCGCAGACGACAGGTAGAGCACATCATCCGGTACTCGTGGTGATGGGAGTGTCCGGATCGGGCAAGTCCACGGTGGCGGGCATCCTCGCAGGTGCACTGAAATGGGACCTGCAGGAGGGCGACGACCTGCACCCGGACGCCAACGTGGCCAAGATGGCGTCGGGTCAGCCGTTGACCGACGAGGACAGATGGCCGTGGCTGGACGTGATCGCGGAATGGATCACCGACCACACCACCACGGGGCGATCGGGGATCGTGACGTGCTCGGCGCTCAAGCGGACGTATCGGGACGTGCTGGCTGCCGGGTCGAGGGAGGGGGCGGGAGTGATCTTCGTGCACCTGGCCGGAACGAAGGATCGGATCAGCGGCCGCCTCAACGCGCGGATGGACCACTTCATGCCGTCGTCGCTGCTCGACACCCAGATCTCCACCCTCGAGCCGCTGGGCGACGACGAGAACGCCATCGTCGTCGACATCGGTCCGCCCCCGACCAAGATCGCCGAGCGCATCCTCGTCGAACTCGAGACGCGGGCCGGGATGTCGGAGAGTCACTGACCGCCGGGTTTCAAGCAAGCGCGCTTGCTTTTAAGTACTACGAATGGACGAAAGAACTTGTAAAAGTACGACGAATGCGAGATAGTGAGCTTGTTCACTTTTCAGTGAGGAGACAGCTCATGGTGCGAGGCGCACCCGCCAGGCCGGTCCAACTTCCCGTTCCCAACGCCGATGTCTGGGACTGGCAACTCGACGGTCTGTGTCGTGGACTGGACTCGTCCGTGTTCTTCCACCCCGAAGGCGAGCGAGGTCGCGCCCGCACCTCGCGCGAGAAGTCCGCGAAGCAGGTCTGCGGCCGCTGCCCGGTACTCGAACAATGTCGCCAGCACGCACTGGAGGCCAACGAGCCCTACGGCGTGTGGGGCGGAATGTCCGCGCACGATCGCGCCGACTTCTACCGCGGAGCCATCCGGACCGCTTGATCCCGCCGGGGCATACGGGTGCGCTGCAGACGCGCGCGCATGTGCCGAACGCGGTCGTAATTGTCAACGCGCACATGGTAATTACGCGTGCTGCTGGTAAACGCGCGCGTGTGCGAGGACTGGTTCGCGGAGCCTTCGAGCCCTGACCGTCGCGGACTCGACCGAACTTGTCGGTGGTCTCGTGTTCCATGACGACCCATGAACAAGGTCCTGCGTGCGACGCTCGTCAGTGCGGTCGTCATCACCACCGTCATCGGAATCGCGTCGTTCGTGCTGAGTTTCGCCGCACTGTGGGATCTCGCCACGATGGCAGGCGTTCCACGCTCACTGTCCTGGCTGTGGCCGGTGATCGTCGACGGCACCATCCTGCAGGCCACCATCTCCGTCATCGCGCTCGCCCAATTCGAGGAGCAACGCAGTGGTCGACGCTTCTTCTGGGGCGTGTTGATCACGGCCGCTCTGGTCAGTATCGGCGCAAATGCCATGCACGCCTTCATCTCCGACGCCGGCACGCTGCATCCGGCCCTGTCGGCGGCCATTGCGACCGTCGCCCCGGTGAGCCTGCTGGCCGCGACCCACGGACTCGGCATCCTCGTTCGGGTACCGGCGGAACTGCCGAAGACCGCAGGCATCGCCGACGAACAACCCGTCGTCGACGAGGTGGCCTTCGCACCGAGAGCCGAACCGGCGACACCTGCGCCCGAACTCACCACCCCCGAGACGCCGGCACCCGCGCCGACGAAGCGCGTCGAGCCGGTCCACACCGAGCCGGTCCACCCCGAGCCGGAGCACATCCAGCCGGTCCGCGTCGAGCAATCCGTGCCCGAATCTCCCGTCACCTCGGTGCGCACGGTCGAGCCGCTCGACGAGGTGGATCGATGGATTCTCGACGAAGAACGAGTGGACGATCTCTATCCCGTCGACGCTCCGTGACATCCGGTGGCACCATCGAAGGATGAGTCAGAACTTGCCGAGATCCGTCGTTCCCGAGAAGCCGAAGCCGGGCCAGGAGTCGGTGTGGGATTACCCCCGCCCACCGCGGCTCGAGTCCTCCAACCGATCGCTGGTCGTCCGTCTCGGCGGTCAGGTGATCGCCCGCACCACCGCCGCGTACCGAGTGCTCGAGACGAGCCACCCACCGACCTGGTACATCTCACCTTCGGACGTGGTCCCGGGTGCGCTGACGCCCTCGGACGCCCGCTCGACGCACTGCGAGTGGAAGGGTGCGGCCACGTACTGGGATGTGCACGGAGGCGACGCCGTGGCACCGGCGGCGGCGTGGAGTTACGAGAACCCGACGCCACGGTTCGTCGACATCGCCGGCTACCTGGCCTTCTCGCCGAGCCGCGTCGAATGCGAGATCGACGGTGAGGCCGTGCGACCACAGGAAGGCGGGTTCTACGAGGGCTGGATCACCGACGATGTCGTCGGGCCGTTCAAGGGAATCCCCGGCTCCTACGGGTGGTGAGGGCTAACCGCCGGGCAACTCTGCGCGGGTGATGATCTGAATCGAACTCGCCGCACCGGGGTCGCTACCGGTCACCAGCACGTCCCCGGTGCGCGGATCGACGGCGACGGAATTGGCCTGCGTCACCGTCGGAACGTCGCCCAGAGTCCGAGGAGCGGCTGGATCGGACACGTCGACCACCCGCAGGAGATTCGACGCTGTCAGCGTCACGAACAGCAGCCGGCGTTCGGGATCGACGGCGAGCCCGTACGGGTTGCCGGGCGCATCGATCGACGCGATCTGGCGAATGCCTCCTGCGGTGTCGACCGAGGCGAGAAGGACCGTGCCGCCGTCGGTGTCGGCGAACCCGGCCACCGTCTGATTCACCGTCACCGCGTGCGTGAGCTTGACCCCGATCGGAGCCTGCGCCACCTCCTTGCGCGTCGCACCGTCGTAGACCCACACACCGTTGCCCTGCACGTCCGCGACGGCAGCGTAGGGACCGAGAGCGGCGACTCCACCGGGTTGGACGGGCCCGGGCGGAAGCTCCGACACCACCGACCCGTCGCGGAGGAAGATCACTCCGCCACCCATTTCGTTGGTGGCCACGATGGTGCCGTCGGAGGTCTGCACGGCGTCGTGTGGTTGACGGCCCACCCCCGTGGCGGTCGACAGGATCGCGCCGTCGTCGAGTGAGATCTCGAGCAGTTCGTCACTGCCTTCGAGCGGAACCAACACCGGGCCGTCGGGACCTGCGAGCGAGAGATGGCGCGGTGCACCCGTCGTCGCGACCATCTGGCGCACGACACCGGTGGCCGCATCGAACAGCACCACGCCGTCGGGTTCACGTACCCCGGCAGCTGCGATGCCGGACGAGCCGACCACGACACCCTCGGGAGCACCGGGAAGGGCGACGACGGTTCCGATCGGGTCGGCCGAGTCCGGGGCCTGTGCCGGCTCGGCCGCCGGAGTCGTTGCGGGAGGATTGGTTTCGTCGACAGTGTCGGCAGAGCAGCCGGTCACCAACAGGAGCGCGGCCGCAACCGTCACCAGGCGTGCCCGCATCATCGGCGGTACTGCTCGAAGTGCAGGGCGTCGTCCAGAGGACGACGGGTGCGCCACCCGAAGCGCTCCAGATCGGGAACCTCCTGGAACGATTCGACCGGACCCACACACAGCCACGCGATGGGGCGAACCGGTGCGGGGATGTCGAGCAGTTCGGTGAGATAAGCCTCGTCGTAGAAGGAGACCCAGCCGACGCCGACGTTCTCGGCTATCGCTGCGAGCCAGAGATTTTCGATGGCCAGTACGGCGGAGAACAATCCGGTGTCGTCGACGGTGTCGCGGCCGAGGACGTGCCGACCTCCACGGCCCGGATCGTAGGTGACCACCACCCCGGTTCCGCTCGTCTCGATTCCCTCGATACGGATGGGGTCGAACGTCTTTCGGCGTTCGGCATCGAGCTTGTCCGCGAAGTCCTGTCGGCAGCCGGCCACGTGGGCGGCGAAGGCGCTCAGGGTATCGGGCTTGCGGACGATCACGAAGTCCCAGGGTTGGGTGTTGCCGACGCTCGGGGCCTGATGCGCGGCACCGAGGATGCGGCGCAGCGTCTCGTCGTCGACGACGGTTCCGTCGAACTCGGCGCGAACGTCGCGGCGAGATCGAATGGCTGCATACACCGACAGGGCTGCCTCGGTCATGATATCCGTTCTCCTGTAACACTTCTCAGACGTTCGTCGAGCTCGGCGACGAGGGCGGGCAGTCGATCTGCCGAGGTGGGCCGGCCGAGGTGGAAACCTTGTGCCCGACCGCACCGGAGCTCACGCAACGCCGTCATCGTCATCTCGTCCTCCACGCCCTCGGCCGTCACCGACAATCCCAGAGTACGGGCCAGTTCGACGGTCGAGCGCACGATGGCGGCGTGTGCGGGATTGTGGGCCATGCCGGCGATGAAGGCGCGATCGATCTTCAACTCCTGGACCGGCAACCGCTCGATGTAGGCGAGTGAGCTGTAGCCCGTGCCGTAGTCGTCGATGGCGACCTGCACACCCATCGCGTGCAGAATCGACAGCTTCTCCGTCGCGCCCACCGGGTCGGTCATCGCCGAGGTCTCGGTCACTTCCACCGTCAATCGCCACGGAGGGCAGTCGAATTCGGTCAGCGCCGTGCACACCTGCTCGATCAAGGTGTCGTCGAACAGATTTCGAGTCGAGATGTTGAGAGCGATGCTCAGGTCGAGACCGTCGGCCAGCCATTGCCTGCGTTGGGCGAGGGCGTGCGTGAGAACGTAGTTCGTCAGCGGCCGGATCAGTCCGGTACGTTCGGCGGTGGGCAGAAATGCGCTGGGGGACAGGACGTTACCGTTCGGGTGATGCCACCGCAGTAGTGCTTCCACGCCGACGACGCTCATCGTCCTGAGGTCGACCTGAGGCTGGTAGTGCAGCCGCAGCTGGTCCGATTCGAGTGCTGTGGTGAGCTCGCCGAGCATGATGAGTTGCTCGCTCTTGTCCCGGTCCATCGATCGGTCGTAGTACGCAACGCGCGACTGAGCGGCTTTCGCCGTCTGGACGGCGAGGTCGGCGCGCTGCACGAGGCGATCCGGTGTGGTCTCCTCGTCGCCCTCGGTAGCCGGAGAGTTCGACGCGACACCGACGCTCGCTTCGATCAGCAGAGTCATGTTCTCCACCTCGAAAGGCGTGGCGAATTGCTGTTGAATCTTCTCGGCCAACGCGGCCGGGTCCATCGATTCCGCCGGCCCGCACAGCGCGAACTCGTCACCGGCCAAGCGTGCCAACAGAATCGATTCGTCGACGATACTTCGTAGGCGGTCGGCGACCACCACGAGAACCCGGTCGCCCAGGCCGCGCCCGAACGTGTCGTTGATCTCTTTGAAACGATCGATATCGACGGTCAGCAATGTCGATCCGCCGGCATTGCTCCAGACCTGATGTTCCAGGGCGCGTAAATTGGCCAACCCGGTGAGGTGATCGGTGTCGGCGACTGCACGCAACTGCACCGTTTGAGTGTGCAGCAACCGCAACAGATCGGTGATGCGAAACACCACCAGGATCACCAACGCTCCGGCGCAGAGCAGAACTGCCCAACCCCACTGCTCGATCGGTTCGTCGCGAACGACTTCGATGAACATGACGATCGGTGCGGTCAATGTGGCCGCAGTGAGCACGACGACCGTCGGGGTGGTGAACGACGCCATCAGATGTGCGTCGGATTCGATGTTCGGGTTGGTGATGCGGCGCATCGACGGGTGCAGGGCGGCGACGCCGATCAGGACGTAGGACAGGGTCCATCCGACGTCGAACAGCGACCGCTGGGACGAGGACGCGGGCATGATCGCGAAGTTGTTGACGGTGTCGGTGACGACGAGCAACAACACGGCGCAGGTGAGCAGTCGGTAGGACAGGGCTCGCCATTGTCGTGATCCGACGAAGTGGGCCAGCAGTCCGAGCAGGAAGATGTCCATCGCGGGGTACGCGACGTCGACGAGTCCGCCCAATCCGGAGATTCCTTCCGCGCCGAGCGTCGGCTGGACGGCGAAGACCCAGGTGAGCAGTCCGAAGGCCACCATGATGATGGCACTGTTGGCGACATGCCCACGCTCACTGGCCCGCCACTTGTGGCGGGCCAGCAGAAACAGGCCGAAACCGTAGATCGGATAGCCGACGAGGTACAGCGCATCGGCGATCGAGGGATACGGCACGCTGCCGCGAGTGACGTGGATCCACTCGAACACGATGTCGCCGAGCACCCACAGTGCGGTTCCGGTGGCGATGGCCAGCCAGGCTCTGCGGTTGGCGGGCCGGTGCATCCTGGTACCGATCACGGTGGCAGCGACGGCGGACGCTCCGACGAGTACGAAGACCGACTGAGCCCAGACGATCGTGGGGACGAGGAAGTAGACGACGCAGCCGACTGCGCCGAGCGCTGCGTACCACCGCCACCAGGCCGTCACGATTTTCTCCAGCCGTTCACGCCGATCCGACGGCTTCAACAATGTCACACTGACGTGATGTAGGTCACCTGCACTCGCGTCCCGTGACAGAAGTATGCCTCAGCGCTACGATCGATTATCGGTACGAAACTGTTTCGATTCGATGAGGGGGCACGGATGAACGGCGACGCCCCACGTCGGTCGAGGGTGAGTGTGGAGCGCGAGGGCGAGTTTCTCGACGCTGCGCTGCTCTGCCTCGGGGAGGTCGGTTACGACTCGCTGTCGATGGACCTGGTTGCCGAACGAGCGCAGTGCAGCAAAGCCACCCTCTATCGGAGGTGGTCGAGCAAGGCCGAGCTGGTGGTCGCTGCCATCGAATCGGTGGGCCCCCCGCCGTTCGTCGGCATCGATACCGGCGACCTTCGTGGAGATCTGCTCGAGCTGATGCACCGGGTGTCCGAGGGGGCGGAGCACGATCAACGTTTCGCCGCGGCGATCCACCATGCGGTGATGGTCGACGAACAGTTGGCGGCAGCGGTGCGGAGAACGTTCCTCGAACCCGAGGCTCGATTCCTCGAGTCGGTCGTCATGCGTGCGGTGGAGCGGGGGGAATTGTCGACCAGACCGCCCGCTGCCGATTTTCTGCAATACATGGTTTTCAGCGCGATCATGACGGGGCCATTGACCGATGCCAAGCCTTTGGATTCGGAATACCGAACCCGAATCATCGACGAGGTCATTCTGCCGGCCCTGCGCTCGGAGGCTCGCTGATCGCGAGCCTGTTCGGTCGGAGTTACGTTGCCTGCAGCGAACAATCGAAACTGTTGCACTGCAACATGATAAGAAACGATGACCCTTCCCGACATCCGAAGTGGATGTCGGGTATTCGTCGTGGATCGACTGTGTGCTGCCAGGCTTCTCACGGCTGAATTGGCAGGAAACTGCCAGCTTCCTGTATGGAATTTCCGGACCGAATGTCTCTATGGTTAACGGCATCCGAACAAACGGTAAACAGCGAGGATTACGCCGGCGCGCGGGCCGAACCACCCCCGGTAGCCAGTGCGAAATTCGATACAACTCGATCGGAATGCGATGAATTTCAACATTCAAGACCTGAGCGGAACGTTCTCGACGTTCGACATCGTGGTGTCTCTGACACTGTCGTTCGTCCTGTCGACCATCATCGGCTGGGTCTATCGACTCACCCACAAGAACGTCTCGTACAGCCAGTCCTACGTACAAACTCTCGTCACGGTGGGCATGGTCATCAGCCTGATCATGCTGGTCGTCGGATCGAACGTGGCGCGGGCGTTCGCCCTCGTCGGTGCGTTGTCCGTCGTCCGATTCCGCAACGCCATCAAGGAAACTCGCGACGTCGGCTTCATCTTCCTCGTGATGGCGATCGGCATGGCCACGGGAACGCGCTTCTACGTGTTGGCGATCGCGGCAACGTTCGCGATCTGCCTGGTGATGGTGGTGATGAGCAAGTTCGACTGGTTCAAGCTCGATGTGCAGCGTCAGGTCGTCAAGGTTCAGGTGCCACCCGACGCCGATTACACCGATCTGGTCGAGGACGTACTGATCAAGTACTGCAAGGAGTTCGAGCTTGTCAGTACCGAATCGGTGAGATCGGGCGCACTGACCGAGCTGTATTTCACCGCACAACTGCGGTCCGGCAAGAAGCCCGGTGAGTTGATCGCTGCCCTCAGTGAGGTCAATACCGGACAACGGGTTTCGGTACTCACCGGATACGACCAGACGGATATCTGATCGTGGCCGACCCGAACACGAACTTTCCCTCCGCTCCGACGACCCTGCGAAGGAGGTTGATCCATCGAATTCCTCGGACGGTGCGGCAGCACTGGAAGATCGCTGCCTCGCTCCTGGTGTTCGTCGTGGTGATGGCGACCGTGTTCGGGTCGACCCGGATCCGCCCGTACATCACCGGCGATGCAACCGTCATCGCGTCGGAGATCACCGAGAACGTCCAGGGCACGGTCGACCTCTTCGATCCCACTGTGTCGCATTCGATTTCGCTCGACATCGATGCCGGTGACTACCAGACCCTGAAGGACTCGTTCCAGAACGAGGGTGTCAAGGAATCGGTACCCGCCGACATCACCATCGACGGGACTCTGATCTCGGACGTCGGTATTCGACTGAAGGGCAACTCGACGCTGAGTTCGCTGAGCAACGACGACGGCACGATGCCGGGACGCGGTGGTGGCAATGCCGGCGCGGACCGCGCAGCACCCCCTGCGAACGGCGCAACCATGCCCGAGGGCGCGGCGATGCCCGAGGGCGCGGCGATGCCCGAGGGTGCAGCGATGCCGGAGGGTGCAGCCGTGCCTGCGGACGGTGCAGCCATGCCCGAGGGCGGGGGAATGCCCGGGGGAGCCGGGATGGGTGTGTTCGGTGAACCGCTCAGTTTCGATGCGCCCGAGGATCTTCCGTTTCTGATCGACTTCGCCGAGTACTCCGAGGGGCGGGCGTATCAGGGTCACACCACGCTCTCGCTGCGGCCGTACACTCCGGCGTTGAACGAGTCGGTCTCTCTTGCGATCACCGACGCTTCGGGCCAGCCGACCCAGGACTTCACCTACACCACGTACTCGGTGAACGACTCGGCCGAGACGACGCGACTGG
Source organism: Rhodococcus sp. 05-2255-3B1 (assembly GCF_002258545.1). Classification (NCBI taxonomy): domain Bacteria; kingdom Bacillati; phylum Actinomycetota; class Actinomycetes; order Mycobacteriales; family Nocardiaceae; genus Rhodococcus; species Rhodococcus sp. 05-2255-3B1. The sequence goes on along the minus strand of NZ_NOZC01000031.1, from coordinate 301,820 downwards.
TGGTCGTTGCTCCCGATGACGACTACGCCAATTCTCTGGAGGACGGCGACGGGGTGTTGTACAAGACCGGAGCGAATGCGAGCTTCACGTATCAGGGTGACGATCAGACCACCTATGCAGAGCAGTTCACCCAGATCAATGCCCGCGGGACAGCGGACCTGAAACCGATCATCACGCTGTTGAAGTGGCTCGACGGTGCAGACCAGGCCGAGTTCGATGCGCATCTGGCCGACTACGTCGACGTCGACTCGCTGGCGAATTATCTTGCACTGCAGAACTTGCTGGGCAACGGCGACGACATGGGCGGACCGGGAAAGAACTTCTATCTCTACTACGACCTGGACACGAAGAAGTTCTCCGTCGTGTCGTGGGATCTCAATCTGGCTCTGAATTCCGATTCCACCGCCGGGGCCCACGACGAAGTCTCGATGATTCCCGGTGGCGGAGGGGCAGGCGGTGGCATGCCGCAGCTGCCCGAGGGCTTCACCCCACCGGAGGGAATGGAGCTCCCGGAAGGCGGGGGCGTGCCCGAAGGTGGCCCGATGCTGGGTAATTCGCTCAAGGACATGTTCTTGGATTCGACGGAGTTCACCGACGAGTACGACACTGCGTTCCGCACGATCTACGACGAGTTGTGGGCCAGTGGCCGGGTGCTCGACATCGTCGACGAGGTCGCCGCGTCCGTTCCCACGTCGGCCGGTCTCTCCCAGGAGGACATCGACGCGGATGCTGCGGAATTGAAGTCACGGCTGCAGATCCGAATCGACGCACTCGCCGACGATCCTGTTGTCACGGGATCGTCGTGATGTCCCGGCGGTCAGCGGAGGGTCAGGGTGTCCGCCGGGGAAACCTCGCGGCGGGGGTCGCGCAGCGGCAGTCCGTTGAGCAGGACCATGCCCTCCATCACGAAGGAGGCGGCCTGCGCGAGCGTGCGCGCCGTACCCGTGGCCACCAGCAACTCCGGAACAGAGGTTCGACCGTTCATGAGCCGATGTTGCTCCCGGGTGGTGACGATCGCCGCTCGTTCGCGTGGCGGTCAGGCGACGCGTGGGTGAACAACAGGAATCGACGCGTGGGTCGGACTGTCGCCGCATGTGGGATCGGTGTCTCGGTTCTCGCGTCGTGCGGGGTGACCCAACCGGAGTCGACGGCAGCATTCGAGACCTGGTGTACTCCGACCGATCCGGGACTGTCCGAGCTCTCGGGCCTGGCGTGGACGGGCGATACCGGATACGCGATAGGAGATCGCGGCAGCGACGACCGGCTGGCGGTGCTCGACCGTGCCTGCGAGGTCACGAGGTGGGTCGAGGTCGGGGTCGAGACGGTCGACGTCGAGGACATGGCCGTCGATCATGCGGGGATCGTGTGGCTCGCCGACACCGGTGACAACGACAGTGACCGCGACAGCGTCACGCTGATCGGCGTCGATGTTCGGTCCGATCGGCGGACCTCCGTCTCTCTGCGCTACCCGGACCGCGCACACGACGTCGAGGCGTTCGCTCTGACGCCCAGCGGGCAACCGGTGTTGATCACCAAGGCCTCCGGCGGTGCGTCCGCCACGATATACAGCAGCGCCGAATCCGTCACCGCCTCTCCGCAATTGATCGATCTTGCTCGCAATGGAACGGTGTCGGCGACGGCACCGGACGGATCGAGCAGGCCGATCACCGGGGCGGCCGTCGATGCCGATGCCACTGTGGGGGCACTGCGAACGAAGAAGGATCTGTTCGTCTTCGATATCGCCGACGGCGATGTGGCCGCGGCATTCTCGGGCGCTCCAACCGGTGTTGTCGAGGGCCCCGATCAACCACAGGGCGAGGCCGTCGCCTTCACCGACGCGGGTGAACTGCTGCTCGCGTCCGAGGCCGACGGAGCTGCCGACTTGCCCGCCGTAGTGCTCGCTCCGTTCCACCGTTCGTAGGAAGAAGGAATCCGCATGAGTCTGTTCGACAAATTTCGACCCAAGGCCGCACTGGAGAAGCAGGGTGCGTCGCCGGAAGACCTGACCACCGAGCCCACCGGTTACCAGCAGACCGCAAGCAAGCTGCACTCGTTCAACCGGTACGAGATCAAGTACTTCGTCGCCGAGGCAGACGTCGCGCAGGTCCGTGAAGAGCTGACGGCGCGGATGGACACCGATCCGTTCTCGCCGAAGGGCGGTTACCCGGTCACCTCGCTGTACTACGACACCACCGACCTGCGGTTCTACTGGGAGAAGATCGAGGGCCTGAAGTTCCGACGCAAGGTGCGGGTGCGCCTGTACGGGGCGCCGTCGGAGTGCACGGACGACACACCGGTGCAGATCGAGATCAAGCAGCGCGTCAACAGGGTCACGCAGAAGCGTCGAATCTCGTTGCCCTACGACGTTTCTCAGCGGTGGTTGAACGGACGTGAGGAGATCGACTGCGATCCGAGTCAACGCCCGTTCGTCAACGAGGTCAGTACGTTGATCGCCAATCTCGACCTGCGTCCGATGGTGACGACCGGCTATCTACGCGAGGCGTACGTCGGACGCGAGGCCGATCTGGGGCTTCGGGTAACCATCGATCACAAGGTGCACGGACGCGACCGCGACTTCCGCTTCGACTCCGGTGCCGAGAATCGGTTCATCATTCCGCCCAAGCTGGCCATCCTGGAGATCAAGGCCAACGAGCGGGTTCCGTACTGGGTGACCGATATGACGGCTCGCATGAACATGTCCGTCATTCGCGTCTCGAAGTACTGCCAGTCCATCGAGGCATTCGGAATGGCACCCCGATCACGCGCCGGTGCACCCGAACTCGTGCTTCCCGCCGATGCCGATCATCGCGTGCCGTCGGATCTACTCGAGCCATACGCCGGCGCTCGCCGGTAGCCGACTCACCCCTAGGAGCCGCACGATGTTCGCACGCTTCAAGCCCAAGTCCGTTCTGTTCTACGACCTGTTCAACTCCTCGGCTCAACTGCTGGCCGCCGGAGCCAAGACGTTGACCGAACTGCTCGAATCCGCACCGGAGATCGATGCTGTGGCGCGTCGCATGGTCGATCTCGAGCACGAAGCAGACAGCATCACTCACGACCTGTTCCGCACCCTGAATTCGAGTTTCATCACCCCGTTCGATCGCACCGACATCTACGTCCTGGGTTCGAGTCTCGACGACGTGATGGACCACATGGAAGCGGCGACTCATCTGCTCTCGCTCTACCGGATCGACCGACTCACCCCGCACATGCACGACATGATCGACATCCTCGACCGGTCGGCGAAAGTCACTGCGGAAGCCATGCCGAGGCTGGCGTCGATGAAGGATCTCGAGCGCTACTGGATCGAGATCAACGAGCTCGAGAACCGGGCCGACCATGCCTATCGGACATTCCTGGCGGATCTGTTCGATGGCCGTTTCGACGCGTTGACCGTGATGAAACTCAAGGGAGTGGGCGACGAACTCGAAGATGCCGCAGACGCTTTCGAGAAAGTCGCGCACGTCATCGAATCCATCGTGTTGAAAGAGACGTGAGTGCGCGGTGGTAGCACTCGTTCTTGTCATCACTCTGGCGATGGCGTTCACCTTCACCAACGGCTTTCACGATTCGGCCAATGCCATCGCGACGTCGGTGTCCACGCGTGCACTCACACTGCGTTCGGCTCTGCTCATGGCCGCGGTGGGAAACCTGCTCGGCTCCTTCTTCGGTGCGAAGGTCGCCTCGACGGTCGGCGAGGGAATCATCGCCCTCGATGTCGGATCCGACGCATTGCTCGTGGTCGGGTGCGCCCTGGTCGGTGCCATCGCCTGGAATCTGATCACGTGGTGGTTCGGGTTGCCGTCCTCGTCCTCGCACGCATTGGTGGGCGGCATGGTGGGAGCTGCACTCGCAGGCGGAATGACAGTGCTGTGGGGAGGCGTCGCGACCAAGGTAATCCTGCCGATGATCGTTTCTCCTGCAGTCGGTTTCGCGCTCGGAAGTGCCGCGATGGTGGCCATTCTGTGGATGTTCCGCCGCTCGTCTCCCAGTGCCACCAGCCGCGGATTCCGGCGAGCTCAGACATGCTCGGCCGCAGCCATGGCCTTCGGGCACGGTATGCAGGATGCGGCCAAGACGATGGGCATCGTGGTTCTGGCACTGGTGGTGTCGGGTCATCAGGCCGATTACACGATTCCTCTGTGGTGCTATTTCCTCACCGCGACGGTGCTGGCGGTCGGAACAGCGACCGGAGGAATGCGGATCATGCGCACCCTCGGCCGCAAGATCATCGAACTCGACCCACCCCAGGGCTTCGCGGCCGAGGCGACCGCATCCGCGGTTCTCTACGTTGCCTCGATCGGACTGGGAGCACCGGTATCGACGACGCATGTCATTTCGTCGGCGATCATGGGCGTCGGGGCGACCAAGCGCACGACGGCCGTGCGTTGGGGAACGGCGGGAAACATGCTCGCGGCGTGGGTCACCACGCTGCCCGCGGCGGCAGCTGTCGCCGCGCTGACCTACGTGGTTGCCGGGGTGGTCCTGTGAAGTCGCGAGTAGGTCGGACATCGGTGAGTGCTGCACTGTGCGTGATGGCGTTGACCGCCGGCTGCAGCTACGAGCTGACGTCCTCCGGCGCAGGGAGCGATGTGTCGCGTGATGTTCAGGAGGCACGGGACGGTTTTCTCGAGACCCCGGGAATGGCCGAACTGTTCGACGACCTCTACGGGCAGGGCATCGGAACGACCGTCAACGAGGTGTTCGCGCTCGGTATCTACATTCCCGGCTTCTGCGAGACCCGCGCCCAACAGGGACTCACGGAGGAGGAAGCCGTCGCAGAGGTGACCGATTCTCTGGGAGCAACCTACGACAAGGGGACCGGCGAACCCTGGGCCGAGCCGATCGTGCAGGCCGCGGAGGAGCACGTCTGCCGCTGAGTCGGGTGCGGTGTCGGTGGGCCGTGCGAGCATGGACTCGTGGAGTCCAGCGGCCGACCCGTGGCGAGCATCATGCACGCCGATCTGGACTCCTTCTATGCCTCGGTGGAGCAGCGTGACGACCCGCGGTTGCGCGGCAGGCCGGTGATCGTCGGCGGGGGAGTGGTGCTCGCCGCCAGCTACGAGGCCAAGGCCTTCGGGGTACGCACGGCGATGAGCGGTGGGCAGGCCCGCGCCGTGTGCCCGCAGGCGATCGTCGTCCCGCCACGCATGGATGCCTATTCGCAGGCGAGCAAGGACGTGTTCGACGTCTTCCACGACACCACCCCGCTGGTGGAGGGCATCTCCATCGACGAGGCATTTCTCGACGTCGGCGGCTTGCAGAAGATAGCGGGCAGTGCGACCGAGATCGGTCGGCAACTGCGCCGGGACGTCGCCGAGCAGGTCGGGCTGCCCATCACCGTCGGGATCGCCACCACCAAGTTTCTGGCCAAGGTGGCCAGTGCCTTCGCCAAGCCCGACGGCCTTCTTCTCGTGCCGCCCGGCGGCGAACTCGAGTTCCTGCATCCGCTGAACATCGAAAGGCTCTGGGGCGTAGGCAAAGTGACCGCCGAGAAGCTGCACGTCCTCGACATCAGGACCGTCGGGGATATCGCAGCCTACGGCGAGCGGTCGTTGGCATCGGTGCTCGGCAAGGGAGCGGGCGCCCATCTGTACGCGCTCGCCATGGGCCGGGATCCGCGACGCGTCCAACCCGGGAAGTCACGCAGTTCCATCGGCGCGCAGCGGGCACTCGGACGCGGCAGGCACGACGCGGCCGAGGTGGAGGCCTCGTTGATCGGGCTCGTCGATCGCGTCACGCACCGTATGCGCGCAGCAGAGCGAACCGGTCGAACGGTCATGTTGCGCTTACGGTTTGCCGATTTCACTCGCGCTACCAGATCACACACGCTCGATCGCGCCACCGCCGACACCCGAGACATCCTGGACGCCGCACTCGAACTGCTCCGTGATGCCGCACCGCTGATCGCCGAGAAGGGCATCACCCTCGTCGGTGTCACCGTCTCGAGTATCGACAAGGGTGGAGCCGAACAGCTCGAGTTGCAGTTCGACGCATCGCAGGTGCGGACGCCGCCGGAGGCATCGGCTCTCGACCGTGCGCTCGACGGGGTGCACAAGAAGTTCGGATCGACATCGCTCACTCGTGGGGTGCTTCTCGGCCGCGATCCGGGAATCTCGGTTCCGCTGTTGCCGGACTGACTAGTGCCGAGTCGACGGTTGCACCCGAAAGCCCGTGGGCATCATGGTCAGTCGCTCCACGACCTGAAGCCGGTACGAAGGGTCGGCGTGCAGATCGAAACGCTGGAGAATGGTTCCGAGTACCAGGACCGCCTCGTGAATGGCGAATTGCCTTCCGATGCAGGCACGTTCACCGGTACCGAAGGGCTTGTAGACATGAGCCGGTCTGGCCCTGATGCGGTCGGGTAGAAAGTTGTCCGGGTCGAACTCGCCGGGACGATCGCCCCACACCGGATCGCGATGCAGGGCCGTCACCAGCACGATCGCCCAGTCCCCGGCCGCCATTCGGTAGCCGTCACCGACGGTGGTCTCGGCCCGTGCTCCTCGGCCGAACGCGGGAACCGTCGGCCACAGGCGCAACGATTCGTCGAGGACTCGGCGGACGTACCGTAGCTTGGGGACCTGCCCGAACTCGGGCTTGCCCGCACCCCAGACCTCGTCGACCTCGGCGCGGGCCCGTTCGAAGACCTCCGGATGTGTCGCCAGGTAGTACAGCGCGAACGACAGCGCACCGGAGGTGGTCTCGTGCCCGGCGATCAAGAACGTCAAAATCTGGTAGCCGATGTTGGCTTCGCTCAACGCATTCGGATTTTCGACGTCGCGTGCCGCGTTCATCATGATCTGCAGCAGGTCGTCGAAGTTCTCGGTGGACCGGCGTCGAGTTCGGACGACGTCTGCGAGGACATCGGCCAAATACTGTTTGTTCTGCGCGTACGCGCGATCCGAGCGGGCCAACAAGGGTTTGGCGAACGCAGGGACCTTCAGAAACGCCCGCCGCTGGTTGTAGGTCAGTGCGCCGACCATCGCGGAGACGAACGGATGCGGCTCGGTTCGGTCGAACGAACCGAAGCTGTAACTGAACCCGGTGCGACCGATGGTCTCGAGCGTCAGCTTCGTCATGTCCGAGGACACGTCGGTCGTCGCCCCGGTGCGTGCGCAACCTTCCCAGTGCCGAACCAGATCGTCGGCGACGTCGACCATGATCTCGTGATAACCGCGCATGGCACCGGCGGTGAACGCCGGACGCAACAGATCGTGGGCGCGTTGCCAATTCGGTTCGTGGTTGTAGGCGGTGAACAGACCGTCGGCTCCGATGTCGCGTAGATTCTCGACGCCGGGAGGGAGAAACTTCTCGAACCGCTTCTCGTCGCACAGTTCGCCCACCACATCGGCACCCGAGGCGAACACGAACCGTCGGCCGAGGATGCTCCGCTCGAACATGGTGCCCAGGCGGCCGGCCATGGCGGTCGAGTCCTGAACCGGTGTGCGCGGGTTGATTCCGAGAACGTCGCCGAGCACGGGGACTCGGTACGGGGGATGCGGCAGAGCGTCATTTCGTACCGCGAACTCTGTCGACATCGCCACTCCATCGTTTAGAGACAAGCCTGTTGAACCGGTGTCCAATAGTGACCGTACTCACTGTTGAACCCGTGTCAAGTAAAGTTCGAGTCCCATGACCACACCCCGTAAGCGGATGACGCCGACGCAACGGCGTGCGCAGCTACTCGAGATCGGCTCGGCGCTGTTCGCCGAGCGGCCCTACGAGGACGTGTGGATCGAGGAGGTCGCCGACCTCGCAGGCGTCTCCCGCGGGTTGATGTACCACTACTTCCCGTCCAAGCGTGAATTCTTCGTCGAGGTCGTGCGCACCGAATCCGAGCGAAACCTCGACCTCACCGCACCGGACACCTCCCTTCCGGTCCTCGAGCAGATCGCCGCCGGTCTCGATGCATACATCTCCTACACCGACGAGCACGCGCACGGCGTCCGCGCCGTCAACCGCGGGTCTCTGCTGGGAGACCGACGGATCGACGACATCCTCAGGCGCGAGTTCGAGATCCAGCAGGAGCGGATCCTGGCTGCTCTGCCCGAAGGATTCCGCGACGACGAAATTGTCCGCACCGCACTGCGCGGGTGGGTGGCCTTCGTGCGAGCGGTGTGCCTGGACTGGGTGGAGCGCAGAACTCTGAGCCGAGAACAGGTTCGTGCGGTGTGTCTACGTGCCGTGGCAGGTCTTCTCGAGGTGTGAGCTGCGGGGTTATCGTCGATGCATGTGCCGAAACATCACCACCCTGCGAGGGCTGGAACCACACGCAACCGACGAGGAGATCGAAGCGGCCGCGCGTCAGTACGTCCGCAAGATCAGTGGTGTGCAGAAGACCTCGGACGCCACCCGTGACGCCTTCGAGGTTGCCGTCGCCGAGGTGACGGCAACGACGCACCGGCTCCTCGACGCGCTCCCGGAGCGGCGTCAGCCACCGCCGACGGTGCCGCCACTGAGGCGTCCCGAAGTGCAGGCGCGAATTGCGGCCGCGGGAGTGCAGCCTGCGGAACGACCCGTATCGGCCTCGAAAGCCGGATCCTAGACGGTGCTGTCCGGCGGCACCGCTGGAAGTCCTTCGCTCACGCGCAGCTTCTCGGCCATCGAGCTGAGCAGGTTCTGAGATTCCTCGGACAGGTCGAATGCCCTGGCGGACAGGCGACGTAGGCCGTATCCCTGCAGCTGGGTGAGCAGTTCGAGGTCGTGATCGACCTTGGCCGCATAGATGTTGTCGAAGAAGTAGTCGGCCTTGACCTTGAAGAACGCGGCGAGTGCCGCCACGGTGTCGGCGGACGGATTGACGCGCTGCCCCGACCGCAGTTGCGAGATGTACGGCTTTGAGATCTGGTGCCCGCGCAGGGCGAGTGCGTCGGCGACCTCGGCATTGGTGTGTGGCTTGCGTCCGGGCGGGTGGATCGTGGCGAACAGATGGTTCAGACGTGCGGCGAAATCAGCGGACATCGGGGATGTGTGTGCCTTCCTGATACAGCCGCTGCCCACCCGGGCAGATCGGTCCGCCACGGACCGAACCGGCTCATAGTAGCCGCTGTCGTGATCCCGTCGAATCATGGCTGACCTGCAGAAATCCGTCCCAGAATCGGACTGATCGGTTTCATGAGGGGGGTGACGTGCGGGGCCGAGTCCGCGCGGCCGGGTACCCGGGGAAACGGGATCGAACGAATGCTTTTCCGCAGAATCGGGCGCGTGATCGGAGCCTCGGTGGCAGACTGTCTTGCCAGGCGGAGGGGGTGGAGATGACCGGTCGTCGACGACGAACGTTCGATTCACGAGACGGTGACGCGGAGGTGGTCGAGCCTCTGCTTCGTGCAGTGCTGTCCTACGCACCGCGGGACGAATCGCCCATGCCGCACCCGTCCGAGGGAATCATGCTCCGCGCCGAGGACGGCTCCGGATTCGTTCGGCTCGAACTCGCCATCGCAGACGATCTCGGCGCAGGTATCCCGGGTCCGTTCGGATCCAGGTTCTACGAATGTGGATCGTTCGAAGTGATTGTCCCGCAACGAGATCCCTGGGACGGTGCACTGCTGATGATCCACCTGCTCGACACCCGAGCGCCCCACCGCTTCGAGTTCGTCACGTCCATGCCGCCTCGGTGGAGCCTGCGGCTCGAGCACGACGGCTCGGTGTCGGTACTCGACGATTCCGGTGATGCGGTGATCTTCATCGGCCGCCCATGGGCTTTCGACTCGGATCTGCATCCGGTTCGCGTGCACTACACCATCGAGAACGACCTTCTGGTGCAGAACGTCCTGGCCGACGCGGACGCGGGCTATCCCATTCTGATCGACCCCGATCCCGACGCGATCATCACCGGAGACGGCAGGCTCATCACCGAGACCTGGACTCCTCGCCTGGTGGCGGGCGGAATCGTCGAGGATCTGCCGCCGAAGTCTTTGTCGAGCTGAAACCCGAGCAGCGCAACGTGATTCAGAACGGATCGTGCTGAATGTGCTCCATCGGTGTGCCGACCCTGCGGAGGGCGTAGATCGTTGTCCGAACCATCGACGGCGACCCACAGATCTGAATCTGCCGATCGGCCCACGAGCCGAACTGGGTCACCACCTTGCCCACCGCGCCGTGCAGACGGTGGTGCATTCCCCATGGCAGTTCGCGAGGTGTGCCCGAGTACCACCACGGATTCTCGAGCTCCTCGGTCACCGGAACGACCGTCAGCCACGGATTGGACAGAGACAGCTGCCACAGCGTGTCCAGATCGTAGAGATCGCACGGATACGTCCCGCTGACGAACAGATGCACCCGCGGATTGTTGCTGCGCTGCGCCATCTCCATGACCTGCGCGCGCAGCGGAGCCAGGCCGGTACCTCCCGCGATCATCAGCACGTCCTCGCGGATCGCGCGATCGACGTGCATCCCGCCCAGTGGCGGGCTGATGGACCAGCGATCACCGACCGCGGTCTCGGTGACCATCGCCGGCGACACCCAGCCCCCGGATACGCGTCGGACGTGGAACTCGATCTCGCCGTACGGATTGCTGGGGATGGCCGGGGACAGATACCGCCACAGCTTGGGCCGCTGCGGAATCTGCACACTGACGTACTGCCCGGGGAAGTACGGAATTTCGCCGTCGGTCTTGAGCCGCACGACCGCGAGGTCGTCGAGAAGCCGATGATGTTCGACGACGGTGGCACTCCAGAACGGCGGCAGTTCGTCGTTGTCGGCGGCTTCGGCCATTGCGTCGCTCACGACGGTGAGTGTGTCGTTCCAGGCCGTCTCGACCTCGTCGGTCCACACCTCGTTGCCGGCGAAGGTGCGGAACGCGCTGATCAGGGCCGAGCTGCCCGCACGGAAGTGCGCGCCCGAGATTCCGTGCTTGCGGTGGTCCCGGCCGAGCTGCTCGAGGAACGGTTCGACGCGGTCGGGGTCGTCGAGATGCTCGAAGACGTACCCGAGCGCCATGACGAAGTGTTCACGCAACGCATCCATCGACGCGGGGAACAGGGCGCGGAAGTGGGGGTGCTCGGCGAACAGGTGGCCGTAGAAGGACCGAGACAGCCGCGCCGGTCCGTCCTGGGCGGCCACGACGGACTTGAATCCGGTGCGAACCAGGGAGATCGTGCGTGCGTCGAGCATCGATCTACCTCCACCCCACCGATTGCCCCACCGGTCACTGCCGTCGACCGTCTCCAAAGTAGACCGATCGAGGGTATCGCGCACGGTGCGGAATGTGCAGAGTCGCGCACGAAGAAAATCAGGGTTGAGCGGAACAGACTCAACTTGTCTATGGTTGTACCCAGCGACAGTCACGAAACCCGATCCGAGAAAGAAGGTGACCGGTGGACAGTTTCACTCCCACCACGAAGTCGCAGGCAGCGCTTTCTGCTGCCCTGCAGGCCGCATCCGCGGCCGGTAACCCGGACATTCGTCCGGCACATTTGTTGGTGGCGTTGCTCGATCAGACCGACGGCATCGCCACACCCTTGTTGAAGGCCGTCGGCGTCGACCCTGCAACGGTGCGTCGAGAAGCGCAGAACCTCGTCGATCGCATGCCCTCGGCATCCGGCTCGACCACAACTCCGCAACTCGGCCGTGAAACCCTCGCCGCGATCACCGCCGCGCAGCATCTGGCCACCGAACTCGACGACGAGTTCGTCTCGACCGAGCACCTCATGGTGGGCCTGGCGACCGGCAACGACGACGTAGCCAAGCTTCTGAGCGGCCACGGAGCCGGACCCAACGAATTGCGCGACGCCTTCCAGGCCGTCCGGGGCAGCGCGCGGGTCACCAGCGCAGATCCCGAGAACACCTACCAGGCGCTGGAGAAGTACAGCACCGACCTGACCGCGCTGGCCCGCGAAGGCAAGCTCGATCCCGTCATCGGGCGCGACACCGAGATCAGGCGTGTCGTGCAGGTCCTGTCGCGACGCACCAAGAACAACCCGGTGCTCATCGGCGAGCCCGGCGTCGGCAAGACGGCCATCGTCGAGGGACTCGCCCAACGGGTCGTGGCAGGCGATGTTCCGGAGAGCCTGCGCGGCAAGACCGTCGTCTCCCTCGACCTCGGTTCCATGGTCGCGGGGGCGAAGTTCCGCGGTGAGTTCGAGGAGCGGCTCAAGGCCGTGCTCGACGACATCAAGAACTCCGCGGGCCAGGTCATCACGTTCATCGACGAGCTGCACACCATCGTCGGTGCCGGCGCGACCGGCGAGTCCGCGATGGACGCGGGCAACATGATCAAGCCGATGCTGGCCCGCGGCGAACTGCGTCTGGTCGGTGCGACGACCCTCGAGGAGTACCGCAAGTACATCGAGAAGGACGCTGCCCTCGAACGACGCTTCCAACAGGTCTACGTCGGAGAGCCCTCGGTCGAGGACACCGTCGGAATCCTGCGCGGACTCAAGGAACGCTACGAGGTGCACCACGGCGTCCGGATCACGGACTCCGCCCTGGTCGCTGCGGCAACGCTCAGTGATCGGTACATCACCGCCCGCTTCCTGCCGGACAAGGCCATCGACCTCGTCGACGAGGCCGCGTCGCGGCTGCGCATGGAGATCGACTCGCGCCCCGTCGAGATCGACGAGGTGGAGCGGGCCGTCCGCCGCCTCGAAATCGAGGAGATGGCCCTGGCGAAGGAGACCGACGACGCGTCGAAGGCTCGCCTCGACAAGCTCCGCCAGGAACTGGCCGATCTTCAGGAGAAGCTCGCCGGGCTCAGCACCCGCTGGCAGAACGAGAAGAACGCCATCGACTCGGTGCGGGTCCTGAAGGAGGAGCTCGAGAACCTGCGCGGGGAGTCCGACCGCGCCGAACGCGACGGCGATCTGGGCAAGGCCGCCGAGCTGCGTTACGGACGCATCCCGACGCTCGAGAAGGAGCTCGCCGCCAAGACCGAGGACTCTCCTGCTCAGGGCGAGGTGATGCTCAAGGAGGAAGTGGGACCGGACGACGTCGCCGACGTCGTCGCGGCCTGGACCGGAATTCCGGCCGGCCGGATGCTCGAAGGCGAGACCGCCAAGCTGCTCCGCATGGAGGACGAACTAGGCAAGCGAGTCGTCGGACAGAAGGACGCCGTACAAGCGGTGTCCGACGCGGTCCGGCGCTCCCGTGCCGGGGTGGCCGATCCCAACCGTCCGACGGGATCGTTCCTCTTCCTCGGCCCCACCGGCGTCGGCAAGACCGAGCTGGCGAAGGCGTTGGCGGAGTTCCTGTTCGACGACGAACGGGCCATGGTGCGCATCGACATGAGTGAGTACAGCGAGAAGCATGCCGTCGCTCGGCTCGTCGGTGCACCTCCGGGCTACGTGGGCTACGAGGCCGGCGGACAGTTGACCGAAGCCGTGCGCAGGCGGCCGTACACGGTGGTGCTCTTCGACGAGGTCGAGAAGGCACACCCCGACGTGTTCGACATCCTGCTCGCAGTGCTCGACGAGGGCCGTCTCACCGACGGCCAGGGCCGGACCGTCGACTTCCGCAACACGATCCTGATCCTCACCTCCAACCTCGGTGCCGGCGGTACCAAGGAGCAGGTGATGGACGCGGTGCGGCGTTCGTTCAAGCCCGAGTTCGTCAACCGACTCGACGACGTGGTGGTGTTCGACGCGTTGTCCGAGGATCAGCTCGAGTCGATCGTCGACATCCAGCTCGGCTTCCTGGCCAAGCGTCTGTCGGCTCGTCGCCTGACACTCGAGGTGTCGTCGCCGGCGAAGATGTGGCTCGCGGTGCGCGGTTACGACCCGCTGTACGGTGCGCGTCCGCTGCGTCGACTGATCCAGCAGGCCATCGGGGATCAACTGGCGAAGTTGCTCCTCGCCGGTGAGGTCCACGACGGCGATGTGGTGTCGGTCAACGTCAGCCCGGATGGCGAGCACCTGATCCTGGGCTAGCCGGGGTCGCCTGTCCGAACAGGCCCGCACGAGCGCTGCTCGTGCGGGCCTGTTTCGTGCTTCGACCGGGGTGCAGCGGGTGGGTACGCTCGTGGAATGACGAATCCGGACGACCCGCGGTCACCTCGAGAGCGCGATCAGGACGCGGCACGCCAGGCGGAGTCGTCCGAGCCGACCCAGGACGACGGTCGGCCGTACTCCGGAACCCAGCAAAATCCCGACGGCGCTCACCCGACCGAGGCATATCCGACGCAGGCGTATCAGAACCCGGGCTACGAGAACGCGGCCTACCAGAATCCGGACCCGCAGGCGTATCCGCCGGGGTATCAGCCGACGCAGGCGTTTCCGCCTTACGACCCCGAGCAGCAGGCTGCGGCGAATCAGGCCTACGGCCAGACCCAGCAGTACGGTCAGGCCCCGGGTTACGGCCAGGCGCCGGGGTACAACACTGCTCAGTACGGGCAACCCCAGCAGTACGGGCAGGCTCCGGGCTACGACACTGCGCAGTACGGCCACACTCAGCAGTTCGGCCACACTCAGCAGTTCGGACAGCCGCCGGAGTACGGTTCCCCACCTCCCACCGAAGGACCGAACGACGCCGATTCCGGCAGCAAGGGGCCCCGACCGTGGGTTCTGGCGCTCATCGGACTCGTCGTTCTCGCCATCGTCGTGGTGTTCGGCATTTCCTTCCTGAGCGGGGGATCGGACGAGCCCGAGACCACGGCGACTGCGCCGTCGACCTCGATCCGGCCGCCCACCTCGACTGCGCCCACGACCACGCCGCAGCCCACCGAATCGGGCACGGCCACCACACCCGAGCTGATCCCGGGGGGAATTCCCGAGATTCTCGGCCAGCTCGGCTCGTCGGTGGGAACGATCACCGCCAACGACGGCTCGACTCTGACGCTCGACGGTCTCGACGGGGCCCCGGTCACGGTGCAGACCACACCCCAGACCCAGATAATCTCGTTGTCCGGTAGCGATCTGGCGTCGCTGACCGTCGGTGCATTCGTCGTGGTGCAGGGCGAGGCCGTCGAGGACGGAACGATTCGCGCGAACGTCATCATCGAAACGCCGAGTCTGGGTGGTTAGGCAACCCGCGTCGCAGTAGGGACGGTTCACAGGCCCCGGCGGTGGTGGGCGGCGAAGGTGTCGATGTCGATTAAGGTGGTTCGCGATGACGGCAATGTGGTTCGGCCTTGCGGCAATTGCACTGATGGGTGCAGTGGCCCTGCTCTACATCGACAGGTCCAAGCGAGATCGGTCCGGACGTGTACGGCAGATGTGGGCCAAGGCTCAGGGATACGAGTACCGACCGCACGATCGAGAACTGGTCACGCGGTTCTCGCGCGCTGCCCTGTCCAAGCCGGAGTTCGACGTGGCTCTCGGAGTGGTGACCGGCGTTCGACGCGGTGAGGAGTTCGTTCTCTTCGACGTCGAGGAGACGGGCACGATCGTGGCCGTGCAACGCTCGGTCGGTTCGGATGTCGACATCGATCTTCGGCCCCGCTCGACGCCACCGCCGCGCGACGAGGACATGGAACTGCTCGGTTCCATCGGCCCACGCGTGGTGTTCGCAACCGACGTCGACATCGCTCGGCGTGTCTGCGACCAGCGGATGGCAGCGTTCACCGAGTCCATCCCGGAGAATCTGCAGCTGCTGTGGAGCGAGAAGGACTGGACGCTCGGGTCACTGCCGCTCGGCAGTGTCGGTCGCGATTGGGATGCCGCGATCGACGCGGTCGCGAGACTGTCGGGCATGTTGCACGTGCTGCCGCCGGTTCGCGGAAGCGCGGTCTACGGCGCTCGCCCCGGTGATGATCGGAGTGATCCCGGTAGGCCGTCGGTGCACGAGGCACCCACGCAGCAAGCACCCGTGGCACACAATCCTCGGCCTCGCGTGGCCGAACCCCGTATTCAGGCGGTTCGACGCCCGGAGCCGCCCGTCGCCGAGCCCAGAACCCCTGCACCCAACACGCCTGAGCCGAGGGTGCGGCCTCCTCGCGCCGCCGAGCCCCGTGTCCAGGAACCGCGTATCCAGGAACCCCGTGTTCAGGAACCTCGTGTTCAGGAACCGCGTGTGCAGGAGCCGCGTCCGCAGGAGCCGGGGCGCAGGCCGCGTCCGCCGAGGCCCGATGCTGCCGGTCCGCAGGCCGCAAGTAGGGCGAATCCGTCGCGTCCGGTGCCACGTCCGCCCGTCTCGCGTCCGATTCCGTTCGACTCGGACCGCCGACGCAATCAGCCGTGATCGAAGTTCGGGCGTGTTTACGGGCGCAGACGCGCTTACGCGGCTAAATTCGTACCTCGTGACGGTTTCTTCGGGTGTTGTCGTGGCAGTCCTGGTCCTCATTGTCGTGGTCGGTTACGTGGTGGTCGCGGTGCGTCGACTCGGTCGATACAGCGATCAGACGGAGCAGAGTCTGCGGCTGGTCGATGTCGAGCTCGATCGGCGTCACGAGCAGTTGGGCCCGTTCCTCGCCGCCGCGGAGGCCACCGGGCTGTCCGCTGATCTGCTGCGTCAGCTCGGCGGTGCACGTTCGTGGTCCAAGGCCGTGCGCGATCGCAGCCTGGGTCTGCAGGCGCAGGCCGCCGCCGAGAACGCCCTGTCCGCCGCGTTTCACGCCGTGCTCGCCGATGCCGATGCGCGTCGGAACGCGTTGGGCAATTGGTCGTTTCAAGGCCCGGCCGGTGAACTGAACGTCACCGAGCGCCGTATCGCAGGCGCGGTGCGGGTGTACAACGACAACGCGTATCGGTTGTCGCAGGCGATCGGCACGTTCCCGTCCTCGCTCGTCGCCAGGGCTCGTTCGTTGACCGCACCGGAACCGTTCGTGGAAACCAAGGAACTGCTCGACGAGCAGCAGTCGGCCGAGATCGCTGCCTAGTGGCAGAACGATCAGCGGAGCCGGCGGGAGCGCCTGCGCGGGTCGGTGGGTAAGTTCGTACCGACCTATCGAAGATCCGTGGTGCGACGAGAGGAATCCGAACATGGCCGACAGTGCCGCGAATTCGGACCGGCAGGAACTGGCCGATTTGGTGAAAGAGCTTGCCGTCGTGCATGGGAAGGTGACGTTGTCGTCGGGCAAGGAAGCCGACTACTACGTCGATCTTCGTCGCGCGACTCTGCATCATCGGGCAGGCGCGCTGATCGGTTCGTTGATGCGTGATCTGGTTGCCGACTGGGATTTCGTGTCGGTCGGCGGTCTGACGATGGGTGCAGATCCGGTGGCGATGTCGATCATGCATGCGCAGGGGCGTCCGATCGATGCGTTCGTGGTGCGCAAGGCCGCGAAGGCGCACGGCATGCAGCGTCGGATCGAGGGTCCGGACATCGTCGGCAAACGTGTTCTGGTGGTGGAGGATACGACGACCACCGGAAATTCTCCGCTCACTGCCGTGCAGGCTCTGCGGGACGCGGGAGCGACGGTCGTCGGCGTGGCCACGGTGGTCGATCGGGCGACCGGGGCGGACGAGGTCATCGCCGCAGAGGGTCTCGAATATCGATCCCTCCTCGGCCTGGCGGACCTCGGCCTGTAACCCCTGGCTCCGAAAGAGCTTGTCAGCGAACGAGTTGCGCGACGACGACGAAGTTGTCGTCGGTGGGTTCGCCGCCCTGGACGTCGCAGTTGGCCAGGATCAATCGTCCCGGTACCGAGCGTCGGAGTTCGTTGTCCGCGAGCAGAGATCCCTTAGGTAGAGGGCCGACCGATTCGACCGTGTATTGCAAGGTGCCGCTCGGGGTGCGCAACACGACGGTGTCGCCCGGCGTGACTACCCGCAACGCCTTGAACGGGGCGTCACGCTTCGAATAGTTATGTCCGGCAACCACTACCGTTTGTTCGGTCGCGGTTCCCGGCATTCCGCTCTCGGCCCACCATGCGGGCAGTTCGTCGACCGGGTTCAGCACCTGGCCACTGTCGCCGCCGCGGTAGAGCGGGTCGGGATGGATCGGGCTGCTCAGGTAGGTCGTGCCGTCCGAGGATCGGAGTTCGATGTGGTCCGGCTGAGCGGGAGCGACGTCGCTCGCCGGTGCGGCCACCGAGATCTGTGACTGCACCGGCGAGCGATCGGGTGCGGCGATCCCGACTTCGTCACTCGCACAACCTGATACGAGTAGAGCGAGGGTCAGGATCGCCGTCCACAGCCAGCGGGTTCTACGAGGTGGCATCGGTGGAGCTGCGGCGACGCAGGTAGAACGCTCCGCCTGCTGCCGCGACCACGACCACGCCGACTCCGGCCAGGATCACCGGGGTGTTGGACGAGCTGTCCGACCCGCCCGATGCCTCGTCGGAGGAATCGCCGAGAGCGAGATCGACCGGCGGCAGATCGCCGGCAACGCTGACGACACCGTTCTCGTCGGTGGTGAAGTAGTCCGCGACGGTGAACGATCCGTCCTCGTTCCTGACACCGACCAGTGACACTCCGGTCTCGTCGACGACGACGGTGTTCTCGTCGATCTCGGTGACCGGAACGTCCTCGCGGACAACATTTCCGAGGTTGATCGTCCACTCGAATTTCGGTCCGCTGGCGGCCAGTTCGGCTGCTGCGGCCTTCAGATCGGCCTCGGCCTTGGCCTTCGCGTCGGCATCGGCCTTGGCGGCATCGACGTCGGCCTGTACGGCTGCCAGGGCGTCCGCGGCCTCCGTCGCCTTGGCCTTGGCTGCCGCGGCTGCCTCGGTCTTGGCTGCCAGATCTGCATCGGCGGCGACAACCGCGGCGTCGGCGTCCAGAACTGCCTGCGCGGCGTCGTCGGCCGTCTTCTGCAGTGCCGCGATGTCCGCGTCCGACGGGGCGGCGTCGAGTGCGGCCTGGGCTGCGGTTGCCGCCTCTGCCTTGGCGTCGGCGTCGGCCTTGGCCGCATCGGCTGCTGTTCGGGCGTCGGCTGCAGCCTTCTGCGATTCGGTCTCCTCGCCTGCGGCAGCCTCGGCTGCGGCTTCGAGGTTCTTGGCGTTCTGCTCGGCCATCGCGGCCACCGCAGCTGCGGTCTGAGCCTCGATGTGCAAGGCCAGCGACTTGGCCGCGGTGGCAGCTGCGGCCCTGGTGGCGGCAGCGACCTTGGCGAGGTTGAAGTTCTTGAACGAGTCCTGCAGTGCCTGGAGGGAGTCCTCGACGGCCTTGGTCGACGCATCGGCCTCGACCTTGGCGCTGGCGGCGAGCTCGGCCTTCGCGTTCGCGTCGGCGCGGGCGGCCGCAGCTGCGGCGGTGGCTTCGGGGTCGCCCGATACCGCTGCGGCTTCGAGCTCGACAGCCAGATCCTCCGCCGTCTTCGCGTCGGCTGCGGCCTGGTCCGCTGCCGCCTTGGCCTCGTCGGCCGCGGTCTCGAGCTCGGCAGCGTCCTTCTTGGCTGCGGTGACCGCAGCACTCGCGGCCTCGCTTTGGACCTTGGCCGATGCGGCGGCCGTGACGGCAGCCTTGGCCTTGACGTCGGCCTCGGCTGCAGCGACCTCGGCCTTGGTGGCGTCGCTACTCGCGGCGGTGTCGGCGGCCTTGGCGGTCTCGAGGCGCACCTGAGCGGCGGCAGATGCTTCGGCGGCAAGCTTGCTGGCCGCTTCGGCGTCGGCGATCGCCTGCCTCTCCGCGTCGGACAGCTGCGGGATGACGTCGAGGTTGACCGTCGCGGTGCCGTCGTCGTTGAAGACGACGCCGCCGGTGACCTGGGGCAGCGGGCGGATGGTCGACGGTAGCTCGGGGGCCGGGACGGCTGCGGCCGCTGCGGCTGCGGCGTCTTCCGGGGTTACGGCCGGAGCAGGTGCTTCGATCTGCGCGTCGACGGTGGCGGATCCTTCGACCGCTGCGCCCTCCTCGGTGGTGGGAGCTCCGGATTCGGTGCCGCCCTCGGTGGCCGGCTGCTCGACTGCGGAGCTTTCGGGTGTCTGATCCTGCGCACTGGCAATTCCCGGTGCAGCGATGGAGAGGGACAGTGCCATGGCGGCCCCGGCAGCGGCGAGGCGCGCCCTCTTGGACCTGGCGATCGACTTCTGCGACATGGAGATTGTGGCCCTTCGGTCAGTGGCAGCAGAGTGCTGCGCGCACCCGCCCTCCCACGCGGAACGGGTGTAGTTGGTGAGTCACACGAACAACCGTGTTGACGTGACCGTAAACCAACCGGCCGGTCTCGGGAACCGTTCAAGCCTTTACCTGAGAATTGGTTATGAAAGTGTTACTGATGGGACTCATGTGACGAGTGAGAATTGCGAAAGCCAACGGCGGTCGAGATCCGAAGATCTCGACCGCCGCGAAAACCTGTTCAGGTGAAGGTATTTCAGTCGCCGACCGTCACGGCCCGGGCCTCGTCGATGCTGTGAGGTGCGGGTTCGTGGTCGTCGACATGAGCGAGCACCTTCCGGCCGGTCGCCAGGACCACGATGGCGAGAGCGGTGCAGGCGGCACCCACCCAGAACGGGACGTGCATGTTCGACTCGCCCAATTTGCCGGCCAGGTAAGGAGCCGCGGCCCCGCCGGTGAAGCGAACGAAACTGTAGGCCGCCGACGCCGTCGAGCGCTCGACCGGTGCCGAGATCATCACGGTCTCGGTGATCAGCGTGTTGTTGACGCCGAGGAACAGCCCGGCCACGACGGTTCCCACGATGAGGACGATCTTGTTCTCGGTGAACATCGCCATGGCGGCCAGGTCGAGGGCGAACAGCAGCAACGCGAGCATCATCATGTTCAGCGTTCCGAAGGCCCGCTGCAGTTTCGGTGCCACGAACACCGATGCGATCGCCAGGCACAGGCCCCAGCCGAAGAAGATGAAGCCGATGGAGTACGTGCCCATGTCCAACGGGAAAGGGGTGTAGGCGAGGAGGGTGAAGAATCCGTAGTTGTAGAGCAGCGCGGTGATGCCGACGGTGAGCAGGCCGCGGTGACGAAGCGCGCGGAACGGGTCGAGGATCGAGGTGGTGTGCGCGGGCTTCGGGGTGTCCGGCAGCATGACGACGAGCAGGATGAACGCGACGGCCATCAGTGCGGCAACGCCGAAGAACGGTCCGCGCCAGCTGAACCCGCCGAGAACGCCACCGACGAGGGGTCCGGTGGCGATACCGATACCCAGAGCGGCCTCGTAGAGGATGATCGCGCGAGCGACACCTCCCGATGCGGCACCGACGATGGTCGAGAGCGCCGTCGCGATGAACAGGGCATTGCCCAGTCCCCAGCCTGCGCGGAAACCGATGATCTCGCCGACCGATCCGGACGTGCCCGCCAGTGCCGCGAAGACGACGATGATCGCCAGTCCGGCCAGCAGGGTGCGCTTGGGTCCGAAGCGGCTCGACACGACCCCGGTGATAAGCATCGCGAATCCGGTCACGAGCATGTAGCTGGTGAACAGCAACGACACCTGAGACGGCGAGGCATCGAGTTGTTCACCGATGGGCTTGAGGATGGGATCGACGAGGCCGATGCCCATGAAGGCGATGACGCTGGCGAACGCGACGGCCCACACCGCTCGCGGTTGCTTCAGCAGGCTGTCGGGGGAGGTGCTGGTGGTCACGAAGAGGTTCCTCTCATTCCGCGATCGACGGGCTCGAGGATGCTGCGAAGCTCGCTCAGTCCGTCGGTCAGTTTCTGGATCTGTTCCGGGTCGCGGTCGGACAGGTACGGCACCAGTCCGTCGACGATGTGGCGTCGACTCGCGGCGAGCCATCGGTGGCCGTCGTCGGTCATCTCGATGAGGACGGCACGGGAATCGTCGGGATCGGCGGTTCGGGTGACGAGGCCGCTCTTGCTCAGCTTGGCGAGCAAGGCCGTCGCCGACGGTTGGGAGCAGCGGTCCAGCTCGGCGAACGTGCTGATGCGCAGGGGCTGATATTCCTCGAGCAACGACAGCGCCCGCATCCACGCTCTCGGCCATTCGTCGCTGCCGAACCGTGCGGCCAATCGGACGAAACGTGACGAGCTGGTGACCAATTGCGACAGAAGGTCCCGGATGTCTGCGTCGGAGTGACTCACCGATTTATTGTTACATACACTAACTATCTAATGCAACGGCACAGGTGACCTGCGGAAGGGCACCGGGGGTCGCGTCAGTACTGGCGGAGGAGAGCGGCGATGTCGCGGTCCCACTCGGCGTCCCGATGACCGTCGTAGCGAAAGCGCATCAGGTGATGGAAGCCGATGAGAATCGATGCCACGAGCACCCAGCTACCGATGGTGTTGAAGATCGACGCGGCCACGACGTCCGACGAGGTCAGTGGCCGCATGCTCGGGTTGCCGCTGTCGTCGACCCAGATCTGCGTGGTGGTGCCGACGGGTGATCCGGTGTCCACGCTGACGCGTCCGGTGTGCTCGACGCCTCGGTAGACCCACCGTGAGTCGACGGCGGTCGCCGCTGCGCCGGACGCGCCGAATTCGGTCGATGCGACGGGTGTGGATTCGGCGGCGGCGGTGGTGGTCGCGGTGACCTGGTGAATCGAGGTCTTCTGGTCCTCGAGTCGCTGTTGTTGATCGGTGTGGGCGGCGGCACCGATCCACAGCGACACCGGAACCATGAGGATCAGCAGTGCGGTCACCCAGTGCTTGATGCGAGCCTGGCGAACGTCACAGTCGCGGAGCAACGGGTTGGGGTGGCCTGCGAACGCGGAGCGGCCCGAACTGTCCTGCCCGGTGAGTTTGCGGCGCATGCTGGTCCCCACTGCCTCGAAATGATCCGACCGACCTTTCCACGATGGCGACGCAACCTGCGAGTATCAAGCGATAGGGGTCAGCGTCACATGTGATGCTCACTGTGACGAGATGTTCGGGTGGAGGTCTGCGATGGTTGTCGGTCGGGTTCGGCGGGCTCGTGCGGCCGCGCTGATAGCAGGTGCGGTGACCGTGGTCGGTGCCTGGACGGGGTCGATACCGTTGCAGCGCATGGCCAAGCCTCTGATAGTCCCGGCCCTGGCGAGCGGCCTCGATCCGGGCCGAGATCGGGTGCTCACGGCTGGTCTCGCGGCCGCAACGATCGGCGACGTTCTACTGATCGACCCGGACGACGACTCCGCTCTGGAATGGGGTGCGCGTGCGTTCGCCGTGATGCAGGGCAGTTATACGTATCTGCTGTACCGCAAGGGTGCGCGTCCGGCACTGATCGACGCCGTTCCGCGGTACGCCGGATGGGCGGCCGCGGCGACGCTACTGGCCAGGCGACAGCCCGCGGTGGCGTCGACCCTGATCGCGTACGGTGCGGTGCTCGCGACCACGTCGACCCTGTCTGCTCGTTCTGTCTCCCGCGGCGGCGATCGACGGCTGATGATCGGCGGTGCCTTGTTCACTGCATCCGACGCACTGATCGTCTTCCGCCGACTGTTCCTGACCGAGGATCGTCAGCGGCGGACCGCGGAGGCCATAGTCCTGTCGACCTACGTCGCGGCGCAGGTCCTACTCGTCGAAGCCCTCGCTTCGGGGTAGCAGCAGCACTCGCTCGCGGTGGGCGGGGTCGACGCGAACGGCGATGACGGTGCCCGGCTCGAACCGCGAGGTGTCCGAGCGGGGGACGTCGTAGACGATCTTGCCGAAGTAGCTGCTCGAGCCGGGCACGGTGAATTCGAGGTCCAACTCGGCGGTGTTCTCGTCGATGCGACGGATCGCATCGACCGTCGCCCATCCTTCGACGCCGTGTTCGATCAGTTCCTTCTGCTCACGCGTCGGTCGTCCCGCGAGCATCATGGCCAGGCCGAGGGCCGCGCCGAATCCGGCGACCAGGGCCGCCAGCTGGTACGGAAGCGTCCCGGGCGGGGTTCGCTTCATCAGCCAGCCGATCCAGATCGCCAGCACGATGGCGTATCCGATCGTCACGACGACGACTGCTCGCACGATTCTCGCGTTGTTCACTTCGGTGCTCCTGGGTCGCCGGAGGCGACTGTTCGATATTCGACGATAGGGGGTTACCGGTAAGTAGGGTTACATGTACGGTGATCGATGTGACTCGACCAACTGTCTTCATCTCAGGCGCAGCTGCCGGTATCGGCCGCGCGACGGCTCTCAAGTTCGCGGCCAACGGCTACCTCGTCGGTGCATACGACATCGACGAGACCGGCTTGGCCTCGCTCGGCAAGGAAGCTGCCTCGCTCAGCGGCCGCGTCGTCACCGGCATCTTGGATGTAACCAACTCCGACCAGTGGGAAACCCGGCTGAAGGAGTTCGTCACCGAGGGTGACGGTCGACTCGACATTCTGATCAACAACGCCGGAATTCTCGCCGCGGGTGCCTTCGAGGACATGCCGCTGTCGGTGCATCGTCGTCAGATCGACATCAACTTCAACGGGGTCATCTATGGCACCCTCGCGGCCTTCCCGTACCTCAAGGACACCGCAGGCGCGCAGGTCGTCAACCTGTGTTCCGCGTCGGCCATCTACGGTCAGCCCGAGTTGGTGACCTACGGCGCGACCAAGTTCGCGGTGCGCGGCGTCACCGAGGCGTTGGATCTCGAGTGGAGCAAGTACGACATCTCGGTCAAGGCCATGTGGCCGCTGTTCGTCCAAACGGCGATGACGCAGGGCGTGTCGACGGGCACCACGAGCTCGTTGGGTATCAAGCTCACCGTCAAGGACGTGTCCGACGCGATCTTCGACGCGACTCGTCCGGTGAAGCGTCGGTTGCACAAGGTGCATTTCCCGGTCGGCCTGCCGTCCAAGGCACTCTCGCTCGGCTCGCGCTTCTCGCCCGCATGGCTCACTCGCGAGGTCAACCGGCGTCTGAGCCACACCTAGAACTCCTCGCCGGACGATGCCGGCACTGCGCCGGTATCGTCGGTCTTTCGAGCAGTCGATGTCGAAAGGTGGGTCGGGGTTTCTTCATGCCGATTACGTGGGGTGCGAGCGGGCAGCGATCGAGCAGGGCACGGCAAATGGGTTGGGCACGAGCCTGGTTGGTGGGAATCGGGGTCGGTACTGCGCTCGTTCTCGCCGGCTGCAGCAGTGAGTCCGCTGCCCAGCCTCCGCCGCCTGCGTCGACCACGACTCCGGTGCCGACGACGACGCAGACCACCACCACTCCTGCGCCCGTGACGACCACGGAAGTGCCACTGCCGCCGCCCCCGCCTCCGGTGGAGCCGCCGCCCACCGCGGAACCGCAGACGACGTACGCCGCCATCGGCGGTGCGTACTACTTCAGTTCCCCCGACGGTCTGTTCCAGTGCGGGATCGTGCCGCTCTCCAGTCGTGTCGAGGCCGGGTGTCAGGGCACCACCACCCCGGTGCCGCCGCGGCCCGACGACTGCATGATCAACTGGGGCAACGGTATTCGTGTCACCAACGATGGCCCGGCGGCGTTCATGTGTTCCGGCGGTGTGGTCTACACCTCGGGCGGCGAGACGATCGATCCACCGCTGGCGGTCGGAGCGAGCATCTCCGAGAACGGATTCACCTGCACGTCCGCCGAGAACGGCATCTCGTGCGTCGACGACGCAACCGGGCACGGCTTCCGCATCGCACCGGACAGCAACGAAGTCTATTGAGCGAGAACACGATCGGCAGCGAATCGTCGTCGGACGATGCCGGCCCCACCGAGTGGGGTGAGAACCCGAACGGCGTCGGACCGTGGTTCGACACGCACACCGAACCGCCACCCGACGATCCGCGATTGGACCCGGACCTGCTCGCGGGCGGAGATCGCCGCAACGTGGTCGACGCCTACCGCTACTGGCGACGCGAGGCGATCGTCGCCGACATCGACACCCGACGGCATTCGCTGCACGTCGCCATCGAGAACTTCACCAACGACGCGAACATCGGGACGGTGGTGCGCACCGCGAACGCCTTCGCCGCGCAGGCGGTCCATATCGTCGGACGTCGTCGGTGGAACCGTCGCGGTGCCATGGTCACCGACCGCTACCAGCACATCCATCACCACGACTCGGTGGAGGCGCTGATGGCGTTCGCGGCCGAGCAGGGCCTCGTGGTCGTGGCCGTCGACAACACCCCTGGGTCGGTACCGATCGAGACCGCGGAGTTGCCGCGTCACTGTCTGCTGCTCTTCGGTCAGGAGGGACCGGGTGTCACCGACAGTGCCCGCGAGTCGGCTTCGATGACGGTATCGATCGCGCAATTCGGTTCCACGCGCAGCATCAATGCAGGTGTTGCCGCCGGGATTGCCATGCACTCGTGGATTCGGCGGCACGCGGATCTCGATGCAGCGTGGTGAGTCGCAGCGCTGTCCGAGGGGGTTTCCGGGGCGGGATGTAACGAATCGGCAACGGTAGTGGCAGGATTGCGGCTATGCAGGAGTTGTGGTCGCAGCGTGCGGACGCTGCGGAGGGGGCCGTCGTCGCGCGGCACATGCGTCGGCTGTGGGGGCTGCCGGGCACGACGTTGGGAGTCGTCGCCTGGCCACCGGCGCGTTCGGAACGGATGTTCCTGCGTTGGCACTACTGGTGGCAGGCCCACCTGCTCGATTGCGCGGTCGACGCCGCCGATCGTGAACTCACCGCCAAGCGCCGTCGGCGATTGAACAAGATCACCCGAGCGCACCGAACCCGCAACGTCAGCGGGTGGACCAACAACTACTACGACGACATGGCGTGGCTCGGGTTGGCGCTCGAACGCGCGCAGCGGCAGCATTTCGTCGGCAATCGCGGTGGCATCCAGCAGATCGAGATGGAATTGTTCGACGCCTGGGCTCCGGCCGAGGGCGGCGGCATTCCGTGGCGCAAGAAGTCGGACTTCTACAACGCACCCGCCAACGGCCCGGCCGCGATCCTGCTGGCCCGCACCGGTCGGCTGTGGCGTGCCCAGGAGATGGCCGATTGGATGGACCGCACCCTCAAGGACCCGCGTACGGGGCTCGTTCTGGACGGAATGCATTCCACTCGTGCACTCGTCGACGCCGGAAAGACCGGCGAGATGGAACGCGCCGTGTACAGCTACTGCCAGGGCGTCACGTTGGGCCTCGAGACCGAACTCGCTGTCCGACTCGGAGAACCCCGGCACGCCGAGCGAGTCCATGCCCTGGTCGACGCCGTCGACAACCACCTGACCCGCAACCTCGTCGTCACCGGCGGCGGTGGGGGAGACGGCGGCCTGTTCAACCCCATCCTCGCGCGCTACCTGGCCATGGTCGCGGTGGAGCTACCCGGGGACTCGGACGCCGACGACCGGGCACGCGAACTCGCTGCGGCGATCGTGCTGAACTCGGCCGAGTCGGCGTGGGAGAACCGCCTCGAAGTGGAAGACAATCCACTGTTCGGAGCCGACTGGACCCGCGAAGCCCGCTTCCCGGGGCAAGGCCTGCACATCGCCACCTTCGCCGAGGGCACGGTCCGACCGTCCGATGTGCCCGAACGGGATTTCTCGGTGCAGCTCGGCGGCTGGATGCTGATGGAAGCGGCCTACCGAGTCTCGGCTGCGGGTTTCTAGAACACCTCGTCGGAGCGGACCGACGCAGACCCTATTCGACTACCTCTTCGACCTCGATGGTCTCTTCGGGCCGTGCCATTTCCTTGCGGTACTGCCAGATACCGAGACCGGTTCCGACGACGAGCAGCACCACCATGCCGATGAGGACGGCGGGCATCAGCCAGGGGATGCCCTCGATGAACGACCCGAAGTAGAACCCGATCAGCAGCAGCACCGGAGCCCAGATGATGGCACCGAGAGTGCTGGCGATCGTGTACTTGCGGTGATCCATCTTCGCAGCACCTGCGACCAGCGGGCACAGGGTGCGGACCCAGGGGATCCACCGCGCGACCAGCACCGCCCAGAAACCGTGCTTCTCGAGCAGAAGATTGACCTTGTGCAGGTTCTTGGTGTTGAGATACTTGCCGTTCTTGCGGGCCACCAGAGTCGAGCCGGTCCGGTGGCCGATCGAATAGCCCACCTGGTTGCCTGCGATGGCGGCGACCATCGCACCGAGCGACAGCGCCCAGATGTGACCGGTGCCCGACGCGTGGGTCGCCATCACGATTCCTGCCGTGATCAACATCGAGTCTCCGGGCAGGAACAACCCGATGATCACTGCGCATTCGATGAACACGAAGGTCATCACGACGATCCACACGACGAGTGGGCCCGCTGTCTCCAACGGACCGAAACTGCCGGCGGCCTGGACGGACTCGGTCGACAGCGCAGTGGTAATCGACGACATGGACTCGATCACTTTCGGAAGATCTCGATCAGGACTTGGTGTCCGGGGCGTCGGCCTCGATCACGTCGGCCGCCTCCCCGAGCGGGGTCTTGCGGGCCTTGATCATGCGCTTGCCGACCTCGGCGACGATGGGGAGGACGGAAACGGCGACAATGATCAGGAAGATGATGTCGACGTGCTCGCGGATGAACGCGATCTGCCCGAGCAGGTACCCCAGCACCGTCACGCCCGCGCCCCAGAGGACGCCGCCGACGACGTTGTAGGTGAGGAACAGCGAGTACTTCATGTGCGACGCACCGGCGACGACCGGTGCGAACGTACGCACGATCGGTACGAAGCGCGCCAGGATGATGGTGATCGGGCCGTGCTTCTCGAAGAACAGGTGCGACTCGTCGATGTACTTCTTCTTGAAGAATCGCGAATCGTTGCTCTTGAACAGGGCCGCGCCACCCTTGGTGCCGATGAGATAGCCGACCTGGTCGCCGAGGATGGCCGCGATCGGGATCAGAACGACGAGGGTCCAGATGGACGCGAACGGCTCGATCTCGGTGGACTTCGACGCGGCGATCAACCCGGCCGTGAAGAGGAGGGAATCACCTGGGAGCAGCGGAAACAGCAGCCCGGACTCGATGAAGACCACCAGCAGCAGCCCGATCAACACCCAGTGCCCGAAGGAGTTGAGCAGGTTCACCGGGTCGAGAAAGCCCGGCAACAGGGC
This sequence comes from Rhodococcus sp. 05-2255-3B1, assembly GCF_002258545.1. Taxonomy (NCBI): domain Bacteria; kingdom Bacillati; phylum Actinomycetota; class Actinomycetes; order Mycobacteriales; family Nocardiaceae; genus Rhodococcus; species Rhodococcus sp. 05-2255-3B1. The sequence goes on along the minus strand of NZ_NOZC01000031.1, from coordinate 273,182 downwards.
CAGGTTCGTCGTCATCGTTTCCGAGGCAGCTAGGAGACTCACCGCGCCCACACTACCGGCCGAAACTGGTAAGTCCTGAACAGATGGTGTCGCTCTGCTGTGAACGTGATGGCTTGTTCGGCACCGTCGACGGGCCGTCGCTCCCGGCCGGTCAGCGGGAGTGGAGCCTGCGGAATGATCGGAGGGGCGCGGGAGTGGAGCCTGCGGAATGACCGGAGGGGTGCGGGTACGCACGACACCGGGCCGGGAGGTTGCCATACTGCACTGGACACAACCGAACTTTTCTATGGAGGAATGACGCCGTGCCTATCGCAACTCCCGAGGTCTACGCCGAGATGCTGGGCCGGGCGAAGGAACACAAGTTCGCCTTTCCGGCAATCAACTGTGTGGGTTCCGAGTCCATCAACGCCGCCATCAAGGGATTCGCCGACGCGGGTAGCGACGGCATCATCCAGTTCTCGACCGGCGGAGCCGAGTTCGGCTCCGGGCTCGGTATCAAGGACATGGTCGTCGGTGCCGTGGCGCTCGCCGAGTTCGCGCATGTGATCGCGGCCAAGTACGACGTCACCATCGCTCTGCACACCGACCACTGCCCCAAGGACAAGCTGGACACGTACGTTCGTCCGCTGATCGCGATCTCGCAGGAGCGCGTCGACGCAGGCAAGAACCCGCTGTTCCAGTCGCACATGTGGGACGGCTCGGCCATCCCGATCGACGAGAACCTCGAGATCGCCAAGGATCTGCTGGCCCGCGCTGCGGCTGCGAACATCATTCTCGAGGTCGAGATCGGTGTCGTCGGCGGCGAGGAAGACGGCGTCGAGGCCGAGATCAACGACAAGCTCTACACCTCGAACGAGGACTTCCTCAAGACGGTCGAGGCCCTCGGCGCAGGCGACGCGGGCTCGCGCTACCTGCTGGCGGCGACCTTCGGCAACGTGCACGGCGTGTACAAGCCGGGCAACGTCAAGCTCAAGCCGTCGGTGCTGGCAGACGGTCAGCGGGTTGCGTCGGAGAAGCTCGGTCTGGCATCGGGATCCAAGCCCTTCGATTTCGTCTTCCACGGTGGATCGGGTTCGGCGAAGAGCGAGATCGAAGAGGCGCTCGAGTACGGCGTGGTGAAGATGAACGTCGACACCGACACCCAGTACGCGTTCAGCCGTCCCATCGCCGGACACTTCTTCTCCAACTACGACGGTGTGCTCAAGGTCGACGGCGAGGTCGGCAACAAGAAGGCCTACGACCCGCGCAGCTACCTCAAGAAGGCCGAGGCCGGGATGACGGCCCGTGTCGTCGAGGCCTGCAACGACCTCAAGTCCGCCGGTCGCAGCGTCAGCGCCGGCTGATCCCCGTGAGCGGAACTTCGTAGCAGGCTACGAGGTAGGAGTGGAGCCTGCGGAACGACCCGCAGGCTCCGCCGCTCACGTCGGTCAGTTGCACACCTTCCACTGGTCGCCGTCGAGGCGCAGGTCGAAGGTGCGCGGGGAGCGATCGTTCGGGTTCGCGTCGGTGTGCGCGATCACCTGAGCGATCGCGGTGTCGTCGTCACCGACCTGGATGGCGTCGATGCTGTCGACGGTGGGGATGTTGCCCTGCGCGAGCGAGACGCGATGGACGTCGGCGAATTCCGCGTCGGGGATGTCTCGGTAGAACGTCGCCAGGTCACCGCACGAGGTGCTGCGCAGTGTGGCGAGGTCGCCGACGGCCAAGGCTCTGGTGAACGACTCGACGGTCGTCCTGATCCGGGCCTCCGGGGAGTCGTCGACGCTCGGGCGGTCGATCAGCAGGTATGCACCGGCGGCCACTGCCCCGATCACGACAACTGCGGCCACCAGCGCCGCCCACCACTTCTTGTGACTCGGTGTGCCGGGTTCCGTCGGGTCGGGTCCGATGCGCTGGGGACCGACCTGCTTCGACCCTGGTTTCTGCGGTTCGATCCTTCTCGGCCCGACTGGTTGTGGCACGGTGGCGGGTGATTTCTTCTCAACCGCAACATCTTTGGTCCGATTCTCGGACGGGTTTCGGGGCGGGATACGACGCGGGGCCGCGGTCGGCTTTGCGACGGGCTTCGATTCCGCTGCGGCCGGTTCCTCGGCCGGAGCAGTGGCGATCTTCTCGGTGGCTGCGTCGGCCGGCTCGTCGACCTTCTTCTTGCGGAGATCGATCTTCTCGGTGGCTGCGTCGGCCTCGGAGGGTGCCTTCTTCTTCTCGTCCGGCATGCGTTCTCCCTCGTTCACCGAATCCTGCGAGAACTCACGTGTTCTCGATTTCGTCAGCTGGCAGCCTATCGACCGTGTCGGGCGCTCGGCGCGAGCGCCACCGGGGGTGTTCGGACACGATTCGGTGACGTAGGGGCACAATGAGCGCCATGACTTCTTTCGGTGATCTGCTCGGACCCCAACCCACACTGTTGCCCGGCGACGACGAGGCCGAATCCGCGCTGCTGAACCACGAGGCACCCGAGACCGTCGCGGCGGCGCATCCGACGGCGTCCATCGCGTGGGCCTACCTGGCCGAGGCGGCGCTCGAGTCGGGAGCCACCATCACGGCGTACGCCTACGCTCGTACCGGCTACCACCGAGGTCTTGACCAGTTGCGTCGTAATGGATGGAAGGGATTCGGGCCGGTCCCGTACAGCCATGAGCCCAACCGAGGATTCCTCCGATGCGTCGCAGTCCTCGCCAAAGCGGCCCGCGACATCAACGAGCACGACGAGTACGCCCGCTGCCTCGACCTCCTCGAAGACTGTGACCCCAAGGCAGCAGAAGCGCTCGGCCTGGGCTGATCGGGCTCGCGCCAGCCGGGCGCGGGGTCGAACCCGGCTGAAGTCGGGCAGTGCTCGGCTGAAGTTGTCGTTGCTGCCGATCATTCAGTGCGCGTTGGCTGCGGGAGTGGCGTGGTTCGTGGCGACGGACATCGTCGGTCACGAGAGCCCGTTCTTCGCACCCATCGCCGCTGTCGTCTCGCTCGGCGTCTCGCTCGGTGCTCGCCTGCGCCGATCGGCCGAGCTCGTCGTCGGAGTGACGGTGGGCATCGGCATCGGGGATCTGCTCATCTCGCTGATCGGTAGCGGGCCGTGGCAGATCGCTCTGGTCGTGGTGCTGGCGATGTCGGCAGCGGTGTTCCTCGACGGCGGGCCGATCATCGCGATGCAGGCCGGATCGTCCGCGGTGCTGGTGGCGACGCTCATCCCGCCCGGCAACATGGGTGGCCCCAACCGCATGGTCGACGCGTTGGTCGGTGGTCTGGTGGGCATCGCGATCGTGGCGTTGATCCCGACGCACCCGGTGTGGCGGGCCCGCAAGGATGCGGCGAGTGTGTTGGCCACGGCTGCGAGTGTGTTGCAGAAGGTGGCCGACGGCTTGGTGGCGAACGATCCCAAGCCGATCGAGGAGGCGCTACGTAAGGCGCGTGCGACGCAGTCGGGTATCGATGCTCTGCGAACCGATCTCAAGGGCGGCCGGGAGATCGCGCGAATCTCGCCGATGTACTGGAATCACCGCAACCGTCTGGCGTCGCTGGCGGCGACGGCCGATCCCATCGACAACGCCGTCCGCAACATTCGGGTGCTCGCGCGACGGTCGCTGACGCTGGTGCGCGACGACGAGATCCTCGATCCGCGCGTCGTCGACGAAGTGGAGAAATTGGCGCATGCGGTGGAGGTCCTGCGGCAGATGATCCTTGCCGATCCGGGTCAGAAGCCGGATGCGGCAGAGGCGGCACGAGTGTTGCGGTCGGTTGCGGCCGGTGCCAAACCGGAGTTGATCTCGAACGCCGGTCTGTCGGCAACGGTGGTCCTGGCACAGTTGCGCTCGATCATCGTCGACCTGCTGCAGGTCGCCGGGCTCAAACGTATTTCTGCGTTGGCGACGCTTCCGCCGACGGTGAAGCACCCGCACGTCCCGCCGGAGTTGTGACCCGAGGACACCATTGCATATATGCGTATGTACGCATATGGTGACTCCCGGAAGTCGATGCAGTCACGAGGGGGAGTCATGGGCGCGGGTCACGGGCACAGCCACGGCGTGGGCGGACACACGCCTGCGGGTGCGGGGCCACCCAGGTCCCGCGTTCGCAAGATGATCGTCGCCCTCGCGATCCTGGTGGTGTTTCTCGTCGTCGAGGCGACCGTCGCCGTGGCGATCGGCTCGCTCGGCCTGCTCGCCGATGCGGGCCACATGCTCACCGATGTGCTCGGCATGACGATGGGCTTGATCGCACTCGTGCTCGCCCGCAAGGGAAGTGCCGCAGCGGCAAGGACTTTCGGCTGGCATCGGGCGGAAGTGTTGACCGCCATCGCCAATGCCGTTCTGCTGCTCGGTGTTGCGGCGTTCATCATGTACGAGGCGATCTCGCGCATCGGCGACGCTCCCGAAATCCCCGGTGTTCCGTTGATTCTCACTGCGACAGCCGGTCTCGCGGCCAATATCGTCGTCATGCTGCTCATTCGCGGCGACGCCAAGGATTCCCTGGCCGTCCGCGGTGCGTACATGGAGGTCCTGGCCGATGCGGTCGGCAGCGTCGGGGTGCTCGTCGCCGGCGTGCTGATGGTCGTGTTCGGGTGGACCTGGGCAGACATCGTCGTCGGTGTCCTGATCTCCCTGTGGGTGATCCCGCGCGCGATCAAGCTCGCCGGCTCGGCACTGCGCATTCTCACCCAGGCCAGTCCGGGGCACGTCGACGTCGACGCATTGACCGGCGACCTGAGCGCGCTACCGGGCGTGACGGGGGTTCACGACCTGCACGTGTGGACGCTGACGACCGGAATGGACGTGGCAACAGTGCATCTCGAGTGCGAGGGGTCGTCGTCGATGGTGCTCGATCGCGCCCGGTCGTTGCTGTCCGCCTACGGTCTCGACCACGCCACGGTCCAGGTCGAACCCACCGCGCACGGCAGGACCTGCAAGGAAGAGCTCACCTGGTGACGGTGTGCACCTCGGAGCCGGGACGCCACACGTCGATCTGCATGTGATCGTTCACCAGTGACGTCAGGACGACCTCGGTGATGTCGAGGTCGAACACGTGGTACGGCACCAGTTCACCCGGTGTGGCGTCGAATATCGGTTGCAGCACAGCAGGATCGGTGATCTCGACGGCACGGCCGCCGATCTTCGCGTCCCCGCCCTCCATCGAATGGTGACCCGGATTGCTGTGCAGCGCGAACCGTCCGTCGCGCTGCAGATCTCGTGCTTTGACTGCCCCCAGCATCGAACCGAGGCGCAGCACACCGCTGTCGGCGAACTCGACCTCGGTGCCGCTCACGCGCGGTGAGCCGTCCGCCCGAAGTGTGGCGAGTACGTGGTGTTTGTGGGCGGTGAACCTGGCCTGCACTGCCGAGGCCAGGTTCGGGGCGGCTGTCGAGAAGTCGTTCCACGTCGTCATGGGGGAATTATGCGACCCGCCACCGACCGAATCGGGGATTGCTGCACACAACTTCTCGAAAGCGACGGAAATCCCGTCGGTCACGGTCGGTGTCGTGCAGTCCTTCCCGGCGCTCGGGTCACAGCCAGAATCGCATCAGGTAGTTTCCGTTGCCTGCGAAGAACTCGGGAACACCGGACAGCCCGAACAGGGTGTAGATCGCCCCGAAGAAGGCGGAATTGACCGCGGGCACGAACAGCAACGCGACGAGAACGAGGATTCCGTAACCCTTGAACTGGTTCAGCGAGGCGCGGGTGGCGGGTGAGAGCGAGGGTTCGAGTGCGGCGTATCCGTCGAGTCCGGGCACCGGAATCAGGTTCAGGATCGTGGCCATGATCTGCAGGAACGCCAGGAAGCTGAGCCCGTACCAGAAGGCCTGATGGGTGCCGTCGGTGCCGAACATCCGAATGACGATCAGAAGGACCACGGCGACAACGGCGTTGGCGAACGGTCCGGCGAGAGCGATGCGCCGCTGAGTCGACGCCGAGAATCGGTCGGTTCGCAGGTACACGGCGCCGCCCGGAAGCCCGATTCCGCCGATCGCGATGAACAGCACCGGCAGCACGATCGAGAGCAACGGGTGGGTGTACTTGAGCGGGTTGAGCGTCAGATAGCCGCGGAGTTCGACTTCGCGGTCGCCGGCCCGAAATGCGGTGTACGCGTGCCCGAATTCGTGCAGGCACACCGAGGCGATCCACCCGGCGAGCACCAGCACGAACACCCCGAGTCGGGCGGTGAGAGAGGTGACGTCCTCCGCCGTCCACGCCAGCGCGCCGCCCACTCCTGCAACGGCGAGAACGGCCACGAACACCGGGCTCGGCAGAACGGGACTGCGGCGCACCGGAACGGTCATCGGACCAGCAACCACTCTTCGTGGTGACGGTAGAACGTCGACCGCTTGACTGTTCTGTCGCCGGCAATGCCGTCGCGCATCAGGTCTGCGGCGGGGGAGCCGAGCTGCATCGCGCGTCCGCTCACCCAGCGGCGCGGCAGCAGTCGTCGACGGCTGATCACCCGCGCACGAAGGCCCGGTAGCTCCGGGGTCGGTGCCACCTCGACGCCGGGAACGACTCCGGAGAACAACCGAGTGTCGTCGACGTACGCCTCGCCTTCGAGGTCCGCGCCGCCACCGCCGCCGAGCAGAGCCCGCCCGACAACGGCCTTGCCCGCGTCGTCGCGGATGAGGGGCGTGCTCGACGCCGTGCCGGTCAGTGCCACCTTGGCCGCGCGCGATCCGGTGCCGAGCTTGTAGATGTGGGCGGCGTTGGTCGCGGTATCGGGCACGAACGCGACCTCGATGTGGAGGCGTTCGGTGCGCATCAACCTGGTCAGGACGGCGGCCAGCGAGGCGTCGTCGCCCAACACGATGATGCGCGGAGCGGGGGCCGATTCGATGTCGGCGAACAGTGCGTTGCAGTCGTCGTCGGTAGGCACGGCATCGGCGTTGCGCAATGGGACGTCGGTCAGCGTGATCGGCAACGGCGGGTTTCCGCAGTGCAGAACGAACGGTGTCACGGCGCTCCTAGATCATCGGTGAACCCTCGAACGACCATAGTGCCCTCGTTTCGGCTCCACCGTAGCGGCATGCGGGCCAGCTCACCGCCTCGGCTAGACTGTTCCCCCGGCCACTGTCGCGCCTGCGGCAATTGGTGACGGCTGCGTTCGATCGAGCAATATCTGCAGCACGTCCTCGCACGAAAGCAACGTAGGAGAGCACATGCCGGCGATAGTCCTGATCGGCGCCCAGTGGGGCGACGAGGGCAAAGGCAAAGCCACCGACCTTTTCGGCGAACGACTCCAGTGGGTCGTTCGCTACCAGGGCGGCAACAACGCCGGCCACACCGTGGTTCTCCCGAACGGCGACAAGTTCGCGCTGCACCTGATCCCGTCGGGAATCCTCACAGCCGGCGTGAAGAACGTCATCGGCAACGGCGTCGTCGTCGACCCGGGTGTGCTGCTCACCGAACTCGACGGCCTGGAAAAGCGTGACGTCGACACCACGAACCTGCTGCTCAGCGCAGATGCGCACCTGATCATGCCGTACCACGTGGCCATCGACAAGGTGACCGAACGCTTCCTCGGAGCCAAGAAGATCGGAACCACCGGCCGCGGCATCGGGCCGTGCTACCAGGACAAGCTCGCTCGCGTCGGCGTCCGGGCAGCCGATGTGCTCGATGAGAAGATCCTGACCCAAAAGGTCGAGGCTGCACTGGAATTCAAGAACCAGGTGCTCTCGAAGATCTACAACCGGCGGGCGCTGGACTCGCAGCAGGTCGTCGACGAGGTGCTCGAGCAGGCCGAGGGCTTCAAGCACCGCATCACCGACACCAGGCTGCAGCTGAACCTGGCTCTCGAGCGCGGCGAGACGATTCTGCTCGAGGGATCGCAGGGCACTCTGCTCGACGTCGATCACGGCACGTACCCGTACGTCACGTCCTCCAACCCGACGGCGGGCGGCGCATCGGTCGGTTCCGGCATCGGCCCCAACAAGATCGGGACCGTCCTCGGCATCCTGAAGGCCTACACGACGCGTGTCGGCTCGGGCCCGTTCCCGACGGAGCTGTTCGACAATCACGGTGAATACCTGGCCAAGCAGGGCGGCGAGGTTGGCGTCACCACCGGGCGGGCACGACGCACGGGCTGGTTCGACGCCGTCATCGCGCGGTACGCCACCCGCGTCAACGGCATCACCGACTACTTCCTGACCAAGCTCGACGTGCTCTCGAGTCTGGACACGGTGCCCATCTGTGTCGCGTACGACGTCGACGGCGTCCGCCACGACGAGATGCCGATGACGCAGACCGGTTTCCATCATGCGAAGCCGATCTACGAAGAGATGCCCGGTTGGTGGGAAGACATCTCCGGTGCCCGTACGTTCGAGGAACTGCCGATCAACGCGCAGAACTACGTCCTGCGTCTCGAGGAGCTCTCGGGCGCGTACATGTCGTGCATCGGAGTCGGACCGGGCCGCGACGAAACCATCGTTCGGCGGGACATTCTGCGGTAATCAGGCCACGCGAAACTCCAAGCCCCGAGGCCCCACGGCCTCGGGGCTTTTTCGTGCCCGGACATGCCGTCGGGAGTCGCTCTCACCAATGCGAGGAAACAGCGCCTTCAGTAGGAAAACAGCGCGAAAAAGTACTGTGTTCGCTGTATTCGAGCGGTCTTGCTGGGAAATCCGCTGCAGGGCAGCAGTTTTCGTAATTTGGGTAGCTTTACACACCATGTAGTTGTGTAAACCAAAAGTATGAAACAGGCGGCCGAACATTCCCTCGGACTTTTACCTTCACTTGGGTAACGGGTGAGACGGTCGTGCCGAAACAATGGACATCGCACAAGTTGCGGAGGCCCACATTCCGGCCGACCGACCCACAACCGGGTCACCTCCCCTCGGCCTAGCGAACAAGGGCCACCGAAGAAAGCGACAACGAATGAACAAGGCAACCAAGGGTGCCATAGCCGCGGGGGCGGCAGCGGTACTGCTGCTCGGCGGTTTGGGATCCTATGCGCTCTGGCAGGACACCGAAACGGTCACCGGAGGTGAGATCAACTCCGGTGAGCTCAATTTCGCTCCGGTTGCCGGCACCGCGAACTGGACCGAAACCTCGGTCACTCCGAACGTGACTCTCGGAGCCGACCCGTCCGGCTTCCTCATCGTGCCGGGCGACGTTCTCGAGTACTCGACCCAGTACACCGTCAATTGGGCAGGAGACAATCTTCGCGCTTCGATCACCGCGGACTTCACCAATGTTGCCGGCGACGCCGACCTTGCTGCCGCTCTCGACACCGAGGTGTCGGTCAACGGTGGAACGTCCCTTCCGAACGGTTCGGCCGTGGACCTACCGCTGACCACATCGCCTCAGACCATCTCCGTCGAGGTGACCATTACGTTCGATGAAGCGACTGCGGATCTCATCGCACAGAACGAGAGCGTCGACCTCAACGACTTCACCCTGACGCTCGACCAGGTCCGTCCCTGATCTGTTGCAGTGACGAACAAGCACGGTCGTTATTGGGCGCTCGCAGCCGCGTCCGTCGCGGTGGTGGTCTTCGGATCAGCACAGACGACGGGCGCGCTGTGGCGTGACGACGAGGTCGTCGAAGGCGGGACCATCAACTCCGGCACCTTGGACATCAAGGTCGGCCCGAACGGAGCAGAAGTGAACGACTACGTTCTCGCTGCGCTCGGTTCGACCGGTCTCGGACCGAACGGTTTCTCGCAGGCACCGTTGTCGATTCGGAACTCCGGCAACGTACCGTTCAACTTTCGACTGCAAGGAACCACGTCGACCGGAATAGTCCCCCTTGTTCTGACTGCGACAACTGTTGCGGCCGAGACGAATTGCCCGGCGACAGGTACACCGACGGGACCGACGACACTGCTGTACAACGGAAACGCCAGTGGTGCGCAAGCTCCGGTGCCACCGGCGGCCAGACTGTTGGCCGCAGGCGCCCGCGAAGTGTGGTGCTTTCGGCTCGCCGTCGGTGCCACTCCGCCGCAGAGCGCGTCGTCGACGGTGACGTTCTCGTTCCGGGCGGACCAGACATGAGTGCCGACCACGACACGGACGTGATCGAAACCGTCACGGACGTATCCGAGGAGAACCGGACCGGTCTCTGGTGGTGGGTGAGCCGGATCGCGTCGTACACGCTTCTGGCGGCGATGTTGTTCGTCCTCGGGGTGACCGTCGTCATTCCGAAAGTCACCGGTTCGACGCCGTACACGATTCTCACCAGCTCGATGAAGCCGACGTACCCACCGGGAAGCCTGGTGGTGGTCAAGCCCGCCGACGCAGCCGAACTCGAGGTAGGCACACCGATCACCTACCAAATCCGTTCGGGCGAGCCCGAAGTGGTGACTCACCGCATCGTGGCGACCCGGCAGAGCGGACGAGGTATCACCACCTATGTCACTCGCGGGGACAACAACGGATCCGACGACGAGAACCCGGTGCAGATCGGGCAGATTCGCGGAAAGGTCTGGTACTCGGTGCCGTACATGGGCTACGTCAACAACTGGCTGAACGGTGAGCAGCGCAAGATCACGGTCGCGGTCATCGTGATCGGTCTGTTCGGCTATGCGCTGGTGATGTTCGTCGGGGCCGGTGTCGATCGCTACCGGAGCCGAAAAGAGCAGGCGCGATGAAGCACCCCGGTCTTGCCGCCTGCACCGCAGCGTTCGCCGGCATCGCGGTCGTTCTGTTGATGGGTGCCGGTCCGTCGCAAGCGGCGCAGACGGTCAAGTACAGCGATGACGGCGAGCGCTGGAGTACCGACTTTCCGAGCCCGTTGTACGACAGCGACATTCGATGGGTTCCCGGCGACGTGCGTACATCGCAGTTCCACGTGTTCAACGACACCGACCGAGACGGGCGTCTCTGGCTGACCTTCGGCAGTGACAACCCGGCGTTCCTTCGAGCTCTGAGCGCGTCGATCGGCGGCGGCGAGTCGGCCGAATCGTGTGCGTGGATCGACCTCGAGGCCGGCCAGAAGAAGCGAATCGACTCCACGATCACGATGGCCGAAGCAGCTAAAAACGACACCTGGTCCTCCTCTGCTGCAGTCGATCTCGTTGTGCAGTGGGACAACAGCAACAAAGCCGAGTGCCCGGAATCGTCGGGTGCGCGGACGGATATGGAAGGGGCGCAGCCCTGATGTCGCGTCACAAGGACTCAGTCGGTCCGAATACGGTTCTCCGTCGCGTCGGTGTCGCGCTCATCAGTGCGCGCGCTCGGGCCTTCATGTCGATCGGCATCGTCCTCGGCCTCGGCGCGGTGGGAACTCTTGCTGCATGGTCGGATACGGCGACTGCGACGTCAGGCACCTTCACGACCGGCAGGCTCGATATCAAAGTCGGTGACCCCGCGGTGGACAACAATCCGATCGCGTTCTCGACGACTCTGGCCAATCCCGCGATCTTCCCCGGGGATACCGTCGCAGCCGGGCTGTTGGTGAGCAATGCGACCGGATCCGTCGCCAACACCTACACCATCTCCGTGCTGGCCAGTAACACTGCGCTGGGCAATGTGCTCAATTCCTCGGTGCACAGCGGACTTCCATCGGGGGGTGCATGCACAGGTGCCGCCGTCAGCACGGTCTCCGGCCTCGGAACCTCGAAGCAATTCCCTGCCTTGAATCGTTCGCTTCCCGTCAACGGCAGTGATCAGCTGTGTATCAGCGTGACCATGCCGACCGGTACGGCTCCGCCCAATCCCGTTGCTACCGGAACCATCACGTACACCATCACCGCGACGTCGTCGTAGATCATGTCCGATACCCACGCAGCCTCGGCTACCGGAGCGCCATCCGGCCGGCGTCTGCTTCGCGAGATCGCACTGACCGTCGGCGCTGTCTCCGGGCTCGTCTGTGTGCTGTTCGCGCTCGCGGCCGTGTTCTTCGGTATCACCCCGTTGGTCTTTCGGTCCGGCTCCATGGCCCCGGCCATCGACACCGGGGCGCTGGCACTGAGCAAGTCGACCCCTGCCGCAGACATAGAGGTCGGCGACGTCGTCAAGGTCACTAGCGCGTCGGGAGCAGGAATCACCCACCGCGTGGTCGAGATCGGCGCAGTCGGAACCGACAGTGTGCAACTGTTCCTTCAGGGTGACGCTAACCCCGAGCCCGATGCCGAGAGCTACGTCGTGTCCGAGGCCGATCGTGTGTTCTTCAGCGTCGGGAAACTCGGCTACGCGGTCACCTGGCTCAGCGGCCCGGTCGCAGTGTTCATCGGTGGCATCGCCGTCGGCGTACTTCTCATGACCGCGTTCGGATTTCGTAGGTCCCCTGTGGAGTCCTCTGCGCAGCCGGACGACGACGATCGACCGCAGGAACCGCCCAGCGGACGGCACAGCGCCCAGGGACGCGGGACGTCCACCCTCGGTGTGGTGCTCGCACTGGCGGCCATCTCGGCAGTGGGCATTACTGCGTCGAACACTCCGACAACCCTTGCTGCGAGGCAAGACACGGCAACGGCCCTCAGCGGCACCATCACCACAGCATTGCCGATCCCCGCGCCGCTGTCGCTGACTTGTACGAATGCCGAGCGGGGTCTTGTCGGTGCGATTCGATTCGTGAATCTCAGTTTTCCATCACGCGGGTCGCAGTACACGTACCAGTTGACCTTGAAGAAGGCAGGCGAGAACGACCGTGAGTTCGCGGTAGCCGGGACCGCTGCTACCGGGGTGGTCATCACTCAAGCAGTGGAAAACGGAGCCCTCCTGGAATTGCTGCCGCTGCCACTGGCCCCTGTACTCGACGGCGTGTACACCGCATCCATCCGAACCAAATCGGGTACGAGGTTCTCGCAGCCGAGCCCGACCGTGAACTTGACCATGAGCAACGGCCTACTTCTCGGATTGGCTGCAAGTGCGCGGTGCGGAGGCACCGCTGCCGCTGCCGCAGCCCGCAGCGCCCCGCAGGCGATCGCTCCCGAGGCAACTACTCCGTCCTCCACGACATCCACCCCCACCACTCTGGCACCGGAGTCAACCGCAGTACCCGGAACGACTACGCCGTCGGTCGAGGTTCCGCCGTCCACGACTGTCCCGCCGTCCACGACTGTCCCGTCGACCACTGACGGGGGACCCGCGGCGGTGGCCCCACCGCCGACCACCACAACAACAACGACGACCCCGCCGGCACCTGCGGCGCTGTCCGCCCCGGTGACCTCGCCGTCGGGTGCATCGACGGCCCGGGTGGTCGACATCGACGGCGCTCCGACTCTGCAGATCGTCGACGCAGCCGGAGCAGTCCAGTACAGCGCTCCCGCCACGTCCAGTGAGGCATTCGGCTACGGCGTGAATTGGTCGGCCGGGGATCAGCTGTGGCTGCTCGGTCCCGTTCGTCTCGTTCGTCTCGACGGCACCGGCGGTTCGTGGTCGCGAACGGTGATCGATCCGACGGCGACGGAACAAATTCCGGCGGAAATTCTCGCGCTCTTGAATTAGTGCCGTCACATATATGTCGGAATCGAACTGCACATCTGCTCGCCTGCGTGGATAATTGCGCCCAGGTAAATCGACGGAAGGTCGAGCGATGACTGAGAATTACAACGGATTGGAAGTTTTCAGCTACCAATTCGATCGCTTCGCATACGAACATCCATGGATCGGCGCTCAGGCCGGTGAATTCATGCTCGGCCCCGAGGGTGGGGGAATGCTCGAATTCACGCACGCTACCGTCTTCGCGCTTCCCGAGGGTGGCGCGCACGAAGTGCACGGTCCGATCCTCGACTGGTACCTCGGTCACGGGGGACCCTATGGCGCACTTGGCTATCCGATCAGTAACGAGCGTCCGACACCCACCGGATCCGGTCGCTACAACCTCTTTCAACGCGGAGCTATCGGGTGGTTGCCGGAGGTGGGTGCATTCACCATCGGTGGTCGGCACGAGGAATCCGATGTGACTCCGGGCCCGGAAGCTGAATTGGTGTCGGCGGTGGACGCTCCCATCGACGCACTCGGTATTTCTGCCTGAATCCTTTCCTGCTCCCCGTTTCGATCGTATTCTTCGGTCTCGCGGTTTTGTTCGTCGATGAAGCAGCTCAGAACAATGTCGGCTCGTCGAATCCTGGGACTCCTTCGATGCCGAGTATTTTCTGTTTGGTGTTCGCGCCACCCGGTGCCGAGAAGCCTCCGACTTCCGTGCCTGCGCCGAGTACCCGATGGCACGGGACGATGATCGGCACGGGGTTTCGTCCCAACGCGCCGCCTACGGCCTGGGCGGCGCCTGGGTGGCCGAGTCGGCGGGCAATGTCGCCGTAGGTGAGTGTCGCGCCCCGGGGAATGCTGCTGCACACGGTGTAGACCGAGGCGTCGAACTCCGAGATGTCGAGGACCAGCGGAATCGGGCTCATGTCGACTGTCCGTCCATCGAGCAGGGCGACGATTCGCGCGATCGCGTCGGCCGCCAATGTGTCGACAGGCCCTGTTGCTGCGCCGAAGCGGTTCAGATAGTCCAGCATCGCCTCGTCCAACGGCTCGGGCAGGGCGACGGCGAGCACGCCGTCGTCGGTCCAGGCGATTCCGCAACGGCCGATGGAGGTGTCGAAGAGCGTGCTGCTCGGCATCGGTCCAGTATCCACCTGCCCTCGTGTGGCAGTCCAGTGGAATACGCAATGGACTTGAATGTCGGAGGCCAGTGAGCGAATACTGGAGTGCATGGCTTCGAGAGTCCTCAATGCAACGTCACTGGCCCGCGATCTCGGCAGCTGGCGGGGCGATGCGTCCTCGGACGGATCCGGGAGGCGCAAGGCGTCGCGTCCGACGTATCGCGCATTGGCCGATGGCGTTCGACTGCTGATTCACGACGGTCGCATTCCGCTCGGCGTCGGTCTGCCCAGTGAGCGTGATCTGTCCGCGGCTCTCGATCTCAGTCGTACCACCATCACGTCCTCGTACTCGGTGCTGCGAGACGAGGGCTACCTGATCAGTAAGCAGGGATCACGCAGTACCGTCGCTCTGCCCGCTGCGCCCACCCCCAACGGAATGTTGATTCAGTCGACATCGCCTTCGGGTCCGGTCGTGGACATGTCTCACGCGGCGATGGCAGCAGCGGACGGCACCATGACCGCGGCGTACGAGTCTGCGCTGCAAGCACTTCCGACCTATCTTCCGACGCACGGCATGGAGCCCATCGGTCTTGCGGTGCTGCGGGAGGCCATCGCGCAACGCTTCGTCGAGCGTGGCCTGCCGACGACGGCCGACCAGATCATGGTCACTTCCGGTGCGCAGCAAGCAGTTCGGCTCCTGCTGGGTACCTTGACCTCGCCCGGCGATCGGGTGCTGATCGATCACCCGACCTATCCCAACGCCCTCGAAGCCATCAGGCGAGTGGGTGCGCGTCCCGTACCGGTGCCGGTACGTCCGGCGGACGGTGACTGGGATCTCGACGGGATACGCAGTGCCGCACGGCAAACGGCAGCCAAGGTTGCGTACCTGATTCCGGACTTCCACAATCCAACCGGGCAGGTGCTCGGTGCCGAGGGGCGGGCCGAACTCGCACGCATCACCCGCGACACCCGTATGACGCTCGTCGTCGACGAAACCATGGTGGACTTGTGGCTCGACGCCCCGCCGCCGCCGCCGGTCGCGTCGTTCGGGCGGGTCTCGGGTTCCGACATCGTCACGATCGGTTCGGCGTCCAAGTCGTTCTGGGGCGGACTGCGCATCGGATGGATCAGAGCGCATCCGTCGCTCGTCTCACAGCTCGCGGGCTCGCGGGCAGCGCACGACCTCGGCACCTCGATCATGGATCAATTGGCGTCCTCGTTCCTGTTGCAGGACGCCGAACCCGCGCTCGAGCTCCGTCGATCGCACTTGCGCGAGCGTCGGGACGTACTCGAAGAGGCTCTGGCCGAACATCTTCCGGACTGGCGTTACCGCCGCTCCGAGGGCGGCATGTCGCTGTGGTTGCAGCTGCCTGCACCGGTGTCGAGTGCGCTCGCCGCCACCGCGCCCACATTCGGCGCGATACTCGCGGCAGGCCCACGATTCGGCGTCGAGGGTGCATTCGAGCGCTACCTCAGGTTGCCGTACACCCGTGAGCCACAGGAGCTTCGGGCCGCGGTGATGGCCACGGCTGCTGCTTATCGTGCCCTCGCTCCCAGCGCCGAATCGGAGCAGCCGGCGCTGGTGTTCTGACCGGCCATGTTCTGACCGCGAACTCGAAGTTATGGACGGAAATCAGCCGAAAAGCGTCCACAACTTCGAGTTCGGCGCAAACAGATCAGACCCAAACCGACGCGATGTCGGTTGCTGCGGCGGGCGGTGGCGTCGGGACTCCGTTTTCGGTGCGGGAGAAGCGCGGTGCCGGGCGGTGCTGGGTGACGCCGCCGATGTCGATCAGGGAGTCGCGGTCCTTCATGTGCGGATGGTTCGGCGCCTCGGCGAAGGTGAGGACCGGCGATACGCAGGCGTCGGTGCCGTCGAAGATCGCGGCCCACTCGTCGCGGGTCTTGGACAGGAACGTCGAGGTGAATTTCTCGCGCAGTTCGGGCCAGCGTGACTTGTCCATCTGCGATGGCAGATCCGTGTCGGCGAGGCCCAGGCCGGTGAGCAGCTGGGCGTAGAACTGCGGCTCGAGCGAGCCGACTGACATGTACTGGCCGTCGGAGGTCTCGTAGGTGTCGTAGAACGGTGCGCCGGTATCGAGCAGGTTGGTGCCGCGGTCGTCGCTCCAGGCTCCGACGCCACGCCAGGCCCAGATCATGTGCGAGAGTGCGGCGGTGCCGTCGACCATGGCAGCGTCGACCACCTGGCCCTGCCCGGAGTTCTGTCGCTCGTAGAGCGCCGCCATGATGCCGAAGACGAGGAACATCGAGCCGCCGCCGAAGTCGCCGACCATGTTCAGCGGCGGGACGGGCCGCTCGCCCTCGCGGCCGATGGCGTTCAGTACGCCGGTGACGGAGATGTAGTTGATGTCGTGGCCTGCGGTCTGCGCCCACGGGCCTTCCTGGCCCCAGCCGGTCATGCGGCCGTAGACCAGGCGCGGGTTGCGGGCCAGGGCATCGTCGGGTCCGAGGCCGAGGCGTTCGGTGACGCCGGGGCGGAACCCCTCGATCAGCACGTCGGCGCGTTCGACGAGCCCCAGCACCTTCTCGATGTCGGCGGGGTCCTTGAGGTTGGCCTCGACGATGGTGCGGCTGCGCAGCTGGTGGTCGTGGGGAGAGATCTGCCCGGCGCGCTGGACGCGTACGACGTCTGCGCCGAGGTCGGCCAACAGCAGTGCGGCGTGTGGGCCGGGCCCGATGCCTGCGAGTTCGACTACACGAAGCCCTGCGAGTGGTCCACCAGTGTTCGACACGTTGTTGCCTCGTTCCGACTCGTCACCTGCGAATGTGAATGGAGACTAACTTGTACTAGGTCGTCCAACCGATCGGGGTGTGGATAATAGGGCTGTGACTGCCCCAGATCCCGTCCGTATCGGTACTCCGCTCACTCCCGGGGCCACCCGGGTGATGCTGCTCGGCTCGGGTGAGCTGGGCAAAGAGGTGATCATCGCGTTCCAGCGCCTCGGCGTAGAGGTGATCGCCGTCGATCGCTACGACAACGCCCCTGGTCATCAGGTGGCCCATCACGCGTTCACGATCGACATGAGCAACCCCGAAGAACTACTGGCGCTGATCGATTCGCAGCAGCCGGATTTCGTGGTGCCGGAGATCGAGGCCATTGCGACCGATGCCCTGGCCGAGGTCGAAGCGCGGGGCAGGAGTGTGGTGATCCCGACCGCTCGCGCGACGCAGTTGACCATGAACCGTGAGGGCATCAGGCGTCTCGCGGCCGAGGAGCTCGGGCTGCCGACGTCGCCGTACGCGTTCGCCGACTCGCTCGACGACGTGCGAGATGCATTGTCCACCATTGGTTTTCCCGCCGTCATCAAGCCCGTCATGTCGTCGTCGGGCAAAGGGCAGTCCGTCGTGCGCAGCGAGGATGATGTCGAGGCTGCGTGGGACTACGCCCTGAAGGGTGGCCGCGTCGACCTCGGCCGTGTCATCGTCGAGGGATTCGTCGATTTCGATTACGAGATAACACTTCTCACCGTTCGAGCGAGCGACGGAACTTGGTTCTGCGAGCCGATCGGGCACCTGCAGGAATCCGGCGACTACATCGAATCCTGGCAACCACAACCGATGTCCGACGCGGCCCTGGCCGGTGCGCGCGACGTTGCCGAGCGCATCACGACGGCGCTCGGTGGGCGCGGGTTGTTCGGCGTCGAACTGTTCGTGCAGGGCGACAACGTGTACTTCTCCGAGGTCAGTCCGCGGCCGCACGATACGGGCCTGGTGACGCTTCGTACGCAACGGTTCTCGGAGTTCGAGCTGCATGCCCGCGCCGTACTGGGTCTGCCGATCGACACCACGCTGCTCTCACCCGGTGCGTCGGCGGTGATCTACGGCGGTGTCGACGCGGACGGTATTCACTTCGACGGCGTCGCCGATGCGCTGGCTGTTCCCGAGACCGATCTTCGCCTGTTCGGCAAGCCGACCAGCTTCGTCCGGCGTCGGATGGGCGTTGCGGTGTCGACGGCCTCGGACATCGAGACTGCGCGGAGCAGGGCACGCGAGGCAGCGGGCAAGGTTCGCCCCACCGTCTGACCCGGGACAGGGCACACTGAGCCCATGAGCGCGCTCGGTGAGGTCCTGGTCGGCCTGGTGATTCTGGTCGGCCTCGTCGGTATCGTCGTCCCGATTCTGCCGGGCACCATCTTGATATTCGTGGCCGTCGCAGTGTGGGCGTGGGTCACCGGCGGAGCAGCCGCCTGGACGGTGTTCGCGATCGCGACGGTGTTGTTGGTTCTGAGCGGCGTCGTGAAGTACACCTGGCCGGGCCGGCGCATGCGGGAGGCCGGAGTGCCGATGCGATCGCTGATGATCGGCGGACTGCTCGGCATCGTCGGATTCTTCGTCATCCCCGTCGTCGGACTGTTCATCGGCTTCATCGCCGGCGTCTACGTGGCCGAGGTACCCAGGCATCGAAACCATTCCGAGGCATGGAGATCGACCGTGCACGCCACCAAAGCGGCCGGGCTGTCCATCCTGGTGGAGCTGTTCGGTGCCTTGCTCGCCTCTGCGGTGTGGCTCGGCGGAGCGCTACTCGTCTAAGGGCTCTGCTGATTCAAGAGACCCGATACCAGGCCCGGGCATTGCCGTCGAGCACCGCCGGGAGATCGCCGCCGACAGCGTGAGAAATGATGTCGATGTCGGTCTCCGAGAACGGACGCGGGGCACGGGTGCCCGGCAGATCGGTGCCGAACATCAACGCTGCCGGATTCACGCGATGAATCTTCTGCAGAGTGTCGATGATGTCGAGGTCCACCCGGCCGAATCCCGTTGCCTTGACACGTACTCCGCGGTCGACGAGATCGAGCAGATACGGCAGTCCCTGCGTCGACAGGCCGAGATGGTCGATGCTCACGGCCGGTAGCTTCGCGAGGATGGGTTCGAGGGAGAGCAGCAGGGACGCATCGACGTACAGCTCGGCGTGCCATCCCACCAGTTCGTGCACGCGCCGCGCCTGGGTGGTGAGCATCTGGACGTCCGTCTCGCCGCGCTTGAGGTTGAACCGCATTCCGCGGACACCCGCGTCGTCCAGCGCGACGATGTCCTCGTCGGAGCACTCCGGATCGATCTGAGTGACGCCCACCCAGCCACGCCCCAGGGTCTTCAACGCCGCGAGCAGGTAGGTCTGGTCGGTGCCCTGGAACGATCCCGAGACCACTGCGCCACCGGTGATACCGAGCCCGTCGACGTCGTAGAGGTAATTCGAGACGGTGTACGGATCGGGCAGGAAACCGTGGTTCTCGATGAGCGGAAACGCGGGGTCGATGATGTGTAGGTGGGCGTCGAACACGGGCCCCAGCATGCCAGCTCGCGCATTCGGCGTCGCGGCCGCCGTCCGCGGTGTTTGAATTCGAAACATGAAACCGGAGACCACAGTCGTTCTCGACGGATACACCTACTTCGAATGTCCGAGATGGCACGAGGGGAGGATCTGGGTATCGGACTTCTACTCCCATCGCGTCGTGTCCGCCCTCGAGGACGGCTCCGACGTACGAGTCGAAGCCGAGGTGCCCAATCAGCCGTCGGGCCTGGGATGGTTGCCCGACGGGCGGCTGCTGATCGTGTCGATGCGCGACTACAAGTTGCTACTGCGTGAGCACGACGGTTCGCTGACCGTGCACGCCGATCTGTCGACGTATGTTCAGGCGAATTTGAACGACATGCTCGTCGACGCGCACGGCCGCGCGTACATCGGGAATTTCGGCTTCGATCTGATGAACTTCGCGCCCGTCGAGACGGCCGACCTGATTCGCGTCGACCCGGACGGTTCCGCGCACGTCGTGGCGTCGGATCTGTACTTCCCCAACGGAATGGCGTTCACCGCGTCGGGCGAACTGCTGGTGGACGAGACGGTCGGCAATCGGGTCAGTGCCTTCGACATCGCCGAGGACGGGTCACTGGGGGAGCGGCGTGATTGGGCGAAGTTCGGCGAACTGCCGTCGTCGACGGACATGGCCACGGCCATCGGGGAGGTGAAAGTGGCCGCCGACGGATGCTGCATCGACACCGACGGCACGATGTGGATCGCCGACGCACTGGGGCAGCGAGTGCTGCACGTTGCGCAGGGCGGGGAGGTTCTCGAGCAACTCGATTTCGATCTCGGAGTCTTCGCCTGCGGACTCGGCGGATCCGACGGCCGCACGCTGTTCGTCTGCGCTGCACCGGATTTCAACGAGCATCAACGCAAGATCGAGACCGAGGGCAAGTTGTTGGCAGTTCGCGTGTAGTGCGCTTCGCGCAGTGGTGCGGTTGTGCGCTCCCTGGGGCACACAACCACACCACTGCCGCAGGCACTCAGGCCTTGTCGGGCTCGGATGCCTTCAGCATGTCCTCACGCTCGACGACCTTCACGCGCTCGCGGCCCTCGGGCTCGCCGAGTGAGCGCTCGTGCGCGTCGAGGCGGTACCAGCCGTCCCACGTGGTGAAGGGGACCTGCTTGCCTTCGAGGAACGAGGTGACGGCATCGAGATCCGGTTCGACTGCGCCGACGAAGCTCGGCGCATCCTCGAGCAGGTTCGCGACGGTCTCGTTGGCGTCGCCCTTGGTGTGGCCGATGAGGCCGACGGGTCCGCGCTTGATCCAGCCGGTGACGTACGTGGCCGGAACGGGCGTGGTGGACGACGGGGACTCGACGACGCGTCCGGCCTCGTTGGGGATGGTGCCTGCCTGCTCGTCGAACGGGAGCTGGCTGATGTTCTGGCTGAGGTAGCCGACGGCGCGGTAGACGGCCTGAACGTCCCAGTCGTTGTACTTGCCGGTGCCCTTGACGTTGCCGGTGCCGTCGAGCTCGGTGCGCTCGGTGCGTAGACCGACGACCTTGCCGTCCTCGCCGAGTACCTCGTGGGGAGACTCGAAGAAGTGCAGGAACAGCTTGTGCGGGCGGCTGCCGACGTCGCGGATGGCCCAGTCCTGCAGGGTGTTGGCGACCATGTCGATCTGCTTGGAGCTGCGGCGGGCCTGCTCGGAGCCCTCGTCGTAGTCGATGTCCTCGGGAGAGACGATGACCTCGATGTTGGGGGAATGGTCGAGCTCGCGCAGCTCGAGCGGGGTGAACTTGGCCTGAGCCGGTCCGCGGCGGCCGAAGACGTGCACCTCGACGGCCTTGTTGGCCTTGAGGCCCTCGTAGACGTTGGCGGGGATCTCGGTGGGGAGCAGTTCGTCACCGGTCTTGGCGAGCACGCGCGCGACGTCGAGAGCGACGTTTCCGACACCCAGGACGGCGACCTTCTCGGCCTCGAGCGGCCAGGTGCGCGGCACGTCCGGGTGGCCGTCGTACCAGGAGACGAAGTCGGCGGCGCCGTAGCTGCCCTCGAGGTCGATGCCGGGGATGTTGAGGGCGCGGTCCGCGTTGGCACCGGTGGAGAAGATGACGGCGTCGTAGAAGCGGCGCAGGTCGTCCAACGTGATGTCGGTGCCGTAGTCGATGTTGCCGAGGAGGCGAACCTGCGGCTTGTCGAGCACCTTGTGCAGGGCGGTGATGATGCCCTTGATGCGCGGATGATCGGGGGCCACGCCGTAGCGGATCAGCCCGAACGGCGCAGGCATGCGCTCGAAGAGGTCGATGCTGACGCCCGGTCCGCTGACATTGTGGTCGGACTTCATGAGCGCGTCGGCGGCGTAGATGCCTGCCGGTCCGGCACCGACGATGGCGACGCGGAGTGGACGAGTCTGATCGGTCATGTGCAGCGAGCTACCTTCTTCGAGGGAAGTGCGGACACCCCAGCATAAATTAAGGACTACCTGAGCTGGGGCAGTGGGCAACTTGCCGGATTTCCCGGTTTCCGGTAGGAATTGCTCTGTGCACACGACATACCTGGTCCGACGGTTCACCGTCGACTTCTGTCGTACCTGCACCAACATGTGTTGTCGGTGACAAGACCCGACGCCCCTTCCCCTCCTCCCAGGACGGGACCCCTCTCTCGACGGCAGCGTTGCCGAAGATCAGCGCTCGACCGTGCACGGATTCGAGGACACATGACCACTCTGGAACAGACCGCAACTCTCACTCTCGACAAGCTCGGCCCGAGCTTCGGTGCCGAGGTCATCGGCCTCGACGTCGCGTCGGCGTCCGATCCGCAGATACACGCCGTGCGACGAGCCCTCGTCGAACACAAGGTTCTCGTGCTGCGTGGGCAGACGCTCGACGACGCGGGCCACATCGAATTCGGCCGCAGGCTCGGTGACCTCACCGCAGGTCATCCGGTGCACGACAGCGGTCACGTCGCCCCCGAGGTCTACGCCCTCGACAGCCAGGACAACGGATTCGCCGACGTCTGGCACACCGATGTCACGTTCATGGAACGCCCGCCGATGGGCTCGATCCTGCGTCCCGTCGTCCTACCGCCGCACGGTGGCGACACCAACTGGGCCGACAGTCAGCTCGCCTACGAATCGCTGTCCGCACCGGTCCGCCGAATGATCGACGGCCTCACGGCAATGCACGACGGCAACCGCGAGTTCGGCTACTACCTCGCGCAGAAGCGCGGCGGAAAAGGCAATGTGTGGGACGGCAAGGAGGTCACCGCGCTGGTCCCCGTCGAACATCCCGTCGTGCGGGTCCATCCGGAAACCGGCCGCAAGGGGCTGTTCGTCAATCCAGGTTTCACCTCCCACATCGTGGGGGTGTCGGAGGCCGAGAGCCGCGGAATTCTGGATCTGCTGTACGCGCACCTGACCAAGCCCGAACACATCGTGCGGCACCGCTGGCGGTTGGGCGATCTGGTGCTGTGGGACAACCGCAGCACCTCGCACTACGCCAATCGCGACTACGGCACCGAGCACCGCAAGATGCACCGCATCACGTTGCGAGGAGACATTCCCGTCGGACCCCGATAGTGCCCGGCCCGTCGGATCGAGGAAGATTGGCCGCATGGCGTCGTGGAGTGAACGTAGGCAGCAGTGGGTCGACAGTCGTGAGGAAGCGCGCAACAACGCGTCCAAGGCGGCTGCCGACTCCGGCGAGCAGCGTCCGCCCAACGCGTGGCCGTTCATCCTCGCCGTCGGCGTCGTCGTGGTGTTGCTGGTCGGCATCTTCGCGGCCTCGAAGTTCGCACCTGCCGAGGACAACGTGACGCAGGCCCAGTTGCTCACCGACGCCGTCGACGGATTCCTCGAGGCACAGAACACCGGCGACGCAGACTTGCTGCGCCAGAACACCTGCTTCGATCAGGTCGAGCGCCTCGTTCCGGGCGACGATGCGCAGTACCGAACCGATCGAGCAGGCGAGGTCGAGCGGAACGGCGAGACGTCGATCGACGGGGTGCCCTCCGACTATCAGGTCAACGGCGACCGCGGAATGGTCACGGTCCCGCTGAAGGAAGAGAAATCCGGAGCGCAGACCGACGACGTGTGGAAGTTCCTCCGCGTCGACGACAAGTGGCAGGTGTGCAATGTCTGATCTCGGTATGTGTGACGTAACGGCAAGTGACGGAAGGCTGATCCAGTGACCTACGCAGGTGACATAACCCCGGAAGCTGCCTGGGAGTTGTTGCAGAACAACCCCGAGGCCGTGCTCGTGGACGTTCGTACGCGCGCCGAGTGGCAGTACGTCGGAGTTCCGGACACCTCCGGCATCGACCGCCCGACGCACCTGATCGAGTGGGTCAGCTTCCCCGACGGTGCCCGGAACGCCAACTTCGTCGACGATCTCAAAGCCGCAGGCGTGGACGGCGATCGACCGGTGGTGTTCCTGTGCCGCTCCGGTCAGCGATCCATCGGAGCCGCCGAGGCCGCGACGGCAGCGGGCATCGGTCCGTCCTACAACGTGCTCGACGGCTTCGAAGGCGCCACCGACGCCGACGGCCACCGCGGAGCCACGGGTTGGCGTGCGGTCGGGTTGCCTTGGAGGCAGTCGTGACGAACCTTCCCAAAGGCGGCGGATTCGACAAGCCCTTGCCCGAGGGCGTGGGTCAGGGAACGCTGGGAGTGCGCGGCGGCCTGATGCGATCCGGCTTCGACGAGAACGCCGAAGCCCTCTATCTCTCTTCGGGTTTCGTGTACGAGAGTGCCGGTGCGGCCGAGCAGGCGTTCACCGGTGAAATCGATCATTTCGTGTACTCGCGCTACGGCAACCCGACGGTCAAGATGTTCGAGGAACGGTTGCGGCTGATCGAGGGTGCCGAGGCATGCTTCGGAACCTCGAGCGGGATGTCCGCGGTGTTCACCGCGTTGGGTGCATTGCTGAAGGCCGGTGACCGATTGGTCGCTGCGCGTAGTCTTTTCGGATCGTGCTTCGTGGTGTGCAACGAGATTCTGCCGCGGTGGGGAGTAGAGACCGTCTTTGTCGACGGCGAAGACCTCGAGCAGTGGGAGCATGCGCTGTCGGTGCCGACCACGGCGGTGTTCTTCGAGACCCCGTCCAATCCGATGCAGTCGTTGGTCGATGTCAGGCGCGTCTCCGAGCTGGCTCATGCGGCCGGCGCAACGGTGGTGCTGGACAATGTGTTCGCAACGCCGCTGCTGCAGCGCAGCCTCGAACTCGGTGCCGACGTGGTCGTGTACTCGGGTACCAAGCACATCGACGGCCAGGGGCGGGTTCTCGGCGGTGCCATCCTCGGCTCGAAGGAGTACATCGAAGGACCGGTGCAGACTCTGATGCGGCACACCGGCCCGGCGCTGAGCCCGTTCAACGCCTGGACATTGCTCAAGGGCTTGGAGACGATGCCGGTGCGGGTGCGGCATTCGGTGAAATCGGCGCTGCAGATCGCCGAGTTCCTCGAAGGCC
Source organism: Rhodococcus sp. 05-2255-3B1 (assembly GCF_002258545.1). Lineage (NCBI taxonomy): Bacteria > Bacillati > Actinomycetota > Actinomycetes > Mycobacteriales > Nocardiaceae > Rhodococcus > Rhodococcus sp. 05-2255-3B1. The sequence continues at coordinate 247,983 of NZ_NOZC01000031.1, read as the reverse complement.
ATCCGGCGGTCAGATGGGTCAAATATCCTTTCCTGCAGTCGCATCCGCAGTACGAGCTGGCGAAGTCGCAGATGTCGGGCGGCGGTACCGTCGTGACGTTCGAGCTCGACGCTCCCGAGGGCGAGGGCAAGAAGCGTGCTTTCGAGGTGCTCGACGCCTTGCGCATCGTCGACATCTCCAACAACCTCGGCGACTCGAAGACGCTGATCACGCATCCGGCGACCACCACGCACCGCGCGATGGGGCCGGAAGGCCGTGCAGCAGTGGGCATCACCGACGGCGTCGTACGCATCTCGATCGGTCTGGAGGACACCGAGGATCTGATCGGGGATCTGGATCAGGCGCTGAAGTAGCTGGGTCAGAGTGTCACCGGTACCGGTTTGTCGATGAGGGAGTAGTGCGCGGCATCGCCTGCAACCACTCGGCTTCTCTCACCGTTCGGGTGTACCGGCACGTCGCCGGCCAAGGTGATGCGTTCGAGGCGGCGGTACTGATCGTCCCAGTCGGCGACGGCGTAGTGCTGGGTGGCACGGTTGTCCCAGATGGCCACGTCGCCGAGGCTCCAGGTCCAGCGAACAGTGTTCTCCAGCTTGGTCACTCGATTCTGTAGGAGATCGAACAGCGTCTGCGACTCCTTGGTCGACAATCCGATGAAGTTCTTCACGAAGTGACCGAGTAGCAGAGTCTTCTCGCCGGTCTCGGGGTGTACGCGGACGACTGGGTGTTCGGTCTCGAAGTATGTGGACTGGAACTCCTTTCGGTACTCCTCGGTCTTGTCGTTCCTGATCTTCTCTGCAGCAGTCGCCGAGTAGTCGTAGTTGTTCGAGTGCGTGGCCCAGAGGTTGTCCACCAACGCCTTCAGTGAATCCGGCAGCTGAGCGTAGGCGGCGGTCTGTGAGGCCCAGGTGGTGTTCCCGCCGTATTCCGGGAGGCTGACCGCACGCAGGATCGAGGCCTTCGGGATGCGGTCGACGAAGGTCACATCCGAATGCCAGCTGTTGGCCTTGCCGTATTCGGAGTCGATGGCCAGTGTCCTGGTGCCACGGGAGGTCACCGTCGGGTGCGGGGTGGTCGGCGACCCGAGCAATTCGGCGAACGCATACTGGCTTTCGTCGTCGAGATGGTGCTGGCCGCCGAAGAAGATGACCTTGTGCTCGAGCAGAGCCCGACGAACGAACTCGACAGTGTCGGCATCGAGATCGCCGCCGAGTCGCACACCCTCGATGCGGGCACCGAGGTTGCCGCCGATCTTGATCGCACGCAGAGCTGTCGTATTCTCGGCAAGAGTGTCCACCGACATGTCGATACCTTTCGCTGGTCGAAGACTGCCCGAATCACACCGGCGCAGTGCGTAATTCAACAAGCTGACCACTGTCGATCGTGGATGTACACAGTTCGATTCACCGTGATCTCAACACCACGATCTCAACACCACGATCTCAACACCACGATCTCGACACCACGATCTCGACACCAGGATCTCGACACCACGATCGATCGGTAGCGGTGTACCGGTGGACGTCAGTGCTCGAACACGCTGAGAACGGTGCGGAACTTGGCCGTGGTCTCGTCCAGCTCGGCGTCGGGGTCGGAATCGGCGACGATGCCCCCACCTGCCGTGGCCGTTCCCGAAAGTCCGTCTGCCGAGAGCTCGATACAGCGGATCGTCACCATCCACTCGCCGTCGCCGCTGCCGTCGGTCCAGCCGACCGCTCCGGCGTAGAAGCCGCGGGAGCCTTCGACGTCTGCGATCGCCGCCATCGCTGCCGCGCGGGGGACACCGGCGACTGCAGCGGTGGGGTGCAGTGCCAGCGCGAGGTCGAGCGCCGAGGTCTCGGGGTCGGCCAAGGTGCCGACGATCGGCGTCGACAGGTGCCACAGCTGCGGAGTACTGCTGAGCTGTGGCGACTCGGGCACCTCCAGCGTCTCGCAGAACGGCGTCAACGCAGCCCGGATCTCGTCGACGACGAAGCGATGTTCGGCCTGATCCTTCGCACTGGCCGCCAACGCCGCGGAGATGCGCGCTTCCTCGTCGGGGTCGGTCGATCGTGCGGCCGTGCCGGCGAACGGATGGCAGGTGACGATGTTGCCGCGCTTGCGAACCAACAGTTCCGGGCTCGCGCCGACGATGTGCCTACCCCGATGCGTGGCGGGGGACAGGTCCGCCAGGAAGCCGTTGCCCATCGGATCGCGTGAGACCAGAGCGCTGAGCACCGAGGCAGCGTCGATCGGGGAATCCGCGGTCACCTCGATGGCCCGCGCGAGGACGATCTTCTCGGCCACACCGGCTTTCAGCTGCTCGACGACATCCCGCACTCGCTGCACGTGCACGTCGGGATCGGGAATCTGTCGTGCGACGGTCACCTCGGGCAACGGCGGTTGAGCATCGACCGTCGACCAGGGTCCGTCGAGGCGGTAGAACTGCTCCGGCTCGATCAGGGCGGTGGCGTCGGACATGTCGAAAGGGATTGCGCCGACGACATTTCGGCCGTCCCGCACCGCAGCGACTGCGTCGGCGATATCGGGAAACGTGTGCCGGACACCCAGCCCGACGACGTGGTGATCATGGCGGGACAGAACGAATTCGAGAGTCATCAGAACGGGTTCTGCGTGCGGCCTACCAGGTCTGCGACGGAATCGAGAACTTTGGTCGGCCGGTACGGGTACTGCTCGACGGACTGGACCGTCGAGATCCCGGTGAGGACCAGGATGGTCTGCAGTCCGGCTTCCAGGCCCGAGAGCACGTCGGTGTCCATCCGGTCGCCGATCATCAGCGTGTTCTCGGAATGTCCGCCGATCGCGCGCAGGGCCGACCGCATCATCAACGCGTTGGGCTTGCCGACGTAGTACGGCTCCTTACCGGTGGCCTTGGTGATCAGCGCGGCCACCGAACCGGTGGCGGGCAGTGACCCCTCGCGGGACGGGCCGGTGGCATCGGGGTTGGTTGCGATGAAGCGCGAACCCCTCTCGACGAGACGAATGGCGGTGGTGATGGCCTCGAACGAGTACGTCCGGGTCTCGCCGAGCACCACGTAATCGGGGCTGGAGTCGGTGAGGGTGTAGCCGATGTCGTGCAGGGCGGTGGTCAGACCCGACTCGCCGACGACGTAGGCGCTACCACCGGGCCGCTGATTGCCCAGGAATGTCGCGGTGGCGAGGGCGGAGGTCCAGATCGACTTCTCCGGAATGTCCAGACCGGTGAATGCGAGACGCGCGCGCAGGTCACGGGGGGTGCGAATCGAATTGTTGGTCAGCACGATGAACGGGATCTCGTTGGCCTGCAGCTCGGCGAGGAACGTGTCGGCACCGGGGATCAGGTGATCCTCGTGGACGAGCACGCCGTCCATGTCCATCAGGTACGTCCACTGCTGAGGCTTCTCGGTTTCGCTCACCCATCCATTGTGAACTACGGCGGTCGCACCGAAGGCGTGACTACGGTACTAACTCGCCTGCAGTTCCTCGGCACGCCGGGAGTTGGCTCGGTGCTGTTGTCGCTCCCGGGCTGTCGTTCCGCCCCAGACTCCGAACGGTTCGTTGGCGGCCAGTGCGAATCGTCGGCACTCGTCGATGACCCCGCAGCCCGCGCACACCTGCTTCGCGCGGTCCTCCCGTGCGCGGCGAGCCGAGCGGCCTTCGCCGGACGGGGAGAAGAAGATCTCCGAGTCCTGTCCTCGGCACAGTGCGTCGACCTGCCAATCCCAGGATTCGGTGGTGGAGGAGATTCTGCGTTCGATCATGGCGATTGCGGTGTTCTTCGACGTGGCAGAGCTGTTCGGCATCGTGGCGACCCATTCCTTTCGTCGACGCTGCGCGAGACCCGGCCCGCACAGAACGATTCGCTACCGAAAAGGCTCGCCGGGTCGATGGTGCGACGCAATGATTGAAATCAGGCTGATTCGAGGGGCTGCGGTCGGTGCGTTGCCGACGGCTGCGGAGTGTTGCAGCTTCGCCGGGTGGTGCGAATTCGTGGCTAGGTGCAGATATGACTCGGCCGCTCAGGTTCTCCGCATTCGTCATGAACACCACCTCTCATATCGTGCACGGTGCGTGGCGCAAGCCGGAAGCGGAGCAGTCCGATTTCTCCTCGTTGGAGCATTGGGTGTCGTTGGCGAAACAACTCGAGCGAGGCAAGTTCGATTTCGTGTTCTTTGCCGATGTCGTGGGGCTGTACGACGACCATCGAGGTTCGTGGGAGAAGTTCGTCGAGTCCGGTTTGCAGATTCCCAGCAACGATCCCACCGTGATCGCGTCGGCGATCGCTTACGCGACAGAGCATCTCGGGATCGCCTTGACCTCGTCGATTCTGCAGGAGCATCCGTTCAACTTCGCGCGGAAGATGTCCACGCTCGATCACGCGTCGAACGGCCGTATCGCCTGGAACATCGTGACGAGCCTGTCACCCAACGCCTGGCGCAACTTCGGCTACGGAGACCTGGCTCTGCACGAGGATCGATACGCCTGGGCGGACGAGTACGTCGACGTCGTGTACAAGCTGTGGGAGGGGTCGTGGGACGACGGAGCTCTGTTGCAGGACAAAGCATCCGGTCGACACGGTGATTTCTCGAAGGTGCACAAGATCGACCATGTCGGTGCGCGCTACAGCGTCGAGGGCCCGCATCTCGTGACTCCGTCTCCGCAGCGGACACCACTGTTGTTCCAGGCCGGATCGTCGCCGACGGGCCGACGCTTCGCTGCGCGCAACGCCGAGGCCCAGTTCATCGCCTCTCCCACACCCGAGGCCGCGCGCTCGCTCATCGCCGACACGCGCCGTCTGGTCGTCGAGGCAGGGAGGTCCCCCGGAGACCTCGAATTCTTCCAGGGTCTGTCGTTCGTCATCGGTAGTACCGAGAGCGAAGCTCGACGCAGAGAAGCGGAGTTGGACGAATACGTCGACGACGAGGCGATGATCGCGCACGCTGCGGGTGGGATCGGCATAGATCTGGGCTCCTACGATCTGGACACCCCGATCGGTCAGGTGCAGGGAGAAGGCTCGCAGAGCACGTTGGCGTGGCTACGCGAAGCGATCACCGATCGAGAACCCACCGTTCGGGATCTGGCGCACATGCGGACTCGGAGCGGGCGGGTGGTGGGAACGCCGGAGTCCATCGCCGATCGTCTCGAACAGTGGCGCGACGCCGGCGTCGACGGGATCAACGTCATCAACTCGACGATCCCGGGCAGCTACCTGGAATTCATCGATCATCTGATGCCGGTTCTTCGGCAACGCGGGCTGGCGCAACGGGAGTACGGCCGGGGCACCGTCCGAGCCAAACTCACCGGCCGGGACAGACTGCCCGTGTCGCATCCGGCTGCCCGATACCGGGGCGCCTTCAGCTGACACCAGGCAGTTCGGAAACGTGGCAAGGGTTGAAATCATCGTGATTTCAACCCGAAAGACTACGCGCACTTGACTTTTCAATCTGACGTTCTATACATTCCTGTCACCATCCAGAGCGACCGAGAGACCTTGGCTCTACGACGTCGCAGCAACCCCGCCCTCGGGCGTGTGGGTGCTACCGCCAGGACCGATGGAGGAACTGCTGATGAACACCTGTATGCGTACGCCCGCCTGACCGATTCGCGTACTCACAGTCCACCCTTTCGAAAGGCACCACAGCGATGATCGCTGCCCATCCGCACCGGCGGCTCCGGTGACGCAACTTCAGATCTCGCCGACATCCACCGGTTCGAGCGACACCGCAGAACTGCCGGACGAGCAACTCGTCGTCGCCAGGAAGTGGCATCCGTGGCGTTGGGTCATCAGCGTCGCCACCCTGGTCGTGGTCGCTCAGTTCCTGCACGGGTTGGCCACCAATGCGGGATGGGACTGGGGCACTTTCGCTCAGTACTGCACGGCGAAATCGGTGCTCTCGGCTCTGTGGCTCACCATCCAGCTCACGTTCTGGGGGACCCTGATCGGCTTCGCCCTCGGCATCGCCCTAGCGGTGGCAAGGCTGTCGAACAATCCCGTCCTGCAAGTGATCTCGTGGTTCTACATCTGGGCGTTTCGATCCATTCCACTGATCGTGCAGCTGTTGTTCTGGTTCAACATTGCGTACCTGTATCAGACCCTGTCGCTGGGGATTCCGTTCGGTCCCAGCTTCTTCGAGTTCGACGTCAACAACGTCATCAGTGGCTCGACAGCTGCGATCATCGGACTGGCCCTGCATCAGGCTGCATACTCCGCCGAGATCGTCCGCGGCGGAATTATCTCGGTGGACCAGGGGCAGCTGGAAGCATCTGCAGCACTGGGTATTCCGAAGCGCCGAGAGTTCTTCAAGATCGTCCTCCCACAGGCGATGCGAGGCATTCTCCCCAACGCCGCCAACGAGGTGATCAGCCTGTTCAAAGGCACCTCGATCGTCTCCGTCATGGCCATCGCCGAGCTGTTCTATCAGGTTCAGGTCATCTACGGCCGAAGCGGCCGAGTCGTACCGCTGCTGATGGTGGCCACCGTCTGGTACATCATTCTCACCTCGATTCTGTCGGTGGTGCAGTACTACGTGGAACGGCACTACGCCAAGGGGGCCGTCCGCACCATCGAGCTCACGCCGATTCAGAAGCTACGGAAGAAACTGGCCGAGATCACCCTGGCCCCGCGAGGAGCAACACGATGACCACGCTCGATGCCGGCACGTCCAGATCGGAAACGAAGTACGCCGTCGAAGTGCGCGGGGTGCACAAGTCCTACGGTGCCCTCGAAGTTCTGAAGGGCGTGGACCTGACCGTTCGCCCCGGTGAGGTCACCGTGATCATCGGCCCGTCCGGATCCGGTAAGTCCACGCTGCTCCGTGCCCTCAACCACCTCGAGAAGGTCGACCAGGGCACCGTTCGCGTCGACGGAGACCTGGTGGGATACCGGCGCAAAGGTTCGAAGCTGCACGAGCTCAGCAATCGCGACATCCTGCGCCAGCGTTCGCAGATCGGTTTCGTATTCCAGAACTTCAACCTCTTCCCGCACCTGACGGTGCTCGAGAATGTCATCGAGGCACCGATCTCGGCGCAGAAGCGTAAGCGTGCGGACGTCGAGCCCGAGGCACTGGCATTGCTCGAGCGGGTCGGTGTCGCCGCAAAAGCGCACGACTACCCTCGTCGGCTCTCCGGTGGCCAGCAGCAGCGAGTGGCCATTGCGAGGGCACTGGCGCTACGCCCCAAAGTGATTCTGTTCGACGAGCCCACCTCGGCACTCGATCCGGAGCTCGTGGGCGAGGTGCTCGAAGTCATCCGTGGACTCGCCCGCGACGGTGCCACTCTGGTGATCGTCACGCACGAGGTGGGCTTCGCCCGCGAGATGGCCGACACCGTCGTGTTCATGGATTCCGGTGTGATCGTCGAACAAGGACCTCCTGCAACACTTCTCGATTCGCCGCAGCACGAGCGGACCAAAGCTTTCCTCTCCCACGTTCTGTAAACCACCTCACTTCAGCGAAAGACGGACAACACCCATGTCGAAACCATCACGCAGGCTGACGGTCGTGGCCGCAGCATTGGCCATCGTGGCGCTCACTGCGACCGCCTGCAGCGAACCCGCGGCCGAGTCGCAGGTCGTCACCGAGCAGGGACAAAGCTTCGACCTCTCGCCCGAGCAGACCGAACGAGTCCGGGTCGACAAGGTCGACGAGATCGCAGCGAAAGTGCCACAGGCCATTCGGGACCGAGGAACCCTGATCGTCACCGGCTCGGGCGGAACTGCGCCGCCGCTGCGCTTCTACGCCACCGACGACACCACCATCGTCGGATCCGAGGTCGACTTCTCCTACCTCGTCGGCGACATTCTCGGGCTGGACGTCGATCTGCAGGTTGCCGACTGGTCGCAGAACTTCGTCAAGATCGACTCCGGTGAGAACGACGTGTTCATTTCCAACGTCACGGTCACCGAGGAGCGCAAGGACAAGTACGACTTCGCCACGTACCGTCTCGACAACCTCGCCTTCGAGACCCAGAAGGACGCCGACTGGAAGGTCGAGAAGCGTCAGGACATCGCAGGCAAGAAGATCGGCGTCGGCTCCGGCACCAACCAGGAGCAGCTGCTGGTGGACTGGAACGAGGCCAACGTGGCCGAAGGTCTCGCGCCGGCGGAACTCGCCTACTACCAGAACACGTCCGATTACTACCTGGCGCTGGGATCGAAGCGAATCGACGGCTATCTCGGCCCCAACCCCTCTGCCGTCTACCACGCGGCAACCAGTGGGGAATCGAAGGTCGTCGGGACGTTCTCCGGGGCCGGCGATGCGTTGCAGGGCGAGATCGCGGTCCTGACCAAGAAGGACAACGGTCTCATCGAGGCCATCCACGAGGCACTGCAACATGCCATCGACGACGGCAGCTACCAGCGGGTCATCGATCGGTGGGGCCTCCAGTCCGAGGCCGTGTCCGAGTCCGTCATCAATCCGCCCGGGCTGCCTCGCAAGCCCGCAGCGTAGGTACACGGTGAAAGTAGTGGTCGTCGGCGGCGGCATCGTCGGAGCGTCGTCGGCGTGGCAGATCGCCGAACGCGGGCACGACGTCACCGTGCTCGAGCAATTCGGTCCGGGACACAAGAACGGTGCCTCGCACGGCAGTTCGCGGATCTTTCGGCATGCCTACGCCGACGACCACTACGTATCACTGGCCGCTCGGGCGCACACGCTCTGGCGAGATCTCGAAACCGCTACCGACACCGACTTGTTGGACATCACAGGGGCTGTGGATCATGGAGATCCGGCGACGGTGAATCCGAGGATCGACGCACTGAAGCGAGCCGGGCTCGAGTTCGAGGTTCTCGAACCGGTTGCTGCGCAGCGGCGGTGGACCGGACTTCGATTCGACACCACTGTGCTGTTCCATGCCGAGGCCGGGCGATTGCACGCCGATCGCAGCGTCACCGCAGCGACGGCAGCAGCTCGATCGCGCGGTGCGATCGTCGAATACGAGACGCCGGTGCGCGAGCTCTCCGGCTCCGACGTGGTGACGGACACTCGCACCTACGTGGCCGACGTGGTCGTCCTCGCTACAGGAGCGTGGACATCCGAGTTCGTGCCGCAGGGAGTGATTCCGCCTTTGGTCACCACCCAGGAACAGCCGGCACATTTCGTACCGTTGTGCCCGGACGTGGAGTGGCCGAGCTTCATTCATCATCCCGGTGCACTTCTGGATACGGCCGGCATCTACGGCTTGTCCTCACTCGACGGCATCAAGATCGGCGAACACGCCACGGGACCGGTCGTCGATCCGAACACCCGCGACTTCGTGCCCGAACCAGCGGGAGTCGATCGCCTGATCGCGTACGCACGCAACTGGCTCCCGGGAGTGAACGCCGATACGGCCGATCCGCTGACGTGTCTGTACACCAGTACGCCCGATTCCAACTTCGCCATCGGACGCACAGGCAACACCGTTGTCGCTGCGGGATTCTCGGGCCACGGATTCAAGTTCGCCCCTGCGGTCGGGGAACTGGTCGCAGATCTGGTCGACGGATAGACGAGACAGGAAGCACATGAGCGCAACGTTCGACCTGAACACCCTCACTGGCGATGCCGGTCCAGGGCGGCTTACCTTCGTCGAAGTCGATCAGAACGATCCACTCGCGGCGCCTCTGCTGCAGGAGCTGGCGAACGAGTACGCGTCCAGGTACGGCCGTAGTCCCGGCGTTCAGTACCAAGAATTGAAGTCGTATCCCGCGCAGGAATTCGCCCCGCCGGGCGGTGTGCTGGTCATAGCATTGTCCGACGGCGTTCCTGTGGCGGGAGGTGCGTACCGGCAGTACGACTCGGATACCGCTGAGCTCAAGCGTATCTGGACCTCGAAAGCGCACCGCGGCAGGGGATTCGGCAAGCGTGTCGTTGCCGAGCTGGAACGCAGCGCACGTGAGCGCGGATATCGTCGCGTGTATCTGACGACCGGGTGGAACCAGCCCGAGGCTGTGGCGCTGTACTTGTCAGCCGGATACACCCCACTGTACGACCGGAGCCTGCCGTCCAGGACTGTCGGATCACATCCCTTCGAGAAGAGTCTCGAATGAGCCCGTTGCAGTGATCAGCCGGCTCGGCTCGCGTTGTACGCGAGCGCTGCGGCAACCCAGAATTCCAGTGCTGTGTCGTTTGCCAGCGCGTCGGCGTCGACGGTGATCCATCCTTCGCCCATCGACCGGTCTCGACCCATCACGGCGTGGTGTGCTCCCTCCCGCTGGAGATACTCGGGTTCGCGCACACCGTCGACACGAACCAGCAGCGCACGGCTGCCTGTGCCGACACACACCACCATCTTGTCTCGTACCAGGAAAGCCAGACCGCCGAACATCTTGTGCTCGCGCAGACTTTCCTGGTCAGTGAGGATGTCGCGGACGCGATCTGCAAGAAGTTCGTCGTACGCCATGTGCTCGTACCCTCCAATGGTCGTTGCTCTCATCGAAGACCTCATCCGTATCGGACGCAACCGCGAAGCACCCCGTGTGTGGACTGTGTTGTCGGTAGCAGGTTGTGCACACAGCTGAGCGGTGTCCTCGAGGCAGTGCTGTGCCCTGAGACTGGTTCGGACCGTCAGGCGGGTTGTCGTGGTTCTTCGTCGCCGGGGTCGCCGTGGTTGTCGGGTGGGTAGAGGACCTCTTCTGGGTGGTGGGCGTGGTTGATCAGGCCTCGGCGTTTGGGGTCCATTCCGGCGGGTGGGTGCCACAGGGTGCGGCCCGGGTACCGGTGTCCTGCTCCGGTTTTGGTGGTGGCCCATTTGCCGGGGCCGGTGCCGACGAGTGCGTGGTGCATGTCGCAGCCGAAGGTGAGGGAGTCGATGTCGGTGTAGCCGCCGGTGTTCCAGTCGGTGACGTGGTGGGCTTGGCACCAGGTCGCCGGGCGGGTGCAGGAGGGGAAGCTGCAGCCGCGGTCGCGGGCGATGAGCACGATGCGTTGGTCGGCGGAGGCGATGCGTTTGGAGCGGCCGAGGTAGAGGGCTCGGCCGTGGTCGTCGAAGATCGTCAGGTAGTGGTGGGCGTGGGAGGCCATGCGGATCGCGTCGCGGATCGACACCCGTGATCCGGTGGCGGTCATGGCGTAGCCGCAGCCGGCTTCGAGGTCTTTGAGGGTCATGGTGACGATGGCGGTGACGGGTAGGCCTCGGTGGGTGCCGAGGGTGCCGGAGGCGAGGGTGTGTCGGAGCGCGAGTTTGAGGGCGTCGTGTTGGCGTTCGCGTTGGGTGCGGGTATCCCGCGCGGCGGCAGCGTCGCGTGCTGCAGCCTTACCCAGCGCTTCGTCGCCGTCGGTATCGGCATCGACTGTGTCGTCGGGCTCAGCTGTGCCCTCTGGTTCGATGGTGCCGTCGGGCCCTGTGCCGCAACCACAGTCGAGGCCGTCACCGCACCGGCCGTCACCGTCGCAGGGATCGTCGCCGTCGAATGAACCGTCGTTCCACAGTCCCGCATCGCTCCACAGTCCCTGATCGCTCGTCGAACGGTCGTCCGGCTCCGGTGGCGGTGGGGTGTCGGTATCGCAGACGCCACCGGATGTGGGCGAATCCGGTTCGGCTGCTGCAGGATCGGGACGCGCACCGTCGCTCGCAGCGGCAGGGCTCGTGCTGTCCTTGCCGCCGGTCTCGTCGTGGATGATCGATGTCGGGTCTGCGGGGTTGTTCACTCCGGGTTTCGCGGCTTTGGAGAACAAGGCTTCGAGGTAGGCCCGTAGTTCGGGGTCGACGCAGAATTTTCCTTCGGACATTCCGTCGGCACCCTGCTCACCGAGGTAGAAGAACGCATCCCTGCGTTTCGGTGGTTTCGGTGGCTTCCCGTCTTCGTCTTCGTCCTCGTCTTCGTCGTGGTCGCCGTCGGGATTGAGGATCGAATCCAGGTGCGCCAACAACGGTGCGAAATCGTCGGGTCGCCTGGTCGAGGCGTAGCCCGCCAGTTGCTCGTCGGCGAGCTCGCGCGTCTGCGGATCGACATCCCGGGGCAGATGGCGGAAGAACTCGCGGATCATCTGCACATGCTTGGCATCGAGCAACCCCGCCCGCAACGCAGCAGCAGTGTGCGGCAGCAACGGCGGCAGGACTTCCCCGGAGAAGGCGGTTCGGTCACCCAACTCGGCAGCCAGACGGACCCGTGCTCCTGCTGCTCGTGGGGTGATCCGCAGCATCCACGCCACCGACGACGGCACCGATCCCGGGTATACATCGAGGCCGTGCTGAGAGATGAGTTCGTTGAGCCAGGTGTACGAGTGCGCCGTCAGGGATCTGGTCGCCGTTTCCATTCGTTGGATCACCGCGCGCCGGTCCGCGTTCGACCACGCTACCGACGACTGTTCCGCTAATTCCGCGATCGCGGACTCGACCCGGTCGACCAACACAGACAAGTCGGGATCGGACACCTCGGGGGCGGGCGGCACCGTCTCGATGCCGTCCACCCCTGATCCGCCGTCCCCCGAAAGCATGCACAGAATCTATCGCGACCCACTGACACACTTTCGAACACACGTTCTCCGCATGGGCACGCTGCGAGACGGTCGGACCGAGCAGAATCGCCAACCTGGAATCGGTATGTGGCGCATAACAGATGGATCGATAGTGTGACGTTGTCGATTCTGCGTAACGCCGAGTCGCGCCAGCGCTGGTCAGGGCGTTCAATAACGGTCAAGGCCGACGTAACGACCACAGCAGCGGCGCTGGTTTCGGTGACGATCGTGCTGCGTGTCAGTAACTCCGCCACTCGTGTGTCGAGCCGGTGTCCGTCAGCTTCGTGTGACCCAATGGGGATGATCGAGATGAACGACGCGTTTCGCTTTTTCGCTTCGTGCAGTTCGCCGAGAGAATTGGTCACCCGACTCCAATTCGGCACGACGGAATTGTGGTCCGAGGACGTCGACCTCCCCACTAGTTGGCGGTATATGGCCGACTTGATCGACTCCGATAGAGGGCTGCTCGCCGAATTGGACGGCGCAGTGTCCATACCGGTCGTCGAGACCCTCACTGCGACGGCGGAACTGTGCAGACAATCGGCTAGCGAGCGTGTGTTCGCATCCGACTGGATGCTGCTGCGGCGTGCGTTGGCGTGGCTCGAACGCACAGGTTCCGAAGTCGACTACGCGCTACTTGCTGTGGCCGACGAGTTGACGCTGATCGGGCTGGATGCTGCGGAGCAGGATTTCTCGGTCGCAACTTGGCTGTGTGTGGATGTATTGGATCGGTTCGCCGCGGCCGACGAAACAATCGGCTATTGGGTGCGACGCGTGTGCGATCACGAATCGAAGAGGTCAGAGCAACACATCGATTCGGAACCTATCGGCAGCGAAGGCGCTGAATTGACCGTTGCCGTCTGACTGTTGGGGTGATTCCGGCCGCCGCCCATTCCGAGTCCCACCTCGTGCGCAATTCCTACCCCGGTTGGCAACTGCGCCGACCCTCTCGTAGTATCGGGAACGTAGGACCATCCAGAGCGACCGAGAGACCTGGCTCTATGACGTCGCAGCAACCCCCCGCTTGTCGGGTGAGGGTGCTACCGCCGGGACCGATGGAGGAATTTACGTGAACACCCGAGTCGCCTCAGGTTTCGTCGACGGTTGCCGCCGTCTCCATGTGGATCTGTGCCGTCTGAACGGTTCGACCTGTCTTAGCTGACATTTCGGCACCGTACTTTTCGACACCACACCTCACCTTCTGCACGACCTCCTTCCTGGGCACACGTGGCTCGGACGCGGGAGTTCGTGTGCGATCGACCAGATACCGGAGACACCCACGTGTCCACTCGCCCTGTTCTTTTGGTGGCCGGAGTAATCGCCGCCACCGCCACACTGCTCGCCGGGTGCGCTGGTAGCGCCACCACCTCGAATGCCGATGCCGGCCCCGCCCAGCCGGGCGGCACGCTGCGCTACGGCCTGTCCGGGGCCCCGACCTGCTCCGACCCCGCGCAGTCCGGCACCAATCAGACGATCTATGTCACCCGACAGGTGGTCGACTCACTCACCGATCAAGATCCGGAGACCGGCGAGATCGAACCGTGGTTGGCCGAGAGCTGGGAAGTGAGTTCCGACACGAGGTCGTTCACCTTCCAGCTGAAAGACGGAGTGACGTTCAGCGACGGCACCCCGCTCGACGCCACCGCCGTCAAGGACAATTTCGATGCCATCACCGGAACCCTCGGTGCCGCCAAGGCGCCGCTGGCCGCCAGCTACCTGACCGGCTATCAGGGTGCCATGGTCGTCGATCCGCTCACGGTTCGCATCGAGTTCTCGGCACCCAATGCGCAGTTCCTCCAGGCGAGTTCGACACCTCAGCTGGGAATCCAGTCCACTGCGACGTCGGCGCAGTCGGCCGAGTCGCGGTGCTTGGGTACCAACATCGGATCTGGACCGTTCACCTACGCGGACTACCAGCAGGACCGCTCCGTCACCTTGGCCAAGCGAACCGGATACAACTGGGGCTCTGCGGTATTCGGCCACGAGGGCGAGGCGTACCTGGACCGCATCGAATTCACCATCGTGCCGGAGTCGGGTGTACGTACCGGCAGTTTGTCCTCCGACCAGCTCGACGCGGTCAGTGACGCGCTGCCGCAGGACGCGCCGCAGATCGAGGCGGTCGGTGGCCGGATCCTCACGACATCCAACCCCGGCGTTCCGTTCGGCATTCAGCCCAACGTCACTCGCGGTGCGCTGCAGGACCCCGCCGTTCGGACGGCTCTGGTGCCGGCGATCAATCGTCAGGAACTCGTCGACACGGTCCTCGGACCGGACTTCCGAACGGCCACAAGCACATTGGCCAGCGCTACCCCGGGCTACGTCGAACTCGCAGATGTCACTTACGATCCCGAGAAGTCGAAGTCGCTCCTCGACGCCGCGGGCTGGGTTCCCGGTGCTGACGGAATACGCGAAAAAGACGGACAGAAGCTGAGTTTCGAGGTCATGTACTCGGCCGTGTTCGCCGGCAACCAGGCGGTCCTGGAGCTGACCCAGCAGCAGTTGCGCGCGGTCGGCGTCGACCTACAGCTCGAGCTGGTGTCCACGTCGGAGGCGACGGCGCGGCAAGGCACCAAGGACTACGACTCCACGTACTACAACAGCACCCGCGCCGACGGCGACATTCTGCGCACTTCGTTCGCAGTCGACGGCCGCAACCTCAATGCGCGCGGCCCGATTCCGGATCTGGATGCATCGTTGACGGAGCAGCTCTCGGCCACGGACGTTGCAGCGCGCAACGAGATTCTCGCAACCGCGCAGGAACAGATCCTCGACAACGGATTGTGGATCCCCACGATCGAGCTCTCGCAGGCCGTCGGCGCGGCTTCGGCGGTGCAGGATCTGAAGTTCGAGGCCTCGGCCCGCCTGCAGTTCTTCGACACCTGGCTGAGCGGGCAGTAGCGCCGTGATCCGCTACATCGGGCAGCGAGTACTGCAGGCACTTGCGGTGCTGTGGGCTGCCTTCACCATCTCGTTCATCGTCCTCTTCCTCCTTCCCTCGGACCCGGTCAGTCTTGCCGTCGACTCGGCCGGATCGGGCACCCCGGCGGACGCTGCGGCCATCGCCGAGTTGCAGGCTCGTTACGGCCTGGATCAGCCGGTGCTGGTGCAGTATTGGCATTCACTGGTCGGGGCCGTGCAAGGTGATTTCGGATTGTCGATCGCCACCGGCCAACCGGTGACGACGGCCATCCTCGACGCGGTACCGAGCACACTCGGTCTGGCGGGGACAGCGCTGGTGTTGGCCGTCGTGTTCGGATCCGCGGTGGCCTACGCCGCCACGTACACCCGTATCGGCTGGCTGAAGAATTTGCTGCTCGCCCTCCCACCGCTCGGGGTGGCGGTGCCGACGTTCTGGGTGGGACTACTGCTGCTGCAACTGTTCTCGTTCCGACTTCGCTGGTTCCCGGCGTTCGGTGACGCAGGCGCAGCGTCGTTGGTGCTACCTGCCGTGACGCTCGCTCTACCGACCGGCGCTGTCATCGCCCAGGTCCTGGCCACCAGCATGGCCACCACGTGGAAGCAGCCGTTCGTGGATGTGGCTCGTGCCAAGGGGGTCTCACGCCTGCGGGTGCAAACTCGACACGTTCTGCGACTGTCCTCGATCCCCGCCTTCACGATTGCCGGGGTCCTGGTCGGCACCCTGCTGGCCGGATCGGTAGTGGTCGAGACGGTCTTCTCGCGTGCAGGAGTGGGACGTCTGACCCAGACGTCGGTGCTGGCGCAGGACATTCCGGTGGTGCAGGGCATCGTCGTTCTCACGTCGCTGGTCTTCGTCCTGGTCAATCTCGCAGTCGACCTGCTCTATCCGCTGATCGATCCGCGCATCGTGCGCGAATACCGGCCCGCGCAGGCCAGTGTAGAACCGGAGAAAGCTCATGTCTGACATCCTGATTCGTGAACCTGCCGTCCATTCGACAAGTCCCGAGGCAGGCGAAGACGCACCGGCACGCACGCGGCGGCTAGGTCCGCGAGATGTCTTGAAACACATCTGGCTCGGTGCCTCCGTGATCGTGCTGTTGTTGGCTCTCGGGTTCGCGCTGTTCCCGTCCGTGTTCGCCAGCGGCGACCCGCTGGTCGGCACGCCGGCCGACAAGCTCCAGGCACCCAGCGCGTCGCACTGGTTCGGCACCGACAACATCGGCCGTGACGTCTTCACCCGAGTGGTCCACGGTTCCGGACTGTCGCTGACGGCAACGCTGTTGGCGGTCGGTATCGCACTGGTGGTCGGCTCGATCATCGGTCTGGTCTCGGGCGCCGTCGGCGGAATCGTGGACGCGGTGCTGATGCGAATCGTCGATGTCCTGCTGTCGATTCCGACGTTGTTGCTCTCGTTGGCGCTGGTGACCGCACTGGGCTTCGGCACCGTGAACGTCGCTATCGCCGTCGGAGTCACGCTGATCGCCAACTTCGCCCGAGTGATGCGCTCGGAGGTACTGCGGGTGCGCAGATCGCTGTACGTCGAAGCGGCGTACGCCTCGGGTGTGCGGTGGTTCGATGTCTTCCGCAGGCACATCCTCAGAAACTCGTACGGCGCTGTGATCGCTCTCGCTGCAGTCGAATTCGGTATGGCGGTTCTCGCGGTGTCGGCGCTCAGCTTCCTCGGTTTCGGTGCTGCTCCGCCCACCCCGGAGTGGGGATCGCTGATTTCCGAGGGCCGCAACTTCCTGGCCACCGCATGGTGGATGACCACATTGCCGGGATTGGTGATCGTGGCTGTCGTCGTGTCCGCGCACCGCCTCGGGCATGCACTCGAGAGGCGATCGCGATGAGCCCCATTCTCGAAGTAGAGAATCTGCACGTGAACTACGGTGAGACGACCGCCGTCTCCGGCATCGGGTTCACTGTCGACCGCGGTGAAGTGGTGGCCGTGGTCGGTGAATCGGGCTCCGGAAAGTCGACGACTGCGCACGCGCTCATCGGCCTGCTCTCGGGTTCCGGACGCATCGTGGGCGGATCGGTGACGTTCGACGGGCAAAGGCTCGATACGGCGTCGGACAAGACGCTGAACCGGTTGCGCGGCCGCCACATCGGGCTCGTCCCGCAGGACCCGACCACCTCGCTGAACCCGGTTGTTCGCGTCGGCGACCAGGTTGCCGAGGTGCTGCGGGTGCACGGTCTGGCCGATCGCCGCTCCGCGAAGATCGAGGCGATTCGGATCCTCACCGAAGCCGGGCTGGACAACCCCGAGGTGCGGGCGCGGCAGTATCCGCAGGACCTGTCCGGTGGGCAGCGTCAGCGCGTACTGATCGGGATCGCTCTCGCGTGCCGCCCGGAACTGGTGATCGCCGACGAGCCGACCAGCGCCCTCGACGTCACCGTGCAGCGTCGCATCCTGGACCATCTCGACACCAGGATCGCCGAGACCGGTGCCGCGGTCCTGCTGATCACCCACGACTTGGGCGTGGCTGCGGACAGAGCCGACCGCCTCATCGTCATGAGCGCAGGACGGATCGTCGAATCCGGCCCCACTGCAAAGGTACTGGCGAACCCGACCCACGCGTACACACGTCAGCTGTTGGCTGCAGCGCCCTCGTTGAACACCGCCGTACGACCCGCGCGCCCCACGGTCGGCGAGCCGATCCTGACGGTCGGCGACGTCTCGAAACGCTTCACCATCGGCCGCGGCGTCCACCTCGATGCGGTCAAAGGAGCCGCATTGACCGTCGAACGGGGGCGGACGGTCTCGCTCGTCGGCGAATCCGGTTCCGGCAAATCCACGTTGGCGCGCATCGCGATCGGTCTCGAGACCGCGTCGTCGGGGTCGGTCACGTTCGACGGCAGGGACATCACGGGTCTGCGTGGCAAGGCCAAGCGTGAACTGCGGCGGCGTGTACAGATCGTCTATCAGAACCCGTACGCCTCACTGAACCCGAAGTTGCGCGTCGGGGAGATCGTGCGAGAACCGTTGGACGCGTTCAGGGTCGGTACCTCGCGTGAGCGTTCCGAGCGTGCCAGGACGCTGCTCGATCAGGTGGCACTCGCCAGCGATTACCTGGCCCGGCGGCCGGCCGAGCTCTCCGGTGGGCAGCGTCAGCGCGTCGCCATCGCCCGCGCGTTGGCCCTCGCGCCGGAACTGGTGGTGCTCGACGAGCCGGTCTCGGCCCTCGACGTATCGGTGCAGGCGCAGATTCTGACGCTGCTGGGCGACCTGCAGTCCGAGCTGGGTCTGAGCTACCTCTTCATCTCCCACGATCTGGCCGTGGTGCGTCAGATCAGCGACACCGTGGCCGTGATGCAATCCGGAGTCATCGTGGAATACGGCGACACCGCAGCACTGTTCGACAATCCACAGCAGGACTACACCCGCGAGCTACTCGGGGCCATCCCCGGAAGCGCGCACGAGAAAGCGAGCACCAGTGTCTGACACGCTGTTTTTGACCGCGATCGAGCTGAAAGGCACCGGCGCACATTCGCAGGCCTGGCGTCGCCCCGACTCCCGCGCCGAAGAAGTGTTCACAGCAGGATTCTGGATCGACCAGCTCCAGGCTGCAGATCGAGCAGGTGTCGATGTCGCCTTCCTGGGCGATTCGTTCGCCAGTCGGACGCTCGAGGCCGCAGCCGTCGCGGCACGGGCAGCCGCCCTCACCGAGAACATCGGGTTGGTGCCCACGATCACCGTCACGCACACCGAGCCGTTTCACATCTCGAAGCAGATCGCGAGCCTGGATTTCGCATCCCACGGCCGGGCCGGGTGGCAGGTCGAGGTCAGTCCGGGAGCCGAGCAGGCAGCGCTGTTCGGCCGAAAAGCGGAGCAGGACAGCAGTAGTCTGTGGCGTGAGGCGGATGAGGCAGTCGAGGTCGTCACCAGGCTCTGGGACAGCTGGGAGGACGACGCCGAGATTCGCGACGTCGAGTCGGGGCGGTTCATCGACCGAGACAAGCTGCACTACATCGACTTCGAGGGTGAGAACTTCTCGGTCAAGGGCCCGTCCATCACTCCGAGGTCTCCGCAGGGGCAGCCGCTCGTCGTGATCCGCGTGGACTCCACGGAGTCCGTGTCGGTGGCCGCGGCGCGCGCCGATATCGTCCGCATCGCCGCCGACACAGTCGAGAATGCGGCCACTGTTGCCGCCCGTATTCGACGGGCCGTCGTTGCGGAAGGCCGTGACCCGGCCGACGTGTTCGTTCTGTTGGATGTGGAGACCCTGGTATCCGATTCTGCCGCTGAAGAACTCGCTCAGCTCGACAACTGGGCGGGGCACGTCAGAGTCGCCGAGTCCGTGTCGCATATCGGCGACCTGGCGGGCTTGCACCTGCTCCTCGGATCCGTCGAGGCGGCCGGCCTGGACGGAGTCACGCTGGTACCGCTCGCGCTGCCGTCCGGAGTGGCAGCACTTCCGGCCACGGACACCCGCAGCGGATCGACCTTGCGCGAGCGTCTCGGCCTGAGACGTCCGGCCAATCGCTATGCACTCGAAGGGAAGAGCCTGTGACGAAGAAGCAGATTCATCTGGGTGCCCATTTCCCGGGCGTCAACAACACCACCGTCTGGGCCGATCCGGAGTCGAAGAGCCAGATCGAGTTCGATTCGTTCGTACACCTCGCCGAATCGGCCGAACGCGGCCTGTTCGACTTCTTCTTCCTCGCCGAAGGGCTGCGACTGCGTGAGCACCGTAACAAGATTCACGACCTCGATGTAGTAGGGCGACCCGATACGCTCACCGTCCTCAACGCGCTTGCGTCGGTGACGAGCAGGCTCGGACTTGCCGGGACGATCAACACGACCTTCAACGAGCCGTTCGAGCTCGCCAAACAGTTCTCGTCGCTGGATCACCTGTCCGACGGTAGAGCGGCATGGAACATGGTGACGTCCTCGGACGCGTTCACGGGCGAGAATTTTCGGCGGGGCGGCTACCTCGATCGTGCCGACCGCTACGTGCGTGCCAACGAGATCATCGACGTCGCGCGAAAGTTCTGGGACTCATGGCAGTCCGACGCGTTCGTCGTCGATCGCGAGCGTGGAGTCTTCGGCCGCGAATCGGAGATCGGAACGGTCCGGCATTCCGGACCCCAGTTCGATGTGGAGGGCCGCTTCACGCTGCCGCGCAGTCCGCAGGGACATCCGGTTCTGTTGCAGGCGGGCGATTCCGACGAAGGTCGAGAATTCGGTGCCGCCAAGGCCGACGCGATCTTCACCATCCACGGCACTCTCGAGGACGGACAGAAGTTCTACTCCGACGTCAAGGGTCGGCTCGCCAAGTACGGCCGCGATCACGACGACCTGAAGGTGCTGCCCGCGGCGACGTTCGTGCTCGGAGATTCTGCGCAGGACGCCGCCGAGAAGGCGGATCACATCCGGCATCAGCAGGTCAGCGGCAGGACGGCCATCGCGTTCCTCGAACAGGTGTGGGGACAGGACCTGTCCGCATACGATCCCGACGGGCCACTGCCCGACATCGAACCCAGCGGCGATGTGTCGATCACCCGTGGCCGTGCGAGACACGGCGACCCCAGAACCATCGCCCAGCAGTATCGCGAGCGAGCCGAAGCAGACAACCTGAGTATTCGTGAACTGATCATCGCGATGACGACACGGCAGCAGTTCGTCGGAACCCCCGCGCACGTGGCCGAGGAGATCGACAGTTACGTGCAGAACAACGCGAGCGACGGCTTCATTCTCGTCCCGCACATCACCCCTGCCGGCCTCGACGAATTCGTCGACAGAGTGATTCCGGAATTACAGGACCGCGGCAGCTTCCGCACCGAATACACCGGCACCACCTTGCGCGAGCACCTCGGTCTGCGGCACCCGTACGAACAGCGAGAAGGAGTGCGAGCATCATGAGCGATTTCGAGCAGGACTGGAAGCAATGGCATGCCGAGCGAGAGGCGTCCTACGGTGATCCCCTCGGTTGGGTGTCGTTGACCGGGTTGTATTGGCTCACCGATGAATTCGAGACCGTCGCGGATCTTCCCGGCCGGTGGAGGGCCGACGCCGATTCGGTGACCGTCGAGGGGTTCGATGGCGTGACCGCGCTGAATCCGGTGGAGGGCGCACCGGGCATCCTGGTGCAGGACGGAGATCGGCGTATCGAGGTGATCCGTCGGACCGGTTCGGTCGCGCTGCGGGTGCACGATCCGAAAGCGCAGACCCTGCAGTCCTACGACGGCATCCCGGCCTACGAGCCCGACGAGGAGTTCGTTGCCACCGGGACGTTCACCCCGTACGACTCTCCGGTGACCGTCACGACCGGAGCCGTGGTGGAAGGACTCGAACATCACCACTCGGCCGTGGGCACTCTCGACTTCGAGTTGGCCGGTGCCGCTGCGCAGCTGATTGCCTTCGGTGGCAACGGCAATGGTCTGAAGGTCCTGTTCACCGACGCCACGAGCGGGGTGACCACCTATCCGGCTGCACGGATCCTGGCAGTGCCCGCTCCGGTGGACGGCACCGTCGTTCTCGATTTCAACCGGGCATCGAACCTTCCGTGTGCGTTCACCGACTACGCGACGTGCCCGGTTGCGCCTACCGAGAACAGGCTGACCATCGCCGTCGAGGCAGGGGAGAAGAACCCGAGATGACCCGAGTTCCATTGTCCGTTCTCGATCTGTCCCCGATCAGCGAGGGGTCCACCGTCCAGCAAGCGCTGCGAAACACGGTCGACCTTGCACGCCAGACCGAGGAGTGGGGCTACGAGCGCTATTGGGTGGCCGAGCACCATTTTGTCGGGGTCGCGAGTTCGTCGCCCGCGGTGCTGATCGGCCTGATTGCTGCTGCCACCAACAGGATTCGCGTCGGATCGGCGGCCGTTCAACTCGGATTCACCACGGCCGCAGCTGTCGTCGAATCGTTCGGGACCGTCGACGCGTTGTATTCGGGAAGGATCGATCTGGGGGTCGGTCGGTCGGGTCAGCGACGAGCCGAGGCGGTCGCAGGCGATGGGCGGGGAATGCCCGAGCGTGTGTCGTCGCCCGATCCCAGTGGGCTCTTTCCTCCCGCACCGGCGGAGGCTGCACCACGTAGGACCCCACTGCTCTCGGCGTCCCTGGCGGCGCTGCAACAGCCCGAGGCGCAGGCACCGGATTTCGTCGGTCAGCTCGACGATCTGGCCGCGCTGCTCGCCGGGACTTACGAACGGGACGGTGTGCCGTTGACGGCGAGGCCGGGTGCGGGTGCGGGCTTGTCGGTGTGGCTATTCGGCAGCAGCGCGGGGCCGACCGCGCGTGAGGCAGGTGCGCGTGGTCTGCCCTTCGCGGCCAGCTATCACTTCAGCCCGGGCACGACGCTCGACGCGATCGACGAGTATCGCCGATCCTTCGTGCCCTCGGCAGGTCTGTCCGAGCCGTACGTGGCGGTGTCGGCCGATGTGGTCGTCGCGGAATCGGACGAGCAGGCACGTGGGCTGGCAGCGTCGTTTCCGCAGTGGGTGTACAGCATTCGCAGTGGACACGGTGCCGCCGAGTATCCGAATCCCGACGGTGCCAGGCCGTTGACCGACGAGCAGTATCGGCTCGTCGCCGATCGGGTGGAGACCCAGTTCGTCGGATCCGCAGCCACCGTGACGGACAGGATGGAGGCGTTGCAGGAGGTGACGGGCGCGGACGAACTGGTGCTCACCTCGGTGACCTACGATCACGTGGATCGGTTGCGTTCGTACGAGCTGCTCGGTAAGGAGTGGGGACTGCCGCGACTACGGGTGTGATCGGAACATACTCACCGCATCGACCGTTGGAGGTTCCATGACACGAGCAGCAGTGGCAGCGTCCTACGGTGGGCCGGACGTCATCGAGATCGTCGAACGAGAGGTTCCCGAACCGTCCGACGGTGAGGTCCTGGTCGAGCTCAAGGCGATCGGCGTCAATCCCTTCGACTACAAGAGCTACAGCGGCGCGTTCGGCACCGACGAATCCAAGCTCCCGATCGCGTTGGGCAGTGAGGCGTCGGGCATCGTCGTTGCGGTCGGCGGAGACGTCGAGGGGCCGGTCGGACCCATCGCCGTCGGCGACGCCGTGATCGTGTCGGGCCGAAACGGTACCTACGCCGAGAGGATTCTGGTTCCCGCACGGTTCGTCTTTCCGAAGCCGGCCGCATTGGACTGGAACGTTGCTGCCGGAGTGCTGGCCGTAGCCGGAACGGCCTACGACGCACTCGAATCCGTCGCCGTGAAAGACGGTGACACGGTCCTCGTGCACGGGGCCGCAGGCGGCGTCGGATCCGTCGTGGCCCAGCTCGCGAAAGAGCGCGGTGCCACCGTCATCGGAACCGCACGCGCACAGAATCACGACGCACTGCGAGCATTCGGGGCCGAGCCCGTCGAATACGGTGATGGCTTGCTCGATCGTGTTCGTGCGGCTGCCCCGAACGGTATCGATGCAGCCGTCGATGCCGTGGGTACCGACGAGGCCATCGATGTCTCTCTCGAAGTGCTCACGGACCGAGCACGTTTGGTGACGACGGCCGCCTTCGGCCGTGCTGAAGCGGACGGGTTCTCGACCGTCGGTGGGCCGGCAAGCATGGAGCGTCGACGCCTCGCATCGCCCGCCCTGTTGAAGCAGGCCGCCGCGGGAGTCATCGAAGTGACGGTCGCCAAGACCTTCCCGCTCTCCGACGCCGCGAGGGCGCACGCCGAACTGCAGTCGACGCACCCCCGCGGAAAGTTCGTCCTGATTCCCTGACGCGGGAGCTGTGCGATCCGCTCTGTGGCGGGCCGCCGCGGACGTTCTGCGATCGGTTAGCGTTGGCGCATGAACTCGGCCACGGACGACCTGGTGAAGAGCTACCTCGACGCCCTCCATCGCGCCGACCTCGATGCGATCGTGAGTCTGTTCGCGCCAGGTGCCGTTGTGCATTCGCCGTTGTACGGTCCGACTCCCGCACCCGACTTCTATCGCGCTTTGTTCATCGATACCGACAGCGCGGAGCTGACGTCGAAGGGCGTGTCAGAGGGGCGCACCTCGGCAGGAACGCGGCTCGTCACGTTCTGGTTCCATTTCGACTGGCGGCTACCCTCCGGGGTGGCTGCCCCGTTCGACGTCGTCGATGTCGCCGAACTCGACGACGACGGCCGGATCACAACACTGTCGATCGTGTACGACACGGTCGACGTGCGACCAGCGTTCGAACGGGAGACCGGATCTTCTTGGAGGTCGACGGAACAGGATCGGTAGCGCCAGGCCTTCGAGTCAGCGTGATTGCAACGGGTGCGCTATTCGGGCGGCGAGCCTAGCGTCGCGTTCATGACCTGGCTCAGAAGACGACTGACGGCCATCATCGATCGTCTGGGATCACAACCTGCCTGCACCCACGCTGCCGTCGACTTCGGTATTCGCGGCTGAATACGGACGGGGGTTGGCCCGCACCCTCAGCGGTCGTATGAATCCCACCATGTCAGTACGCGGGTTCCGATCAGGGTCAGCCACTTCGAGCGTTCGCCCTCCGGCACGTCGGTCTCGAACCAGACCCGACCGGACAGGGTTCGACCCTGCAACCACGTTCCGTCGCTCTGTCGGGCGGCCCGGACGACTCCGATTGCCTCCTCCAGACGGCGATCCGGCGGCGTTCCGTCGAGCACAGACGCGTGCCGAAAATAATCGAGTGCGTTGAGAGCGCTGTACATCCAGCGGAACGGGTGGACGAAGCGACTCACCCAGGGTCCGACCGCCTCGCCGGTGGACAACGTGTACAACAGCTTTCGCGTCAGCAGATATTCTTCACCGGTGCGTCGTGCGGCCCGCGTCTCCATCGTGGCACCGGTGGCCGCGTCGTACGCCAGCAATCCTTTCAGCGAGTTCAGCGTCGAGTGGAACGACGACCGGGTGGAGCCGTCGACCCACTCGCAGTTCCATCCACCGTCCTGCAGTTGGTGCGCGAGAAACCATTCGACGATGCCCTCGACGTCGGCACCGAGCCACAGCCCGTTGGCGAGGGTCCACGCATTGATGCAGCAGTCCACCTCGCCGCCCCAGTACGGCAGGTTCTCGTACTCCCACCGGCTGTTCTCCGCGAGCAGTTCTGCAGTGCGACGCGATCGCAGAACGGCTGGGTCGACACCCCATTCACGCAGCGAGTTCAGCGACCAGGTGGTTGCGGTCCAGGGTTGCCCCTGTTCGGCCGAACCGTCGAAGCCGGCAGGGAAGTAAGCACCACCCGCCCATTGGCCGTCCGCGTCCTGCAGCGCCAATAGCCGTGCACCGAATCCTTCGGTCGGCACTCGTGCGCGCGTTGCCTCCCATATCGCGGGGGATTCGTTCACGATGTCGCGCTCGACCTGCCAACGCAGCGCCGGATCCGAGTCGATGAGCCATTCGCGCAGGAAGTCGGCGACCATGGCCGAGGAGTCTAACGTCGTTCGTTCGCGGGAGGTCCAGCTAACGATCGGGTCTCGACTCGCGTGGGGTAACGCTCCGCACGATCTACGATTGCGACATGACTGCAGATCCGACCACGCCCGCACCGTCGACCAGTTCGGCCAACTGGAAACGACGCGCCATCCTCGTCGGAGCGGGCATCGTGCTTCTGCTGATCGCGTATTTCATCCTCGCGGCTTTCCTACCGCGCTGGTGGAGTCTGCGGGTCGAGGAACTGGCCGACCGCACGTTCACCAAGGGCATTCTGTGGGGCCTGTTGTTCGGCATCGTCTGCACCTTCGCGCCGCTGGTGTTCTTCTGGAGCGCATGGTCGGTCCGCAAGGGTCGAGCGGGCAAGCAGCTGGCCATCGGATCGGTGATCCTGGCTGTCGTCACCGCCATCCCGAACCTGTTGACACTCACCATCGTTCTCGGAACCAGCAATGCCGCTCATGCCGGCGAACGCACTCTCGACACCAGCGCACCGGGCTTCCGCGGCGCGACGGCATTGGGCGCGATCATCGCCGTGGTCCTCGTGGCTCTGCTGGTCTTCGTTGTCGTTCGCCGAAATCGTCGTCGCAGGTCCGTCGCACTGTCGCAGTAACGGTCACGCGCTCCGCAGTACGGTCGGGTCGGTGATGACGCGGATGCCCGGCTCCGGGTCGAACCGGTAGCCGGCCCCGCGGACGGTGGTGATCAGTCGGCCGAAGTGTCCGAGTTTGGTTCGCACCCTCGACAGGTGTACGTCGACGCTGCGACCGCCGTCGGAACCGCTGAGCTCCGACCGATTCACGACAACGCGCGGGCGTTGTGCGAGATACGCGAAGATCTCGAACTCGGTGTGGCTGAGGCGCACACTCTTGCCGCCGACGATCACGTCGCGAGCCGGCAGGTCGATCACCAGAGGAGCGTTGAGTTCGTTGACCCGCACGTCGAATCGGGTGAGGATCTTCGCATGCGGGGCATAGCTTTTCGCTGCGCCACGAAGGGCATCGGCGAGTGCGTGCAGTTGTGGGCGGGTCAATCCCTGCAAGGACGACGTGCCCGAGTCCGAAATGCGGAGGACGACTGTGGCTTCGGTGCTCATGGCTGGTTGTCTCCTGTGACGAACGTGCGCTGCAGAACTGGGTCGGATGGTCAGCGTGGGCAGCGACAGTTCTCGTTCACAGTCACAGAATGATCGATGGGGTGAGGTTTCGTCAGGGATGCGCTCACCGTGATTGCAAGGGTTGACCGGAGGATCTCGCGCGTGTTGCGATCAGGCGTGACCGACGCACTCCACCCTCGCACCGACCTCATCACCCGTTCCGTCGACTGGGATCATCCCGACGCCGACGCTCTCCGGGCCGAGATGGCCGCCGAGGTGGGTCCTCGCTACGCAGATCGCGCTGCCCTGATGGCGAAGACCCAGGCCAATGCCGTCGACGAGGGCACGGTGCACCGCACGTTCGTCGTCTACCGCCGCGATGCCGAGGGGGTCGAGCAGGCGGTCGGCCATGCGGCACTGCGGTGGAACGGGCTCGACCTCGAGCTCAAACGAATGTTCGTCCACGTGGACCACCGTGGAACAGGCGTCTCGACGGCACTGCTGGTCGCCTCGGAGAACGCGGCTCGTGAGCAGGGACTGCCGCGGCT
Organism: Rhodococcus sp. 05-2255-3B1; assembly: GCF_002258545.1. NCBI lineage: Bacteria > Bacillati > Actinomycetota > Actinomycetes > Mycobacteriales > Nocardiaceae > Rhodococcus > Rhodococcus sp. 05-2255-3B1. Next base: position 220,651 of record NZ_NOZC01000031.1, on the reverse strand, counting down.
GATCCTGCAAACCGGAGACCGTCAGCCCGACGCAGTCAGGCTGTACGAGAAAAGCGGTTACACCCGTATCCCGGTGTTCGCGCCCTACGACGTGCTCCCGTTCTCCAACACCTTCGAGAAACGGTGGTGAGTCGATCGAGGGTCAGAGCTTGGGCAGGGTCATGATCTCGGCACCGTCGTCGGTGATGATCACGGTGTGCTCGCTGTGCGCGGTGCGGCATCCCGTCGAGCTTCTCAAGGTCCACCCATCGGGGTCGGTGACCAGCTCGTCTGTGTTCTCCATGATCCACGGCTCCAGTGCCAGCATCAGACCCGGTCGAAGGCCGTAGCCACGGCCCGGCCGTCCGGAGTTGGACACGTGCGGGTCCTGATGCATCGTCGAGCCGATGCCGTGGCCGCCGAACTGCATGTTGATCGGATAGCCGGCGGCACCGAGGACCGTGCCGATGGCATGGGAGATGTCGCCGATCTTGTTGCCGGGGCGAGCTGCGTCGATGCCTGCGGCCAATGCTCGTTCGGTGGCCTCGATCATCGCGGTGTCTTCTCCTCGGGCCTCGCCCACGACGAAACTGATGGCCGAGTCCGCCGCCACACCGCCGAGTATCACGGCCAGATCGAGGGTGAGCAGATCGCCGTCGGCAAGAGAGTAATCGTGCGGGAGACCGTGCAGCACAGCGTCGTTGACGGAAGTGCAGATGTAGTGACCGAAGGGCCCGCTCCCGAACGACGGCGCGTAGTCGACGTAGCAGGACGTCGCCCCGGCTCCCTCGATGATCTCCTTGGTCCACTGATCGATCTCGAGCAAATTGGTGCCGACTGTGGCGCGTTCGCGGACGGTCCGAAGTATTCCGGCGACCAGGGCGCCGGATTCGCGCGCGAGGGGGATCTTGCTGGGAGGGAGGATCTCGATCATGTGGTGCCTTTCGACGTATGCCGAACAACGATACCGGTATAAGTATTGGTGTCGAGTCCGACGGCACGCAAAGCCGTGTTTCGGTTCGTGCGACGCTGTCTGTCGTGTCTGCTCATCCTCTCGACGACCCCGTTCGTTGTTCCCTCGAGGGCTCGCTCTCGCGGTTCGCCGTCAGCCGCGGACGGATCGTGCGGGCCGATCCCGAGGTGTCTCCGTTCCTGGTGCACCCCGACGTGCTCGAGTCCCAGGACTGGGACGACATCGCCGCTCTGTTCGGGCCACGCACCGTCGTAGGGCTGAACGGTCCGGAACGCGCACTGCCCGAGGGGTGGTCGCATGTGGAGACATTCGGTTTGGTGCAGCTGGTCGGCACGCATCTCGAGACGCGGCCCTTCGCCGAGGCGGTCGAGCTGACGGCTGCGGACGTCCCGGAGATGCTCGATCTGGTCGGCCGCACCGAGCCGGGACCGTTCCTGCCCCGCACCATCGAACTCGGCATGTACCTCGGTGTTCGACGCGATGGCGCGCTGATCGCGATGGCGGGCGAGCGCATGCACCCTCCGGGGTGGACGGAGATCAGCGCGGTGTGCACCGACCCGGCCTTCCGCGGACAGGGTCTGGCGACGGATCTGGTTCGCGCCGTCGGTCACGGTATTCGCGGCCGCGGTGAGGAGCCGTTCCTGCATGCGTCGGACGCGAACGGCCGCGCCATCGAGCTCTACCTCGCCATCGGATTCGAGTTGCGTCGAACCTCGCAGCTGACGTTGGTCCGTACGCCCGCGTCGAACTCGGGATAGGTTCCGAAATTCGCTGTTGCGCGCTCTGAGCCCGAAGGCATACCGTTACCTGTGCGAACAAATCGGGATGTGATCTACGACGACGGATTGGTCCGTCTCGACGAGGCAGGCGTCACCCTGAGGTACTACTACTTCCCCTTCGCCACGAAGAAATTCGTGCCCTACGGCAGGATTCGCGCGGTCGATACCGCTGTTCTCGGCAACTGGAACGGGCGGTGGCGGCTGTGGGGTGCGTCCTGGATCGACCAGTGGCTTCCGCTGGACGTGATGCGTCCCAAGAAGGACACTGCAGTGGTGCTCACCATCCGCCGCATCTCGCCGGTCTTCACCCCCGACGATCCTGAATCGGTTGCCCATCTGATTCGCGAGCGCATGACCGCACGGCAGTGACGCGCCCCGATGAGCGGTTCACGCTCGCCAGTGAGCGCACCTTTCTCGCCTGGCTGAGGACGTCGCTCGGGCTCCTGGCCGGCGGAATCGCGATCGTTCACCTGGTTCCCGATTTCAGTACGGGATGGGTTCGGACGACCCTCGGTCTGATTCTCATCGGCCTCGCCGCAGCGGCACCGATCATCGGCCTACGGCGGTGGCTGCGCGTTCGACATGCTCTGGAGAACGGTGCACCGATGCCGGAGTCTCGAGACCTGTGGATCTTCGCGATCGGTATCGGTGCGGTGGCTTTGCTGGCTGCAGTGGTCACGGTTCTGGGGATCCAGTAGTACTCAGCCGACCACCGCGGGTGCACAATCGAAGAACTAGGACGACCAACGACAGGAGTTCGGCGTGGCGCAGGGTCTCAAACTCGGTTACAAGGCATCGGCGGAGCAGTTCGGACCGCGGGAGTTGGTCGAGCTCGGTGTGCTGGCCGAGCAGCACGGTATGGATTCGGCGACGGTCAGTGACCACTTCCAGCCGTGGCGTCACGAGGGTGGCCATGCGCCGTTCTCGCTGGCATGGATGACGGCCGTCGGTGAACGCACCAACACGATCCAGCTCGGCACCTCGGTGCTGACGCCGACGTTCCGCTACAACCCGTCGGTCATCGCGCAGGCGTTCGCGACCATGGGCTGCCTGTATCCCGGACGCATCATGCTCGGTGTGGGTACCGGTGAGGCGCTGAACGAGATCGCCACCGGGTTCACCGGCGAATGGCCGGAGTTCAAGGAACGATTCGCGCGCCTGCGTGAGTCGGTGCGGTTGATGCGTGAGCTGTGGCTCGGCGACCGGGTCGACTTCGAGGGCGAGTACTACACGACCAAGGGCGCGTCGATCTACGACGTCCCCGAGGGCGGCATCCCGGTCTACATCGCCGCAGGCGGACCCGTCGTCGCGCGGTATGCAGGACGCGCGGGCGACGGATTCATCTGCACCTCGGGCAAGGGCATGGAGCTCTACACCGACAAACTGCTTCCCGCGGTGGAAGAGGGCGCGGGCAAGGCCGAGCGCGACGCCGGTGAGATCGACAGGATGATCGAGATCAAGATCAGCTACGACACCGATCCCGAACTGGCGCTGGAGAATTGCCGCTTCTGGGCCCCGCTGTCACTGACGCCGGAGCAGAAGCACTCGATCGACGATCCGATCGAGATGGAGAAGGCCGCCGACGAGCTGCCGATCGAACAGGTCGCCAAGCGCTGGATCGTGGCATCGGACCCGGACGAGGCAGTGGAGAAGGTCAAGCAGTACACCGACGCAGGCCTGAACCACCTGGTGTTCCACGCACCGGGCCACGATCAGAAGCGGTTCCTCGAACTGTTCGAGAAGGACCTCGCGCCGCGCCTGCGCAAGCTCGGCTGACTCCCGACGAGATCAGCGATCGGCCGTGAGTGCGAACAATCGCATGTCGCGGTCGGTCCTGGTCTCGTATTCGCCGTACACCTCGACCATCGCGTCGAACTGGCGGTAGATGCGTGCCTTCTCGTCGCCGGTGATGCGGGTGGCCGTCACCGGAATCTTCTTGCCGCCGATGGCCACGACGGCCTTCGGGTCGGCGAGCAGGTTCGACGTCCACGCCGGGTGGTGCTGCTGACCGAAATTCGATCCGACGACGTAGATCTTGTCGGCCTCCCGGTAGTACAGCAGCGGGCTGGTCCTGGGTTTGCCGGATTTGCGGCCGGTGGTGGTCAGCAACACCACCGGTGCCGCGATGGGGCCGAGGACGGTGAAGCGGCCGTCGGACTTGGTCAGCAACCACCGGTCGACGCCTGCGAGGTTCCTGATGACCCACGAACCGGGCTTCGTCGACGCGAACTTCACGGCAGGCTTGCGGATGAACGAGGTTTCGCTGCCCCAGCGCACATCCGGGAACGGTGATTCGGCCATGGTTCATGGGACAACCCGACCGCGCCCGGTGTCAACACCGCAACCACTGGGCAGGAGTGGAGCCTGCGGAACGACCCCTACTAGGCTGGCGGGCATGGCTGAGCCCAGCGGCACCGACGCGTCGGACATGTATCCCTCGAGCATCTACATCGCGTCACCGGAAGGGGACACCGGGAAGTCGACCATCGCGCTCGGTGTGCTGCAGATGCTCGCCGCGTCCGCGGCCAGGGTCGGGGTGTTTCGTCCCATCGCCCGCTCCACCGACGAGCCGGATTACATCCTCGAGTTGCTCGTCGAGCACACCACCGCAGATCTGACGTACGAGCAGTCGCTCGGTGTCACGTACGAGCAGGTGCACGCCGATGCGGATGCAGCGCTCAGCGAGATCGTCAACCGGTACCACGAGGTGGCCGCTCAGTGCGACGCCGTGGTGATCGTGGGCAGCGACTACACCGACGTCGGCAGCCCGAGTGAGCTCGGTTTCAATGCCCGCATTGCCGTCAATCTCGGCGCCCCCGTGCTGCTTGCGCTGCGCGGGTCCGGTCGCACGCCCGACGAGATCGCGCAGCTGGCCACTCTGTGCCACGGCGAGCTGCGTCAGCATCATGCCCACCTGGCTGCGATCGTGGCCAACCGTTGCGCGCCGGACGATCTCGATGCGGTGACCGACGCCTTGGCGTCGGTCGGCGTGCCTGCGTGGTCGCTACCGGAGATCCCACTGCTCGTCGCGCCGACGATGGCGGAGCTGCTCGAGGCGGTGGACGGTTCCCTGTACTCCGGTGACTCGTCGCTGCTGCAGCGAGAAGCGTTGCGGGTCATGGTCGGTGGTATGACGGCCGAACACATCCTCGAACGCCTCACCGAGGGCGTCGTCGTCATCGCGCCGGCGGACCGATCGGACGTACTGCTTGCTCTCGTCAATGCCCATGAGGCGGAGGGTTTTCCGTCGCTGGCCGGCATCATCATGAACGGCGGCATCGAACCCCATCCGGCGATCGCTCGTCTGGTGGCAGGGCTCGGCCCCCGGTTGCCGATTCTGACCACCGAGCTCGGCACCTTCGACACCGCCTCCGCTGCAGCGCAGACGCGCGGCCGCGTGGCGGTGGGATCGCAGCGCAAGGTGGACACCGCACTCGGACTGATGGAACAGCGGGTCGACGCGAAAACCCTTCTGGGGCGGCTCGACATCGCCATCCCCACCATCACGACCCCGCAGATGTTCGAGTACCAGCTGATCCACCGAGCCCGCGCCGACCGCAAGCACATCGTGCTTCCGGAGGGCGGTGACGATCGCATCCTCCGGGCTGCCGGACGTCTGCTGCAGCGTCAGGTCGCGGACCTGACGATCCTCGGCGAGGAGGGCCCCATTCGACGACGCGCATCGGAACTGGGCGTCGATCTGGACAGCGCTACGGTTCTCGACCCCAAGAACTGCGACTACGCCGAGGACTTCGCCGCCGAGTACACCGAGCTGCGCAAACACAAGGGCATGACGATCGACCGTGCCCGCGAGATCATGGCCGACATCTCGTACTTCGGAACGATGATGGTGCACAAGGGAATTGCCGACGGCATGGTCTCCGGTGCCGCGCACACCACCGCGCACACCATCAAGCCGTCGTTCGAGATCATCAAGACGACCGAGGGCGTGTCGACCGTGTCGTCGATCTTCCTGATGTGCCTGTCCGATCGTGTTCTCGCCTACGGCGACTGCGCCGTCGTACCCGACCCGACGGCCGAGCAACTCGCCGACATCGCCGTGTCCTCCGCGCAGACAGCAGCCCAGTTCGGTATCGAGCCGCGGGTGGCGATGCTGTCGTACTCCACCGGCGAGTCCGGTTCCGGAGCCGATGTCGACAAGGTACGGCAAGCCACAGCACTTGTGCGCGAACGCAATCCGGAACTGCTCGTGGAGGGTCCGATTCAGTACGACGCGGCGATCGAACCGTCCGTCGCCGCGTCGAAGCTGCCCGACTCCGACGTTGCAGGGCGTGCGACGGTGTTCATCTTCCCGGACCTCAACACCGGCAACAACACCTACAAGGCCGTCCAGCGCAGTGCCGGTGCGGTCGCCGTCGGACCCGTTCTGCAGGGCCTGCGCAAGCCCGTCAACGATCTCTCGCGCGGCGCGCTGGTCGAGGACATCGTCAACACCGTCGCCATCACCGCGATTCAGGCACAGGGCATCGCCGCGGCCGATGGGGAGGGCAAGTGAGCATCCTCGTCGTCAACTCCGGCTCGTCCTCGGTCAAGTTCCAACTGGTCGACCCCGGCTCGGGGGAGTCCGTGGCCAGCGGGCTCGTCGAGCGCATCGGTGAGTCCGACGGACGCGTCGAACTCGACCACCGGGGCGAGACCGTCGAGCGAGTCCAGCGCATCGACGATCACGGTGCCGGTCTGGCCCTGGCCTTCGAGATGCTCGCCGACGCAGGCGTCGAACTGGAATCGGTCACCGCCGTCGGGCACCGTGTGGTCCACGGCGGGACGGTCTTCTACCGTCCGACGATCATCGACGACTCCGTCGTGCAACAGATCTCCGATCTGAGCAACCTTGCACCGCTGCACAATCCGCCGAACGTGCTGGGCATCGAGGTCGCCAGGAAGCAACTGCCGAACGTGCCGCACGTGGCCGTGTTCGACACGGCCTTCTTTCATTCCCTGCCCGACGCCGCCGCGACCTACGCCATCGACGCAACCGTCGCTGCCGAGCACGACATTCGGCGCTACGGCTTCCACGGCACCTCGCATCGGTACGTGTCCGAGCAGGTGGCGCAGTTCCTCGGTCGCGACCTCGCCGACATCGACCAGATCGTGCTGCATCTGGGCAACGGTGCCTCGGCCTCGGCCGTCGCAGGGGGCAAGGCGGTCGACACCTCGATGGGACTGACTCCACTCGAAGGGCTCGTGATGGGTACCCGCAGTGGGGATATCGACCCCGGTGTGATCATGCACCTGCGGCGCAGTGCAGGCATGAGCGTCGACGACATCGACGACCTGCTCAACCGTCGCTCCGGCCTGATCGGACTGTCCGGGGTCAACGACTTCAGGCAACTGCAGCAGCGCATCGACGACGGGGACGCCTCGGCACGTCTGGCGTACGAGGTCTACATTCATCGTCTCCGCAAGTACATTGGCGCGTACATGATCGGCTTGGGCAAACTCGACGCCATCACGTTCACCGCCGGTGTCGGTGAGAACGCCGCAGCGGTGCGTGCGGATGCCCTGGCGAATCTCGAGGGCTTCGGCATCGAGATCGACGCCGAGCGTAATGCCCTGCGCAGCAAGCAGGCTCGGGTGATCTCGACCGACGCGTCTGCCGTCACGGTGTTGGTGGTGCCGACCGACGAGGAGCTGGCGATCGCTCGTGCGGCGGACGACCTCGTCCGAGGAGGCAGCTAGAACAGCGCTGCAGTCAGAAGAGCGACCGTGGTCTGATCGCGTTCGCCAGATCCACCAGCGAGAAGCGGTGGGCGCGATCGGTGGCGTTGCGGGCCAGTGCGCGAAGGCCCTTCTCGGTGCCGCGCCGCAACCCGTCCTCGGTGAACGGGACGCTGAGAATGGGTTCTCGCTCGGCTGTGGCGGCGTGGCCGGAGACGATCCAGTCCAGGGCCATCGCCAGCACCAGCGTCCGCATCTGCAACGCCCGGCTCTCGGCTTTGGGTAGCAGCGCCACTCGACGTGCTGCAGAACGGAAATCGGCCTCGGACAGCTCGGCTCGCGAGCGATCCATCAGCAACGTCAACACGCTGGTCATGCGGGCCATGGAGTAGTGCCGCGAGCTGATCGGCACCTGATCGAGCGCGGCGATGGCACCGGTCTGATCGCCGCGGCGCTGCAACTGCCTCGCCAGGCCGAACGCCGAGCTGACGATGCCACGATTGGTTCGCCACACCGCTCGGTACAGGCCCTCGGCGCGGGCCCGCCACTTCTCGGCTTCCTCCTTGTCACCCGCGGCCACATGCCCGAGCAGTTCCGACGTGGCTCCGAGAGCGAGCTTGGGCGCGAGTTCGCCGGGCATCGCACCGAGCACGTTGTCGAAATGGGTGAACGCAGAATCGTATTCGTGATGCAGCAGCGCGATCAGGCCCGCGTACCACTGCACCCGCCAGGGGTCGGCAGTGTGGTCGGTCGACTGCACCTTCGCCAGGATGTCGGTTGCATCGACGACGTTCCCGAGATCCAGGTGGGCCTTGACCTCGGCGAGCGTGATCTCGAGGCTCAGTTCCACCGGACTCGACGAACCTGCGGAGCGGCCCGATTCGGCTCCGGCGGTGACGCGTTCGATGCCGTTGCGTTTGGCGTGCTGCAGCGAGTCCAGGGTCTGTCGCGGTTCGACGTGTACGGCCGCCGCCAGCAACGGCGCGCTCGGATCGTTGGGGTCCACCAGTGGAACCGGAAGCGCAGCAACCACTTCGGCGGCCGTCATTCGTTCGTGGCGTACCGTACCGTCCACGTAGGTGTCGGTGCGTCCCACCGACTGCTCGGTGCCGAAGGTCGTACGGGGCGGGCTGAACACCGTCGACAGTCCGGGCCGCTCGACACCTGTCCTGATGGCCAGAATCTCACGCAGCACGCCGGTGGCCTGCCCGGCCAACTCGTCCGCGGATCGGAACCGCCGAGTGGGGTCCTCGTGCGTCGCGCGCAGCAGCAGTCGATGCAACGACGGAAACTGCTGTAGCACTTCGGATTCCTCGGCCGAGGGAAGTCCGTCCAGGTACTTGCCGTTCTTCGACGGCATGTCCAGCGTCAACACCGCGAGTGTGCGGCCGACGGTGAAGATGTCCGACGCCACCGTCGGTCCCGTCTTCACGATCTCCGGTGCCTGATAGCCCACCGTGCCGTACAGGTAGCCGTAGTCCTCGATGCCCGCGACCGCGCCGAGGTCGATGAGTTTGATCTGGTCGTCGGAGACCATGATGTTCTCCGGTTTGAGGTCGTTGTAGACCAGCCCGATCGAATGCAGATAGCCCAGTGCCGGAAGCACTTCGAGTACGTAGGCCAACGCTTGCTCGACGGGCAGACGGGCACCGTCACCGCAGGCGGTGAGGATGTCGCGCAGCGAACGGCCGCCGACGTATTCCATCACGATGAAGCCGACGGTCGAGCCGTCGCTGCGGGGTTGCTCGACGAAGTTGTAGATCTTCACCACGCCGGGGTGGGCGACCTCGGCGAGGAACTGTCGCTCCGCGACCGCGACCGCGTGCGCCTCTTCGTCCCCGAAATGCAGCAGTCCCTTGAGGACCACCCAGCGGTCACTGACATTGCGGTCGATGGCGAGGTAGATCCAGCCGAGTCCACCGTGTGCGATGCAGCCCTGCACGTCGTACTGGCCGACCACGCGATCGCCCGGCTCGAGCAGTGGGGTGAAGTCGAACGTGGCGCCGCAGTGCGGGCAGATACCCATCGCCACGTCGGGCTCACCCGGTTCGCTGCGACCGACCTTGGCATTGCACTTCCAACAGAACCGTTTGTGCTGCGGCACCGTCGGATCCGACATCACTGCAGTGGCGGGATCGATCGGTTCGACGCGAGGCACGTCCACCAGACCGCCGCCGAGCCGTCGCCGAATGCCGGTGCTGCGCGATCGACCGGATCTCGATCGACCCGTCTTGGAGCGGGTGGAAGCGGACTGTGACGCCGTCGGGGTCGGATCGCCGACCGTCGACCGCGAGACGGCCTGAGTACGCTCGACGCCGTCCGTTCCCGACACTGCTTGCGTTCTCGACACCGCCCGGGTGCGCTCGCTGTCGTCGGTGCGCGAGACCGCCTGCGTTCGCTCCGCCGGGGCCGTGGGCTGCTGTTCGTCGTCCATGTCCAGGCCCCTAATCGCTGTACGTCGCGCTGGGCGGACCGGGGGAGGGACCGAGCACCGTCAGCCAACGATCGTAGATGCGATTCCAGGTGCCGTCGGAGCGGATGCGCGCCAACGTCCCGTTGACGAAGCGCACCAGATCCTCGTTGTTCTTGTTGATCCCCACCCCGTACGGCTCCGGGCTCAGGCTGTCACCGACGATCTCGAGGTAGGGATCCTGAGCGGCGAGACCGGCGAGGATCGCGTCGTCGGTGCTGATGGCGTCGACCTGCCGTTGCTGCAGCACCACAAGGCAATCCGACCACATCGGCACCGTCACCACCGTCGCGGCGGGTTGGACGCGTTGAACGCGTCGCAGCGAGGTGGTGCCCTCCACTGCGCACACTCTCTTGCCCGCCAGATCCTCGACACCGCGGATGCCCGATCCCTGCACCACCAGAACACGGTGCTGCGCTTGGAAGTACACGGTGGAGAACTGGACATCCTTGCGGCGAGCACACGTGATGGTCATGGTCTTGACCACCATGTCCACCGAAGAATCCTGCAGAGCTTCGAGCCGCTGCGCAGAGGTGAGGATGCGAAAGTCCAATCGATTCGGATCGCCGAACAGATCTCGTGAGACTTCCCGCGCGATGTCGACATCGAACCCGACCAGCTGGCCGGTCATCGGATCACGGAAGCTGAAAAGATTGCTGCCCGTGTCCAACCCGACGACCAACCGGCCCTTGGCGCGCAATGCGTCGACGGTCGGTTGTGGCGGCGGCGGAGCATCGGTGCCTGCCTGCAGCGGGCGCAGGCTGGCAGTGGGGCGCGCGCACTCGTCGTCGGCGGGACTTTCGGTGGGGCGGGCGGCGACGGACGCGCCGTCCGGTAGCGGCGGTTCGGTGAACGTCGTCTCCGCTTGCGGCGGTGCGTTTTCCGGCGTGGCGCAGCCGACCACCAGGGAGGTGACCAGAATGCCAACGGCGAGTAGACGTTTCACAGGTACTCACGCAGCCTCGGGAAGAGGCCGACACCGAAGGCGATCGACGCGAAGACGGTGAGCACGTAGGCACCGTTCGACAGTCCGGACAGCACCCACACCGATCGGTCGATGTTGGACCGCAGTTCGCTTCGCGCATTCTCGATTCCGTCGACCAGAACGCTGTCGAGCGCGGTGAACGCGGCCGCCGAATCGGACTCGCCCGATCCGGTGGCGATGGAGACCGCGCCGTTGAAATCGCCGACCTCGAGGGCGGAGTCGATCCTCGAGTGCGAGACCGACCACGTGTTCAGTGCATCGATCACCGTGGTGTCGCCCTGGAACATCTCGGTGAGCCGAGAGACGTTGGCGTCGAACGATTCTCCGTAATCCTGGCCGCCGCCGCGACGAGCGAGGTCGAGTGTCTCGTCCGCTCTGGCCTGTTGCGCCAGAATGAAACCCGTCGTGTAGGACTTCAACGGGGACACTCCACGGTCGATCGCACGATCGGTGGCAATCGAGGAAATCAGTCCCACCACCAGCATCCAGCCGAGCAGTCCGGCGACAGCAACTGTGGCAGTGAGGAATCCGGCGTTCAACGTTCGGCGGGTGGTCCGCGACAGATACCACTGAGCCAGGCCGGTCAACAGCAACAGGAACACCAGCGAGCCGATCGCGAACAGGGGAGGACTGGTGAATCGTTCCTGATCGGCCGAGACTCGCGACGCCTGTTCGGTGTACAACTTCTCGGCCAGCGGCAGCAAACTCGACTGCATCATGGTCGACGCCTCGCCGAGATACGCCGCGCCCACCGGATTTCCGCTGCGGTTGTTGGCTCGCGCAGTCTCGACCAGACCGCTGTACACCGGCAACCCGGCCGCGATCTGGGTGAGCACCGCGCTCGTGGCCGCGTCGTTCTCGGTCACCCCGGCCGAGGCCGCGATCAGCTCGGACGATGCCTCGCCGAGCGCCTGCGAGTAGCGCTCGCGTACCTCGGGCGGTTCGAGACCACCGGCGATGAACGCGGTGGCCGCGGCCGCGTCGGCCACCGACAGAGCCCCGTACAGATTCTGTGCCGAGTTCGCGAAGGGCTCGGTGCGCACCAACAGGGTGCCCAGGGTGTCGACCCGATCGGTCACGGCCGTGGACGCGAGATTTCCGACCGTCAGCGCGAGCACCACCAGCGCGATTCCCATCGCGACCAACCGCGCGGGCGTCGAGCGCATCGTGTAGCGAACCGGTGGCTTGCCTGCAGCGACACCGACGTGTGTGGCCGTTGTCGGGGGGACGGCAGCGGAGGGGGTAATACCGGCCGCGATCACGCACCCGAGCATATAAGTAGGCGGACGGTACTGCAGCCACTACAGGCAGGTGATTCACCTAGGGTGGTGAGCATGCGTGGTGACGGCGACGGCTGGGTGATCGGCGAGAACGGCACTCGGCACTGGGGGAGGCACGGTGCCGCCGGCCTGTTGCTGCGCGCACCGTCCGACGCAGGCGAGCCGATGGTGTTGCTGCAGCACCGTGCCCTGTGGAGTCACCAGGGCGGAACGTGGGCACTGCCCGGCGGAGCCCGCGATTCCCACGAGAGCACGGCGCACGCGGCGGTGCGCGAGGCCCACGAAGAAGCCGGTATCACGGCCGAACAGGTCAGTGTTCGCAGCGAGCGCGTCACCGCGAGTGTCGAGAGCGGCTGGTCGTACACCACCGTCGTCGCCGACACCGATCATCCGTTGACCACCGTGCCCAACGGGGAGAGCACCGAGCTGCGCTGGGTGCCGGAGTCGGTCGTCGACGAACTCCCCTTGCACCCGGGCTTCGCGTCGAGCTGGCCGTCGCTGCGTACCGTGCCGCTGAGGGTGCTGCTCGACACCGCCAACGTGCTGGGGTCCCGGCCGAACGGATGGTGGAAGGACCGCACCGGGTCGACGAGCGCACTGCTGACCTCGCTCGCCGAGACGCTGCCTCGCACCGTCGAACTGCCCAGCGGTCAGTACGGCTGGCTCACCCGCATCGACGCCGTGCTCGAAGGCCTGGCCAGGGACGCCGTGGTGGACGACCCCCGCACCCGCACGATTCTCGCCGACGGCAGTGGCGACGACACCTTGGCCGAGCAGGCACACATCGACGGAGACCTGACCGCGCTCGTCACCGCCGACCGCGGACTACGCGACCGGCTGCCGGAATCGGTGCAGGTCCTGACGCCGTCCGCAGTACTGGGTTGGCTCTAGGCCTGCAGTGCTCGGACCAAGTCGCGGGCTGCGGCCTGTGGATCCCGCGCCTCGGTGATCGCGCGGACCACGACGATGCGATCGGCACCGGCGGCCCGAACCTGATCGACATTGGTCGCGTCGACGCCGCCGATGGCGAACCACGGCCGTTCCGGCAGCGCGTCCGCCGTCGCCCGCAGAGTCTCGAGCCCCGCAGCCTTGCGGTTGGGCTTGGTGGGCGTCGGCCACACCGGCCCGACGGCGAAGTAGTCGACGCCGTCCTCGATCGCGGCGAGCGAGGACTGGGCCCGGTTCTGCGTCGAGCGGCCGATCACCACATCCGGCCCCAGGATCTGCCGCGCGTAGTGCACCGGCAGATCACCCTGACCGAGGTGCAGCACATCCGCGCCCGAGGCCAACGCCAGATCCGCACGGTCGTTGACTGCCAACAGCGCACCGTGCCGCTTGGTCGCAGCGAGCAGAATCGCCAGCGCCGCAAGCTCGTCCTTGGCCTCGAGGGGCCCGAACTCGCGCTCGCCTGCGGAATTCTTGTCACGCAGCTGGATGATGTCGACGCCACCGGACAACGCGGCCTCGGCGAACTGCGCGAGGTCGCCCTTGTCGCGCCTGGCATCGGTACACAGGTACAGGCGAGCGGACGCAAGACGCTCACGGGGAGTCTGGTTGCGGGCGGTCTGAGATGGATGCACAAAGCGAACTGTATTCTCATGGAGGCCGCCACCGACGACGGAGTGGCCGAGAAATCGCGGGAGTCCCGAGGATCGTGGGGCTGAGAGTGGGTTCGCCGCCCTTACCGTCAATACCTGAACCCGATCATGCGGGCGCAGGGAGTGAGGACGTGAATCGCGTGCACATCGTCGTTATCGGCGGAGGCGTCATCGGGTTGTCGACGGCGCTGCGCCTGAGCCAGGACGGTCACCGAGTGGTGGTGCACGATCCCGCGCTCGGCAAGGGCGCATCCTGGGTCGCAGGCGGCATGCTGGCACCGCTGTCCGAGGGCTGGCCCGGCGAACACGAACTGCTGCACCTGGGCGCTGCGTCGCTGGCGAGATGGCCGGACTTCGCCCGACGCCTCCCCGGACCATCGGTGTTCTCCGCAACCGGATCGGTGACGGTTGCCCTCGACTCGGCCGATGCCGCCGACCTACGAACCATCGCCGAATGGGTGGGCGAACAGGGACACGAACTCGAGATTCTCGGCCGAGCACAGCTGCGTGAGCTCGAACCTGCACTGGCGCAGAACATCCGACTGGGCCTGCTGGCTCCGACCGAGTTGTCGGTGGACAATCGGGCGCTGATCGCCGCGCTCGAGCAGGGTTGCCGGGACGCGGGAGTCGAATTGGTGACCACCCCGGTGGAGACCGTGCCCGACGCCGATCAGGTGGTCCTGGCCGCCGGGGCACAGTCGGCCGCACTGTGGCCCACGCTCCCCGTCCGGCCGGTCAAAGGCGAGATCCTGCGACTGCGACGACGGCCGAGCGCCGCACCGCCGCCATCGCGCACCGTCCGCGGAACCGTGCACGGCCGCGCGATCTACCTGGTACCGCGCGGCGACGGATTGGTCGTCGGCGCAACCCAATACGAATCCGGCCAAGACACCCAGGTCACCGTCGCCGGGGTGCGAGACCTCATCGCCGACGCCGAACGACTCATGCCGAGCATCGGCGAGTACGAACTGTACGAAACCGCTGCCGGCCTGCGGCCGATGAGCCCGGACGGGTTACCGCTGATCGGCAGGCTGTCTCCCCGGTTGATCGCCGCCACCGGACACGGACGCAACGGCATCCTGCTCGCCCCCATCACCGCCGACGCCGTCGCCGCACTGGTGTCCGGCGAGACGCTACCCGAGGCGAAAGCAGCCGACCCCCAGAGATTTCCGCAGATCGAGAGGACACCATGACACAGGTCGCGATCGGTATCACCGTCAACGGTGAAGACCACCTGCTCACCGAGGACATGACCATGCGTCGGCTGCTCGAATTCCTGGGCATGCCCGAGAAGGGCATCGCCGTCGCCGTCGACGGCGACGTGCTGCCCAAGAGCCGCTGGGACAGCACCAGCGTCGAAAAGGGTTGGACCATCGACGTTCTCACGGCGGTACAGGGTGGATAGCGCACTCACCATCGCCGATCGCACTTTCGCCTCCCGGCTCATCACCGGCACCGGGGGAGCGGCCAATCTCGCGGTACTCGAGGAAGCCCTCGTCGCATCGGGAACCGAACTGACCACCGTTGCGATGCGCCGCGTCGACGCCGCCGGTGGGACGGGAGTGCTGGATCTGCTGCGCCGGTTGAACATCGCCCCGCTGCCCAACACCGCAGGCTGCCGCGGCGCGGCCGAAGCAGTGCTCACCGCGCAACTGGGCCGTGAGGCGCTCGAGACCGACTGGGTGAAACTCGAAGTGATCGCCGACGAGCGAACCCTGCTGCCCGACGCCATCGAATTGGTCACGGCCGCAGAACAACTCGTGGACGACGGCTTCCAAGTGCTCCCGTACACCACCGACGACCCGGTACTGGCCAGGCGGCTCGAGGACATCGGCTGCGTTGCCGTCATGCCGCTCGGCTCACCCATCGGCACCGGCCTCGGCATCGCAAACCCCCACAACATCGAGATGATCGTCGACGCCGCATCGGTTCCGGTGATCCTCGACGCGGGCATCGGCACCGCCAGCGACGCCACCCTTGCGATGGAACTCGGCTGCGACGCGGTGCTGCTCGCGACCGCGGTGACCCGGGCGAAGGACCCGGCGCTGATGGCGTCGGCGATGCGGAACGCGGTGGCGGCGGGATACCAGGCCCGACATGCCGGCCGCATTCCGAAACGATTCTGGGCGCAGGCCAGCTCGCCCATGTGACCGCTGTGTCGTCGGGGTAGCTCTTGTTGTGGTGTTGCTTTTTCGGCAAACGCGCGCGCGTTTGCGGAAGGCGCGCGGAATTGTGGCGGATAGGTGGGCGATTGCGCGCGCGCCTGACGAATGCGCGCGCGTTTGCCGGCGGCGGGTGTGTGGCTCGGGCTCGCCCAAGCGGCTGCTGTGTCGTCGGCGTAGCTCTTGTTCGTGGTGCTGCTTTTTCGGCAAACGCGCGCGCTTTTGCGGAACGCGCGCGGAATAGTGGCGGATAGGTGGGCGATTTCGCGCGCACGTGACGAATGCGCGCGCGTTTGCGGCTGTGGGTGTGTGGCTCCGGCTCGTCCAAGCGGCTGCTGTGTCGTCGGCGTAGCTCTTGTTTGTGGTGTTGCTTTTCCGGCAAACGCGCGCGCGTTTGCGGAAGGCGCGCGGAATAGTGGCGGATAGGTGGGCGATTTCGCGCGCGCCTGACGAATGCGCGCGCGTTTGCGGCTGTGGGTGTGCGACCCCCGTGACTCCGCGGCCCCCGTGACCCCTCAGCCCCTGTGACCCCGCGCCCGTGTGACCGACTGTCTCAGGGTGTGTGTCATCCGAAAGGATGATGCAATCGGCGACTGTGGGTCGATGTGCGGACGCTGTCGATGGGGGACAGTTGTACCCATGATCGAAGTGACAGGACTGACCAAGCAATACGGCGCGGTGACGGCGGTCGACAACCTCACCTTCACCATCAGACCCGGCATCGTGACCGGCTTCCTGGGCCCCAACGGCGCAGGCAAGTCGACGACCATGCGGATGATCCTCGGCCTCGACCGCCCCACCAAGGGAACGGCGACCATCGAGGGTAAGAACTACAGCCAGCTCAAGCAGCCACTGCGTACCGTCGGCGCTCTGCTCGACGCCAAGTGGGTGCACCCGAACCGTTCGGCGCGTGCACATCTCGAGTGGATGGCGGCCTCCAACGGCATCCCCAAGTCGCGCGTCGACGAGGTGCTGCGGCTGGTGGGACTGTCGGAGGTCGCGAAGAAGAATGCGGGCGGGTTCTCGCTCGGCATGTCGCAGCGGCTCGGACTCGCCGGCGCGTTGCTCGGTGACCCCAAGGTGTTGCTGTTCGACGAGCCGGTCAACGGACTCGATCCCGAGGGCATCGTCTGGATCCGAAAGTTCATGCAGCGCTTGGCAGCCGAGGGCCGCACGGTCCTGGTCTCGAGCCACCTGCTCTCGGAGATGGCGCAGACGGCCGAACACCTCATCGTCATCGGACGTGGCAAGCTGATCTCCGATTCGTCGGTGCAGGAATTCATCGACCACGCCTCCGAGGCGTCGGTGCGCGTCCGCAGCCCGCAGCTCGACGGTCTGCGGCAGGCGCTGACCACGGCCGGTCTGACCGTGCGCGAGCCGGACAGGACCGACGAACTTCAGCCCTCGCTCGTGGTGCTGAACTCGACCACCGACGCGATCGGCGACATCGCCGGCCGAGCCGGAATCACATTGCACGAGTTGGCCTCCCAGCGAGGCTCGCTCGAGGAAGCATTCATGAAACTCACCGGAGACACAGTGCAGTATCACGGCGCGGGAGCCGACACTCCCAACACTCAGCAAGCGATGGGCGGTGCACTCTGATGGGCGTCTTGGCAGCAGAGAGAATCAAGTTCACCTCGACCAAGTCGCCGTGGTGGTGCAGCGCGATCATCGTGGTGCTCGGTCTCGGGTTCGCGGCCATTCTGGGTTGGGCTGCGAAGTCGGCCCTGAGCCTCGACGCGCCCGAGGGTATTCCGCCCACAACCGCCGCCGATGTCGTCGGAGTCGGAGTCGGCACGTTCGGTGCCATGGTGCTGATGATCCTGGCCGCGTTGACCGTGACCAGCGAATACCGGTTCGGGATCATCCGCACCACGTTCCAGGCGGTGACCAACAGGGGATCGGTTCTGGGCGCTAAGGCGCTGTTGGTGGGCGTATACGGCGCTGTCCTGTCGTTCGCTCTTGCGGTGCTCGGGCTCGTCATCGCGAAGGCTCTGGCCGGTGAACAGGCGGGCGTGTTGCTCGGATTCGACGTGGACGGTA
Organism: Rhodococcus sp. 05-2255-3B1; assembly: GCF_002258545.1. NCBI lineage: Bacteria > Bacillati > Actinomycetota > Actinomycetes > Mycobacteriales > Nocardiaceae > Rhodococcus > Rhodococcus sp. 05-2255-3B1. The sequence continues at coordinate 202,703 of NZ_NOZC01000031.1, read as the reverse complement.
CGTGGCGCGTTCTGTACGGAACCGCCATTCTGGCGTTCCTGCAGGTCGTTCTCGCGATCGGCGTCGGCGCTCTCGTTCGACAGTCGGCCGGTGCGATCGCGATCCTGCTGCTGTGGCCGCTGCTGATCGAGAATCTCGTCGGCCTCATTCCGAACGTCGGGGCGAAGATCCAGCCGTTCCTACCGTTCCTCAATGCCAATCACTTCCTTGGCTCCGACGGCGGAATCGACTTCCACTGGGGCCCGATCGGCGGACTGATCTACTTCGTCGCGTTCACCGCGGTGATCTTCGGGGCAGCGGTGTTCGTCGTCAATCGTCGGGACGCCTGACGCCACTCGCCGGTAGGGTGTCCGCTATGCGGATTTCCCTACTTGCAGGTAGCGCTGTCACTGTCTTGATTCTGGCCGGTTGCTCGTCCACCTCGGACGAGGAACCGGCCAGAGTTTTCGCGACACCCGACGGGCCCGGCCTGTCTGCCGCGGTCACCGAGGAGGCCTTGGTGGGGCACCTCGAACAGTTGGAATCAATCGCCGCCGACCACGACGGAAACCGCGCCGCAGGCACCGCCGGCTACGACGCCAGTGTCGATTATGTTGTCTCGCAACTCGAATCGGCCGGGTTCGAGGTCACCACCCCGGAATTCGAGTTCGAGACCTTCGAGGCGCAGACCCAAACCCTGTCGCTCGCGGGCACCGAGATTCCGGTGTTCGCACTCAGCTACTCGCCGACCACCACCGCCGAGGGGATCACCGCGCGCGTTGTCGGCGCTCCCGCCGGTGCGGACGGCTGCGAGGCAGCCGATTACACCGGCCTCGACCTGGCCGGAGCCGTCGCGGTGGTGCCGCGCGGAGTGTGCCCGTTCGGCGTGAAGCAAACCGTCGCAGCAGAACTGGGAGCGGCCGCCGCGATCATCGTCAACAACGAACCGGGACCGCTCGATTCGGGCACGCTCGGCGACGCCGACACCGCGCGGATCCCGACCGGCGGTGTCAGCCAGGAGGACGGCGCGGCCGTTCTCGCCGCACCCGAGGTGACGCTGACGCTCGTCACCGAAACCGAAACGACCACCAGTCGCAACATCATTGCGCAGACCACCACCGGTTCGACCGAGAACGTCGTGGTCACCGGTGCCCATCTCGACAGCGTCCCTGAGGGCCCCGGCATCAACGACAACGGAACCGGAACGGCGGCAGTCCTCGAGACCGCACTGCAGATGGGCAGCGCCCCCGAGATCACCAACGCGGTGCGTTTCGCGTTCTGGGGTGCCGAGGAGAACGGACTCGTCGGTTCCACCAAGTACGTCGAGGGACTGTCCGACGAGGACAAGCGAAACATCGCGCTGTACTTGAACTTCGACATGATCGGCTCGCACAACGCCGGATACCTCGCCTACGACGGAGACGACTCCGACCAGGTGGGTGAGCCCGCCGGACCGGCCGGATCCGACGCCATCGAGCGCACTTTCGTCGAGCGACTGGCCGAGGAGGGCGTAGCCGTCGACGGGACCGATTTCGACGGTCGCTCGGACTACGGCCCGTTCATCGAGGTCGGCATCCCCGCCGGCGGCGTGTTCAGCGGAGCGGACGAGAACAAGACCGCAGCGCAGGCCGAGAAGTGGGGAGGCACCGCGGATCAGACGTTCGACGAGAACTACCACACCGACCAGGACACCCTGGCGAACGTCGACCGCGCCGCACTGGCGAAGAACGGTGCGGCCGTGGCCTATGGCATCGGCGTCTACGCGCAGTCGGTGGAGGGCCCCAACGGGGTTCCGGTGGGTGCCGAGCGCGAGGCCGCGCGCGCCGAAGGGTGAGGGAAAGTATGTGTAACCGTGGGTTACGCTCGATGCTGTGAACGCAGTCGTCTCCTCGGTCGTGGAGTGGGTCCGCACCACCAACCGAGCGCCCGCGGTGGTCGGGGCGGTTCGGCGTGTGCGCCGCGCACTACCGGGTGACCCCACGTTCGGCGATCCCCTGTCGATCGACGGTCCGGGCCGAGCCCTGGCCGTCGCCCGCGTCGCCGACAGGTTCCTGGCTGCGAACGGACTCGACGACGAACCCGGCGCGTCTCGCGAAGTGGGTCTCGGGGCGCTGCAGCTGTGGCAGGCGATCCTCGAACGCGCAGGCCGAGGCCGCGGTGAGCACGATGTCACCATCGTGTTCACCGACCTCGTCGGGTTCTCGTCCTGGTCGCTCCGGGCCGGCGACACCGCGACCCTGACGTTGCTGCGCAAGGTCTCCAAGGCCGTCGAACCCGAGGTCGCATTCCGCGGCGGCCACGTCGTCAAGAGGCTGGGCGACGGCATCATGGCGGTGTTCGCCGACGTGGGCAAAGCAGTCGACGCGGTCTTCGCGGCCCGAGAGGCACTGAAGGGCGTCGACGTCGACGGCTACACCCCGACGATGCGCGTCGGCATCCACACCGGTAGCCCGCGTCAGGTGGGATCGGACTGGCTGGGCGTCGACGTCACCGTCGCCGCCCGGGTTATGCAGACCGGCGGCAACGGCAACGTGATGATCTCCGCGACTGCCCTCGAGGCGGTCCCGCCTGAGGTGCTCGACGCCTTGCACGTGGTCTCCAAGCCCTATCGCCGCAGCTTCTTCGCTCCGAAGATCAAGGGCGCACCCGACGACCTACGCATCCTCCGACTCGTGCAGTCGCCACAGCGGTGACACCGGTCCGTGGCCCGCGCCCAGATCGTAGGACGCAGCCAGACAGCGGGTGACCCACTCCTTGCCGAACGCGACCGCGTCGGGCATGGAATAGCCGTGTGCCAGCGCCGACGCGATCGATGCGGCGAGGGTATCGCCGCCGCCGTGATCGTTGCCGGTGTCGATGCGCTCGCTGGTGAACTCGAGGAAGGTGTCGCCGTCGAACAGCAGGTCGGTGCTGTGCGTCGACGTCCGCAGGTGACCGCCCTTGACCAGGGCCCACTGCGCGCCCAACCCGTGCAGGGCCTCCGCGGCGCGGTGCGCGCTCGAGTCGTCGACCACGTCGATGCCGGTGATGAGCCGAACCTCGTCGAGGTTGGGGGTGACCAGCGAGGCGATGGGGAAGAGGGTGTGGCGGATGGCGTCGAGGGCTTCCGCGTGCAGCAGTGGGTCACCGTGCATCGACGCGCACACCGGATCGACGACCAGGGGAACCGGCTGATCTCGGCCGATACCCACCTCGGTGCACACGGCCGTGACAGCTTCGATGATCGCGGTGGAGGCCAGCATTCCGGTCTTCGCTGCGCCGACCCCGATGTCGGAGACGACGGAGCGAACCTGCGCAGCGACGACGTCCGGCGGAATCTCGTGGAAGCCCGTCACGCCGACGGTGTTCTGGACCGTGACCGCAGCGACGGCGATGCAGGCGTGGACACCCAGCAAGGCCATCGTTCGACTGTCCGCCTGGATTCCGGCTCCGCCGCCGGAGTCGGTTCCGGCGATGGTCAGCGCGCGGACGGGAGTCTCGCCGTTGGGCGTGAGCGGTAGGAACTTCACGAGAGAAGACAGTACCGGCGGGCGGAGAGACGGGGGGTCGCTGCCGTCGACACGGTTTGCCGAGCAGATGGCGAAAATATGGGCTGGCCTTGAATGTTGTTGTATCACAACGTCGAACAGGGTCACTTATGATCCGTACCAGCATTGTTGTCCTGTTCGGCGGACGAACCTACGCATCCGAAGGTTTGTTGGTAGAAAAGGTGACAGACCCACCGTGCGCATGTTTAATAGTGGTGCACGTCACATCGTTTTCACTCGTTCATCACTCCACACACAGCGAAGGAGGCGTCCCATGCTGGCAAGTTCTCCTAGCGCTGATGTCTCGATCAACAAAGACCAGAACCGGTTCGAGCTTCGACTCAACGGCGATCTCGTCGGGATCGTCGGCTTCTACGAGGTCGAAGGAAACGGCTCGCGCGCGACGCGTACTCATGTCGTGTCCTTCATGCACACGGTCGTCACCGAGGACTTCGGTCATCAAGGACTGGCCGGCATTCTGGTGCGCCGCGCGCTCGACAGTGCTCGGTCCTACGGCTGGAAGGTCAAGCCCGTCTGCACGTACGTGCAGCGCTTCGCCGCGGCCAACCCGGAGTACAACGACATGCTCGTCGCGCTCTGACGTTTCTTTCCCGGGTTGTCGACCGGTCACGGTAGGACCGGTCACATTCAGGGCACGACTCGGCGACGATCGAGGCACTCGCCTCGCGTCACATGGACAACACTGATCTCATAAGTGACATGAGTCACATACTTCCTCGACGAGCCGACGCGGTTCCCTCGGTCGATCGACCCGTCGTTCGCATCGAGGACGACGTCGATCACTACAGGTTCGATCTCTTCGTCGACGACGAACTCGTCGGCATTCTCGGGTACCGCTTCGGTGAGCGTGACGACGACGGCGTCGGCCCGGTCGTCGCACTCATGCACACCGTCGTCAAAGAGGAATACGGCGACCGCGGGTGGGCGGGAGTGCTGGTGCGAGCCTCGCTCAACACCGCTCGCGATCGACAGTGGCGCATCGTCCCGATCTGCACCTACGTCCGGCGCTATCTGGCGCAGCACGAGGAATTCCTGGATCTGATCGCCGAATAGTCGACCGGGCTCGGCCTCAGCCGATCTCCACGATCACCGGAGCGTGATCGCTGGCCCCCTTGCCCTTGCGTTCCTCGCGGTCGATCGACGCACCGGTCACCCGAGCCGCGAGAGCAGGGGAAGTCAACGCCATATCGATGCGCAGACCCTGCTTCTTGGGGAACCGCAACTGCGTGTAGTCCCAGTAGGTGTACGTCCTGGGCTCGGGGGTGAACTGCCGCGTCACCTCGGTGAAGCCGGCGTCACCGAACGCGGTGAAGGCGTCGCGCTCGGCCTGCGAGGTATGGGTCTTGCCCTCGAACAGAGCCGGATCCCAGACGTCGTCGTCGGTTGGCGCGATGTTCCAGTCGCCCACGAGTGCGATCTGCGCCTGCGGATCCGCTGCCACCCACGCCTGAGCGTCGGCCTTCAGCGCAGCGAGCCACTCGAGCTTGTAGGTGTAGTGCGGATCGGCGAGTTCGCGGCCGTTCGGCACGTACAGGCTCCACACGCGCACCCCGTCGCACGTTGCGCCGATGGCGCGCGCCTCCTGAGCGGGGTCGATCTCGGGATCCTTGCTGAACCCGGGCTGATCCTCGAACCCGACCTGCACGTCGTCCAGGCCGACGCGGGATGCGATCGCGACGCCGTTCCACTGACTCAGCCCGACGTGGGCCACCTCGTACCCGATATCGGTGAACCGCTCGTAGGGAAACTGTGCGTCCTTGCACTTGGTTTCCTGCATCGCCAGGACATCGACATCGGATCGCTGCAGCCAGTCGACGATTCGATCCTGACGAGAGCGGACGGAGTTCACATTCCAAGTAGCCAAGCGCACGGAGAGGAACCCTATCGAACGGCCCCGACAGGGTTCGGACCCATCGCGCTCTCGGGCCGGGCATAGCGATAGCGATGATGGTCGGCGAAGCCGAGGTCTCGGTACAGGGCAACGGCTCGGGTGTTCTCGACCGCCACCTGCAGGTACGCGTGCGTCGCGCCGTGCTCGCGTCCCCAGCGCACCAGTTCTCCGCACATCAGGGTGCCGAGCCCGTTGCGCCGATGCTCGGGGGAGACCCAGAGCGAGGTCAGTCCCACCCAGCAGCGACCGTCCGGGGCGGTGGTCACCGCGGCACGACCGACCGCGGCTGCCGAGGACGAGCGCGCGCCGATCATCCCGAAACCAAGGGTTCCGCCCCGAACCGCCGAGACCACCTCCGCTGCGCCCGCGGGTGCTGCACGTCCCTGGTAGTACAGGCAACTCAACCACTGCCGGGACGGCTCCGAGCTGACGGTGATCGCCGAGTCACCCTCACGCAGAACGAGATTCGAGATGTCCGCGGCCATGACGGCAGTCTCGTTGTAGGTCCGCCACCCGGCCGGCGCGCTGCCGAGCCGATCGGGAAGGGCGAGCGTCGGCGGTAATCCGCGAGCGGCGTATCGGGTGGTGATGCGCGCCAGCGTCTCTGGTGCCGTCGACGCTCCGGGTTCGAGCGGCACGGCCGAATTGGCGCGGGCGGTGAAACCGAGACCGAAGCGGACCTGCCAGCCGTCGATCCCTTCCCGCTCGACGCCCGGCCAGCCGTCGGCAGCGGCGGCTTCGAGCGAGCGGATCTCCGAGGTTCGAATCGGCCTGGGCCCCAGGGGTTTCAATGCCACGACTCGGTCGGCGGCAACTTGAACCAGTGTGCCGTCCCGGCCGCGCACCGAGACCGCGCCGGCGTCGCTGGACACCAGTTCACCGATCACGTCCGTCATCGGGTGGGTGTGGCCGGGTGGCAACCGATAGCGAAGCATCACCCGCGTACCCACCGGGACGGTCAGTCGTCGTCCTCGTCGTCGTGGCCGAACGGGTCGTCCACCGTGCCGGGCGTCCAGCTCAGTCCGGGCACGCCCCACCCGGCGCGCTTGATGGCCTTCTTGGCCGCCCGCGCATGCCGTCCGATGAGCACGTCGGTGTAGAGGAAACCGTCGAGATGACCCACCTCGTGCTGGAGCATCCGAGCGAAGAAGCCGCGGCCCTCGATGTCGACGGGATCGCCCTTGGCGTCCGTACCGGTCACCCTGGCCCACTCGGCGCGCCCGGTGGGGTGCTGCTCGCCGGGGACGGACAGACAGCCCTCGTCGTCGTCATCGGGATCGGGCATCGTCTCCGGAATCTCCGACGTCTCGAGCACCGGGTTGACGACCTCGCCGCGGCGGCGGAAGATCTTGCCGTCCTCGCCTTGATCGGGGCAGTCGTAGATGAACAGACGCTTGCCGACGCCCACCTGATTCGCGGCGAGACCGACGCCGTTCGCGGCGGCCAACGTCTCGTACATGTCGGCGATCAGCTCGGCCAGCTCGGCGGGTGACTCGGTGACGGGTGCGGTTGCGGTGTGCAGCACCGGATCGCCGACGATCCGGATGGGAAGAATTGCCATGGTTGTGAAGGATAGTGGGCGGGAGTGGAGCCTGCGGAACGACCCGAGTGCCTGCTGCATGTGGTCGAGCACATGGAACACGCCACGCGCCGGTACCTCGCGGGAGCCGTGCTCGAGCCGTCGAACGTGGTTGAATGATCCCCGAAGTACAACCGTGTAATTCGGTCGGTGCTCCTTTGGGTGCCGGCAGTGCTGGGGGAAGCAGATTTCTCCGGGTGGGTGATCTTGCAGACCCGAGGAAGTCGAGAAGTCGAGGAGTGGGATGGACGGCGCAGCAGCGCGTGACTCGAACCAGTCTCAGCAACCGGGAAGTTCGGACGGCTCACAGGATCCGAACGAGGTCGGTGCGGACGGACTGAGTCGACGAGAGCACGACATCCTGTCCTTCGAGCGGCAGTGGTGGAAGTACGCCGGGGCGAAGGAAGAGGCCATCAAGGAACTCTTCTCCATGTCGGCAACCCGCTACTACCAGATCCTGAACGCGTTGGTCGATCGTCCCGAGGCACTTGCCGCTGATCCGATGCTGGTCAAGCGCCTGCGCCGGTTGCGTGCGAGTCGGCAGAAGGCTCGTGCGGCACGTCGACTCGGGTTCGACGTCTGAGCAGGTCCTCGAGTTCCGTGTGCTGGGTCGCCGTCGACGGTCGGCTAGGGTCGACTACGTGAGCAGCCCGAACCCGGAACAGACCGGGCCACCACTCCGTGCCCTGGCCATGGTGTTGATCTCGCTCGCGATTCTGTTCGCGGCGATCGGCGCGTTGTCGCTGACGGGTGCCGATTCCGACAACTCGGCCGCCGAGCCCGCCGCCGAGACGACGAGTGCACCGGCTGCGGTAGCACCCACCGCACAGGCTCCGGCGGCTCAGGTACCGGCAGGTGACGCGACGACCAGCAGCGCGCCGACCACCACCACCTCGGGCACCCCCGCCGACGTCGAGGTGCGGGTTCTGAACAACTCCAACATCTCCGGTCTCGCGGCAGGCACCGCAAGTACGTTGACCGCCGAGGGATGGACCGTCGCCGAGACCGGCAACTTCAGCGAAGCCCAGTTCGCTCAGACCGCGGTGTACTACGGCACCGCCGCAGGCGAGGAACAGGCCGCGCAGACGATCGCCACGCAGCTCGGAGTCCCGGCCGAACCCAAGCCGACCTCACTCGAATCCACGGCAGGCGTCGTCGTCATCGTGACTCAGTAGTCCTGCAGCGGCCAGTTGCACAGCATCGACTTCCGTGCCCGATTCGGCTGAATCGGTCGGCACGTTATCATTTCCGAGCCCGGCGAAACTGCCTGAAAGAGGAGCGATTTCCGATGGACATGTTCAAGCGACGCACTGCTGCGACCCGATCGTTGCGTTACGTGGCCCCGGTCCTCGCGATCGCGGCGCTCGGGCTCTCCGCCTGCAGCAACGGCGAGGTTCCGTCCGATGTCCCCGGAACCGTCCCTCCGGTCTGGACCGGCGAGGCCGATCCGTCGGCAGAAGCCGTGGCGGGTGACGGCCCGGCCGAGTCGGGCTCCGGCGACACCATCGAGGGCACACTGCGCGACGCCGGCGGTGCCGAGGTGGGCACGGTCTCGTTCGCGGCCGAGGGCGACAAGCTCACCGTCACCGCCGAGGTCGAGGGCATGACCCCCGGCTTCCACGGCTTCCACGTCCATGCCGTCGCCGCCTGCGAGCCGAACTCCGTGGCACCGACCGGTGGAGATCCGGGCGCGTTCCTGTCCGCTGGTGGTCACCTGCAGGTCGACGGCCGCACGGAGCACCCGGCCAGCGGTGATCTGACGTCCATCCAGGTCGGCGAGGACGGCACCGGAATGCTCGTCACCACCACCGACGCGATCACACTCGACGATCTGCGTGCGGACGGTGCCGGAACCTCGGTGATCGTGCACGAGGGTGCCGACAACTTCGCCAACATCCCGCCGCGATACACCCTGCCCGACGGTGCCGCTGTGCCGGACATGACGACTCTGATGACCGGCGACGCCGGCTCGCGGGCGGCATGCGCGGTACTGCAGTAGTTTGAACGCTCCCCGGATCGACTTCGCGAGTTCACCGCGCCCGACGCTCGGCGTCGAGTGGGAGATCGCGCTGGTCGACAAGAACACGCGGGACCTGGTCAACTCCGCCGAGGCGGTCATGGACGGCGTCCGCGATCTCGCCGGGGACACCCCGCGGGTGACCAAGGAACTGCTGCGCAACACCGTCGAACTCGTCACCGGAGTGTGCGAGAACGTCGGGGAGGCCATGGAGGACCTCGGCGGCTCGCTGGAATTGGTGCGGCGCGCCGCGGACCCATTGGGAATCGATCTGTTCTCGGCGGGCACTCATCCGTTCGCCGAGTGGTCCACCCAGCAGCTCACCAGTTCTCCGAGCTACGACGAGTTGATCGCTCGTACCCAGTGGTGGGGTCGGCAGATGCTGATCTGGGGTGTGCACGTGCACGTGGGTGTGTCGTCTCCCGACAAGGTCTTTCCCATTCTCAACTCGCTGCTGCTGCAGTACCCGCACCTGCTGGCGCTGTCGGCGTCCTCGCCGATCTGGGCGGGCAACGACACCGGCTACGCCAGCAATCGGGCGTTGATGTTCCAGCAGCTGCCGACGGCCGGTCTGCCGTTCCAGTTCGAGGACTGGTCGCAGTTCGAGGGATTCGTCCGCGATCAGCTCAAGACCGGCGTCATCGAGCAACTCGGCGGCATGCACTGGGACATCCGTCCTGCTCCCAAGTGGGGCACGATCGAGGTTCGGGTGTGCGACGGGGCGTCGACGAAGCGGGAGCTCGCGGCTCTCGTCGCGTTGACACACTGCCTCATCGTCCATCTCGACGAACGTCTCGAAGCGGGGGAGACCCTGCCGTCGATACCGCCGTGGCACGTGCAGGAGAACAAGTGGCGGGCCGCGCGGTACGGCCTCGATGCCGAGATCATCCTCGACTCCGACAGCAACGAACGGCTGGTCACCGACGATCTGCACGATCTGCTCGAGAAGCTGACGCCGACGGCCGTCCGACTGAACTGCGTCGACGAACTGGCAGCAGTGGCCGACATTCCCCGGCGGGGGGCGTCGTACCAACGTCAGCGGGCGGTGGCCGCGCAATCGGGCGGCGACCTGCGAGCCGTCGTCGAATCGTTGGTCACCGACCTCCGATCCTGATCCGCTCGCCTACTGGTCCGATTCGTTCGGTTCCATCTCGTTGACGATCAGCAGTCCGTCGCGGCCGCGCTGTTCGCGGTAGGCGACGCGGCCGACCGTGTGCGCGATGACCGGAGCGGTGACCAGGGTGAAGATGCCCACCAGCACCAGCATCCAGATGTCTACGTTGCCGCGCAGGCTGATGATGGCCCCGATCAGAACCATGATCAGCCCGACCACCTGTGGCTTGGTGGCCGCGTGCATCCGCGAGAGGGTGTCGGGAAAGCGCACGATGCCCACCGCCGCGGTGAAGGCGAGCAGGGCTCCGAACAGGATGAAGACGGAAGAAATGACCTGGGCTACGGTGCTCATTCGTCCCTCACAGTGTTGTTCATTCGTCCCTCACCCTGAATCGTGCGATGCTGACCGACCCGACGAAGCTGACCAGTGACAGCGCGACGATGGCCGGTACGAGGGTGGTGTCGCGGCTGTACACGGCCCACACGCCGAGACCGCACATCGAGACGGCGAGGATCGTGTCCATCGCGACGAGACGGTCGAGCGTGCTCGGTCCGTCGAGCAATCGGTACGCGGTGAGAATCGCGGCACCGATCAGGAGGGCTCCGGCAATCGCCAGTACGACGGTCACGACCAGTCCCCCTTCCTCTTGTCGTCGGTCTTCTTGTCGTCCCGAGGCGCGTCCGAATCGACCGGGATCGGATCGTCGCCGAGCACTCCGTGGTACTGCTGGTACTCCTGGAAGTGCAACGGGCTCGGCTTCCAGTCGGAGTCTCGCTCGAACGCGGCGATGAAGAGCTTCTCCATGTTTCGTACGTAGGCGTAGAAACCGTCGACGGCCTTCTGGGTGCCCATGTCCAACACGTGCACGTAGAGCAGGCGTCTGGTCCGGTCGATTTCGAGCACCATGGTGCCGGGCACGAGATTCATCGCGTCGACGAACAGGGTGAGCACCAGATCGGACTTGATCGCGATACGGCAGCGCAGCACCCCGGTGACCGGTGGAGCCTTGGGCCGGATGGCCAGCCAGGCCACGCTGAAGCTCGATTCCATTGCGTAGTAGAGAAATACGACGGCCAGCTTGACGAGTGAGAACACGTGGATGCGGCCCTCGACGGGAACGCGAGGCAACGGCAGCAGCACCATGATGAGCAGTCCCACCGCGATGCCACCGAGGATGTTCGCGGCAGAGACGTTGCCCCACAACAGAACCCAGATGGCGGTCAACCACGCGAGAGTCCACACGCGTAGCAGAAGGGAGCGGTTCATCTTCATCGAGTGCCTTCCTCGTCTCCGCGAGCCTGCTCGGCGGCCTGATCTCCGACGAATTCCGCTCCGCGCACCGCATCGATGTACACCGATCGATCACGAAGGTCGGCCGCGGCGCGATCACTGATGTCGATGATGGGGCCCGCGAACACCGTCATGGCCAAGCCGACGGCAACGAGCCCGATCGTCGGGATCAGCATGAAGGCCGGCATCCGGCCCACGTCCTCGCGATCACCGAACGCGATGTCCGAGGAGTCGTCGAGCAGCGCGGACGGGCTGTTGTCCGCCAGGTCGCCCTCGGGGGCGTCGGCGCGAGCACGCCAGAACGCTTTGGTCCAGACACGGGCGACGACGTACAGCGTCAGCAAGCTGGTGACCGTTCCGCCCGCGACGAGCAACCAGGCCAACACGCTGCCCTGCTCGCTACCGGCCTGCAGCAGTGCGACCTTGCCGATGAAGCCCGAGAACGGCGGAATGCCACCGAGATTGAGGGCCGGCACCAGGAACACGATCGCCAGCACCGGGCTGGCCGCAGCCAGACCGCCGAGGCGTCGAAGAGACGACGAGCCGGCCTGACGCTCGATGAGACCGACGACGAGGAACAGTGTCGTCTGCACCAGAATGTGGTGGGCGACGTAGTAGATCGAGCCGGACAGTCCCGATTGCGTCGACAGTGCGACGCCGAAGATCATGTAGCCGATATGACTGACGAGGGTGAACGAGAGCAGTCGTTTGATGTCGCTCTGTGCGATGGAACCGAGGATGCCGACGAGCATCGTCAGCAGGCCACAGACCATCAGTACGTTGTCGAGCGAGCCGTCGGGGAACAGCAGGGTGTGGGCGCGAATGATCGCGTACACACCGACTTTCGTCAGCAGGCCGGCGAACACGGCGGTGACCGGTGCCGGGGCGGTGGGGTAGGAGTCGGGCAGCCACGTCGAGAGTGGGAACACCGCGGCCTTGATGCCGAACGCGACCAGCAGGACGGCGAAGATCGCGGTCCTCGTTCCTGGGTTGATGTCGTCCATCCGTACCGCGATGTGGGCCAGGTTCAGCGTTCCGGTTGCGCCGTACACCAGCGCGATGCCGATCAGGAAGATCAGCGAGGACACCATCGACACCATCACGTACGACACGCCCGCGCGTACCCGGTCCGCACTCGCGCCGAGGGTCAGCAGCACGAACGACGCCGCGAGCAACACCTCGAAGCCGACGAACAGATTGAAAAGGTCCCCTGCGAGGAACGCGTTGCAGACACCTGCGGTCAACGCGAGGTAGGTCGGCAGGAAGATCGAGACGGGCTGGTTCTCGCTGCCGTCGCGGATGCCCTGACCGATCGAGTAGACCATGACGGCCAGCAGGACTATCGACGAGACGACGAGCATCATCGCCGACAGGCGGTCCACCACGAGGGAGATGCCGAGCGGGGAGTCCCAGCCGCCGACCTGCAGTGCGCTGGTGCCGTCGCGATCGGCGAGGTAGAGCATCACCGACGAGATGGCGACCACAGCGGTCAGCGCGACGAGGGTGATGAAACGCTGAGCGCGAGGACGTCGACCCAGCACCAGAGTCAGCGCCGCCGCCAACATCGGAATCAGTACCGGCAGCGGAGTCAGAACGTCGATCACTCCTGGGGAGATCGTCACTGGTCGTCTCCCTTCTTCTGTGGCCTGCTGTCGTCCTTCTCGGCTGTGTCGATTCCGTCGAGCCCGCGCACCTGCGGATCGTCGTCGTCGTTGTCGAAATCACCGTCGTGCAGGTCCTCGTAGCATTCGAGGTCCTCGCGATTGACGAGTTGTTCGATCGGAATCGGGTTGCCCTTCGAGTCGAACGCGTCGCCCCCGAAGCTCGGCTCGCCCGTCACCGGGTCGTCCGAGCGGTCGCGGTCGGGGGCCTCGGCCATCGAGCGACGCCGGGAGACCTTGGTGTCCTCGGGGTCGTTCTCCACGTCGTCCTTGGTGTTGAGAGTGAACGACCGATACGCCAGCGCCAGGACGAACGCGGCGATACCCATCGTGATGACGATCGCCGTCAGGATCACCGCCTGGGCCAGGGGATCGGCCATCTCCTGATTGACGGCGTTGTCGCGACCCACGATGGGGGGTGCCCCCGCGGGCCCGCCGACGGTCAGCAACAGCAGATTGACGCCGTTGCCGAACAACAGCAGCCCGAGCAGCATCTTGGTGATGCTGCGTTCGAGCAGTAGATACACACCCGATGCGACGAGAACACCGGTGATGATCAGCATTCCGAGATCTGCGGTCATGGGGCGCTCACTCGGCCTTGGCTCTGCATTTCCACCTGTGCGTCGAGACGGGCACCGAGACTACGGAGCACGTCGAGTACCAACCCGACCACGATGAGATACACACCGAGGTCGAAGAACAATGCGGTGACCAACTTGATGTCGCCGAGAATCGGCAACGTCACCTCCAACGTGGCCGAGGACAACGCAGGCGCTCCGAGGAACATCGACGCCACCGCGGTACCGGCCGCGAAGATCAACCCGAGACCGAGGATCTTGCCGGCGTCGATCGGCACTGCCTCGCCGAGCTCGTAGCGCCCACCCGCCAGGTACCGCAGCACCAGCGCGAGTCCGGCGGTGAGGCCACCGGCGAAACCGCCGCCGGGGGCGTTGTGGCCGGAGAAGAAGAAGTAGATCGAGAGCACCATGATCGTCGGGAAGATCAATCGCGTCGTGACCTCGAGAATCAACGAGCGATGTCGCGGATCGATCAGATCGCCGCCGAGCAACCACGTCGTCTCCGCGGCGAAATTCGCATCCGAGGACGATGCGGGGGCGTCGGACACCCGCGGAGCGCTGCCGAACCGGCGGTTGCGGAAGACCAGGCTGGCCACGCCCGTCGCCGCGACGAGCAGAACACAGATCTCGCCGAGGGTGTCCCAGGCGCGGATGTCTACGAGGATGACGTTGATGACGTTCTTGCCGTCGCCCAGGTCGTAGGCGGCGTCCGGCAGGAGCAGCGACACCGGGGCGGTGTTTCGGGCGTTCATCGCGAATGCGCCCAGCACACTGACGGTCGCTCCGACGGCGACGGCCAGCACGGCGCGGGGGCCGCGCGAACCGGCCGAGCCGCGATCGTCGACCTCGGCCGGCAGCTTGCGCAGCACCAACACGAACACGACGAGGGTGAGAGTCTCGACGAGGAACTGGGTCAGTGCCAGATCCGGTGCGCCGTGAATGGCGAAGATGACGCCGCAGCCGTAGCCGGTGAGACCGACGAGGATGACGCTGGCCAGGCGGTTGCGCATCACCGTGGCCCCGAGGCCACCGGCGATCATGATCACGCCGATGACCAGCTGCAACGGGGTGTTCCACAGGGTGTAGTCCAGGCCGGAGTCCTGGCCGACGAGCAACACGATCATCGGCAGCAGCACCAGAGTCAGCAGGATCGTGCCCTGGGTGAGGGGGAGCGAACCGCGCTGGGTGGTGCCGGTCAGGCGGATGGACAGGGCATCCATGTACTTGAGCACGTTGTCGTAGATTCGGTCTGCATTGCCGAGCGGGGGATGCTCGAACTTGAGCCGGTTGACGACCCGGTGGGCGATGAACAGCCCGACACCGCCGGTGACGACGACGACCGTCAGCGCGAGCGGAAGGTTGAATCCGTGCCAGAGGGCCAGGTGGTAGGGCTCCTGGCCGTACGACGGGAGGGTGCGGGCGTAGGGACTGACGATGCGGTCGACGATCGAGGATCCGAATCCGGCGATCACGCCGAGAACCGCCAGGAAAGCAGGTGCAGCCAGGAACAGTGCGGACGGTGCATGCATCGCCCTGACCGACGGACTCGGACGCTTGAGCTGCTTGCGTGCGAATGCGCCCCAGACGAATCGGATGCTGTAGGTGACCGTGAGAATCGAGCCGATCACCAGGCCCGCGACGACGACGGCCGCGACGACGGGATCGAGCGTCGGCGTGCTGATCACGGCCGACAACGCAGTCTCCTTGCCGACGAACCCGAGCATCGGCGGGAGTCCGGCCATGCTGGCCGCGGCCAGCGCCGCTATCGCGGCGAGCCAGGGAGCCTTCTTGCCCAGGTGGGCGAGCTTGCGGATGTCGCGGGTACCGGTGGTGTGATCGACGATGCCCACGACCATGAACAGCGCCGCTTTGAACATCGCGTGTGCGATCACCATCGTCAGGCCGGCGAGCATCGCCTTCTCCGAACCGATGCCGACCAACACCATGAGAAAGCCGAGCTGACTGACGGTTCCGAACGCGAGGATCAGCTTGAGGTCGAATGCCCGCAGCGCTCGCCAACCGGCCAGGATCATCGACAGCAGTCCGAGGCTGATCACGGTGGCGCGCCACGGGCCGGAATCGGCGAACCCGGGGGCCAGGCGTGCCACGAGGTAGATGCCTGCTTTGACCATCGCGGCGGCATGGAGGTAGCCGCTCACCGGGGTCGGTGCGGCCATGGCTCCTGGCAGCCAGAAGTGCAGTGGCACGATGGCCGACTTGCTCAGTGCACCGATCAGGACCAGCACGATCGCGACACCGGGCAACCATCCGCCCGGCGCGTTCGCGACCAGCTCGGAGAGGTTGTAGGTACCGGAGACCTGGCCGAGGATGATGATGCCCACCAGCATCGCCAGGCCACCCGCGGTGGTGACGAGCAGCGCCTGAGTGGCTGCGCGTCTGCTCGAGGCACGCTCGGCGTAGTGACCGACGAGCAGGAACGACAGGACCGTCGTGATTTCCCAGAAGATGTAGAGCACCAGCATGTTGTCGCTGGTGATGAGGCCGAACATCGCACCGGAGAACGCGACCATCTCGGCGGCGAACAGCCCGAGCCGAGGTTCGTCGTCCTCGAAGTAGCGCGCACAGTAGAGCAGAATCAGGGCACCGATTCCGAGGACCAGCAGCGACATGATGGCGGCGAGCGAATCGAATCGCATGTCGATGTTCATCGACAGGCCCGGGACCCATTCGATGTCGAGCTTCTGTTCGGTTCCCCAGTTGCCGAACACCCAGATCAGGCTGAGCAGGGGTACGAGCGCGAGGGGGAAAAAGGCATTGCGACCCCACCACCGGACCAGCAGCGGCGCGAGCAGCGCGGCGGCGGCGTGCGCAAGAAGAATGGCGAGCAAAAGTCACTCCGTCGTCTCGGTCGCATCGGCGGTCAAACCGAGCGGTGGTCGTAGGGCGGCGATGAGTAGGGTGTGCGAAGTCCGTGTGAAATTCGATGTGAGGCTTTGAGAAGTACGAACCGGTTGCCGAACGGCAGCCGTGAGTTGTCGATGTCCACTTTACTTTGCGTGGTCGGACGCGTGCCAAGCGGTACATAACGGTCGCGGTGACTCCGGTCGAGGGGAGCGCGTTGTCGTGAGCGGATCGAGGATCATTCGGACCGCCGGGCTGGCGTACGTCCGGAATCGCCGAATGATCCAGACGCGATCGGCCGGCAAATCCGCGTTCTACATGGCGGGCGGAAAGATCGACCCCGGCGAGACACCCGAGCAAGCCCTCCATCGGGAGATCAGAGAAGAGCTCGACGCGTCGGTGACGGGTGCCCGGCTGCTCGGGGTGTTCGAGTGTCAGGCATGGGGGCACCCGGCGGGCACCCCACTCGAGCTCACGTGTTTCCTCGCCGATCTGGCCGACGAGCCGACGCCGACCAGCGAGATCGCAGAGATCAGGTACTTCACCCGTGACGAGTACGCAGCGATGCCGGACGTCGCTCCAGGATCACTGATGGTGTTCGACCGGATGAGAGCGCTCGATTTGATCGACTGAAGCGGGTACGTTGGGAACCGAGAGAACGAACGTTCTCCACCGGCCACCGTTGAGGAGTCCCGATGACGAACCTGTCCGACAAAGCCACCACCCTGCTCGAGCTGCACAAGCCCGGAAACCCGGTCGTACTGCCGACCGTGTGGGACGCCTGGTCCGCCAATCTGGCCGTGTCCGCAGGCTTCACCGCGCTGACCGTCGGAAGCCACCCCGTCGCCGACTCCATCGGCAAGCCCGACAACGAAGGCATGACCTTCGACGAACTGCTCGCCCGCATCTCGCAGATCTCCGCCGCCGTCGACGTGCCGCTGTCGGTCGACATCGAAGCCGGCTACGGCGAGGACCCCAAGCGACTGATCGACGGCCTCA
Organism: Rhodococcus sp. 05-2255-3B1; assembly: GCF_002258545.1. Lineage (NCBI taxonomy): Bacteria > Bacillati > Actinomycetota > Actinomycetes > Mycobacteriales > Nocardiaceae > Rhodococcus > Rhodococcus sp. 05-2255-3B1. The sequence continues at coordinate 185,185 of NZ_NOZC01000031.1, read as the reverse complement.
TCTCCGTCGGAGCCGTCGGCCTCAACATCGAGGACACCGTGCACAGCGAAGGCGGACGCCTGCGCGAAGCGCAGGAACACGCCGACTTCGTCGGAGCACTGCGCGCGGCGTCCGACGCCACCGACGTACACGTGGTCATCAACGCCCGCACCGACCTGTTCGTCAAGGCGATCGGCGACGAGAGCGACCGCGTCGACCGCGCCATCGCGCGCCTGAAGCTGGCTGCCGCGGCCGGAGCCGATTCGCTCTACCCCGTCGGATTCCACAACGACGCCGACTACAAGCGTCTCGCCGAGGAACTCCCGCTGCCCATCAACGCCATCGCCAACCCGGCCGAAGGCGATCTGTCGCACTTCGCATCCCTCGGTGTCGGTCGCATCAGCTTCGGACCGATCTTCCAGATGGAGTTGGCCAAGCGGGCAGAGGAGATCCGCGGCCGCTGGAAGTGAGAGCGGCTTCGCCGCAGGTGAGCAGAACTTCGTAGCCTGCTACGAGTTTCCGTTCACGACCCGTAGGCCCGCAGATGCGCCACCTGCTCGGGATCGAGTGACGGCTTCACCGTCGCCCGAGCAGTGGCGACATCGGCGGCGGTGACGTCGGCCGCATCCATCGACCGACGCATCGCCGTCAACGCGGCCTCACGCAGCAAGGCTGCGCAGTCGGCCGCGGAGTAGCCGTCGAGATCGCGCGCCAGCGACTCCAGATCCACGTCCTCGGCGAGCGGGATCGATTTGCCCGACGCCTTCAGGATGTCAACGCGCGCATCGGAATCCGGCGGCGGCACGAACACCAGGCGCTCGAGGCGGCCGGGGCGCAACAGGGCGGGATCGATCAGATCGGGTCGGTTGGTCGCCCCGAGCACGACGACGTCGCGCAACGGTTCGACGCCGTCGAGCTCGGTCAGCAGCGCCGCGACCACCCGGTCGCCGACGCCGGAATCCGAGCTCTGGCCGCGTCGGGGGACGAGCGCGTCCACCTCGTCCAGGAAGATCAGCGAGGGAGCGGAATCGCGTGCACGCTGAAACAGTTCTCGCACAGCCTTTTCCGAGGATCCCACCCACTTGTCCATCAGTTCCGCGCCCTTGACCGAGTGCACGCTGAGCTGCCCGGAACTGGCCAGCGCCCGCACGAGGAACGTCTTGCCGCAGCCGGGCGGGCCATACAGTAGAACTCCGCGCGGTGGCTCGATTCCCAAGCGCGCGAACGAATCCGGGTGACGCAGCGGCCACAGCACCGCCTCGGTGAGTGCCTGCTTGGTCTCCACCATGTCGCCGACGTCGTCGAGCGTGAGACTGCCGATGGCCAGTTCTTCGCTACCCGATCGCGAGAGTGGACGGATCACCTGAAGAGCGCCCACCAGATCGTCCTGCGTCAACGAGGCCGCGGCCGAATCGTTCGATGCGCGAGCCGCCGCCCGCAGTGCCGCCTCCCGCGTCAGTGCAGCCAGATCGGCGACCACGAAACCCGGTGTCCGTGAAGCTATCTCGGTCAGATCGACGTCGCCCTGCGGAACCTTGCGTAGCAGATGCTCCAACAATCCCTTGCGGCCCGACGCGTCGGGCAGGGTGATGGTGAGCTCCCGATCGCACAGGTCCTGACCGCGCAGCCGGGGATCTGTTGCCTCCGGATGAGCCGTCGTCGCGATCAGGGCAAGACCGGGAGTGTCGACGGCCCGGCGCAATACGTCCAGGACGAACGTGGACGCCGGCTCGGGAACGGAGGGCAGCAACGCGTCGACGTCGGTGATCAGCAGAACCCCGGAGCCGGCGAGTTCGTCGACCGCCGCGGTGACCCGATCGACCCGAGCCGAGGCCTCGAGCGCGCCGATCGACGGTCCGTCCAGCACGACGCATGCGCGTTCTCCGATGACCGCGCGCGCCAACGTCGCCTTACCGACCCCGCCCGGTCCGGTGATCAACACTCCCAGATGCGGCGATGCGCCCAACGTCGCCAACAACTCCGACTCGTCCAACGCCAGCCGTAGCCACTCGGTGAGTTTCGACTGTTGGACGCTCACTCCCACCAGATCCGCCACGCTCACCGGCGGTGCTGCGGACTTCGGCGTGGGACGCGACGCGGCCTGCGGCTGTGCAGCGGTGACGGTGCCCGAGCCCCACCCGACCGCCGAATTGGGCTGCACACTCACCGGCCCACCCGACGGGTCGACGGCCGAGACCGTCAACAGCTCGGTCGTCCACGCAACCCCGAACGTTCTCGACAGCGCCTGCGTCGCCGATGTGGTCGAGGTGCCGGGTCCGAGATCGCGGGGGAGGAGCGAGACCGTGTCGCCCACCGTCAGCACCTTGCCCAGCAAAGCCTGGCGCAGGGTGGCGTCGGAGATGGAACCGGTGGCGAGCGCGGAGCCTGTCACCGCGACGGTCCTGGCTCCGTAGACGGTGACGGGTCCGACTGCGACAGAAGCATTTTCGCGAAGGCCGGTGTTGGAGAGCGTGACGTCGTCCAGAAGTGCGGTGCCCTGGGGTGATCCGTCGGGTGCCGCCGCGACGACGGCGGCCGTGCGACGAGAACCGATGAGCGACACGGCATCCCACTCTCGCAGGCCCAGCGCCGCGAGAACTTCCGGATGCAGGCGCACGACGCCGCGTCGGGCATCGGCGGCCGAGGTGTTGAGGCGGGCGGTGAGAACGAGCTCAGGCGTCGTCGAGCGAGATTCGGTCACACACCCAACCTACTGGGGTCATTCCGCAGGCTCCACTCCCTGCAGTAGCGGCGAGACACTAGCTGCGAGGTCGACGCAGTCCCAGACGAGCCTGCGACCGACGATTGTTGCCCGGTGCGCGTCGGATGGCCCGACGCTCTGCGCGGCGCTCGGCCGGCTTGGCGTCCCAGGTGTACGGGCGCGCGGCAGTCCAGCGTTGCGAGCGCACCGCGAACGGGATGTGCACCAGGTAGGCCAGCACCAAGCCCATCAGCAGGATCAGCGGGAAGGTGATGAGCGCGGCGGCGAGCAGCGCGACGAGCACCAGCAGGATCGCGGCGAGCCGCGGCGGCACCGAGACCGTCTTGAGCGCCAACGTGGGGATGCGGCTGACGATCAGACCGGCGGTGAGGATCGACCACCCGGCGACGACGTAGAACGAGGCCCACCAACCGTCGCCGAATTGCTCGAAGCCCGCGATCGGTGCCATGGCGATGAGCGCTCCGGCGGGAGCGGGAACTCCGGTGAAGTACTCGCGGGCGTAGGCAGGCGTGTCGTCCTCGTCGAGCAGAGTGTTGAAGCGCGCGAGACGGAGCACGATGCTCACGGCGTAGACCAGTGCGACGATCCAGCCGCCGCTGCTGCCCTCGAGCAGTGTCACGTACAGCACCAGAGCCGGGGCCACACCGAACGAGATGGCGTCGGACAGCGAGTCCAGTTCGGCACCGATCTTGCTGGTGGCGTCGAGCAGTCGAGCGATGCGGCCGTCCAACGCGTCGAGTATCGCAGCGGCACCGATCATGGCGAGCGCAGTGCCGAGCTGCCCGTCGAGGGCGAACTTGACCGCGGACAGGCCCGAGCACAGCGCGAGAATCGTGACGACGGATGGGAGCAGACGAATGGCAGCAGGCGGCTTGGCGCGTCTGGTGATCATGTCGGTTTCTACTGTGGAAGCTCGGCGAGGACCGTCTCGGCGCCGACGGCGCGTTGACCGCGTTCGACCAGCAGTGTGGTGCCCGCGGGGAAGTAGGTGTCGACGCGGGAACCGAACCGGATCAGGCCGTACGTGTCGCCGATCGACAGGGCGTCGCCCACCTTGGCGTTGTTGATGATGCGTCGAGCAATGAGACCGGCGATCTGCACGACGGCGACGTCCTGACCGGAGTCGGTCCTGATGTGCATGCTGTTGCGCTCGTTGACCTCGCTGGCCTCGGCAAGGTCTGCGGACTTGAACTGGCCTCGGCGATGCACGACCTCCACCACTCGACCGGCGACGGGAACGCGCTGGACGTGCACGTCGAGGACCGAGAGGAAGATGCTCACGCGCGGAACCGGCTGCGAGCCCAGATCGAGCTCGGCGGGCGGGACGGCGGTATCGACGAGGGTGACCAGGCCGTCGGCGGGAGCGACGACGACGCCGGGGCGGTTCGGTGGCACCCGCGACGGGTGGCGGAAGAAGGTGGCGCAGGCTCCGGCGGCGACGAGGCCGGCGTTGCGAACCCACTTGGATCGGCGGCCGAGAACGGCGACGGCGAGCGGGCCACCGACGAACGGCAGGCCTGCGGGGTGGAGCGGTGGAACCGTTTCACGGACCAGGTCGACGATGTGAGCCGCTCCGGTGCGGTGCGGTTGACCAATCGGGGCGGGACGGCGTGCCACGGTCTCCTCTAACTTTTCGTCGGACAGGTGTCGGCAGGTCGTGATGCCGGAAGCAATCGAGGCGTGAAAGCACGACTGCCGAGGCCCTCACAGCGTACGTGAGGTGCCCCGGCAGTCGGGAGCTGCGAGTCGATCAGACGCGGCTGCGACCTGTCACGAGCTTGACCAGGAACAGCAGGATGACTGCGCCGAGGATGCAGGTGATGAAGCTGAAGATCAGTCCGCCACCTTCGACGTCGACGCCGAAGACCTTCAGCAGGTATCCGCCGATGAGGCCACCGATGACGCCGACGACGATGTTCAGGATGATGCCCATCTGAGCGTCCGTCTTCATGATCTTGCTGCCGATCCACCCTGCGAGTCCGCCGATGATGATCCAGCCGATGAATCCGAGACCCAACATGTGTTGCCCCCACTTTCCGTTCGTGTCGTTTGCTTGTCGAAACGTCGGATGCCCGAGGGAAACAAACCTGAAACCTTCCTGAGAAGAATTATTTTCTTCCCAGCTTCTCGCTCTCGACCTTGATGCGGCGCAGGGTGCTGTTCATACCCTCGACCAGTTCGACGTCGAACTCGTCGATGCCGCCGAGGACACGCTTGACCAGCAACGACGACACCGCCGACGTGCCGCTGGGTGCCTGCCGCTTCTCGACCACGGTCGTTCCGGTCGCGGTCGGTGTGAGGGTGTAGGACCAGATCGTCTTGTTCTCGACGACGCGGAAGGCGAGTTCACGGTTGGGCTCGAAGGTGACGACCTTGGAGGTCGTGGGCCAGACGAGCATCCCCTTGCGATTGACGTTGAGCGTCTTGGTGCCCTTGCCGACCGGTCCGCCGAAGACCTTCATCTTCTTGCACTGCGGGCTCCACTCACCCATGCGCTGCAGATCCGAGACGATGGACCATACGGTCTCGGGGCTCGCGGCGATGTCGATCGTGGCTTCGAGAGTCTTGCTCAACGTGGGCCTCCTGATAGTGAGTAGATGCAACTGAATGTCACACTCAATCGTGCGCATCCTATGTGTCAACGGACACAATCGACCACATAGGTGAGCAGAAATTCGTAGCCCACTACGAAGTACCGCTCACCTGGGGTCGTTCCGCAGGCTCCACTCCCGCTCACCTGGGGTCGTTCCGCAGGCTCCACTCCCGCTCACCTGGGGTCGTTCCGCAGGCTCCACTCCCGCTCACCTGGGGTCGTTCCGCAGGCACCACTCCCGCTCACATGCGAGCGAAGCGAGCCAGGACGAAGGCATAGAGCCCGTAGAGCGCGATGCCCACTCCGGCGAGGATCAGCAGAACCTGACCGTAGGGCTGTGAGCCGAGGGTCTTGAGGGCACCGTCGATGCCGGTGGCCTTCGACGGATCGGACTGCAGAACGGCCACCACGACGAGGAGTCCGGCTCCGACGAGGGCAGTGCCCTTCGCGGCGTATCCGGCGATGCCGAGTTTGACGACGGCCCCGCTCCGGTGGCCTTCGAGATCGTCGAGGAAGTTCTTCGAAACGCCCTTGTAGACGTGGTATCCGCCGACGCCGATGACGACCAGCGCGACAGCAATGAGCACGAGCTTGCCGCCGCCGGATTCCATCAATCGCGCCGACCAGCCGGCGTTCTGCTGCCCGCTCGACTTGCCCGAGCCGGTAGCGAAGCCGTAGGTCGAGAAAGCGAACGCGATGTAGACAACGGCCAGCGCGGCAGCCTTGAGACGGTCCATCGCACTGCCTGCGTCGGCGTCGGACTTCTTGCCGACGATCGCTTCGACGATGCGCCACAGCGCCAGCGCCACGAAAGCGACCACCGCCACCCAGAGCGCAATCCTCCCGCCGGGCTTGTCGGCCAATTCGGCGAGTGCACCGGACTGGTCTGCATTACCTGCCTGGCCGAATGCCAACCGAACCGCGATGTATCCGATCAGAATGTGCAGCACTCCGCTGACGAAATGGCCGGCTCGCGCCGCTTTCTCGAATGCTCCGTTGTTCTGTACGGAACTGGCCACATTTCCCGACGTGTTCACTATCGTTCCCCGATCAGTAGATTGGGGCTCTCGTTTACCCCGAGCGAGGACCGAGGAAACTGTCTCGAGCTGCGAAACGCCGCACGAGATCCCACCGAGGCGTTAACACCGGGCGGACACTGATCGATGTAGCAAGCGGAGTGTCGGGACCAACGAAGAAATTGTTCGGAGTGATCCACCGTGAAATTACAGTCGATAATGCGTCGTACCAGCAGAGATCTCCCGCTGTTGAAGACCGCCAGGATGAGCGGCAGCCCACGCACCTGGCCCGCCGAGAAGCTCGAACGACTCCTCACCCCGCAGGAGCTCGATCTGATCAGGCGCGGCCGAATCTGACCCCACTGATTCCAGGACTGCTTGCCTCCCATTCGGGGCGACGCGGTGGCATGCTCATGTCGTTGGTGAGCACCAGTTCTGGAGGGTCATGAAACCGGTCATTCTCAGCGTCGACGACGATCCAGGGGTTTCACGTTCGGTCGCCCGCGACCTGCGCCGCCGATACGGCGAGCAGTACCGCATCGTGCGTGCGGAGTCCGGTTCCGGGGCGCTCGACGCGCTGAAGGAACTCGCGCTGCGCGGCACACCGGTCGCCATACTGTTGGCCGACTATCGGATGCCGCAGATGAGCGGCATGGAATTTCTCGAGCAGGCCATGGACATCTTCCCGACGGCCAGGCGCATCCTTCTGACCGCGTACGCGGACACCGACGCCGCAATCGACGCGATCAACGTCATCGACCTCGACTACTACCTGCTCAAGCCGTGGGATCCCCCCGAGGAGAAGCTCTATCCCGTGCTCGACGCCCAACTCGAGGCCTGGTGTGCCTACGACCATCGGGCCGTCGAGGACACCAAGATCATCGGCCACCGTTGGTCCGCGCGCTCGTCGGAGATCCGCGAGTTCCTCGCTCGCAATCAGCTGCCGTATCGCTGGTACATGTCCGACGAGTCCGAGGGTGCCCGGCTGCTGGCGGCCGCGGGCGTGGACGACAGCCGGTTGCCGGTGGTCATCACCACCGAGGGCGATGCGCTGATCGAACCGTCCGATGCCGAACTCGGCAATCGGCTCGGGTTGACGGTGTCGCCGTCCGAGGAGTTCTACGACCTGGTCGTCATCGGCGGCGGACCGGCGGGACTGGGAGCTGCGCTCTACGGTGCGTCGGAGGGTCTGCGGACGACCCTGATCGAGCGGACCGCAACCGGTGGCCAGGCCGGTCAGAGTTCTCGCATCGAGAACTACCTGGGCTTTCCCGACGGGGTGTCGGGTGCACAGCTGGCCGAGCGTGCACGGCGGCAGGCGCTCAAGTTCGGTGCCGAGGTGGTCACCACCCAGGACGTCGTCGGCCTGGAAACCAACGGTGCCGCGCGCACCGTACGGTTCGCCGACGGCCGCAGCATCAGTGCACAGACGATCATCCTGTCCACCGGTGTCGCCTATCGCAGGCTGGACGCACCGGGAATCGACGACTTCACCGGACGCGGCGTGTTCTACGGATCGGCGATGACCGAGGCGGCGCGCTGTGCCGAGCAGGACGTCTACATCGTCGGCGGCGCGAACTCGGCCGGGCAGGCGGCGGTGTACCTCTCGCGCGGGGCGAAGTCGGTGACAATTCTGATCAGAGCGTCTTCCCTCGAAGCGTCGATGTCGTACTACCTCATCAAACAGATCGAAGAGAATCCGAAGATCAGCGTTCGGCCGTGCACCGAGGTCGCGGGCGTGTCGGGCGACGGTCACCTCGAGTCGATCACGCTGCGGAACCGGGCAACCGACGAGACGACGACCGTCGACGCGCAGTATCTGTTCCTGTTCATCGGGGCGGCGCCGCGCACCGAGTGGCTCGACGGGGTACTCGTGCGGGACGACCATGGATTCGTGGTCACCGGGCCGGATCTCGTCACCGACGGACGGGGACCTGCCGGGTGGACGCCGACTCGCCTGCCGCATCACCTCGAGACGAGTGTGCCCGGCGTCTTCGCGGCCGGTGACGTTCGATCCGACTCGGCCAAACGCGTCGCGTCGGCAGTGGGAGAGGGAGCAATGGCCGTGATGTTGGTGCACAGATATCTGGCGAACCCGTGAGCGCGCAGGAGCGGAGCCCGCGGAGTGACCAGAGTGGGCTTGCGTGTGATCCGGAGGAGTTGCGGACTCTGTTCTTGTTCGAGCATCTCTCCGACTCGCAGCTGGCGGAGCTGTGTCGGGACGGACGCATCGAAACGATCGAACCCGGGCCGGTGTATGCGGAGGGCGATCCGGCGACGTGCTTCTACGTGTTGATGGACGGTGCCGTCGTGCTCTCGAAGCTCTCGGGCGGGGAGGATCTGGTGGTCAACCGGACCTCCCAGCGGGGGGTGTACGCGGGTGCGTGGCAGGCGTACCTGGGTGATCGGGTGCCGCAGACGTACCAGGGTTCGATGCGGGTGACCGAGCGCTCGCGGTTCTTCGTGCTCGACGCCGAGTGCTTCGCGTCCATCGTGCGGGAATGGTTCCCGATGGCGCTGCACCTGCTCGAGGGTCTGTTCTTCGGCAATCAGAACACCAAGCAGATAGTGGAACAACGAGAACGCCTGTTGGCGTTGGGTTCTCTGTCTGCCGGGTTGACGCACGAGCTGAACAATCCGGCAGCCGCTGCGGTGCGGGCTACGTCGGCGTTGCGGAATCGGGTGGCGCACATGCGGCAGAAGTTGGCGATGATCGCCGGCGGCACTCTCGATCGCGGCAGCATGGCGCATCTGGTCGGACTGCAGAACGAGGCCGTGGAGTTGGTGGCCAAGGCTCCGAAGCTGACCGCGATGGAGGCGTCGGACCGCGAGGACGAACTCGGAGAATGGTTCGAGGACAAGGGTATCGGCGACGGTTGGGATCTGGCTCCGACGTTCGTCTCGGCCGGTCTGGATGTGCCGTGGCTCGACAAGGTTGCTGCGACGGTGGACGATCCGACGATGCTGGAGGGTGCGATCCGGTGGCTCAACTACACCGTCGAAACCGAGCTGTTGATGAACGAGATCGCGGATTCGACCACGCGCATCTCCACGCTCGTCGGTGCAGCGAAACAGTATTCGCAGATGGACCGCGCGCCGTACCAGACCGTCGACGTGCGGGAATTGCTCGACAGCACTTTGATCATGTTGGGCCGCAAGATCGGTGACGAGATTCGGGTGGTGAAGGACTACGACCCCGCGGTTCCGCCCATCCCGGTCTACGCAGCCGAACTCAACCAGGTGTGGACGAACCTGATCGACAATGCCGTGCAGGCGATGGCAGGCGCGGGAGTGGAGCCTGCAGGAACGACCCCGAAAGAGAAGGGGGTGTTGACGGTGCGGACATCGTTGGACGAGGATCAGGTTCAGATCGAGATCTGTGATACCGGACCCGGTGTGCCGCAGGAGATTCGGTCGCGGATCTTCGAGCCGTTCTTCACCACCAAACCGGTCGGCGAAGGTACGGGTCTCGGTCTGGACATCTCGTGGCGGATCGTGGTGAAGAAGCACCAGGGTGATCTGCGAGTGGTGTCCGAACCGGGCGACACACGGTTCATCGTTCGGCTGCCCGTCGACCCGGCCACAGAGGAGGCAACATGACCATCGAAGGCATCGACCCGAAGGTCCCACCGTCGGGCCCGGGCTGTGTGGAGTGCACGCAAACGCAAGGGTGGTGGGTGCATCTGCGTCGGTGCGCGCAGTGCGGCCATATCGGGTGTTGCGATTCCTCACCGTCGCAGCACGCCAGTAAGCATGCGGAGTCCACCCGGCACCAGTTCGTGCGCAGTTACGAGCCCGGCGAGGACTGGTTCTACAACTATGCCGACGAGCAGATGTACGACGGCCCCGAACTGGCTCCGCCGCAACATCATCCGCTCGATCAGACGGTGCCCGGGCCGCGTGAGCGGGTGCCGTCGAACTGGCAGGCCCTGATCAATTGAACGAGAACCTGACTCGACCCACCGATGTACCGGCCGAGGATTTTCTGGCCGCTGTCGAACATCCGGTTCGCCGCGCGGACGGTCTCGCCCTGGCCGAGATGATGGGTCGGGTGACCGGGCAGCCGGCGGTGATGTGGGGGCCGACGATGGTGGGTTTCGGTGCCTACCGTTACACGACGGGCAGTGGCCGTCGGGGCGAGAGTCTCGTCGTGGGGTTCTCCCCACGTAAGGCGAATCTGTCGGTGTACGGCGCGACGTACGCCCCGCAATCGGATTCACTGCTCGAACGCTTGGGCAAGCACAAGCGAGGCGCAGGTTGCCTGTACGTGAACAAGCTCGCCGATGTGGACATAGCGATTCTCGAGCAACTGGTGGCTCACAACTACGCGTACATCCTGGGTAGCCTCGCGTCATGACCTTGATCGCAGAGGACCTCCTGTTGCTGTTGCTCGACGACGACTCGGGCAAGCCGCTGGCCGACAGCACGAAGTTACCGCGGGTGCTGGCAGGTGCCCTGGTGGTCGAGCTCGCGATGGGTGGGTCGTTGCGCATCACCGGCCCCGGCGAGCAGACGAAGAAAGATCACGTGGTCGTCGCAGGAGCGCCCCCCGCCGATGGCCTGCTGCGTCGAGTGTTCGATCTCGTGGCATCGGCGTCGCGGCCGATGAAGCCGCAGAAGGTGATCGAGAAGTCGCAGAAGAATCTGTCGAAGGAGTTGATTGCTCGGTTGGTGGCCCAGGGTTTCGTCGCCGAGAACAAGGCCAAGGTATTGGGGCTGTTCCCGACCACGACGTGGCCTGCTCGTGACACCTCGCACGAGAAGGGGTTGAGAGATTCCCTACGCGGCGCGCTCGTCGACGGGACGACGCCGTCGCCCCACACGGCTGCGCTGATCTCGTTGATCTCGGCGGTGGACCTGACGCACAAGGTGATAGTGGATGCGGACAAGAAGCTGCTGAAACAGAGGGCGAAGCAGGTCGCCGAGGGGGAATGGGCAGGCGCGGCTGTGCGCAAGGCCGTCTCGGATGTGAACGCTGCGGTGATGGCCGCGGTGATGGTGCCCGTCATCGTGTCGACCACGAGCAGCTGAAAGTCAGGGTATGAGCAGAAGCGTTGCAATTGTCTTGTTCGACGATGTCGAGGTACTCGACGCGTGCGGGCCGTTCGAGGTGTTCTCGGTGGCGAATCGAGTGGCCGACCGTGCCGGGAGTGCACGACCTTTCGAGGTGAGTCTCGTGGGGATCGATGACAGGCCGGTCGTCGCCAGGGGTGGAATGAGGATCGGGGTGGACACCACGATCGACGATCCGCGGGGGTACGACGTCGTCCTGGTTCCCGGAGGTGTCGTCGACGCCCTCGAGGCGAACGGCCGAGTGCTGGAGTGGTTGCAGCGCACTCGGCCCGGTGCGGAGTTGGTCGCGTCGGTATGCACCGGTGCGTTCGTGCTCGCCGCAGCGGATTTGCTCGACACACGCCCGGTCACCACGCACTGGGAGGATCTGGAGCAACTGTCCGCTCGATGGCCTGCGCTCGTCGTCCACGAGGCCGTTCGATACATCGACCACGGCGATCTGGCGACCTCGGCGGGTATCAGCGCCGGTCTCGATCTGGCGTTGCACCTGGTCGCGCGGTGGGCGGGAGCGGATCATGCTCTCGCCACCGCGAGCCAGATGGATTACGACTGGTCAGGCGCTGAGCACCCGTAGCACCAGCGCGACGATCGCGAACACGGCCAGTCCGGCGGCGGGTGCGAATTCCTTGTCCTTGGCGCGAAGGTGGGCGGCAACGGCTCCGACGAAGTAGAGGATGACGCCGACCGCGGCTGCGACGCCGATGGGCCAGACGGCCAATCCGACCAGCAGGCCGACGGCTCCGAGGATTTCGACGTAGGCGAGCCAGGGGATCTTGTCGGCGGGGACGCCGACCTGTTCGAGCATGGGGATGACGGAGGGATTCTTCGTCAGTTTTCCGATGGCGGAGAACGTGAGCGCGACGGCGAGCAGAACCGAGACGACGACGGTTGCGATGAACATGAGCCCTTCTTTCATATCCGAGGCCACTAGTAATTCAGAAGCAGCAAGGCGGACTGTAGCACCTCGGTAAGGTGGACGTATGGTCACCAGCGAGCAGCCTCACGACCCTCGTGCCTGCGACGGGGCGCTGACCAAAGCCTTCGGCTTCCTCGGCAAGAGATGGAACGGAATTCTTCTCGCGACGCTGATGAACGGGCCGATGGGGTTCTCGGACCTTCGCCGCGCGGTCGGTGGCATCAGTGACTCGGTGTTGTCGGAGCGACTGGGCGAACTCGGCAAGGCAGGCCTGGTGACGCGCACCGTCGACGACGGGCCACCCATCTCCGTCGGCTACAGCCTGACGACGTCCGGAGAGGCGCTGCTGCCGTCGTTGGAGGCTCTGACCGACTGGGCTTCGAAAAACCTCTGACCCCCGCGACGGCGTCGCGAGGGCCAGAGGTGGATCGATCGGTCAGTCGGTGTGGTTGCTGTCCTTCTGGCCCTCGGCCGAGTCGGCGAATTCCTGCGTGTCGAAGACTTCGCCGCCGAGTGGGTCGACCGGAGCATTGTCTCCGGAGTACTCGACCGCCCCGGTTTCGGGATGAACCTCGAGCTGTTCGTTGGGCACCTCGTGCACTGCCAGTACGACGCTTCCGTCGGCGCGAGAGGATGTCAGCCCCTCCCGCGACGGCGACAGTCCGGAGAACGTCGTGGAGATCCCGGCCGTCGCACGCTTTCGAGGTGCGGCAGGTGCGGACACCGTCGTCTCCTCTCCTGCGACGTCGGAGGTGGTGGTCACGCGCACGTACCGCGGTGTGGTGGCGACGTCGTAGCGGAACGCCTTGAGCATCGACACACAGGCCAGGGCCAGCACTATCGAGAAGGGCACGGCCGTGGCTATCGACATCGTCTGCAGCGCCGTCAGCGAACTCGAACCACCGACGAGCAGCAGCACGGCCGCGGCCACGCCCTGCAGCACGGCCCAGTAGACCCGGGTGATCTTCGGGGTTTCCAGTTCCCCACCGGTCGAGAGAATGTCGATGACCAACGATCCCGAGTCCGAGGACGTGACGAAGAAGAACACGATGACCGCGATGGCGATGACGCTGGTGATCGCGGCGATCGGGAGGCCGTCGAGCACCTGGAACAGGCTGGTGTCGGTGTTCACCGCGCCCTCGGCGTCGAGCAGATCGCCCTCGTTGCGCTGCCGAAGGATGCCGGTGTCGCCGAAGATGGTGAACCACAGCGAGCCGACGATGGTCGGAGCGAGCAGCACACCGAACACGAATTCACGGATGGTGCGGCCGCGGGAGATACGCGCGATGAACATGCCGACGAACGGTGCCCAGCTCATCCACCAGCCCCAGTAGAAGATGGTCCAGCCGCCGGCCCAGCCGTCGTCGGAGAACGGCGAGGTGCGCAGGGCCAGCTCGGGAAGAGCCTGGACGTAGCCGCCGAGGTTCTGTACCCAGGACTGCATCAGGAACAGTGTCGGGCCGAGGAGCAGCACGAACAGGGCGAGTGCAGCTGCCAGTCCCATGTTGATGTTCGAGAGCCACTTGAGACCCTTGGACACACCGCTGACCACCGAGAAGGTGGCGATACCGGTGATGGCGGCGATGAGCACGATCACGAACCAATTGGTGGTCTCGACCCAGCCGAGGTACTCGAGGCCCGCGGAGATCTGCTGGACACCGAACCCGAGTGAGGTCGCGACGCCGAACAGTGTGCCGACGATGGCGACGGTGTCGATGGCGTGGCCGATCGGACCCTCGATGCGCTTGCGGCCGAGCAGCGGTTCCAGCAGCCAGCGGACGGTCAGCGGGCGACCCTTGCGGTACGTCATGTACGCCATGCCGAGTCCGACGACGACGTAGATGGCCCAGGCGTGCAGGCCCCAGTGGAAGAGGGTGAGCTCCATGGCCTGACGTGCAGCGGGGTCGGTGCTACCGGGAACGCCGCCCGCCTCGGGTGGCGTCACGTAGTGCGAGAGCGGCTCGGCGACGCCGTAGAACACCAGGCCGATGCCCATGCCTGCGCTGAACAGCATGGCGAACCAGGACAGGACGCCGAACTCGGGCTTCTCGTCGTCGCGACCGAGCCGGATGTTGCCGACTTTGCTCAGGCCGCAGTACAGGGAGAACAGTACGAAGCCGGTCGCGGCCAGGATGTACCACCAGCCGACGCCCGCGGTGATGGCCTCGTTGAGCTTTTCGAACGAGTCTGCCGCCGTGCTCGCGTAGATCACGGAGAAGGCGATCATGACGAAGATGATGACCGAGGCGGGGACGAAGACCGGCTTGAGCAGGCCTCCCCATGCTTCTTTTATTGCTTTCACTTACTTGACTTCCTTACAACTCGAGTCACCGTAATCGGCTGACCGTTATCGGTTTGCCGTTCTTTTTCTCTTGTTTCGGTCAAGTACCGGTAATTACCATAAACGACATCGGCGCTGGTGGCGAAACTGCCGAGTCGCCTCGAGCCCTGGAACGGACTACAGTTCTGTCGATGCTGCGGACGTGTCCGATCGTGTCACCCGTCGGTTACGGCGGCGCGAGTAGCCCTGTGCGGCAGGCGATTCCATGACGATGCGATTGCAGCCGGGTTCGGAGTTCGCGGGATTTCGGGTGCAGCGCCGCCTCGGTGTCGGGGGCATGAGCGAGGTGTATCTGGTTCTCGGACGCGGCCACGATCGGCTCGAGGCCCTCAAGATCCTGGACCGGGACGCGTCTCGATCGCCGAGGTTGCGCAACAAGTTTCGGATGGAAGCGGCCGTCGCCGCGCAACTGGTGCACCCGAACATCGTGTCGGTGCACGAGCACGGTGAGTTCGAGCACCAGTTGTGGATGTCGATGCACTACGTGGACGGCTACAGCGCCGCGCGGCTGGTCGCCCGCGGACAGATCGCTCTCGACGTGTCCCGGGCGGCGCGCATCGTCGCCGAGGTGGCCAAGGGACTCGACTACGCCCACTCGCAGGGCGTCGTGCATCGGGACGTCAAGCCGGCCAACATTCTCGTCTCCACCGAGCGAATCGACGGCTACGAGCAGGTGATGTTGTCCGACTGGGGAATTGCACGCCTACTGGGGGATGCGACTCCGCTCGCTGCGGGTGGGACGGTGATGGCATCCATCCCGTACGCGGCACCGGAACTGCTGCGCGGGGGAGTGCTCAGTGCGCAGACCGACGTCTACGGTCTGGGGGCCACGCTCGTCGAGCTGACAACTGGCCGGACGCCGTATCCGCTGGCCACGCCGTTGGCCATCACCGCTGCACACCTCACGGCCGAGCCGCCGTCGGTGACACGGCGTCGACGCTCGTTGCCCCGAGGCCTCGACGCCGTGGTCGCACGCGCGCTGGCGAAGGACCCGGCGGATCGCTTCCGAACCTGCGCCGAGCTCAGCGATGCGGTGGCGGCAGCAGTGAAAGCGGGAGTTCCGGAGCCGCCGCCGCGCCGATCGCCGTTCAGCCGATCGCGCTGGCTCAAGTTTTCCTGACCGCGACACGACGAAGGCCCCACACCGAGTCGGTGTGGGGCCTTCGCTCACGGGTTCACTCCTCCGGATCGACCGGACGGTTCGCCACCACCGGGTACTGACCGGTGTAGCCGAGGCGTTCCTCGGCGACGGCGAGCACCTTGGTGCGCACCAGGAACCAGCCGCCGATCAGTGCGGGAATGATGACCACCAGGGTGGCGATGGTCCAGCTGCCGATCGGGGCGTCGAACGCCATCAGCACCAGCACGCCGAACAGGAACACCAGGGTTGCGTAGCTGGTGTACGGCGCACCGAACAACCGGAACTTGGGCCGTTCGAGGATGCCCTTCTTGGACCAGCGGAACAGCTGTATCTGGCACAGCACGATGGTCGCCCAGCTGGCGATGATGCCGAGCGCGGACATATTCAGCACGATCTCGAAGGCCTCGCCCGGGGCGATCGCGTTGAGGGCGACGCCGAACAGCGTGATGAAGCAGGTGAGCAGGATGCCGCCGAACGGTACGCCGCCCTTGGTCATCTTCTTGGTGAACTCCGGCGCGCTGCCGTTCATCGCCATCGAGCGCAGAATGCGGCCCGTCGAGTACAGCCCGGCGTTCAGGCTCGACAACGCGGCGGTGAGCACCACGATGTTCATGATGGTGCCCGCGCCGCCCAGACCGATGCTCGAGAAGAACGTCACGAACGGCGACGTCCCGGCCTGGTACGCGGTGTACGGCATCAGCACGGCCAGCAACACCAGCGAGCCGACGTAGATACAGTGCGATACGAGCGATGACCGAGTTGATCGCCCGCGGCATGATCTTCTCCGGGTTCTCGGTCTCACCCGCAGCCGTCCCCACCAATTCCACTGCGGCATAGGCGAACACGACACCCGAGATCACGATCACCAGTGGCCATGCTCCGGACGGGAACAAGCCGCCGTTGTCGGTGATGAGGTTGATACCCGGCACCTCGGTGCCCACCGGAATGCGGCCGGCGAGGAACACGATGCCCACGATGAGGAAGGTCACCAGCGCGACGACCTTGATCATCGCCGCCCAGAATTCCATCTCACCGAACCAGCGGACCGAGACGAGATTGATGGACATGACGATGACGAGGGCGATCAGTGCGATGACCCACTGCGGGATCACCTCGAAGCTGCCCCAGTAGTGCATGTACGTCGCGATGGCCGTGACGTCGACGATGGCCGTCATCGCCCAGTTGAGGAAGTACATCCAGCCCGCGACGAACGCAGCCTTCTCGCCGAAGAACTCGCGCGCGTAGGACACGAAGCTGCCCGACGACGGGCGATGCAGGACCAGCTCGCCGAGTGCACGCAGGATGAAGAAGACGAAGATGCCGCACAGGGCGTAGGCGAGAAACAGGCCGGGGCCGGCACTGGCGAGGCGTCCGCCCGCGCCGAGGAACAGGCCGGTGCCGATCGCGCCGCCGATCGCGATCATCTGCAACTGACGAGGTTTGAGGCCCTTGTGGTAGCCCTCCTCCTCGTGATCCATCGCCGAATTGTCGTACGAGGTGTCGACCGTATCGGACATGTTTCGATCCTTACTGTCGCTTTTGTGGGGGTATGTCCGAATTGAAATGACGTGAAAACTACTGTCCCAGAACGATATTAGCGTTCGGCGTTCGTGCGGAAGATGCCGAATGTTAACAATGGCTCCTGATGTGAAC
Organism: Rhodococcus sp. 05-2255-3B1; assembly: GCF_002258545.1. Lineage (NCBI taxonomy): Bacteria > Bacillati > Actinomycetota > Actinomycetes > Mycobacteriales > Nocardiaceae > Rhodococcus > Rhodococcus sp. 05-2255-3B1. The sequence continues at coordinate 167,751 of NZ_NOZC01000031.1, read as the reverse complement.
AGTGTGTGAAGGGCCCGCGCGAAGGTGAGCATCTGCTCGCGACTGTCGCCGCGCGGTGGCGTCGGGCACGGGGGTGGCGGTGGTTCGCTCCCGGCGGACGACCTTGCACTCGCCATGGTCGAGTGCTAGAAATGCAGTTGGCACTCTCGACACGTGAGTGCCAGGTCGGGACACGGTGAGGCCGGGGAATCAACGACACCCCTGGTCGTCCGTCGCGGGCACCGAGCTCGGCCAGCAATGTGTCACCCCCAATCCGGAGGATCACTTCGCAATGGCCAAGATCATCGCGTTCGACGAAGAGGCACGCCGTGGCCTCGAGCGAGGCCTCAATGCCCTCGCCGACGCAGTAAAGGTGACGTTGGGCCCCAAGGGTCGCAACGTCGTACTCGAGAAGAAGTGGGGAGCTCCCACGATCACCAACGATGGTGTTTCCATCGCCAAGGAGATCGAGCTCGAAGATCCCTACGAGAAGATCGGTGCCGAGCTCGTCAAGGAGGTCGCCAAGAAGACCGACGACGTCGCAGGCGACGGCACCACCACCGCTACCGTTCTCGCTCAGGCACTCGTCCGTGAAGGCCTGCGCAACGTCGCAGCCGGCGCGAACCCGCTCGGCCTCAAGCGCGGCATCGAGAAGGCTGTTGCAGCCGTCACCGAGTCGCTGCTCGCGTCCGCCAAGGAGATCGACACCAAGGAGCAGATCGCTGCTACCGCTGGCATCTCCGCAGGCGACCCGTCCATCGGCGAGCTCATCGCCGAGGCCATGGACAAGGTCGGCAAGGAAGGCGTCATCACGGTCGAGGAGTCCAACACCTTCGGCCTGCAGCTCGAGCTCACCGAGGGCATGCGCTTCGACAAGGGCTACATCTCGGCGTACTTCGCCACCGATGCAGAGCGTCAGGAAGCCGTCCTCGAAGACGCGTACATCCTGCTCGTCAGCTCCAAGATCAGCACTGTCAAGGACCTGCTGCCGCTGCTGGAGAAGGTCATCCAGTCCGGCAAGCCGCTCGTCATCATCGCCGAGGACGTCGAGGGCGAAGCTCTCTCCACCCTCGTGGTGAACAAGATCCGTGGCACCTTCAAGTCCGTGGCCGTCAAGGCTCCCGGATTCGGTGACCGCCGCAAGGCTCAGCTCGCCGACATCGCCATCCTCACGGGCGGCGAGGTCATCAGCGAAGAGGTCGGCCTCTCCCTGGAGACCGCCGGACTCGAGCTGCTCGGTCAGGCACGCAAGGTCGTCATCACCAAGGACGAGACCACCATCGTCGAGGGCTCGGGAGATTCCGACGCCATCGCCGGTCGCGTCAACCAGATCCGCGCCGAGATCGAGAACTCCGATTCCGACTACGACCGCGAGAAGCTGCAGGAGCGCCTGGCCAAGCTGGCCGGTGGCGTTGCAGTCATCAAGGCCGGAGCGGCGACCGAGGTCGAGCTCAAGGAGCGCAAGCACCGCATCGAAGATGCCGTGCGTAACGCCAAGGCAGCCGTCGAAGAAGGCATCGTCGCCGGTGGCGGCGTGGCACTGCTCCAGGCAGCGCCCGCACTCGACAACCTCAAGCTCGACGGTGACGAGGCAACCGGCGTGAACATCGTTCGCGTCGCGCTGTCCGCTCCGCTCAAGCAGATCGCATTCAACGCAGGCCTCGAGCCCGGCGTCGTTGCGGACAAGGTCTCCAACCTGCCCGCCGGTCACGGCCTCAACGCCGCGACCAACGAGTACGAGGACCTGCTCGCTGCAGGCATCAACGACCCGGTCAAGGTCACCCGCTCGGCACTGCAGAACGCAGCGTCCATCGCGGCTCTGTTCCTCACCACCGAGGCCGTCGTCGCCGACAAGCCCGAGAAGGCCGGAGCGCCCGCAGGCGATCCGACCGGTGGCATGGGCGGCATGGACTTCTGAGTCCAGCCCCTCGCTGAAAAGCCCGACTCCGCTCTGCGGGGTCGGGTTTTTTCGCGTTCGAATCGGGTGCACTGGGCCGCGCCTGGCGCGGTCTGCTGCACCCGATTCGATGCAGTCAGTCCCGGTGATACGCGATGTTGATGACGTTGCCGTCGGGAGCGCGAACGAAGAACCGGCGAACACCCCACGGTTCGGTCGTCAACGGATACACGATCTCGTAGCCCAACTTCTGGGCTTCGGTGTACGCGCCGTCGACATCGTCGGTGTGCACCGACATCACCGAATCCTCCGGTGCGCTGGCATCTTCGGTTACGAGTTGAACGCTGACCGGGCGGTCGGGCGACGTCAGCCGCGCAACCCAGCCCATGTCGAACTCCTCCGAACGCAGACCGAGAAACTCGGTGTAGAACGACTTGGCCGCGTCCACGTTCGGCACGCGCAGATTGGTGATGATGCTCCTGGTTCTCATCGAACTCCCTCCGAAACGTGGCCGGTCGAGACGAACCGAACGGTTCGACGCTAGCTGCGGAGTCGGTGCTCCGCAGTTGTTTCCTGTTGAGTGAGTCGACGCGCAGTGGTTAGGGTCGGTCATGACTCGCATTCGCTCGATGGCTGCCGCACTTGCCGTGACAGCGGCCCTCGCGGGTTGTTCCACTTCGGGAACCGCCACGCCCGCGTCCGCGCCGACGACCTCCGACACACCGGCCACGACCGAGCCCGCCGAGCCGACGAGTACAACTCCGCCCACCACGTCGAATGCCGCCGAGTCGTACGTCGTCGGCAGCACTCGGGTCACCGGATCCACGGAACATGCAACCTACGATGTCGCCATTCCGCAGCTCAGTGGTGGGGATCCCGCTGTGACGGCGGAGTTCAACGAGTCGATGCGGGCGGCCTTGCAGGACTTGATCGACGGCCACGACGGACAGGACTTCGCCCTCGGCGACGGCTACACGCCGAGCTCCACCTACGTCGGTAGGCGCGTGATCAGTTCCGAACAGATCACCGACTGGATCGCGGTGCCTGCCGGCGCCCATGGTGATTCGCTGATCTCGACCGTGACGATCGACGTCGACACCGCACAGCCGATCACCCTCGGTGACGCGTTCACCGATCTCGATGCCGGTCTGTCCAGGTTGTCCGAGCAAGCGGCGAAGATTCTTCCGACCACCCGGGCAGGCGAGAACTTCGAGCGCTCGGGCATCGAGCCGACGGTGGCCGACTTCGGCAACTGGACCGCATCACCGGAGGGGATGAACATTCACTTCGGTGACTACCAGGTGGGGGCCTATGGCATCGGCCTCATCACGATCACCGTCCCATGGACCGACCTGTCCGACGTTCTCGCGCCCGGCATGCAGGACATGCTGAGCAGTTGACCCTCGGCGCATACCGCCACCGCAATGCGAGCATGGACCCATGATGATTCGCGCAGGAGTGTTGGATGTGGAGTTCGACCGCGTCGGCGATCCGTCCGGTCCCTCGGTGGTGCTGCTACACGGGTTTCCGTACGACCCACGCGGTTACGACGACGTCGCCAGGCTGCTCGCCGAATCCGGATACGACGTGGTGGTGCCGTATCTGCGGGGCTTCGGACCGACCCGGTTCGTCGACGCCGACACGTTGCGATCCGGAGAGCAGGCCGCGATCGGCCACGACCTGCGTGAGTTGATTCTCGCGCTGGAACTGAACGAGCCCATCGTCGCCGGCTACGACTGGGGTGGGCGAGCGGCGTGCGTCGTCGCCGCGATGTGGCCGGAGTTGGTGTCGGGCCTGGTGAGCGTGTCCGGCTACCTGGTCCAGGACATCGCCGCGGCAGTGTCGACGCCGGTGTTGCCGCATCTCGAGAAGCGGTACTGGTATCAGTACTACCTGCACTCCGAGCGGGGCCGGGCCGGGCTCGCGGCCCACCGCGCAGAGATCGCACAGACACTGTGGACGGATTGGTCGCCGACCTGGCGGTTCGGTGATTCCGAGTTCGCGGCCACCGCACCCTCGTTCGACAACCCCGACTTCGTGGACGTGTCCGTGCATTCCTACCGCCACCGCTACGGCATCGAGGCCGGGGACCCGGCCTATGCAGCGACGCAGGAATCGCTGACCGAGCAACCGAGGATCACGGTGCCCACGATCGTGATCGATCCGACCGAGGACACCGTTGCCTCGCTGTACGGCAGCCCGGACCACGCGGCGCACTTCACCGATCTGATCGACGTTCGGCAGATCGACTGCGGCCACAACCCGCCGCAGGAACTGCCGGGACAGTTCGCCGACGCGGTCGTGACGCTGGGCCAGGTGGTCCGGGATCGAGAACGGAGCTAGAACGATCTAGTCGACGGCGAGTTCGCCCAGTTCGTTCCAGTCGGTGCCGTCGACCTCTTGGCTGATGATCTTCGGCGTCTCCTGCAGGTACGGCGGGAGATCCTTCTGCGCCTGCTTGAAGTGATCCGAGTTCACGTGTGTCGCACCGGCGTCGGGGTCCTTGAAGGCCTCCACCAGGACGTACTCGGTCGGGTCGTCGAGGGTGCGTGACCAGAAGTACCAGAGGCACCCCTCCTCGGCCTGGCAGGCCTCGGTGAAGTCGCGCGAAATCTCGGGCCAGTTGTCGGCGTGCTCGGGCTTGACCTTGAACTTGGCGGTGATGAAGATCAACGTTGCTCCTCGTTGTTGGGGTTGTGTCGGTGGTTACTACCCGATTTCAGGGTACGAGAATCGCGCGGCCGCGAACCCGTCCGTTGTCGAGGTCGTCGATGGCACTCTGGAAGTCGTCCAGTGCGTAGGTCTGCGTATGCAGGTTCACGGAACCGCGCGCGGCGAGAGACATCAGATCGCACAGGTCGTTGTAGGACCCGACGAGGTTGCCGACGATGTTCTTCTCCGCCGACACCAGGTCGATGGTCGGCACGTCGACGTTCTCGCCGTAGCCGATCACATGATAGTCACCGGCCCGTCTGGTCATCGCCAATCCCTCTGCGGTGGAGCCATTTTCGCCGACGAAGTCGAGAACGACCTCGGCGCCGAATCCGCCCGTGAGTTCCATGACCTGGTCGATCTGGCTGCCGTCGGCGACCACCGCGTGATCGGCACCGAGAGTCAGGGCGAGCTTGACGGCATCGGCGTTGCGGTCGATGACGATGAGCTCTGCGGGCGACAGCGCCTCCAGCACCTGGATACCGATGTGGCCGAGGCCGCCTGCACCGATGACGACGCATTTGTCGCGTGGAGTCAGCCGCCGGGCCGCTTTGGCGGCGGCGTGGTACGCCGTCAGGCCTGCATCGGCCAGCGCTGCCACCGCGGACGGTTCGAGCGATTCGTCGATCTTCACCACTGTCCTGGCGTTGGTACGCAGATAGTCCGCGTACCCGCCGTTGGTGTCGATCCCGGGGAAATCACTGCTCTCGCAATGCACGTCGTCACCGGACCGGCATGCCCGGCACAGTCCGCACGTGACCAACGGATGCAGGATCACCTTGTCGCCCTCGCGGACGTTGGTGACGGCCGAACCGACCGCGTGCACCCATCCGGCGTTCTCGTGCCCGATCGTGTACGGCAGTGTGACACCGGACTTCTCGGCCCACTGGCCTTCGAGGATGTGCAGATCGGTGCGGCACACGCCTGCCCCGCCGATCTTCACGATCACGTCGAGAGGGCCTCGAACCTCGGGGATCGGTACCTCGGTCATCTCCAGATTCTTGTGATACCCGACCACCTGGACGGCGCGCATCGTGCTCATCGTGACTGCTCCTGTGTTGTGGTGTGCTGGACGGTGAGGGAGGTGAGGGGGATGAACGCGCCCTCCTCTCGAGGGACTTGCTGTTCTTCCGCGCCGGGGTAGCGAGTCTGCAGCAACCCGCGACAGAAGTGCGCGTTGCCGTCGATCGAGACGCGGGTGGCGCGGGCGCGCCGCATCACCATCGTCAGATCACCGGTGTGTGGGCGACCGGTGTGGTCGACCAGAGCCGGAGCGGCCGGGTCGATTCTCAGCCCGAGTGCCTCGCGGCGGCGAAGCAGAGCGGTCGACGTGCGATCGTCCGCAAGATCTCCGAGAACCACTGCGGCCAAGTCGTTCTCGGTCGCACCGGGATTCGCTCGCAGCCACCCCTGGAGAGAACGTTCCATCGCCGCCACATACGCCTTGCGGCGGAACGTCGCTCGTAATTCCTCGAGGTCCTCCTCGGCTTCGTGGCCGAAGGTGCCTCGATATCCTGCGTCGGCGGCGAGGCCGGCGTTGATCTTGTCCGAGTCGTGGTGATCGTCCAGTTCGACGAGAACATGCTCGGTCCACGGCAGTGCCGTCAGCACGTCCTTCGCATCCCCCGACATGAGGTACGCGAAGTTCGGCGAGCAGAACGACGTGGGCAACCGCAGATGAACGTGGACGGTGCTCTCGTCGACCTCCAGGGATCGGACGAAGCCGAGATCGGTGATGGGCTCGTCCAATTCGGGATCCAGGACGACACCGAGGGCGGCGTAGGCCTCGTCCTTCCTGGTGGTCGTGGCAGTCGTCATCTCACACCGCCGCGAGGTCGGCGCGCTCGGGCTGACGCGGTCCGGTCTCGGTCTCGTCGGCGTCGGGCAGCTGCAGCTCTGCAGGGACCTCGATGTCGTAGAGCTTGGCGGCGTTGAGTCCGAGCACCTTCTTCTTCTGCTCGAGCGTGATGGGAGCGTATTCGTCGAGGGACTCGTGGATCTGGAAGTCGACGAATCCTTCGACCAGCCACTTGGGCGTCCACAGTGCGTAGTCGGAGGAGAAGAAGATGCGGTCCTCGCCCAGCCAGTACAGCAGCTCACCCATGATCTGGCCGAAGTACTTCGGACGTGTGTGCATGAACGGAATGGCCACCGCGAGACCGGCGTACACGTTGGGTTCCTGGGTCGCGATCCAGCAGAAGTCCTCGAGCCGGGGCAGTCCGCAGTGTTCGACGACGAAGTTCAGATCGGTGAAGTCGGTGGCCACGTGGTCGACGTCCGCTACGTCGAACGCATCTCGATCGAGCGGACGAATCGTCGGCCCCTTGTGCACGTGGATGTTCTTGATGCCGACTTCGCGGCAGACCTCGAGGTAGCGCCGCGTCCAGTCGTCGTCGAGCTTGTAGCCGCGGGAATCGCCGTGCCACTCGGCGGTGTAGAGCTTGACGCCCTTGAGTCCGAAGCGCTCGGCGTCGGCTCGCAGCTGGTCGAGGCCACGTTCGCCGTTGCGCGGATCGAAGTGGTGGTTGTAGGTCAGCTTGTCCGGGTGCGCGGCGGCCAACGCCGACGCCTCCTCGGTCTGTCCGAACCCGTTGTTGTAGAACTCGCCGAGGTGGGCGGGCTGGAAGATGGCGTGATCGACGTAGCCGACCTCGAACAGGTCGTGCATCAGGCGCTCGCCACCCTGGTAGAGGTACTCGTCGTACGTCCACAGTTCGCTCTCGGGGGAGAGGTTGCGGTGGTAGTCGTAGAAGCAGTCGATGAACTGCTTGCCGTGGATGTTGCGCTGGTTCTGCTCCCGCGCGTCCCACAGAGCGATGTGAGCGTCGACGATGAAGAACTTCTCGCCATTCTTGGTGTACATGCGGTGTGCCTCCCGGATGGTGCGATACGTGACGTGCGTCACGTCGTTATGGGAACGACGGTAGGTCCGAATCGAGCCGGCGTCGCGGCCTCGGAGTCTCAATTCGAGACGCTGCCCCGGCACAGATGGCGACATGCGAATGTAACCTGGATCACATGGCAGATTCCGGGGGTCTCTCGCGAGCCCGACTCCACTCGGAGCCGCTCGCTGCCGTCTCGCATCGGCTCCTCGCGTCCTGGCACCGGAGCCAGCGGTACGGGGTGTCGCTCGACGAGGTTGCTCCGGTCTTCTCGGGAACCTACGACGACGAGTCCCTGTTCTACCGATGCGGCCGCGAGGTGCTCAACGGGTTGCGCGACACGTTGGCGAACGAACCGGTGTCGATGATGCTCACCGACGCCGACGGTCTCGTGTTGGACCGAGTCAGCGCCGATCGCGATCTGCTGGCCGCGCTCGACCGTGTGCATCTGGCGCCCGGCTTCTCGTATGCGGAGGACCAGGCCGGTACCAACGGCCTGGCGCTGGCGCTGGCGGATCAGGTGCCCGCAGTGGTGAGGGCGGACGAACACTACTCGCTCTCGCTCGCCGGCTACACGTGCGCGGCTGCGCCGGTCCTCGATCCCCTCACCGGCAGGGTGGAGGGCTGCGTCAATCTGACCACCTGGTCGGAGTCGTCGTCGGATCTGCTTCTGGCCCTTGCGCAGTCGGCGGCAGGCAACACCTCGGCGATGATGCTCGCGCGGGCACAGGGTCAGCATCCACGGCCTGCTCCGCGTGGTGAGGTGTTCCGGGTCGAGACCGCTCACAGCGGGCCGGGATCGGGCATACTCGACGACCTTTCAACTGGCTGGCGTAGTGCACTGGGGTCTGCGGAAGCTGCTCTGGCCGAACATGGTTCGGTTCTCATGGTCGGTGAGCCGGGATCGGGCCGGGCCACCGTGCTCGCTCGCGCACTGCGCGCGGCACGCCCGCGCGGCCGCATCCTCAGCGCCGGAGCACCGGCAGCCCGCGACGTCGACGCCTGGCTCGACCTCTGGACGCCCGAGCTGCCGAAACCCGATACGGCAGTGATCATCCGCGATGTCGACAGGCTTCCCGCGCGTGCAGCCGACGCCCTCGCCGAACTGATCCGCCGCGCCGGCCACGGCGTACCCGTCACCGTCACGGCGTCGAACTACGACGACGTGCCCCCGGCACTCGCGGGACTGCTGCGCACCGTGGTCGAGGTACCGCCGCTGCGAAACAGGCCCGACGACATCGCCCCGCTCGCCCTCCATCTGGCCGGTCGAGTACGCGGCCGCCAGGTCACGCTCACCCCCGCTGCCGAGCGAGCGCTGCGCGAACATCCGTGGCCGGGCAACGTCGGTGAGCTGGCCACGGTGATGCACAAGGCAGCCGTCCGCGCCGACGTCATCGGAGTCCACCATCTACCGCCGGAGGTGCTTTCGCGCACCACCCATCGGCTCACCCGCATCGAGACGTTCGAGCGCGACGAGATGATCCGCGTGCTCTCTCGCCCCGGCATCACCATGAACGACGCGGTCGAGGAACTCGGGATGAGTCGAGCGACCATCTATCGCAAACGCGACCGATACGGCATCACGCTTCGTTCTTGATCGCTTACCCTCGACCTCATGGCCAGTAGCTCTCCGTCGATCGAGTTACCGGTCGGTGACCGCATCGTCCGCATCTCCAACCCCGAGCGTGTGTACTTCCCCGAAAGCGGAGCCACCAAGCTGGATTTGGTGAACTACTACCTGAGCGTGGGCGACGGCATCGTGCGGGCGCTTCGGGAGCGCCCGTGCATGATGCATCGCTTTCCCAAGGGACTGGCCGGTGACAAGGTGCACCAGAAGCGGGTGCCGAACGGCGCGCCGCCGTGGCTCGAGACCGTGCAGGTGACGTTTCCCCGCTACAACCGCACCGCGGACGAGCTATGCGTGACCGAACTGGCGCACGTGGCCTGGGCGGTGCAGATGTCGACCGTGGAGTTCCATCCGTGGAACAGCCGCCGCGCCGACGTCGAGATGCCCGACGAGTGGCGCATCGACCTCGATCCGATGCCCGACTGTTCCTTCGACCGGGTCCGACGCGTGGCCGGGGTGGTTCAGGAGGTGCTGAGTGATCTCGGGGCCGTCGGCTGGCCCAAGACCTCCGGCGGCCATGGTCTGCACATCTACGTGCGCATCGACCCGGCTCACGGGTTCAAGGACTTGCGAAGGGCTGCACTGGCTTTCGCGCGTGAGGTCGAGCGCCGCGCACCCGAGGACGTGACGACGACGTGGTGGCGCAAGGACCGCGACCCGTCGAAACTGTTCGTCGACTACAACCAGAACGCCCGCGATCACACCATCGCCAGCGCGTATTCGGTGCGCGGGAATCAGCAGGCGACGGTGTCGACGCCGATTTCGTGGGACGAGGTTGCCGACGTCGATCCGCGCGAGTTCACGATGTTCACGGTGCCGGCCAGATTCGCCGAGTTGGGGGACCTGCACGCGGGCATCGACGATGCGGTGTTCGCGATCGACGAGCTACTCGAATGGGCGGAGCGCGACGAGCACGAGGGTTTGACGGAGCCCGAGGAGTAGCCGAACTCGAAGTTGTGGACGGAAATCGGCGGAAATCCGTCCATAACTTCGAGTTCGGCGGCAAAAATCAGTCGGTGCCGGACTCGATGGCGGCGTGGTCGAGTGCCGAGGAGTCCACGGAACCGTCGGGGCCGCTGGCGGCGATGGCGTCGGCTCCGCCTGCGGGCAGTTCGCCGATGAGCTCGCCCCAGGCCGTGAGTTGGTTCTGCGCGGCGTACTGCTCGAGCTTGCTGCGTGAATCGGCGATGTCGAGGTTGCGCATCGTGAGTTGACCGATGCGGTCGCCGGGGAAGAACGCCTGGCCCTGGCTGCGTTCCATGGACAGCTTCTCGGGGTGGTAGCTGAAGTTGCTGCCCTGGGTGTCGACGATCGTGAAGTCCTGGCCGCGGCGCAGTCGCAGTGTCACGCTGCCGCTGACGACGTTGCCGACCCACCGCTGCAGGCCCTCGCGCAGCATCAGTGCCTGCGGATCGAACCAGCGTCCCTCGTACAGCAGACGGCCGAGTCGACGGCCTTCGTTGTGGTACGAGGCGACGGTGTCCTCGTTGTGGATGGCGTTGACGAGGCGCTCGTAGGTGATGTGCAGCAGTGCCATTCCTGGAGCCTCGTAGATGCCGCGGCTCTTGGCTTCGATGATGCGGTTCTCGATCTGATCGCTCATGCCGAGGCCGTGGCGCCCACCGATGGCGTTGGCTTCCATGACCAGGTCGACGGGGCTGTCGAAGCTCTTCCCGTTGATCCGGACCGGTCGACCCCGCTCGAACTCGACGGTGACCTCCTCGGGCGCGATGTCCACCTCGGGGTCCCAGAACCGAACGCCCATGATGGGGCTGACGATCTCGAGTGACGTGTCGAGGTATTCGAGCTTCTTCGCCTCGTGGGTGGCGCCCCAGATGTTGGCGTCGGTGGAGTAGGCCTTCTCTGCCGAGTCACGGTAGGGGAGCGTGCGCTGGGTGAGCCACTGCGACATCTCGTGCCGACCGCCGAGCTCGGCGACGAACGCCTCGTCGAGCCAGGGCTTGTAGATCCGCAGCTGCGGGTTGGCGAGCAGGCCGTAGCGGTAGAACCGCTCGATGTCGTTGCCCTTGTACGTCGATCCGTCGCCCCAGATCGAGACGCCGTCCTCGGCCATCGCGCGCACCAGCATGGTGCCGGTGACTGCGCGGCCGAGCGGGGTGGTGTTGAAGTACGTCTGCAGTGACGAGCGAATGTGGAACGCGCCGCAGGTCAGTGCCGCCAAACCCTCCTCGACGAGCGGCTCGCGGCAGTCGATGAGCCGCGCCTGCTCGGCCCCGTAGGCCAGGCCGCGCTCGGGCACATCGGACAGGTCCGGCTCGTCGTACTGGCCGATGTCGGCTGTGTACGCGTAGGGGATCGCCCCGTGCTCGCGCATCCAAGCGACAGCCACCGAGGTGTCGAGACCGCCGGAGAATGCAATGCCGATTCGTTCGCCGACCGGGAGAGAGTTCAATACCTTCGTCACGGCAAGCAGCCTAGTAGTACTACCGATCGGCCCGATCGGCGAGCGACTCCACGGCACCCCGGACGGCATCGAGATGCGCGGTCATCGCGCGGGCTGCGGCGTCGTACTCGCCCGATCGGATGCCGTCGACGATGGCGTCGTGTTCGACGTTGGACTGTTGCTGCCGATGTGCGACGAGGTTGAGGGTCTCCGATTGCCGCGTCAGGGCATCCCGGATGTCGACGATGATCGCCTCGAACACGCGATTCTTGCTCGCCCGCGCGATCGCGGTGTGGAACTGCGCGTCCAACAGAACCCAGGCCTCGTGGTCGTCCTCCGAACGCATTTCGTCCGCCAGGCCGGCGAGTACCGCCAACTCTTCGTCGGTGCGTCGCTCCGCGGCCCAGCCGGCGGCGGGAATCTCCACGTGCGGGCGGGCCTCCATGAGTTCGCGGGCGGCGTAGTTGCCGATGTCGAGGTCGTTGCCGACGCGGTCGCGAATCACGAACGTGCCGAGACCGGTCTTGGTCTCGGTGAGGCCGAGGGCATGGCAGGAGCGCAGTGCCTCGCGGATGACGGAGCGGCTGACGCTGTGCCGAGCGGCAAGGGCCGCCTCGGACGGCAACTTCTGCCCGACGGGGAGCTCGCCCGACGCGATGGCCGCGCGCAGGTCTGCGAACACCGCCTCGGCCGCGCTCATCCGGGCATTCGTGGGCGCACTGACTGCCCAGCTGTCCGACAGGTTCATGACGTGATCCTAGCGTGGGGTTGACCGATGAGGTGTTCTGCGCCACACTCTACCTGTCAGACAGCCGGACAGCTGGACACCCTCACCTAGGAGCGCACCGTGGCCGATACCCGCATCGAGAAGGATCTTCTCGGGGAACGCGAAATCCCGAACAGCGTGTATTGGGGAATCCACACCCTGCGCGCCCTCGAGAACTTCCCGATCACCGGGCGTCCGATCTCCACCAATGCGCACCTCGTTCGCGGTCTCGCGGCAGTGAAGTGGGCCGCCGCGTCGGCCAATCAGGATCTCGGAATTCTCGACGCCACCCGCGGGGAAGCGATCCGTACGGCGTGTCAGGAAATTCTCGACGGTCAGTGGCACGAGGAGTTCGTCGTCGACGTCATCCAGGGTGGCGCGGGCACCTCGACCAACATGAACGCCAACGAGGTCATCGCCAACCGCGCCCTGGAAATTCTCGGGCACCCGCACGGCGACTACAGCATGCTGCACCCCAACGAGCACGTGAACGCGTCGCAGTCCACCAACGACGTGTACCCGACGTCGGTCAACATCGCGACCGTCTTCGCCGTCCACGAGCTGATCGCCTCGATGAAGGTGTTGCGAGACTCGTTCGGCCGCAAGGCAACCGAGTTCGCCACCGTCGTCAAGATGGGCCGCACGCAGCTGCAGGATGCAGTGCCGATGACCCTCGGCCAGGAGTTCGGTACCTACGCGGTCATGATCGACGAGGACTGCTCGCGACTCGAGGAAGCGGCACTGCTGGTGCACGAGATCAACCTCGGAGCCACCGCCATCGGCACCGGACTGAACGCTCCCGCCGGATACACCGAATCGGCCGTCGCACATCTGCGGACCATCACCGGCCTGCCTCTGGTGACCGCGACGGATCTGATCGAGGCAACGCAGGACGTCGGTCAGTTCGTGCACCTGTCCGGCGTTCTCAAGCGCGTCGCGGTGAAGCTGTCGAAGATCTGCAACGACCTCCGGCTGTTGTCCTCCGGGCCGCGGGCGGGCTTCAACGAGATCAATCTGCCTCCGATGCAGGCGGGTTCGTCGATCATGCCCGGCAAGGTCAACCCCGTCATTCCCGAGGTTCTCAATCAGGTTGCCTACGAGGTGATCGGTCACGACGTCACCATCACGATGGCGGCAGAGGCGGGACAGTTGCAGCTCAACGCATTCGAGCCGATCATCGTCAAGTCCCTGTCCGACGGTATGGCGCACCTGAGCGCCGCATGCCGAACCGTCGCGCATCGGTGTGTCGACGGCATCACCGCCAACGTCGACCTGCTGCGTGAGCGCGTGGAGAACTCCATCGGCCTGATCACCGCGCTGAGCCCGTATCTCGGATACGTGGAATCGACTGCTATTGCCCAGGAGGCGTTGGTCAGTGGTCGAAACGTGGTCGACCTCGTACTCGAGAAGGGTCTGTTGGCCCGGGACGAGCTGGACCGACTCCTGAGCCCCGAGCACCTCGCGAATCTGCGGGTGGCTCCCACCGAGCATTCCGTTGCTCCCGAGACGTCGACGAGGTAACGCGATGAGTACAGAGAACCGGAGTGTCGACACCGCCAAGGCCTTCAGTGAAGAAGACCTGGGCTACCGAAAAGAGCTGGCCCCTCGCCAGATCCAGATGATCGCCATCGGCGGCGCGATCGGCACCGGACTGTTCATGGGCGCGGGCGGGCGACTGCGCGACGCCGGACCTGCCCTGGTTCTGGTGTACGCGCTGTGCGGATTCTTCGCATTCCTGATTCTGCGCGCACTGGGTGAGCTGGTGATGCACCGCCCGTCGTCGGGATCCTTCGTCTCGTATTCGCGCGAATTCTTCGGCGAGAAAGTCGCTTTCGCGGCCGGCTGGCTGTACTGGATGAACTGGGCGATGACAGCGGTGGTCGACGTGACGGCCGTGGCGCTCTACATGAACTTCTTCAAGAAATACTGGGCTCCACTCGGCAACGTCGATCAATGGGTCTTCGCGCTCGCAGGCCTGGTGCTCGTGCTCGGGCTGAACCTGGTGTCGGTCAAGGTGTTCGGAGAGCTGGAGTTCTGGTTCGCGCTCATCAAAGTCGTCGCACTGGTGACTTTCTTGGCCATCGGCACCTATTACGTCATCTTCGGCACTCCCATCGACGGACAAGAGCCGGGTCTGAGCGTGCTCACCGACAACGGCGGGCTGATTCCCAACGGACTGCTGCCCGCCATCGTGGTGATCCAGGGAGTGGTGTTCGCCTACGCCTCGATCGAGCTGGTCGGCACGGCGGCCGGTGAGACGCAGAATCCCGAGAAGGTGATACCGAAGGCGATCAACACCGTCATCATCCGTATCGTCGTGTTCTACGTCGGCTCGGTGCTGCTGCTGTCACTGCTGTTGCCGTACACCGCCTATCGAGCCGGTGAGAGTCCGTTCGTGACGTTCTTCGGAGCGATAGACGTCGAAGGCGCGGACGCGATCATGAACCTCGTCGTCCTCACCGCAGCGTTGTCCTCCCTCAATGCCGGGCTGTACTCGACCGGACGCATCCTGCATTCGATGGCGGTCGCCGGCTCGGCCCCCTCGTTCGCCGCGCGGATGAACAAGTCGGGTGTGCCGTACGGCGGCATCGCACTGACGTCGGTGGTGACGCTGCTCGGCGTCGTGCTCAACGCCGTGGTTCCGTCGCAGGCCTTCGAGATCGTGCTGAACCTTGCCGCTCTGGGCATCATCAGCGCCTGGGCCGTCATCGTGGCGTGTCAGTTGAAGTTCTGGTCACTGTCGAGAACCGGTGCGGTCACCCGACCTGCGTTCAAGCTCTTCGGTGCCCCGTACACCGGATACGCAACGCTAGGCTTCCTGGCGTGTGTACTCGTGCTGATGGCCTTCGACAAACCGGTCGGTACCTGGACGGTGGCGTCGATCCTGCTCATCGCGCCGATGCTCGTCGGAGGATGGTTTCTGTGCCGCAAGCGAATTCGAGAGGTGGCGGCGCGCAGTGACTGAGGAGTGGAGCCTGCAGGAACGACCGGAGAGCGCCGAGCATGTCGCCTTGTTGACCACAGGCGGCACGATTGCCAGCAGTCGCGACGAGCACGGTGTCTCTCGTCCGGCCGCCGGCATCGGGGTCGATGTCGACGGTGTTCGGGTGCACGAGGTGATGTCGAAGGACAGCTCGGCGTTGGACTTCGCCGATCTCGACACCATTCGCACTGCGGTCGCGGACGCGCTGGCCGAGGACGGATGCGCCGGAGTGGTGGTGTTGCACGGCACCGACACCATGGAGGAGTCGGCGCTCTACGTCGATCTGTTCCACGACGACGAACGTCCGGTGGTGTTCACCGGTGCACAGCGCACGGCCGATCATCCAAATCCGGACGGCCCGAGCAACATCGCCGCGGCGGTGGCGGCCGCGCAGTCCGAGCCCGGTGTTCTGATCGCGTTCGGCGGTCGCTTGCTGCCGGCGCGCGGCGCGATCAAGAAGCACACCACCGAACTCGATGCCTTTCGGTCGGCGGCGCTGCCTCGGCCGAAACCCCTGCAGTGGAAGCCCATTGCCGGAATTCGCGTCGACATCGTCGCCCTCTATCCCGGGACCGACGGACTGCAGATCGACACGTGCCGCGAGGCCGGGGCGTCGGGCATCGTGCTCGAGGCGACGGGTTCGGGCAACACCAACGCCCGCGTCGTCCATGCGGTGAAGGAGGCAGTGGCCGCCGGGGTGCACGTGGTGGTCACGACGCGGGTTCCGTTCGGCGAGACCTCGCCGACGTACGGCGGCGGTGGGGGTGGCCACGATCTCCTCGATGCGGGTGCGGTGTTCTCCCGCGAACTGCGGGCGGGGCAGGCGCGGATCCAGTTGGCGGCGCTGATTGCCACCGGAGCGAGTGACGTGGTTGTCCACAATTCCTTCGCGTGAGCGGAAACCCGCCCACGGAACCGAAAAGGGGACACTCAGCACACCACAGCCGAGCTACAGCTCCGACTCGCCCCAACTCGCGACGTGTAGCTCGTCCCCGACGGTCACCGTGCCGTCCTGCACCACCGAGAACTTCGACCCGAAAGCGACGCCCTTCTGCCGACCGCGGCGGTAGTCGCCGAGCGTGCGCAGCGGTTCCGGACCGGTGCGCACACCGGTGGACTGCTCGACCGTGGTGACGGCGCAGCGGATGGCGAGTTTGGTGTAGGCCAATCGCGCCCCGCCGATGGTCACGTCCCGCACCTCGTCTTCCCGGTGCGGGGAGTCCCAGCCGTCGACGACGATGTTGGGCCGGAAGCGATCCATCGGCAGCGGGACGTCGAGGCGTGAATTGAGCCCGGCCAAGGTGGCGGTCGAGATGATGTGCACCGCAGAGCTGTCGGCGAATTGTGCTGATCCTGGCCGGATTCCGTCGGTGACGCGGTCGAGGTCGCGCGGTGCGGCGACGAGGCGTGAGGGTTCTCCGATGACGTCGGTGAGCCAGTCGGCGACGTCGTCGCCCTGATCGATCCCGCGCATCGGGCTGCGGAACATCGTGATGTCTCGCGCCTCGGAATCGCGGTCCACCGACACGGTCACCGATCCGGACGTGTCGTGCTCGAGCGTCAACGTTCCGTCGCCCACCGAACAGCGGACGACCGCGAGCACGGGGTCGGTGCGTTGACTGCGGAATGCGCCGTCCGCATCGACGATCATGAACGATCGATCGTGTTCGAGGCCGGTGGCACTCACCTGGGCCGCATCGAGCACGGCACCGGCACATCCTTTGACGGGGTAGGTCACCAGAGACGACACGCGCACCCGTCGAGGATACTGGGATCCATGACTCGTGCTCTGTTGGTAGTGGATGTGCAGAACGACTTCACCGAAGGCGGCGCGCTTGCGGTGACCGGCGGCGCGGAAGTCGCGCGCAGGATCAGCGCGTACCTCGCGCGCCACGGGGACGAGTACGACCTCGTGGTCTCCTCGCGAGATTGGCACGACGCCGAGGGCGACAACGGCGGACACTTCGCCACCGACGCCGCCCCGGACTTCGTCACCACGTGGCCGGTGCACTGCGTCGCGGGCACCGTCGGAGCCGAGTATCACCCCGATTACGCGACCGGTTCGGTGGACGTCCACGTCTACAAGGGGCAGGGCAAACCGTCGTACTCGGCATTCGAGGGTGTCACCGACGACGGGACGTCCCTCGCCGAGATACTCACCGCCAACGAGGTCACCGACATCGACGTCGTCGGGCTTGCGACCGACTACTGCGTTCTGGCGTCGGCGAAAGACGCTGTGGCCGAGAAGCTCGACGTCCGTGTTCTCACCGACCTCGTCGCGGGAGTTGCGCCGGAGTCGTCGGCCGCTGCCCTCGACGATCTGCGGGCGTCCGGCGCCGTGGTGGTCTAACTGTCGATCGTCGTGGTGATGGATGTGACCGACGGTGCCGCCGGGGTGCTGCCGAATCCGAAGGTCACCGGGGGAGTGACCGGGGTCAGTGATCCGAGGTCCTCGCCCTGCCACGAGGCCTGCACGTCGGTGACGCGGTGTTGGTGCCTGGCACCGTAGTACTCACGTCGGCCCCCGCCCGCGCTGCCGCGGGTGCGGACTCCGCGCAGTATCACTCGGGCGATGGGATCGCTGATCGCGCAGAACCACGGTGCTGTCGACACCACGTCGGGGACGAGGCTCAGCGCGCGGCCGAGCACGGTGGGTCCGGCAACGCGGATTCTCACGGACAGGTCACCCGCTGTCACCGACCGCCAACCATCCTGCTGAGCGGTGAATGTCACCGGTACGAGTTCGGTGGCGTCGAAGGTGTATGTGGCGGTGACGAATTCCCGAACGTCCTCGTCGGGCGCGACGAGCAGGCGTCTGCCGTCCGCGAATTGGATCATGACGTCGGTGAATTCGCCCAGCGGCGATCGCGTCCAATGCCCGACGACGATGCGCACGCCGGACGTTGTGCCTACCCCGTAGATCTCACCGTGAAACCGTGATCTGGTCATCATGCACTCTCACTCGTCGGCACTGTGCGCGCCCAAACTGTGCGGTGCATAGTGGAGGTCATGGCGTCCTCGCAACCCACTGTATTCGTCCTTTTCGGCGCAACCGGAGACCTCGCGAAGCGAATGGTCCTGCCGTCGTTCTACCAACTCCATCTCGAAGGCCTGCTCCCGGAGAAATGGGTCCTGATCGGCAACGGCCGCAAGGACACCTCCGACGACGAGTTCCGCGATCACGTACGCAGCGTCCTCGACGAGTTCGCCGAGAATGTGGCCGAGGATGATTGGACGACGTTCTCCGAGCGAATCCGCTTCGCGGGCAACGGCTTCACCGTCGACGATCCCGGTAAGTTGCCCGAGGTCGTCGTCGACGCGAAGAAGGACGTCGGCGACGACGCCCAGCTGGTGCACTACATCGCTCTGCCGCCGAGCACCTTCGTCGACTACACGAAGGCCTTGGGAGCACACGATCTGGCCGACGGCTCCCGGGTGGTCTACGAAAAGCCCTTCGGTACCTCGCAGAGCAACTTCGAGGAACTCGACAAGGCCGTGCACGAGGTGGTCGAGGAAAACCAGGTCTATCGCATCGATCACTTCCTCGGCAAGGAGGCGACGCAGAACCTCCATGTGCTGCGGTTCGCGAACGGCATGATCAGCGGAATCTGGAACTCCGAACACGTCGCGCAGGTACAGATCGACGTCCCCGAGACGCTCGACATCGACGACCGCGCCGAGTTCTACGACGCCACCGGTGCCGTGTTGGACATGCTCGTCACCCATCTGTTCCAGGTTGCCGCGGAGGTCGCGATGGAGCCGCCCGCATCGCTGAAGGCCGAGGATCTGCAATCGGCGCGTGAGACCGTGATCGGGCAGTTCCGGCCGCTGGACACCGGCGAGGTGGTTCTCGGTCAGTACGACGGCTACCGCGATGTCGAGGGCGTCGCCGACGATTCGAAGGTCGACACGTTCGTCGCGGCGAAGTTGTGGGTCGACACCGACCGGTGGCGCGGAGTCCCGTTTCTGCTCCGCACCGGAAAGATGTTGGGCGTGAGCCAGCAGCGCGTGTCGTTGGTGTTCGGTAAACCGGCCGACAGTCCGCTCACCGGACTGCCCGAGGACGGCACTGTGCTCTCGTTCGACCTCTCGGGTGACGGCAGCATCGACATCGCCATGACGGTCAAGGAACCGGGCCCGGATTTCGATCTGTCGGTGGGGCATCTGGCGCTGCCGCTGAAGTCGGTGCCCGACGCCGAGCCGCTGAGCCCGTACGCGCGCTTGATCCTCGATGTGCTCAGTGGAGACCGGTCGTTGTTCACCAGGCCGGACGGTCTGGCGCACGTCTGGGACGTCGCCGCCCCGTTGCTGAGCAACCCGCCCGAGGTGAAGAGCTACTCGCCCGGTTCGATGGGACCCGCCGAGGCCGACGAGCTCGCCGAACCGTGCGGCTGGTTGATCACCGGACAGGAGTAGTTCGCGCGCAACCGCGCGGAAGTTTTTTCCGGCAACAAACGGGGAGCGGGACTTTTTCGGGCAAACGGCGGATCGGACAGAACGGGCGCGTTATATTTCTGCCGCCCGGTCCAATCTTCAACCAGGCCTCGTCGTTTCTCCGAAAGGTGCTCACTCCATGCTTCTCGATCTCATCACCGGTCTGCTCGGCGGCGGCACCGAAGGCGGCGGCCTCGGCGGAATCATCACCGACGGCATCGCTGCAGGCATCTCCGACGCGATCACCGAGCTCTTCACCGGAAGCGCCGAAGGACTCTCCAGCGTCGCCGAGTAGTCGGCCGCGGGGCCCCGGACCTGTTGTCGAGGTCCGGGGCTTCGTCGCGTTCGGGCTTCATCGGAGCGGCATCAACATCAACGCCGCGAGGTAGATCAGCACGACGGTGCCGCCGGTCAGGACTGCGCCGGCAACGGTCGCGAGTCGGACGATGTTGACGTCCCAGCCGAAATATTCGGCAACTCCGCCGCATACACCTCCCATCATCTTCTGCGAACTCGACCTGGTGAACTCTCTGGGGGAACCGCTCTCGAATGTCATGCTGAAAAGTCTGCATCAGCAACACCTTTCGGCGCATCGGGGATTTCACCCATATAGACCCCGACAAACGAACGGTCCGAAATCGGCGCTCGAACAAGATCGTCGACTTTTCCGGGCAGACCCCTGGACCTACCGCTGTGACGGCCGATACGGTCGCACGAGATCGGCGAGTTCACGAGCAGGCACTACCCGGTTCGTCCCCCTTGCGGACCGGGTAGCGCCTGCGGTGAAACCGGATGCATCGGGTGTTCACCGAACCGACATGGATCGGTCACCGATGAGCACTAACTTTCGGCCCATGACCGACAACGATCTCCGCAACGGGACGGCTGCGCGTACCAACCTGAGCGACCTGCTCGACATCACGACAGCCGTGGATCTTGCCGACACGTCGGGCTTCACCGTCGACGACTCCGATGACGACGATCCGGTACTGCTGACCGTCCCCGACGGCCACGTCGTCGACACCTGGCGCGAGAACTACCCGTACGACGAGCGTATGACGCGTGCCGAGTACGAACTGGAGAAGCGTCTTCTGCAGATCGAACTCCTCAAGCTGCAGATGTGGACCAAGGAGACCGGGCGACGGCACGTCATCATCTTCGAGGGCCGAGATGCCGCCGGTAAGGGCGGCACGATCAAGCGATTCATGGAACACCTCAACCCGCGCGGTGCCAGCGTGGTCGCGCTGGAGAAGCCGTCGGCTCGTGAGTCGACCGAGTGGTACTTTCAGCGCTACATCGCACATCTGCCCGCGGCCGGGGAGATCGTCATGTTCGACAGGTCCTGGTACAACCGGGCGGGCGTCGAGCGGGTCATGGGGTTCTGCACCGACGAGCAGCATGCTCAGTTCGTTCGGCAGGCACCGCTGTTCGAGCAGATGCTCGTCGACGAGGGCATCAGCTTGACCAAGTTCTGGTTCTCGGTGTCGCAGCACGAGCAGCGCACCCGCTTCGCCATCCGGCAGGTCGACCCGGTGCGGCAATGGAAGCTCTCGCCCATGGACCTTGCCTCGCTGGACAAGTGGGATGCCTACACCGCGGCGAAGGAGGAGAACTTCCGTGCCACCGACACCGATGTCGCGCCGTGGACGGTCGTCAAGAGCAACGACAAGAAGCGGGCTCGGATCAACGCCATGCGCTTCGTGCTCAACAAATTCGACTACGCGAACAAGGATTCCGAAATAGTCGGTGAAACAGACCCTCTGCTCGTGGGGCGCGCGAAAGACGTGATCGGCGAGTAGTTTTGCCGCGTAATATGGTGCAATATCCGGTAAGTCGTTGCGGTAGTGGATCTTCGATGTCTCGAGTTGGTACCGGGCTATGCACCGTCATCGTCGGTGCGGTAGGAACGAACGAGGTCGTATTGCCTACGGCTGTCCTTGCACACGAGTAACAGGAGTTCTCATGGGTTCAGCAGCGCAGTTCATCTCCGACATCGCCACCGGCGTCTACGACGGCATCGTCGACGCGATCGTCGATCAGATCGTCGGCGTGCTGACGTCGGGTAGCGCGGCGTAGTTCGTCCGTGTCGACCGTGGCCGTGACCGTTCGTCGGGGGCGGCCACGGTCGGTACCGTCACCGTTTTGTGACACCGCACCAAGATTTTCGACTTTTACTGTTGTTTCCGTGTACAAACCGAGACCGACTGCGGTACAAATCTTCTTGCAGAGATCATCGCGTGACATCCGTCACAGGCGATCTGCACACCCCCTCGAAGAAGGAGTATTTCGCATGTCCGCTGAACTCGGTGACCTCCTCGCAATTTTCCTCCAGCTCTTCTCGGGAATCAGCTCCTCCTCGGACTGACCGACCGCCGCGCCGTTGGGCCTGCGGCCCAACGGCTGCACGGATCTCTACGTCCGATGAACTCGTGACGGTTCGCGATGCTGTCTCGGCATCGAATCCCCCTCTCTCGAAGGAGTTTTCATGGAGTTGCTCGCAATCCTGCTGCAGTTGCTCGCTCTCGGTAGCTCGGAAGGTAGCGGCTCGGCCGTCGAAATCCCCGGCCTGCCCTCCTGACTCATGACTTCCTGATTCACGGCTTCGAGCCGGGTCCGCATCGTCGGGCCCGGCTCTCGTCGTTCGACGTGCATTCGTTGGAGATGTCATTCGTTCGACCGAAAAGATCTGCACCAATCGATGATTGGCCGGCGATCCGGTGAACACGAGCCCTGGGGGGATGCATGGTTGCACCCGTCATAGGGTGAGCCGATGCAGACGGTTCCGATTCAGATGCCCGACGGTTCGACCGTGCCGGTGTCACTGTTCCCCGGTGAGGGCCGTGACGATGCACCCGTGATCGTCGTTCTTCCCGGCCTCGGCATTCCCGGTGGCTACTACCGGCTGTTCGCCGAGGCTCTCGTCGCGCGCGGTTTCCATGCTGCGATCGGCGATCTCCGGGGTCAGGGGGACAGCGTGCCGAAGCCGAGTTCGGCGAGTCGCTACGGCTACCAGGAACTGGTTTCGGTCGACTTCCCGGCGATATTCGAGGTGGTTCGCGAGCAGTTCCCGGAAGCGACGCCGTTCCTGCTCGGCCACAGCATGGGCGGCCAGCTCGGTGCGATGTACGCCGCCCGCATCAGGGGCAGGCTCGGCGGACTGATCCTGGTGGCGTCGGGTTCGCCCTACCACCGCGGATTCGGCACCACCCGCGGCGTCCCGCTGTACGTGGGTGCCGCAGCGATGGCGATCACCAGCAGCATCGCCGGGTTCTGGCCGGGAGATCGGATCGGTATCGGCGGGTTCGGCCGTCAGTCGAGGGTTCTGATCGACGACTGGTCCCGGTTCGCGCGGACCGGGACAATCGAACCGGCGGGAGCGGACATGGACTACGAGGAACGGATGGGCCGTCTGACGCTTCCGGTGCTCGCAGTCACCATCGAAGGCGACGACCTCGCACCCCGTGGCTCGATGGACAACCTCGTACGTAAGCTTGCCCGTGCCGAAGTCACCTCGGTGCACGTCGACGAGCCACTCGGACACAACGGGTGGATCCGTAGCCCCACGGCGGTCGCCGACCTCGTGGCGGAGTGGATGCATCGCTGACGGGTTCGGATCCGAACTGGGTAATCCACAGGTTTTCGTACGTTTGCACATGCTTCTGGTTCGTTTTGGTGTACAAAGTCTTTGAACCAACAATTGTGTGAACGACGATAGCGAGCACGACTATGAGCGGCCTGGGGGATTCTGTTCGTCGAATCGGTGGTGGGGAGCAGTTTCTCCGATCGAGGGCGCTACGCAGAGTGGTCGTCGTATGCGTGGTGGCCTGCGCCGCGGCGGTGGCGCACCCGCTCGCCTCCGCGACCCCGGCCGAGGAGACGTCCGGTCCGACGGAGTCGTACGTGGTGCGCACCGAGGTGACCGACGACGTCGCCATGACGGCATTCGTTCACTCGGCCGCGATGGACCGGACGATCCCACTGAAGATTCTGCGATCTCCCGATCGGACGGCTCCGAGCCCCACGCTGTACCTGCTCAACGGCGCGGGCGGCGGACTCGACGGAATGGACTGGTACACCCAGACCGATGTCGTGTCGTTCTTCGCCGACAAGAACGTCAATGTGGTGACCCCGGTCGGAGGGGCCTACTCCTACTACACCGACTGGCAGCAGGACGATCCGAGGCTCGGGCGCAACAAGTGGGAAACCTTCCTGACCGCCGAACTCCCACCGCTCGTCGACGATCTGCTCGATACCAACGGCCGCAACGCAATTGCCGGTATCTCGATGGCCGCGACCTCGGTCCTGAACCTGGCCGCTCACCACCAGGGGCTCTACCGTGCCGTCGGTTCCTACAGCGGATGCGCGTCGACCACCGACGCGTTGGGCCGGGCTTACGTCAAGACGGTCGTGTCCATGGCGCTCGGCGCGAACGTCACGAACATGTGGGGGCCGGACGATCATCAGGACTGGGTACGCAACGATGCGGTGATCAATGCCGAAAAGTTGCGTGGCACAGCGCTGTACATCTCGAACGGCAGCGGGCTGGCGGGAGCATCGGACACCCTCGACGGTACGAACCCCAACGGAACCGGCTTCGTGTTGCTCAACCAGATGGTCGTGGGCGGTGCCATCGAGGTGGCGACCGGAGACTGCACTCGCAGGTTGAAGACGGCCCTCGAGCAGCTCGACATCCCGGCCCACTTCGAGTTGCGTGACCGCGGCACCCACTCGTGGGGTTACTGGCAGAACGATCTGCACGATTCCTGGCCGATGTTCGAGGACGCTCTCGCTGCCTGACCGTCAGCTACGAGCGAGGTGTCGCCACAGAAACTCGTAGGTCAACGCGGTCTTGAACGCCAACTGCGCGTTGTCCGACGCCCCGCCGTGCCCACCTTCGATGTTCTCGTAGTAGCTGACGTCGTGGCCGAGTTCGGCCAATCGAGCCGCCATCTTGCGCGCATGTCCGGGATGGACGCGATCGTCGCGGGTCGACGTGGCGATCAGAATCGGCGGATACCGACGTTCGGATGCGGCGACGACGTTCTGGTAGGGGGAGTACTGCGAGATGAACTCCCACTCGTCCGCGTCGTCGGGGTTGCCGTACTCGGCCACCCAGGACGCCCCCGCGAGCAACAGGTGGTACCGCTTCATGTCCAGCAGCGGGACCTGACATACCAACGCGCCGAACAGTTCCGGGTACTTCGTCACCATGATGCCCATCAACAGACCGCCGTTGCTCCCGCCTTGCGCGGCCAACTGCTCGGTGGTGGTGATGCCGCGGGTGACGAGGTCGCGCGCGACGGCGGCGAAGTCCTCGTGCACCAGATGGCGTCCGGCGCGCAGGACCTGGGTGTGCCAGGACGGCCCGTACTCTCCGCCGCCGCGGATGTTCGCGACGACGTAGGTGCCGCCACGTTCGAGCCACGCCCGTCCGGTCGCACCGCTGTAGCCGGGCGTCATCGAGATCTCGAAGCCGCCGTAACCGTAGAGCAGTGTCGGTCCGGGACCGGAATCGGCGCGTCGGACGACGAAGTAGGGGATGTCGGTACCGTCGTCGGACCGTGCGAAGAACTGTTCCACCGTCAGGCCGTCGGCGTCGAAGAACGCCGGAGCCTGCTTGAGAACTTCGAGTTCACCGCCCACGGTGCCCACCAGTAATGTCGCCGGAGTGAGATAGCCGGACGAGGAGAGGAAGAACTCGTCACCGTTCTCCTCGGCGTCGGTTCCGATGATCTCGGTGGAGGTCAGATCCGACAACCCGTCGATCGTGCCGGTTGCCCACTCCTTCTCGCCGGGGGTGAGGACGTGCAACTGCGTCCGTACGTCCTGCAAGGTCACCAGCAGCAGGTGATTCTCGGTCCAGGCGTACTGGTGCAGGGAGGTGTGCGCATCGGGAGCGAAGAGAACGGTGAGAGCGATCGTGCCGGAGACGAACTCGTCGAAATCCGCAGCGAGCAGTGCGCCGGCCGGATAGGTTTCGTCGCCCACCGTCCACGGCGTCATCGTGCGAACCAGCAACCAGTTCTCGTGCACCGAGGTCGACGCGTCGGTGGGCGTCGGGATCCGGGTCAACGTGGACCCGTCGAGCACGTAGGTCTCGGAGTTGTAGAAGTCGGTGGCGCGCTGGACGAAGTCGCGTTCGAAGCCGGGGGTGCGATCGTGCCAGGCGGAGATCGAGATGTCCTGTGCCGCACCCTCGTACACGGTCTCGGCCTCGTCGACCGAGGTACCGCGATGCCACCGCTTCGTGATGCGCGGATAGCCCGACTCGGTGAGCGAGCCCGGTCCGAAATCCGTTCCGACGAAGACGGTGTCAGCGTCGATCCACCCGATGTCCGTCTTTGCCTCGGGTAGGGCGAATCCGCCGTTCTCCGGGGCGCGGAAGGTGCGGGAGTCCAGATCGAACTCGCGGACCACCGTTGCATCGGCGCCGCCGCGAGAGAGCGTCACCAGAGCCAGCCGTTGATCGGGGCGCAGCACCTGAGCGCCACCCCACACCCAGTTCTCGTCCTCGCTCGCGGCCAGCGCATCGAGATCGAGCAGCACGTCCCACGCCGGATTCTCGGTTCGGTACTCGTCCATCGTGGTTCGACGCCACAGGCCGCGGACGTGTTCGGCGTCGCGCCAGAAGTTGTACAGAAATCGTCCGCGCCGACGGGCGTACGGAATGCGCGCGTCGGTGTCGAGAATTTCTCGGATGCTCGCCTCGGTGGCCTCGAACGCCGTCCCGCTCAGCGCCTCGACCGTCACCTCGTTCTTCTCGCGCACCCACGCGAGCGCAGCGTCGCCGGTGACGTCTTCGAGCCAGAGGTACGGGTCGTCCGAGATTGCCATTCCACAGTTCTAGCAGCACTCGGGCCGTCGGGGTGGTCGGCGCTCGCGTGGCTACCGGCTGGTAACGAAGACCAGGTCGAGACAGCGTCGGACGGCACGACTACGCTGGGGACTCGTGACCTCACACTATGACGTCGTTGTCCTCGGAGCCGGTCCCGGTGGGTACGTCGCTGCTATCCGCGCGGCACAACTCGGACTCAGCACTGCCATCATCGAGAAGAAGTACTGGGGCGGTGTGTGCCTGAATGTCGGCTGCATCCCCTCGAAGGCCCTTCTCCGTAACGCCGAGCTGGCGCACCTCTTCACCAAAGAGGCCAAGCTGTTCGGCATCTCGGGTGAAGCCTCCTTCGACTTCGGCGCAGCCTTCGATCGGAGCCGCAAGGTTGCCGACGGCCGCGTCAAGGGCATCCACTTCCTGATGAAGAAGAACAAGATCCCCGAGTACGACGGCAAGGGCACGTTCACCGATGCCAACACCATCGAGGTCGAGCTGACAAAGGGTGGTACCGAGACGATCACGTTCGACAACGCGATCATCGCGACGGGCAGCACCACCAAGCTGCTTCCCGGCACGGAACTGAGCGAGAACGTCGTCACGTACGAAGAGCAGATCATGACGAAGGATCTGCCGGGTTCGATCCTCATCGTCGGTGCCGGCGCGATCGGCATGGAGTTCGGCTACGTCCTCAAGAACTACGGAGTCGACGTCACCATCGTCGAGTTCCTCGATCGCGCGCTCCCCAACGAGGACAAGGACGTCTCGAAGGAAATCGAGAAGCAGTACAAGAAGCTCGGCGTCAAGGTCATCACCGGCGCAGGCGTGCAGAGCATCGACGACGACGGCTCCAAGGTCACCGTCGCGATCAAGCACAACAAGTCCGGTGAGAGCGAGACCTTCACCGTCGACAAGGTGATGCAGTCCGTCGGCTTCGCGCCTCGCGTCGAAGGATTCGGCCTGGAGAAGACCGGCGTCGAGCTCACCGATCGCGGTGCCATCGGCATCACGAACACGATGCAGACCAACGTGCCGCACATCTACGCCATCGGCGACGTCACCGCCAAGCTGCAGCTCGCTCACGTGGCCGAGGCCCAGGCCGTCGTGGCTGCCGAAACCATCGGCGGCGCAGAGACATTGCCGATCGACGACTACCGCATGATGCCGCGTGCGACGTTCTGCCAGCCGCAGGTCGCCAGCTTCGGTCTCACCGAGGACCAGGCCCGCGAGGAGGCCCAGGCCCGCGGTTCGGACATCAAGGTCGCGAACTTCCCGTTCGCCGCCAACGGCAAGGCACACGGACTGGGCGACGCCACCGGCTTCGTCAAGCTCATCGCCGACACCGAGCACGGTGAACTGCTCGGCGGACACCTCATCGGACCGGACGTCTCCGAGCTGCTGCCCGAGCTGACCCTCGCCCAGAAATGGGACCTCACGGTCAACGAACTGGCACGCAACGTGCACACGCACCCGACGCTGTCGGAGGCACTGCAGGAGGCCATCCACGGCCTCGCGGGGCACATGATCAACTTCTGATCCCAGCCGAACGACGACGAGGGCGGCGACCACTTCGGTGGTCGCCGCCCTCGTCGTTCTTGGGTCCTGCTCCGGCGCTACGACTTTCGCCAGTGATCGAAGCGTCCCTTGATGTCCGACGCCACGTCGCCGATTCCGTTGCCGACGGCGTCGACGGCTCCGGTGAAGCCACTTCCGATGTCTCGCACCGTCTTGATCAGCGGGTCCTCGGAGGTGTCGAAGTTGTTCTTGTACGTGCGCGCTGCGTTACGGAACTCCTCCGAGACCTTGGCCTCGTGGTCGGTGGACCTGCGTGGGTAGTCGCCGCGAAGTACGGCCGCGTACTCGCCGTCGTCGACCCACTTCTTCAACTCTGCGGCGCGGAGCACCGAGAACGGGTGCGAGAGGAGTTCGAGATTGAGCAGCTTGAGTACGCCGTCGCGCAGATCTCCGCTGGCCTCGTACTCGGCGGCCTGAGCGAGGAAGGCATCGACGTCGATTTCGCTGATGCGTGCGCCGCCGGCCAGCTTCAATTGCACGCGGATCGCGGTGTGCACGTCCTGTCCGCACAGCAAACCTGCTCTGTCACCGGATAGTTCGGACTTTCGCTGCCATTCCATCAATCCTGCGATGACCGCGCGTAGGGCCCAGCCGCCCACCGGAACCCAGCCGACCGTGCCGGCGAGCCGCATCAGATGCACGAGCACGGTGCGATACACCGCGTGCCCGGACAGTGCGTGGCCCAGCTCGTGACCGACGACGAAACGCTGCTCCTCGTAGGTCATGATGTCGAGCATGCCCGTGGTCAGCACGATGAACGGGCGGTCCATTCCGATGGTGAACGCGTTGACCATCGGTGACTGCACGACGAACAACTCGGGTGTCTCCTCGGCACCGAGAATGTTCACGCAGTCGGTGCGCAGGTCGTTCAGGTCCTTGAACTGGCGCTCGTCGACGCGTACCGCTGTGGCGAGGTACATCAGGCGATGCTGCCGTTCGCGTAGCAGCCCGGACAGCGTGCGCAGAACGGTGTCGAAACCTTTGAGGGTGCGCAGGGTGACCAGCGCAGCTCGATCCGACGGGTGTTCCCACGTGCGAGAAGAGATGTCGGGGAATTCGATGCGGGTGCGATCCGGAGCGCTTGTCAATCTTTTCTCCCAGCGTCGATGAGAATCCAAAGTATCAGTAAAGCGGGGCGATCGGTCCGTACTGGAGGCGCGCGACGGCCGTGCGACGCTGCGCGCACCCGAGCGCTCGGTCGCAACGGAACCTCAGGCAGCCCGGCCGAAGTCTGTGATTTCTCATAGGTCGGTAAGTGAGGAAAACGTCACTTGGTCGACTGTCGGCTGGTACTTTTCGTTTTCGGCGCGGGGGAGTCGCCATGAACACGAGTTTGGGGGGTGGGGAATTGTCGTCGCCCGTATCGACGCTCGCGCGCGTCAGCGACGCGGTTTCCGGTGGATTCAGGACGTTCGGCCAGACGTTGGAGCTGGGCGTACTGGCCTTCGTTCACCTCGTACGTGACATCGCCACGTTGCGGCATCCGTGGCGTGACACCGTCGACCAGGCCTGGTTCGTCGTCACCGTCACGGTCGTCCCAGCGGTACTGGTGTCGATTCCGTTCGGCGTCATCGTCTCCGTGCAGGTCGGCAGTCTCACCGATCAGATCGGCGCGACGTCCATCGCAGGTGCTGCAGGTGGTCTCGGGGTGATCCGCCAAGGGGCACCGATCGTCGCGGCTCTGTTGTTGGGCGGTGCCGCTGGGTCGGCGGTCGCAGCCGATCTGGGGGCGCGCACCATTCGCGACGAGATCGATGCTTTGTCGACGATGGGAATCGACCCGGTGCGCAGGCTCGTCGCGCCACGGCTTGCAGCCATCCTCCTGGTGGCACCGTTTCTGTGCATTCTGATCATCTTCATGGGTCTGGCCGCCGGCTACGCGATCAACATCGGTTTCCAGAGTGGCACGCCCGGCAGTTACATCAGCTCGTTCGCGAGCTTCGCCTCGGTGGCAGACCTCGTCGTCGCCCTGGTGAAGACCGAGATATTCGGGGTCATCGTCATCGTTGTTGCGTGCCACCGCGGTTTGTCCGCCTCGCACGGTCCTCGCGGGGTGGCCAACGCGGTCAATGCGTCCGTGGTGCTCGGTGTGGTGTCGGCGTTCGCGGTCAACGTGGTGATCACCCAGCTGGTCGCCATGTTCATGCCGCAGAGATTGGGCTGACGTGGCCACTCCTTCTCGATACACAGTGCACGGCACCGCTCATCTGACCCGCGGTGCCAGATACCTCGGACGTAAGCCGTTCGAGGTACTCGAGATGCTGGGCCATCAGCTGACGTTCTGCGTCAAGGTGCTCGTGGCGATACCTCACACGGTTCGTGCCTACCGACGTCAGATGCTGCTGATCCTCAGTGACATCACCTGGGGCAGTGGACGACTGATCGTCGGTGGCGGAACGGTGTCGGTTCTCGTCGTCCTGGGTGTCGCGGTGGGTGCATCCGTGGGAATCGAAGGGTTCAACTCACTGGGCATGGTGGGGATGGAGCCGCTGACGGGCTTCATCTCCGCGTACGCCAGCACTCGTGAGCTCGCCCCGATGATCGCGGCCATCGGGTTCGCGACGCAAGCAGGATGTCGGATGACGGCCGAGATCGGCGCAATGCGGATCTCCGAGGAGATCGACGCCCTCGAAGCTCAGGGAATCCAGTCGATGCCGTTCGTGGTGACCACCCGGGTGATCGCGGGAATCGTCACGATCGTGCCGCTCTATCTGCTGACGCTGATCCTGAGCTACCTGTCGTGCGCGTTCGTGGTCCGGGTCGTCGGTGGACAGTCCTCCGGCACCTACGACCACTACTTCAGTGCCTTTCTGCAACCGATCGACGTGCTGTTCTCCCTGCTCAAGGCTGCTGTGTTCGTCGTGACGATCATTCTGATCCACGGCTACCAGGGGTACTACGCCTCGGGCGGTCCGGAAGGTGTGGGGCGAGCGTCGGGCCGCGCCATCAGAGCCAGCCTCGTCGCGGTGGTGGTGCTGGACATGATCATGACCTTGGTTCTGTGGGGATTCGACTCGGGGATAAGGATTTCGGGGTAGAGATGGCAGTGTTCGATGATCTGACCGGTCGATCGGCCGGTCCTGCAACCCTTCGCATGCGCGGACTGGCGGTTGCTGTCGCCGCTGCCGTTCTCGCCTGCGGCCTCACCGCGTACGCGCGGGGTACCTTCGAGTCGCCCTTCGAGCTCACGCTGGACGCGGCGTCGGTCGGCGACGGTCTCACCCCCGGCTCGGAGGTGAAGTTCCGGGGCCTGTCGATCGGCACGGTCGACCACATCGAGACCGTCGGCTTCGGCCATCAGAGGCTGGAACTGGAGATCGACCCGAGCCAGGCGGGCGAGCTGACCGACACCATGCAGGCCCAGTTCTCGTCGTCCAACGTATTCGGTTCCACTGCAATCGAATTGGTCTCCGACGGTACCGGCAATCCACTCGCCTCGAATTCGACCCTGGTAGTGTCGAGCGAACTGCGCGGTGCAACGGTGACCGGAGTGTTCCGGCGAGTCGCCGAACTGACCGAGGTACTCGACTCCGAACAAGTGCAGAACCTTCTCGATCTCATCGCGAACACGTCCGTCGAGGTGAGTCGAAACCTGAAGCCGTACTTCGATACTGCGCAAATGATGGCGAACAATCAGATCGATCCGCTCGCCTGGAAGCTGCACCGAGGGGCGGAACTCGGTGACGGTATCGCCAACTTGATTCCACCTCTTCTCGATCTGGTGGTGGGAGTGGTGGACAAGAGTGCGTACGTCGAAGCGCCCGCCGACAGGGCCAGGACCATCGCGGCCAACGACGGTCTGAGCGATCAGCTGATGGTTCCGGTGGGCGACCTGCTGAAGAAGAACAATCCGAACCTGACTCCGCTTCTGTCGACCGTGCTCGATCTGCTGGTGCCGATCACGGCATCGATCGGCACGTTCGCGCCCAGCTACAACAGGGTCCCGCAGGTGATCGACGGCATTTCCGACGCATTCCCCATCGTCGACGGCAAGCCGCAACTCCAGCTCGACCTGATAGTTCGGACCATGCCCAATCTGGCCGGAGCCGTTGCCGCGCACGAGGAGGCGAACGGGTGAAGAAGGTAACCGGACCTGTGCTCAAATTGCTCGTCTTCTTCACGGTGACCGCGGTGTGCGCCGTGATCATCGTGGCTGCACTCCGTACCCCGGTCGGTGGTCCGCTGTCGTCCTACGGCGCGGAGTTCGACGACGTGTCGGGTCTGTACGTGGGCGACGATGTGCGCATGTCCGGGGTACAGATCGGCAAGGTCTCCTCGGTCGACCTCGACGGAGGCATTGCGCGCGTCGGATTCGAAATCGAGGACAGGCGACCGATTTTCGCGAACACTCAGGCAGCTGTCCGCTACCAGAACCTTCTCGGCCAGCGTTACGTCGAGTTGATCCAGAAGGATGCGGCTACCGGTGCTCCCCTGGCGTCGGGTGAGACGATCCCGGTGGATCGCACGATCCCGTCGTTCGATATTTCCACGCTGTTCAACGGATTCAAACCGATCTTCGACACGCTCGACACCGCACAGCTCAATCAGTTCACCGAGAACATTCTGCGCATGGTGCAGGGCGACGGGTCCGGCCTGGGTCCGGTGCTCCGCGACGTGGACCGCATCACCCAGTTCGCGGTTCAACGGGAGTCGATCATCGGCCTGCTCATCGACAATCTCGGCCAGATCTCGGATTCGATCGGCGGCCAGTCCTCCTCCGTAGCCGACCTGCTCGAACAACTACACGGTCTGGTGTCCAAGCTCAGTACACAGATGGACGGGGTCTTGGCCTCGTTGGATCAGGCGAACTACGGGCTCACTCCGTTGGTCGGTTTGATGGAGGGACTGGAAAGCGCGTACGACAACAGTTATGCGCCGGTCGACGGAGCGCTGCGGCGAATGCTTCCGCAGACGGAACAGGTGACCGAGATGCTCGCCCTTGCCCCCGCATTGTTGACCGGCCTCAACGCGAGTATTCCCGCGCCGGGTGCCAAGACCTACACGTGTAGTCAGGGCCAACAAGATATCCCGGGGATCGGGCAGATCGTGCTCGGCGGACAGAATTTGGTGGTGTGTCGATGAAACGCGTGCTGCGCAGGGGCGTTCGTGACGAGCAGTCGGAGAACAAGACACATTTCTTCTGGGGTGCAGTCGGTGTCGCCTTCTCCTTGGTACTCCTCCTCGTCGCGGCCGTTCTGTACACGGTTCCGTTCGGCGATCGCACCTACACCGCCGAGTTCGGCTCGGCCGCAGGGGTGAAGCCGGGTGACGAAATCAGGATCGCCGGAATTCCCGTCGGCTCCGTGCGCTCGGTCGAGCTCGCGGGCGATCACGTCGATGTCGAATTCAGTGTTCGATCGGACGTTTTCGTGGGGGACGCATCGACGCTGACGGTCAAGTTGCTCACGCCGATCGGTGGTCATTACGTGATGCTCAGCTCTCATGGCGACGGCGCGCTCGACTCGGCACCGATTCCGTCGGAGCGGGTCGCGCTTCCGTACGAGCTGTCCGACGCGATCCAGCAGGCAACTCCGTTGGTCCGCGATATCGACGGACCGACGTTGCGACAGACCGTGGCCGAACTGGACCGGGCAGTGAGCACGCAGCCGCAGTCGACCCGTGCCATCGTGGACAATCTGTCCTCGCTCACCGACGTCATCGCGACCCGCTCCGAACAGCTCGAACGTGGGCTCGTGGTGTCGGACGAGTACGTCGGCGCATTGGCAGCCGATCGAGTGATGCTCGTGGAGCTGGTTCACGAACTCGGCACCTTGACAAAGGGATTCGGAGACAAGCGCGCAGAAGTGGTCAATGCCTTCGACCTGCTCGGACGGATGTTCAAGCTCTTCCATCGGCCTGTGGTCGCTTTCGAGAAGGGGCTAGAGCCGTCGATCGTCCAGCTCGAGGAGATCACCCAGAAGCTCTTCGCGCAGCTCGGTGATTTCGACGGGGCGATCACGACCATGAAGCAGAGTACGGACGGTCTCGCCGCACTGATCGGGGGCGGTCAAGGTCCGGTGATCGATCAGTCGCAGGACACGGTCGTCGGTGTCGGTGTCTGCATTCCGCTGCCGGGGAAGGCGTGCTGATGAGGCGCAGAATCGTGAAGGTCGCTGTGGCAGCGGCTGTGGTGATCACTCTCGTCGGTTCCGTCGCGTCGGCGACCGCCGTCATCGATTCCGGGGCGAGCA
This sequence comes from Rhodococcus sp. 05-2255-3B1, assembly GCF_002258545.1. NCBI lineage: Bacteria > Bacillati > Actinomycetota > Actinomycetes > Mycobacteriales > Nocardiaceae > Rhodococcus > Rhodococcus sp. 05-2255-3B1. The sequence continues at coordinate 133,472 of NZ_NOZC01000031.1, read as the reverse complement.
GCTCGTCGGTGTGCGCCGAGTTCACCGATACGGTCGGGTTGTACGAGGGCAATTCGGTCATGATGTTGGGTGTGGTCGTCGGGACGGTGACGCACATCGAGAACACCGACGCCTCCGTGATGGTCACGATGGATGTCGACGACAGCCTCGTGTTGCCTGCGGAAGTCGGTGCCGTGACACTGTCCAGTTCGATCGTCACCGACCGGCACGTGGAATTCACCGAGCCCTACACCGGCGGCGCCGAATTCGATCGCGCGCAGTGCATTCCGTTGGAGCGCACCAGAACTCCGTTGGGAATCAGCGATACTCTCGATGCCGTATCGGGCCTCACTGCTGATCTGCTGGGCCCGGCCGACGCCGACGGCAAGCACGACGAAGTCCTGGGTGACACACTTCGTTCGGTCGACGGTTCGCTCCGTGGGTCCGGTGCCCAGCTGAACGAGAGCCTCCAGCAGTTGGCCCAGCTGGTCGGCGATCCGGCCGACCGAGACACCACCGTGCGACGCCTGATCGACAATCTCGACGGCCTCATCGACACGTTCGTGGTGAGCTGGCCCGAGGTGGCGAAGCTACTCGACAACCTGAAGCGGGGAATGATCACGCTGTCGGAGTTCACCCAGTCGTTCGGGACCACGGTCGCTTTGACCACCGAATTCATGCCGCCACTCGCGCGCAACGTCGCGAAGTACGACGACAAGGTCTACGCATTTCTCGACCAGGCGGCCCCTGTGGTCGACGTCCTGCTCGGGCGAGTGGGCGATATCAAGGACATTCTCGAGCAGGTGCCGACCGTAGGGCAGAACCTGATGACGATGTACGACAACGATTCCAAGAGCGGGCGCCTGATCTATCACCCGCCACAGTTCGAGATCGACACCAACTCGCCGAACGAGGTCTGCGCTCTGCTCAACAAGTACCGCCCGACGTGTTCGGCCGATCAGCAACGAGGCGATGTCATCGACGTGGGATTGGTGCAGCTGGTACTCGGTTCGGCGGGATGGCGATGAGGCGCGCGGTGATCGGGCTGTGCTGTGTCGCTCTGCTGTCGGCGTGCAGCGTCGACCCAGCGGAGCTGCCGATTCCGGGAAGTTATGTGTCGGGTGACAAATACACTCTGCGAATCGAGTTCGCGAGTGTCCTGAATCTGCCGGAGAAGGCCAAGGTCATCGTCGAGGGTGTCGATGCGGGCGTTCTCGACCGAGTAGACCTCGTCGGTTCGACCGCTGTCGCGACCGTCGATCTGTCGGCCGATGTTCAGCTGCCGACCGATACCGTCGCCGAGCTTCGACAGTCGTCGATCCTGGGCGAGATCTACATCTCGCTGCAACCGCCGTCCGACGTGAACGCGAGTGCGGGTTCGAGTTCGAGCGGGCCTTATCTTCGCGACGGTGACGTTATTCCCATGGAGCGGACGGTACCGGCAGACAACGTCGAGGACGTGCTGCGAGGATTGTCGAACATCGTGACCGGCGGTCACTATGTGGAACTGCAGGAGGCGGTGAACAACGTCAATGCGGCCATTCCTCCGGACCCGGCCCAGGTCGACAAGATCAATTCCGCCGCTCGGGCTGCGCTGACCGACATCGGCGACAACACCGGCGAGATCGATCGGATACTCGCGGCGGCGGAGAGTGTGTCCAATACCGTTGTGACGCAACGTGACGGCGTCGAGCGTGTTCTCGAGCTGGGCCCGAGACGATCGGACGGGTTGTCCGAGGTCCTGTTCAGCGTCGTACACATGATCTTCATGCTGGGATACATGTCGCAGAACGTCGGTGACGTTCTCGCCGGCCCGTATCCGGAACTCAGAGGTGCCGTCGACATCATCGCGCCTGCATTGATCACGATCTCGAACGCAGACACCACGGTGCCCATGAACATGGAGAAAGCGAACACCCTCTTGCGCGAGCGCCTCATCCCGTACTTCGAGTCCACTCCGAACATTGCGGTGCGGTCGGTGTCGACCGATCAGGGGGCCGGCGCATTGGCCGACGACATGATCGGGATCCTGCGCGGCATCGGTATCGTCCGATGAAGCGGGGCACACTCGTCTCCCTCGTGGCACTGACGGCCATGACCGTTGCGAGCATCGGGTACCTGGTCGTTGGCGTGCTCGACGTGAACCCGACCAGAACGATCGATCGTGTCGTGGTGCACATGGAATCCTCCGGCGGGCTGATGGATACCTCGCAGGTCACCTCGAGAGGCATCAAGGTGGGCCGGGTCGAGTCCATCGCGGTGGTGCCGGGCGGCCTCGACGTCACACTCGCGCTCGACGCCGCGAACCGGATCCCGGCCGACTCCGAGGTCGTGGTGGCAAACCTGTCCGCAGCAGGCGAGCAGTTCCTCGACCTTCGGCCTCGAAGCGTCGGAGGGCCGTATCTCACGGACGGAGATGTCCTCGGCAGCGATCACGTACGCCCGTCGGTCACCGTCAGCGAGGCCCTCAGCCTGGGTGATTCGCTCGCCTCGCAACTCGATACGAATGCCTTGAGGGGTTTGACCGATACCGCGTCGGCAGCCGTCGAAGGCCGTGGTGCGGATATCGATCGTCTCGTGGAGGCATTCCGATTCCTCGCAGCGACGTTGCGGGACAAGAGCGGAGAGATTCGTCGCCTGTACGACAATGCGCAACAAGGTGGGCGCCTCGCCTACGGATACGGTCCGGTGATGACCGACGCGGCACCGTGGGTCGGCGCGACGGGTTCGGGTGTGGCAAACCTGCTCGAGGGCTTCAACGACTACTCGTACGTCGGCGCGGACGTCTGGGACGATCCGCTGGGCAAGATCGGGCCGAAGATCGATCAGTACCTCACACCGCTGTCGCCCGACCTCGCACTGATAGCGACACTGCTCAAGCCGTACACCGCACCGATCAAGCCGATGCGGATCGACGCAGGCTCGATCGTCGACGTGATGCAGACCGTCTTCCCTCCCGGCGGGCCGGCGAGGCTTTCCGTAGAAATTCCGAACTGATTGGAGTGACCCCCTCATGGTCGAAGTAGAAGAATCCCGGACCGAGGAAGCACCGGTGTCCGCCGAGACCCCCCGACGGCGCCGCATTCGGTGGTCCGTGGTCGCTGCCGCGGTACCGGGCATCGCGCTCGCGGCGGTGTTCGGAGTGCTGTGGCATTCCGCAGCAGGCGATCTGGCCGACGAGCGTGCGCACGATCAGGATCGACAGATGGCGTTGAACACCGCCACCGACTACACGGCGCGGTCGCTGACCTACGACTACCGCAACCTCGACGCGTTCTTCGACGGCGTCGACCAGGGCGCATCGCAGTCCCTGCAGGATCGCTACAGCGGAGTTCGTGAGGCCCTCACTGCCATCATGAACGAGTCCCAGGTGGTCGCCAACGGCGAGGTACTCTCTGCCGCAATCGATTCCGAGTCCGGAGGCGAGTACAAGGTGGCGGTGTTCGCGCAGCAGACCACACAGAACGTGCAGCAACCGGACCCCGGCAAGGTGCCCAACCTCCTGCTCGTGACGGTCACCGAGCAGGACGGTCAGTGGATCGTCAGCGACTACGGCCCCAAGACCTGACCCGGGGTCAGGAAGCGTTCGTGGCGCTGACGAACTGGGCGAGCCCGCGCACCTGCTGTTCGATTTCGGTCATCCCACATGCCTCGAAGATCGACGTGAACTGTTTCTTCTCGAACATGCGGACCCCGATACGCCCCGACGCTGCACCCACCACCGACCGCACCGGAGCGGTCTCACGGCCGTAGCTCGTCATGATCGCGATTCGACCACCCGGCCGGAGCACACGGACCAATTCGTCGACCACGGTCAGCGGGTTCGGGATCAGGTACAGGGCTGCGAAGCAGCACACGGCGTCGAAGGTGTTGTCGGCGAACGGTAGTGACTGCGCATCACCGCGCATGTACGCGGCGTGGGGCCCGCGGTTGTCTCGAACGGCGCGTCGAATCATCTGCTCCGAGATGTCGAATCCGATGGCGATGCCGTCTCCGCTCAGGTGCTCCGACAGGTTCCTGGTGAAGTTTCCCGGTCCCGATGCCACGTCCAGCACCTTCATGTCGCCGGTGAGTCGCAGGTCCGAGGCGGCCTTGGCACGTTCGGCGGACATGGACAGGCCACCGACCCCCATCATGGCGATACCGGCGGGCCGCCAGAGCTTTTCGTAGATCGAGGCAACCAGGCGATTGTTCATCGCCTTGCTCGCGGTGGTCGGTGACGGCGCAGGCGTACCGCCGAGCAGTTCCACGTAGCCCTCGGTCGTGTCCGCGCTCGCGCGGAATTCGGGTTCGAGCAGTGCCGCCGCTCTCGCGAGCGCTCGGTCCTCGGCCGATAGTGTGCTTGCGGCCGGTGTGTCGTCCCAGTCTTCCTCGGGTTCGAGCGGGTAGGGCGGATTTCCTTTGCCCTGCAGCCGGTATCGACCCCAGAAGTCCACGTCGCCCACCGTGACGGGGGCGGTACCGCTGTCGGTTCTCAGCAGGCCCTTGCGGCTACTGGCCGCGGCCTCCATGAATTCCTGGAGTCCTTCGTGTGGCCGGACGCGTCCGTACCAACGGAAGATGCCGTCGATGGGTTGGGAGTGCCCGCGCAGATCGATCCGGACGTCGAATTCGGCCGCCGGATCGTCGAAAGTCAATGTGGCAGGACCGCGGTAGTCGGGCTTGCCGGAGAGATCACTCACGGGTTTCCTCTTCCCTCCTCGCGTACGAACGCGACATGCATGGGTTGATCGGATTCGATGCGGACGCCGACGAGCGCACACGAGGATTCGACGATCCCCCGCACGATGGCTGCCAGGTGGGCGGTGAAAGCTTCGATCGGTATGACGAGCTCGTGGTCGTCCGAACTGCCGAGCCACCAGTCCGTGGCGGTGGCCACCGCGCCGAATGCAGAATAGGAAACCATCTGGACCGTCGAATTGTCCACTGCTGGTCCGTGAATGGCACCGGCGAGCATCTGAGCAACCGTGTCGGATGCGGCACGCGCAGAGGCCAGCGCTGGGTCCGTTGCGGACTCGGCCGTGGTCTGCCGGCCACTCGTGCGGGCCAGGAAGTGGCCGTGGACGAGAAATCGGAACAGGTTGGGATGTTCCGACACGACTGCCGCGTATCCGGCGGCGCTGCGATCGATGAGGTCGGTCACCGAATCCTCGAACAGGTTGACCGTGCCGACTATCCGATCCCACAGCATCTGTTGGACGTGCTCGACGATGGCCGAGTACAGATCGGACCGGTCGGCGAAGTGTCGATAGAGCTTGGGTTTGGCGGTACCGGCCGCTTTCGCGATATCGCCCATGCTGACGCTCGGGCCGTGCACGTCGATCGCGACCAGTGCCGCCGCGACGAACTTCCGTCGCACCTCGAGGCGGTGTTCGCGCCAGCGTTCGGTGCGAGCATCGATCTTCTTGCACGGGGTCGAGTGCCGCCCATCCTCGGGGTTGACACGTCGGGTGAGTTGAACCACACTCGACACAGTACCTACTACCGCCGGTACTGGCTACCGCGAGTTCGGGGTAGTCGGACGGGCCGGGGGGCCCGTCGATCACAAGGGGGATCGGTTGTGAAGCGTGCAATTGTCGATGAGCGAGTCGGTGGCGGGGATGCCGGATCGTCGCCGGGTCGGCTGATGACCGAGGACCAGTCGACCTCGCGTGCGAAGACAGTCGGACCGAGAGACAAAACGGCGCGAAGACTGCTGAAGTCGACTGCGAACAAGTTCTACGACGGCGAGGCCGACATCGATTGGGATGCTCCGATGGTCGACGGTATGCGTTGGATGCCCGAGCACCGAATCTCGCTGTACCGAACCAAGTTGTGGGACAAACTGACCGAAGAACAGCGTCGCGAACTGGGCCGCCACGAGATCGTCAGCATTCTGTCCTTCGGCATCTACGCCGAAGGCATGCTCAGCGCGAACTTGCTCCGGGTGTTCGGCAGAGGCACCTTCTCCGATCATTCGATGTATTCGATAGCCGAGATCGGCGAGGAATCTCGACACTCCATCATGTTCGGAAAGCTGATCGAAAAGACCGGGCTCACCCCGTACCTGATGCCCAAGCCCGCAGTGTTCCTCGGGAAGATCGGGCAGTTTCTACCGCTCGGACCCGCCACCTACGGCGGAGTGTTGCTCATCGAGGAGGTGCTCGACCGGGCGCAGCGCGAGGCGCAGTACGACCCCGAGATGCAGCCGCACCTGCGGCAGATGATGCGAATCCACGTCATCGAGGAGTCGCGCCACATCACCTACGCGCGCGAGGAAATGGTGCGCGCGATGGCCGCGACGAATCGCGTGAACCGTGCCATCCATCGCGTGATCCTCGCGTCGATCGCCAACTTCACGTACCTGGCCCTCATCAACCCGAAGGTGTACCGATCGATCGGCATCAACCCGATCCGCGGAATCGTCACGGCCATGGCGAGTCCCACCTACAAGACCAACATGCAGTTCTTCTCCGAACCCATGATCCGCTTCTTCGCCGACGCCGGTATGTGCGACGGTGTCGTGACCCGTCGTCTGTGGAAGATGACCCGGGCGATGCCGGACGATCTGGCATGAGCCCGCGTTCGTCGGCGGTCGAATACGATCCGCACGTCGACATCGATTGGGAATCTCCCTGGCAGCCGGACGAATTTGCGCTTCCCCGTGAATCGATTACGTTGCACGGAACTCGTTCGTGGGCCAAGTTGACCGAGCAGGACCGGCGCACGCTCGCCCTGCACGAGGCAGTGAGCAGGTGGAGCACCGTGTCCTATCTGTCCGCGCCGCTGACCGGCAATCAGCTCCGGCGGGCGGCGGAGGAGGGGCTCAACAGCCCGGCGTCCCGCAATGCACTCGCAGAGGTCGCAGGTAGCTCGCGGACCACGATCACCTTCGGACGGCTCGTTCGCGCCTCGGAAGTCCCGCCGTACAGGCTTCCCAAGGGGACGACGACGGCAGTCAAACTGCTGAGTTTCCTGCCCCTCGGTGCGGCGTCCCATGCGTCGACCCTGCTGGTCGAGGAGACCTTCTCCCGATCGATGCAGGGTGCGGTGACAGAACCAGGAATCGAACCCCATGTTCGGCAGGCGGTGAAGATCCATCGACTCGAAAGCGCCGATCGCTTCGCATTCGCCCGATCGGAAGTGGCTGCCGCGCTGGAGAAGTCGAACAGATTCTCTCGCGCGTTCAACCGATTGCTGCTTGCTGTACTCGCCAACGTGATCCTTCGTCTCGGCGTCTCGCCCCAGGTGTATCGATCCGTCGGCATGTCCCCGGTCCGGGGCATGATCGCCTCGCGGCGTCGACGGGCGGCGATCAGGCGTCGGGACGCATCGAAGACCGTCGCCTTTCTCGATTCGGCCGGGTTGCTCGAGGGGACGATCACCGCTGTGTTGTGGAGAATGACCGGCGTCGTGCCCTCGGAGGATCGGCGATGACGGTCCATCACACCGGGGTTCTGGTCATCGGCAGTGGCTTCTCCGGGTTGGGGATGGCGATCTCGCTCCGCATCCGCGGTCGCGACGACTTCCTCGTTCTGGAGAAGGCACAGTCCGTCGGGGGCACCTGGCGCGACAACACCTATCCGGGTTGCGCGTGCGACGTCCCCTCGCACATGTATTCGTACTCGTTCGAGCCCAACCCCGAGTGGTCGCAGATGTGGTCTGCCCAACCGGAGATCCTGAGCTATCTACAACAGCTCTCGGTCAAGTATCGCCTGGACGACAACATTCGATTCGGTGTCGAGTGCGACGGTGGCTACTGGGACGAGAACGAGCACCGATGGCACATCACGACGACGAACGGTGACGAATACGTCGCTCAGTTCATCGTCTCCGGCATCGGAGCGCTGCACGTTCCCAACACTCCGGAGCTGCCGGGCATCGAGTCGTTCACGGGCACGGCCTTTCACTCGGCGCGGTGGGATCACGAGGTGGATCTGACCGACAAGAAAGTGGCGGTCATCGGAACCGGTGCGAGCGCAGTGCAGTTCGTCCCGCAGATCGCAGAGACCGTCGGCGAACTGCACCTGTATCAACGATCTCCCGCGTGGGTACTCCCGAGGCGGAATTTCGACATCCCGACCGGTCTCCGACGACTCTTTCGTCGATCGGCGCTGGCGCGCAGGGTGTTCCGAAATTCGATCTACTGGTCTGCGGAGTCTCTCGCGATAGGCCTCAACGGGCATTCCAATCTCCTGCGTCCGGTCGAGGCAGCTGCACGCAGGTTCATCGAGCGAGAGGTATCGGATCCGGAGCTGCGCAAGAAATTGACCCCGAACTATCGCATCGGGTGCAAGCGATTGCTCGGATCCAACACGTATTACCGGGCGTTGGCTCGGCCCGACACGGACGTGATCACCGACTCGATCGCAGAGGTACGCGAACGGTCGATCGTCGCCGCAGACGGGACCGAACGCGAGGTGGACGTCATCATCTACGCCACCGGTTTTCATGTCACCGACGGGTTCGACGGTCTGAACGTGGCCGGTATCGGTGGCCGGAAGCTGGTGCAGCACTGGCAAGAACACGGAATCGAGACTCATCTGGGAATCGTGGCCGCGGGATACCCCAACGCATTCTTCCTGCTCGGTCCCAACACCGGGCTCGGGCACAACTCCGTGGTGTTCATGATCGAACAACAGATCCGGTACGCCCTCTCGGTGATGGACTTCGTCCGGTCCAGTGCCGCCGACGCGGTGACGGTTCGGCAGCAGACACAGGACCGCTTCAACGCCGAGATCCAGGCGAAGCTGAACAAGGGCGTATGGAGCACGGGCGGCTGCACCAGTTGGTACCTCGATTCGCACGGTGCCAACCGGACGGTGTGGCCCGGATTCACCTGGCAGTACTGGCTTCGCACAAAGAAATTCGATCCGGCACAGTACGAATTCCTGCTCCCGACCGGAGCAGGAACCGACAGCGAGAATGTGGAAGAAGCGCGTATATGAAGAATTTCGAGAACAAGGTCGCCGTCGTGTCCGGTGCCGGTTCGGGGATCGGTCGCGCCCTCGCGCTCGATCTGGCGGAGCGTGGAGCGCAGCTTGCGCTGTCCGATATCGACGGCGAAGGACTCGGCGAAACCCTCGTTCTGTGCGAGAAGGTCGGAGCCCGCACGGTGACGTACGAGCTGGACGTGTCGGACCGGTCCGCCGTCCACACGCACGCGGATGCAGTGCTGAGCGAATTCGGACGCGTCAATTTCGTCGCCAACAATGCCGGCGTCGCGTTGGGTGCCGATGTGGTCGACATGACCTGGGACGATTTCGAGTGGGTCATGAACATCGACTTCTGGGGAGTTGCCAACGGTACCAAGGCTTTTCTGCCTGCCCTGATCGAGTCGGGTGAGGGTCACCTCGTCAACGTCTCCAGCGTGTTCGGCCTGATGGGCATTCCAGGTCAGAGTGCCTACAATTCCGCGAAATTCGCTGTTCGGGGATTCACCGAAGCATTGCGTCAGGAAATGAAGATCGCTCGACACCCTGTCGGAGTGACGTGCGTGCATCCGGGCGGCATCAAGACCAACATCGTGGCCAACGCCCGCGGAATGGACGACCTCGGCACACCCGACGAAGCCTCGCGTCGATTCCAACAGATCGCGCTGACCACACCGACGAGGGCCGCCAAGGTGATCCTCGCGGGAGTGGAGAAGAACAAGCCGCGCGTTCTGATCGGCCCCGACGCCCGCGCTTTCGATCTGATTCCGAGACTCGTGGGTCCGCGCTATCAGGACATCCTGGCCCCGCTCGGTCGGCTCGGCCGGTCGGCGGGAAACAAGCGCGCCGGGGTGACGAAGTAGCGGCGCAGCGTCAGCGGTTCTGCTCGCCCCGCCACCGCAACTCGGCAACACCGAGTTCGGTGACCGGGGCGTCGCCGTAGATCCATTCGCGAGCGATTCCGTGCCAGTTGGCCGTCGCCTCGAGCTGCCCCAGAACGCCGAACGTCATGAAATCGGCTCGACGGGAGAACAGGTGCTCGGCAGGAAGGTTCTGCCGCTTCATTCCGGTGAATTGTCCACCGCGTGGGTCGATCGCGAGCATCAGCCCACTCGACGCCAACGACGGTGTCACCGTCATGACCCGATCGACGAGATTCCATTCCGACGCCGCGAAGACGTACTCCAGACATTCGTCCGCGGTGACGCCGGCGGTGGCGTCGACGATACCCCGGGCGATCATCGCGGCGAGCAGGTCCACGCCGCGTTCTTCCGACGCCATCCTCAGACAGTCGAGCTCGAACTCGACGTGCTCTCGTCGCATGCGGTTGAAGAGGCCGAAGTCGATGAACCCGACGCGACCGTCGTTGCCGAGCAACATGTTTCCCGGATGCGGGTCACCGCAGAATTCGTCGTACCGATACAGCGAACCGATGTAGAAGCGGTAGACGATCTCGCCGATGCGATCGCGTTCGGCGGCGGGTAGTGACCGAATTCGATCGAACGCGATGCCGTCGAAGAACTCGGTGACGAGAACTCGGCGGGTACACATGCCCTCGATCGCGTCGGGCACAGCGAGAAACGGGTGCTCGCGGAATCGATCGGCCAGGATCGATTGGGTGCGCGCCTCTTCCCGGTAGTCGAGTTCGCGTTCGAAATTCAGACGCAATTCCTCGACGAGCTCGGGTGCGGCCACCGCGGGAAGAGCGTTGCGCCAGAACCTCAGAAACAGTGCGAGGTTCTTCATGTCGGCGCGCACCGCGTCGTCGACTCCTGGGTACTGGACCTTGACGGCGACGACTCGGCCGTCGTGCAGGCGAGCGCGGTAGACCTGGCCGATCGAGGCGGCTGCTATCGGATCTCGGTCGAACTCGGCGAAGAGATCGGCGACGGAGTCGCCCAGATCCGTTTCGACGACGGCGCGCATCGCGTCGAAGTCGACTTCCGGGGCTCGGTCGCGAAGTGCGGCGAGCTTGTCCTGGAACCGTTGTCGATGATGCTCGGGGACGAGGGCGGGATCGAGTACCGAGAACATCTGGCCCAGCTTCATCGCTGCGCCCTTCATACTGCCGAGCACGGTCACCAGCTGATCGGCTGCCTGCATCGAGGCTTTCTCCGAGATCCGATCGCGCACCGCCTCGGACCGTCCGACCATCGACATGCGGGCTCCCGCGGTGCGGACCGCCTGGCCGGCCGCTGCGCGTCCCAGCGCGGCACCCCGTGCGGTACGCGAGGTGGGGATCGGGCGGTCGGCGGACACGTCTAGCGTTCGGTGTAGTCGCGTTCGACGCGCAGGGTCGCGAGAGTGGTTGCCAGCCCGTCGTATTGGGTGACCAGCAGGACGAATTCGATGAGCCTGCGCTCGTCGAACTGGGTGGCGAGTTCGTTCCAGGTCGCGTCGGAGAGGATCTTCGTGGCGATGAGTTCGTCGACCGCGGTCAGGATGGTCCGATACCGCGTCGACAGGCCTGGTGCGTCGGGTCCGGTCTTGATCAGCTCGAGCAGATCGCGGTCGATACCGGCCCGCTTGCCGAGCCGGATGTGATGGTCCATCTCGTAGGCGGATTCTCGTAGGTGCGCCACGCGCAGGATCACCATCTCGGTTTCCTTGCGGGAGATCTTGCCGCCCGGCATCAGGTGCCCGCTGTAGAACAGCCAGGCTCGGAACAGTCCGCCGGTGCGCCCGAGGGTGGTGAACAGATGAGGATTGGGCACCCCCGCACCTTTGGCGATCACCTTGCAGATGACCCAGTTGACGGGCCCGAGGGTTCTGGCGGTACCGGACGGAATGCGTGGAGTGGTCACAGCCACACCGTACCCACTGGACGGCCGGGCGTCACCGGGTCGACAAAGGATAGGCTAGCCTCTTTGTGATTCCAGACAATGCAGCCACGGAGGACCCTTGACCAAGTCTCACAACCGCATCATGACCCTCGCTCTGGCCGTCGCCCTCGGCGTGGCTGCGACGGCGTGTTCGTCCACCGAGGCCACCTCCGACGCCGACGGCGGCGCGACGCGCTCGGTCGAGACCGTCCGGGGAACGGTCGAGGTTCCCGAGAACCCGCTGCGCATCGTCACGCTCGAGCCGGTCGAACTCGACACCACCGTCGCCCTCGGCGTCGTACCCGTCGGGACCGCGGTGCTCAGCGAGGCGAGCGGCGTGCCGTCGTACCTCGGTACCGAAGCCGCGAACATCGCCACCGTCGGCACCGTTGCCGAACCGACCATCGAGGACATCGCGGCTCTGCAACCGGATCTCATCCTGGGCACGGAGACTCGGCACGCCGAGTACCACGACCAACTCGCCGCCATCGCGCCGACGGTGTTCATGGCCTCCCAATCCGATCCGTGGCGCGACAACGTCCGGTTCGTCGGACGCACTCTCGGCAAGGAGGACACTGCGGAGCAACTGCTCACCGCGTACGACGATCGGTGTGCCGAGATCGCCGAGAAACACGACACCGCTGGGAAAACGGCACAGTTGATCCGCCCCCGCGCGGGCGAACTGACCCTCTACGGGCCGACGTCGTTCGCCGGGAGCACGCTCGAGTGCGCCGGCTTCACCACCCCGCCGAGGCCGGAATGGGCCGACGAGATCTCGGTCGACCTCTCGCCCGAGCTGGCAGCTCAGGCGGCCGCGGATCTGATCGTCGTCACCGCCTCGGACCCGTCGGACCCCGCAGCGATACCGGAGTCGATCACCGCCAACGCGGCCGTACTGCCGAATCCACACGCGGTGGACCTGTCGTACTGGATCACCGGCGTCGGACCCAAGGGCGGACAGACCGTGCTCGACGACATCGATCGGATTCTCTCGGTGAATTGATCCGAGTCACATCCGGACCGCGCCCGCCAGCGCTGCAGCTTGCTCGGCCCGCTCGACCACCAGGTCGCGTGAGGAATCGATATGTGCCAGTAGCAGTTCCAGTGCCGAGTCCAAGGTTCCGGCGAGAACACGTTCGACGATGTCGATGTGTTGATCGATGGCCGAGACGACGGCTGCGGCGGTGAGTCCGCCGAGTATCCGAACCGGACGCACCTTGGCATTCACGGTGCACAGTGCCTCGGTCAGAGCAGGGTTGCCCGAGGCAGCCAACAAGGTGACGTGGAAGCTCTCGTCGAGCGAGACCAGATCGTCGGTGGTGTCGGGTGGGTCGGCCCGCAAACCGATCCAGGTGTCCAACAGGTGTGACAACGACGACCGATCGACCGGGTGCGACATCGATCGGGTGATGCCCCGGGCTTCGAGAGTCGAGCGGAGCTCGTAGAGATCGGGGAGATCGCCGATCCGGGGGCGATAGGCGTGCAGGCCGGCTTCGTCGCGGGTGACGAGTCCGTCGGCCTGCAGCCGCGCCAGCGCCTCGCGCACCGGTGTGCGTGAGACACCGTACAGCTCGGCGAGACGCTCCTCGCCGAGCCGTTCGGTGGAGCTGATGGCGCCGGAGATCAGATCCCGGCGCAGTGACGAATAGACCTTCTCGCGAAGGTCCTTGCGCGGCACGATGGGTCCGGTCAGATCGCCATGGCTGCGCGGACGTCCGCTTCGGACTCGCTCCCGCCCACGCCGGTGGACGTGATGCGGCCGGCCTCGAGGATGTAGTAGTTCTGCGCCGACTCGAGGGCGAAGCCGATGTGCTGCTCCACCAGCAACACTCCCAATCCTCCGCGTCGAGTGAGTTCGATGACGGTTCGTTCGATCTCGGCGACGACCGACGGCTGGATGCCCTCGGTCGGCTCGTCCAGAATCAACATCCGCGGTTCGGTGATCAGTGCTCGTGCGATCGCGAGCTGTTGGCGCTGACCACCCGAGAGCAATCCCGCTCTGCGACCGAGCAACTCCTTCAACGCCGGAAACAGATCGAGTGCCTCGTCGACGAGTGCCTTGCCACGCTTGCGACCGTCGGCGACGACCTGCAGATTCTCGGCCGTCGTCAACTGGCCGAACGACTGCTGACCCTGCGGCACATACGCGAGTCCGCGGGCGACGCGGGCGCTGGGACGCAACGCGCTCACGTCCTCGCCGTCGAACATGACCTTGCCGGAGTTGACCTTGAGCAACCCCACCGCAGCCCGCAGCAGAGTGGTCTTGCCCGCGCCGTTGTGTCCCATGACCGCGGCGACACCGTCGGCCGGAACCGTCAGCGACGCACCGTGAATCACTTCGCTGCGTCCGTAGCCGGTACGCACATCGACCAGTTCAAGCATGGTCGGCTCCTTCCTCTGCGATCTGGTCGAGTTCCTCGCCCGCCGCTGCGGTGCCGAGATAGACCTCTTGGACTTTCGGATCTGCCTGTACCTCGGCCACCGTGCCCTCGGCCAGAACACGTCCGGCAGCCAACACTGTGACCGAGGTGGCGAACATACGCATGAAGTCCATGTCGTGCTCGACGACGACGACGGTCCGCTCACCACCGATGCGCTGCAGCAGTTGGCCGGTTTCCTCGCGCTCCTCGTGGCTCATGCCTGCGACCGGCTCGTCGAGCAGGAGCACGTCTGCGTTCTGCACCAACAGCATTCCGATCTCAAGCCACTGCTTCTGCCCGTGCGCGAGAATTCCCGCTGGCTTGTCGCGCTCGGCCGTCAGGCCGGTGGTCTCGAGGGCCTCCTCGATCTGGGGGAGTACCGATCCTCGACGACGCAGCATCGTCAGCACGGACCGACCGGAACCCGCGGCGATATCCAGGTTCTGCAATACCGTCAGATTCTCGAAGATGCTGGCGGTCTGGAAGGTTCGGCCGATGCCGAGGCGGGCGATCTGATGCACCTTCTTGCCGAGCAGTTCGACCCCGGACTTGGTGACCGAGCCGGTGGCCGGGACGAGGCCGGTGATGGCATCGATCAGGGTGGTCTTGCCTGCACCGTTGGGCCCGATGAGGAAGCGCAGATCGCCCTGCATCAGCGTCAGATCGACGTTGGTGTTGGCTTTGAAACCGTCGAAACTGACTGTCAGATCTCGTACTTCGAGATACTGACTCGACATGCCGGCGTTGCCGCCGAACGTGGGTTGCGGACCTTCGACATGAATCATCGCGTCAGTTCCTTCTCTGGCTCTTCGCTCGGTTCGGGAACCGTTTCGGATTCCTGCTTTCGTTTGCGCAGCGCGAACAGTCCCGCGATACCGGCGGGGAAGAACCCGACGACCACCACGAACAGCAGACCCTGCGCGTACGTCCAGCCGGACGGGAACTGCTCGGACAGTGTGGTCTGAGCCCAGGCGACGCCGAGCGCGCCGAGGACCGGGCCGAGCAGGGTGGTGCGACCGCCGATCGCCACACCGATGAGGAACGCGATGGACGGGACGATGCCGACGTCGTTGGGGGAGATGATGCCGACGATCGGAACGAACAGTGCGCCTGCGAGACCCGCGAAGAACGCCGCGGCCACATAGGCCACGATCTTGACGTTGGCGGGGTCGTATCCGAGGAACCGCACGCGCTCCTCCTGATCCCGCACCGCGACCAGTAGTTCGCCGTAGCGCGAGTACATGAGCTGGCGGGTGATGGCGACGACCACGAGCAGCACGCCTGCGGCGATGAAGAACAGCATCTGCTTGTTCGCGGGGTCGTTGAGATTGAACCCGAAGAACGTGCGGAACCTGTTGAGGCCGTTGGAGCCGCCCGTGGTCTGCTGACCGATGAGCAAGATCGCGAACGCGGCGGCGAGTGCCTGGCTGAGGATCGCGAAGTACGCGCCCTTGACCCGACGCTTGAACACGCCGAGACCGAGTACCAGTGCCACCAGGGCCGGCAGGAACAGGATGCCCAGGATCGTGGTGATCGGTGAGGTGAACGGCACCCAGTACGACGGCAGTTCACGGATGCCTGCAATCGACATGAAGTCCGGTACGTCGTCGCCGCGGAGATCGGCGTCCGAGATCTTCAGATGCATGGCCATGATGTAGGCCCCGATGCCGAAGAAGACGCCCTGACCGAGAGTGAGCATTCCGCCTCGGCCCCAGGCCAATCCGATACCGACGGCCACGATCGCGTAACAGATGAACTTGCCCAGCAGGTTCAGCCGGAAGTCGCTGAGAACGGCCGGAGCGACGGCGAACAGCAGGATCGCGGCGAGCGCGAATCCCAGTAGGGCACCGCGCTTGGCGATGAACTCGCTCATACCAGGCTCCTTGTCTTGACGGCGAACAAGCCTTGCGGGCGGGCCTGCAGGAAGATCACGATGAGCACGAACACGATGACCTTGGCGATCGAGGCCGTGGTGCTGTACTCGATGAACGAGTTGAGAATCCCGAGGGCGAAGGCCGCGATGACCGCACCCTTGATCTGGCCGAGTCCGCCGACCACTACCACCAGGAAGGCGTCGATCAGATAGCTCTGTCCCACAGTGGAACTGGTGGAACCGATCAGGGTGAGCGCGACGCCCGCGACACCGGCGAGACCAGAACCGAGGAAGAACGTCGAGATATCCGTCCTACGGCTCGAGATACCCGAGGTCTCCGCGAGATCACGGTTCTGCACCACCGCACGGATGCGTCGACCCATTGCGGTCTTCTTCAGTGCCACCGACAGTGCGAGAACGGCGACGATCGCGAGCACGAGGATGAAGATTCTGGTCTTGGGAACCACGGCACCGAAAATGTCGACGCCGCCGCTGAGCCATCCCGGGGAGACGACGTTGACCGCGGGTGCTCCGAAGATGTCGCGAGCGAGCTGCTGCAGGATGAGCCCGACGCCGAACGTGACGAGCAGGGTGTCGAGTGGTCGGTGGTACATGCGCTGAATCAGCGTGACCTCCAACAACACTCCCATCGCACCGCCGACGAGGAAGCCGACGATCAGAGAGATGAACAGTGATGCGCCGCCGGTGGAGACGATCTGCTGCACCACGTAGGCCGTGTACGAACCGGCCATGATGAACTCGCCGTGCGCCATGTTGATGACGCCCATCTGACCGAATGTCAGTGACAGCCCGAGGGCGGCGAGGAGAAGAATGGATCCGATCGACAGGCCGGTGAACAACTGTCCGATCACGACGTCCATAGGGGAGCTCCTTCGGAGCATGTGAGTGGAACTTCGTAGCAGGCTACGAAGTTCCACTCACATGGGTGGTGGTCAGTTGAGGTCGGCGGCCCAGTCGTAGGTCTCCAGGAACGGGTCGGGTGCGATCGCTTCGGGGGATTCCCACACCGTGTAGATCAGTCCGTCGGGGCGGATCTCACCGATGCGGGCGGTCTTGGAGATGTGGTGGTTGTCCCCGTCGATGACGACCTCGCCCTCGGGAGCGGCGAAGCTGACGCCGTCGGCCGCAGCCTGAATGTCGGCCACGGCAAAGGAATCGGCCTTCTCGACGGTGTTCTTCCACAGGTAGACCGAGGTGTACGCGGCTTCCATGGGGTCCGAGGTCGGCTTGTCGGCACCGTACTTCGCCTTGTAGTCGGCGACGAACTTGGTGTTCTCGGGGCTGTCGACCGTCTGGTAGTAGTTCCAGGCGGTCAGCTGGCCCTCGATGTTGGCCGCACCGATGCCGGCGACCTCCTCCTCGGCGATGGAGACCGAGATGACCGGCATGTCAGCAGCTTTGAGGCCGGCGTTGGTGTACTCGCGGAAGAACGCGACGTTGGAATCACCGTTGAGAGTGTTGAACACCGCGTCCGCGTCGGCCGAGCGAACCTTGTTGACGATGGTGGAGAAATCCGTCGAACCGAGCGGGGTGTAGTCCTCGCCCTTGATCTCGATACCGTTGGCGGCTGCGTAGGCCTTGATCTCGCGGTTGGCGGTCTGCGGGAACACGTAGTCGCTGCCCACCAGGTAGAGGGACTTGACGCCCTTCTCCTTCAGGTAGTCCAGCGCCGGGATGATCTGCTGGTTGGTAGTGGCTCCGGTGTAGAAGATGTTCTTCGACGCCTCGAGGCCCTCGTACTGCACGGGGTAGTAGAGGAGAGCGTCGTTGTCCTCGAACACGGGCAGCATGGCCTTGCGGCTCGACGAGGTCCAGCCGCCGAATACCGCTGCGACACAGTCGCTGCTGATCAGCTTCTCGGCCTTCTCGGCGAACACGGTCGGCTCGGATGCGCCGTCCTCGGCGACGATCTCGATCTGCTTGCCGTTGACTCCGCCCGCCGCGTTGATCTGTTCGACGGCCAGTGCGATCGAATCGCGAACAGTCACTTCGCTGATCGCCATGGTGCCGGACAGGGAGTTGAGCGAGCCGACCTTGATGGTGTCACCGGAGGTGTCGACACACGAGGTGGCAGAACCGCCGCCGCCGTCGGCAGAGGTGGTGTCGCTGGCCTTGCTTCCGCATGCGGTGGCGACCAGGCTCAATGCAGCCAGCGCTGCGGGAACGACCATGACGCGCTTGACGGACATGCGCTTCGAGACAGCAGGCATCTACGGCCCTTTCGGAAGTTTTGTATACGGAGTTGTATTCGCGATTGCGAACAGTAAAGGCCGCGTATTGCGTTGGTATTTTCTGCGGTGACGAGTCTGTTTCCCGCGTTACGCAGACGTAAATGCCTTCAAATGACAAGCAGGCTTGACAAAAAATGACAAGCAGAGTTGACTTTCACGTATGTCCGGAACGAACAACGTTCGCGCACATCGCAAACAGGCACGCATCACCCAAGCCGAACTCGGCAGCATCTGCGGCGTGAGCCGTCAGAGCATCGTCTCCGTCGAAGGCGGCGACTATGCGCCGAGCGTCTACCTGGCGCTGCGATTGGCCCGCGCACTCGATACGACAGTGGAGACACTGTTCGGAGACGAAGGAGAGGAAGAATCATGAGCGCATTCGTCAGAGCCGCTCGATTCGTCGGCGACCTCGATGACGAGTTCTACACCGACGAACTCCAACGCGACGCCTGGAACGAAGCCTCGGCCGTCGGATTCCAATCGCTGCTGTGGATCGGACTTATCGCCGCGGCGATCCTGCCCTACGCGGCGGGAGTCACCGGGGCGTGGATTGCGATCGGGATCATCGTCGCGCTCCTCACTGTCGCCTTCGTGGTCATCGGGTATGCCCGGGCTCGGGGGGTCGACATGTACACGGTGCAGAAGCTTCGGCGGCCGCGGATGGCGATCGTCGGCGTTCTGTATCTCTTGGGCTTCGGTGGTGTGCTGGTGCGATTGCTCGTTCAGGGCGGTGACGTCGGTGTGTCGACCTGGATCGGCGTGGCCGCCGGAGCGGCTCTGGGAGCAACGGCCGCTGCGCTCGGTGTCAAAGGGCACCAGCGTCGGAAGCACAACGCCGAGCTCGCCGCCGAGAAGGCCGAACTGCTCGGCTTCGAGGAAACGGACAGACCTCACTAGCCGGACGGCGCGTACGCGGATTACAGGGTGCAAAGATACGTAAAGATATCGGTTCGATCAGTCCGCTCGCAGATCCGCGGTCCGGGGGGTATGTTCTGACCGGTGACATCGAGATTCCCTGGATGTGCGCGGCTGTGGGTGGGCTGGTCGGAGGCGGGTTCGTAACGCGGACGGTTCGGCCCTCGATGTAAAGAGAGGCTCGGGGCGAGGCCGATGACGGCGTGTGAAACCAATCCGTCTTCAACCGCGCCACGAACTACCGTTGAGACCACGTCGGGCGTTCACCTCAGGGTGGAGTACACAAACAGGGAAGTCGAGGCCGTGCGCAGAGACAAGAGTTACCTCAGACTCGTCGGATCGAGCACGCCGGAGCCCACCATCGAGGTTGTCGGCGGACCGAAGGCCATCACCGTTCACGTCGAGAACGTTCTGCCGGGTCAGATGTGCGAAGTTCTTCACAACGGGATGCTGTCGCTGAGTCAGCGCGTGATCGTGGGCGAGAACGCCACCGGCATCACCATCACCACGTTCAACCTCAAGCAGGGTGAATACAACGTCTCCCTGCGTCTCGACGGACGCCTGGATTGCGTGACCGAAGCGCACACCGTCACCGTCGGCGAGCAGCTCGAGGTTCGTCGCAGCTCGTAGGACCCGACTGTCAGCCGAGATTCCTCGCCGAAGGCTGGTGCTGGGTGATGCAGTGGATCCCACCGCCTCGCTCGAACAGTGGCCTCGCGTCCACGGTCACCACGTCCCGGCCCGGGTACGCCTCGCGCAGGATCGCTGCCGCGTCGGCGTCGGACGGGTCGTCGTAACTGCAGGCGATCACGCCGCCGTTGACCACCAGATGATTGATGTAGCTGTAGTCGACGAAGCCGTCGGCATCTCGCAGCGTCCGCGGAGCAGGCACCTCCACGATGTTCCAATCCTCACCCGAGCCGTCGTGGGTGGCACGCAAAGCGTCGACGATCAGTGAACTGACCTCGTAGTCGGGGTGAGCCCTGTCGTGTTGCCGATGCACCAGCACCGTTCCCGGCGACGGGACGGCCGCGACGATGTCGACATGCCCGCGAGTACCGAAACGCATGGAATCGCGCGTCAGTCCGCGCGGCAGCCAGATGACGTGCCGCGCTCCGATGGTTCGTGCGAGTTCCGCTTCGACGTCGGCTTTCGAAAGTCCGGGGTTGCGGCCCGGATCGAGTTGCACGGTTTCGGTCACCAGCACCGTGCCAACGCCGTCGACCGCGATGCCGCCGCCCTCGTTGACCATCGGCGACGTGATTCGCTGTACTGCAGCCTGATTCGCCACGAACTCGCCGATACGGCTGTCCTTGTCCCACTGCGCCCAGTCCTGTGCACCCCAGCCGTTGAAGACCCAGTCGACGGCGGCCACCGAACCGTCCTGTGCATGAACGAATGTCGGACCGATATCGCGCATCCAGGCGTCGTTCAACGGTGCTTCGACGATGTCGATATCACGCGAGAGGTACGTCGATGCGACAGCGCGTTCGGCCGGATCGACGACGACGGTCACCGGCTCGAATTCGGCAACAGCGTGGGCGACGGCAGCCCATGTGGAGCGGGCCTCGTGCTTGGCCTCCGGATCGTGGCCGAGTGAGTATCCCTCGCAGGGGAACGCCATCCACACCTTGTCCTGCGGCGCGGTCTCCGACGGCATCGTGAACGTCGTTGCGGCGGTGTTCATTTGATCACCGGCGTCGCGGCGTGTCCGTCACCGTACGGTGCGTCGGCGTTCACCGGCTCGGTGAGGCGGCCGTACGTGTCGGGTCTGCGTGTCAGTAGGAACGGGAAGAGCTCCAACCATTCTCGACGCTGATCGAGGTCGAGATCCGCGACGAGGACGGCCGATTCGTCGCGGGGTGCCTGAACCAGGATGCGGCCGTAGGGATCGGAGATGAACGACGAACCGTAGAAGGTGATCTCGCCTTCGTTGCCGCAGCGGTTGGGTACCACCATGAACAGGCCGTTCGAGATGCCGTGGCCGACGATGACGTGTTGCCACAGCGGTTGGGTGTCGAAGGCCGGGAACGAGGGCTCGGACCCGATGGCCGTCGGATACGCGAGAATTTCCGCGCCGCCGAGTGCGTAACTGCGCGCGACCTCGGGGAACCACTCGTCCCAGCAGGTGGGCAGGCCCACTCTGGCACCGCCGAGTTCCGCCGGGGAGTACACGGGATACGGGTCCTCGGCCGGACCGGCCCGGAAGTAGGTGTCCTCGTAGTACCCGGCCGAGATGGGAATGTGCAGCTTTCTGGTTCGCGCCAGCAGTTCGCCCGTCGGGGAGACCATGATGGCGGAATTGAAGCCCAATCCGTCCGCTGCTTCGGACTTCTCGTACAGCGAAGCATGGACCACGATGCCGTTCGCGGCGGCGGCCTCGGCAGCGAGTGTGAACGTGGGCCCGGTCAGCAGATCCTCGGCTTCTTTGCCCGGGTCGGCTCCGGCGCGGGTGTCGGCAGGGTAGCGCAGCAGGGTGATCTCGGGCAGGAAGACGACCTTCGCCCCGAGGTTCGCGGCGGCGGAGATGGCCTCGAGCAATTCGGCTTTGAACTCCGCGGCATCGGGGTTCCAGCGATGCTGCACCAACCCGACGCGGAGCGGTGCCCGATCGGTCGGGGTGGTGCGGGTCAGGGCCTCGGGCGCGGTGAGTGCGGTGATCGTCAGCATGGGACCTCCGATAAAACGAATGTGATTCGTTAAGTATTCTCGACTGCGATCGGAACCGCAAGAGGAAGAAGGGTGCGCACCGTGGGGAGACCGTCCGTGTCACTGTTGGACACCGAACGAATCACCACTGCAGCCCTCGCGCTGGTGGCCGATACCGGTGGCTTCACCATCCCGCTCCTCGCCAAGAAACTCGGCGTCAGCCCGTCGTCGCTGTACAACCATGTGTCGGGACGCGAAGAGATAGTCGAGTTGTTGCGCGAACGCGCGATGTCCGAGGTCGCGCTACCGGGACACGGGCTCGATTGGCGTGAGACCGTCGCGCAGATCGCCCGCGCGTACCGCGACAGCTACGCCCGCTATCCACGTCTCATTCCGTTGCTCACCGAGCATGCCGTCAACAGTGCTCACGCCTTCGGCATGTACAACGCGCTGGCAGATGCCCTCACAGCGGCGGAATTCGGACCCGCCGACGTGCTGAACATCATCACTGTTCTCGACAGCTTCGTCCTCGGCTCGGCACTCGACCTGGCGGCACCGGAGGCCCCGTGGCGACCGAGTGTCGAAGTCGGTCACGCACTGCGCGCAGCCCTCGACACCGCGTCCTCCAAGTCCTCCCGCTCCGACGAGGCCTTCGAGTACGGACTCCGCGCGCTGCTGGCCGGATTCGATCCGGCGCCCGCGAACATGCTCGACGGCTGATCGCCGGAAGCGACATCGTGGACCCGGGCATCGGTGAAGTCCGGGTGGGTCGTCAGTCCTCGACGATCAGTGACGGAGTGTCGCGCCGGAGAATGTTGCCCTTGAAGAACTCCGGCTTGCGCAGTGCCACCACTGCCATGACGACGATGCCGAGAACGATGATGCCGACGCCGATGAGGAACACCATGCCGATGCCGAACAGTGATGAGCCGCTGCCGAATTCGGGGTCCCAGGCGTCGACCGAGGTCTGCACGAACACCACGGCCATCCCGACGCCACCGAGTAGCGGGGCCAGGAACTTGAAGAAGAAGTTGCGGGTGCTGGTGAACAGCTCCTCGCGGAAGTACCAGACACAGGCGAATGCCGTGATGCCGTAGTAGAAGCAGATCATCAGTCCCAGAGCGGCAATGGTGTCGGTGAGAACGTTGTCGCTCACCACCCGCATCACGGCGTAGAAGCCGGCGGACGCCCCGCCTGCCACGAGCGTCGCGAAGCCCGGAGTGCTGAATCGCGGTGTGATGGAGGCGAACCGCTTCGGTAGGGCCTGGTAGTGACCCATCGCGAGCAGAGTACGCGCCGGTGAGATGAAGGTGGCCTGCAGTGAACTGGCGGAGCTGCTCAACACGGCCAGGGACAGCAGGATCGCGAAGGGGCCCATCACCGGCCCGGCGAGGGCGGCGAACACGTTGTCGGTGGTGTCGGGATTCTGCAGTCCGTTTCCGGTGTCACCGGTGCCTGCGAAGAGCAGGGTTGCCACTGCGGTGAGCAAATACAGCACGATGATGAAGAACACCGTGACCAGCGCTGCACGCCCGGGAATCTTTGCGCTGCCCGAGGTTTCCTCGTTGACCGTCAGGCAGACGTCCCAACCCCAGTACATGAATATCGACAGCGACAGTCCGGCCGTGAACGCCGAGAAGCTCGGGATCCCGAACGGGTCGAACCAGTCCAGGCTGAACGAGATGTCCTGCGCCCCGTCGCCTGCCCCCACCTTGACGAAAGCGGCGATGATGAACCACGCCATCACCAGCAACTGGAACCCGAGCATCGTGTACTGGACACGCTTGGTCTCCTGCATGCCGCGGTAGCAGAGCCACGCCGCCAACGCCATGAACACCAGGCACGTGACGATGTTGACGAGCTTGTTGCCGGTCAGGTCGGCCAAGGAGTCGTTGCTGGTGACCTGGGCGAGGAAGAGGTAGAAGAAGTCGACGGCCACTCCGGCGAGGTTCGAGAGCACGATGATGGTGGCCGCGATCAGGCCCCAGCCGCCCATCCATCCGACGTACGGACCGAACGCCTTCGACGCCCACGTGAACGACGTGCCGCTGTCGGGCTCGGCAGCATTGAGCTCTCGATAACCCAACGCCACCAGCAACATCGGGATGAAGCCGACGATGAAGATCGCGGGCAGATGTACTCCGACCTCGGTGACCGTCGGCCCGAGCGACGCAGTGAGTGCGTACGCGGGTGCGATGGTCGAGATGCCCAGCACCACACTGGCGAGCAACCCGAGCTGGCCGGCGGACAGGCCCTTGGACTCGACGTCGACTACCTTGTGGTCATTCATCGTCGGCCTCTCTCGGAATAACGATCATCGGAACGGGAACGACCCGAAGCATCTTGGCGGCAACCGATCCCAGGAAGAGGCGGTGAGGCTGGGCGAGTCGAGACGACCCCACCATCAACACGTCGCCGTCGTGCCAGTCGAGCGAAGAAGCGGCCTTCTCGATGCCGGAGCCCTCCGCCACCGTCAACTGCACGTCCGATCCTGCGGGCAGTTCCGCTTGCACGGTCCGCAGCACCTCCTCGGCCTTGGCGAGACCGTCCGGACCCCGTGCCGATTGCTCTTCTGCGGACACGAGGGAGAGCAGCCGCAGCGGCAACTTGGCGGTGACGGACAGGTCGGTGGCTGCCCGCACGAGTTCGGCTGCCCCCGGCCGATTTCCGATGG
Organism: Rhodococcus sp. 05-2255-3B1; assembly: GCF_002258545.1. Classification (NCBI taxonomy): domain Bacteria; kingdom Bacillati; phylum Actinomycetota; class Actinomycetes; order Mycobacteriales; family Nocardiaceae; genus Rhodococcus; species Rhodococcus sp. 05-2255-3B1. The sequence continues at coordinate 108,976 of NZ_NOZC01000031.1, read as the reverse complement.
CACAGGTGATCTCCCGGATGCGCTGCGGCGGCGAGTGCCGATACCCCCGCGGAGCCAGCGCGAGCGGCACATGCGACACATGCAGAAGATCGCTGGTGACGGTGCCGATCGAATGGCGTCCGAGCAGACCGTCACCGGCCGCGCCGACGACGATCATGTAGGCGTCACACTCGTCCACACAGTCGAGCAGGCCCTGTGCGAAGGACTCGTCGAACAACAGGTGCGCGCGTGCCTGTACGTCCTCGGGTACCAGGGTCAGTGCCTCGTCGAGCCAGCCGGTGGCCCGATCGATCAGGATGTCGTCATATCCGGCCTCGACCGGTGCCTTGGACGGCACCGGCCGCTCCTGCGGCAGCACCAGACAGATGTCCAGTGATGCCTGCAGCGAACGCGCGAGCGTTGCCCCCAGGGCGATTCCGTCCGCGCCACTCGGTGTTGCCTGGTACCCCACGATCAGACGCATGGGCGGACCTTCCCTGAGGTTGGGCGAGCTAATGGCAGGTGCTACCGGGATCGGTGTGGCACGACTTCGGTTCCGACGGTGTGACGTCGAGCGATGGATTTCGATCGAAGAACCCGAACGGCTTGAGCCAGAACGAGACCGTGTCCGCGGGCATCACCGGCCAGTCCTCCGGCCGCGTGATGTGGTGGATGCCGAAGGTGTACCAGACGACGACGTCGGTGTTCTCGATGCTGCGATCCTTCTCGGTCCACTCCGGTAGCCCGTGGTCGATGCCGCTCTGGTTCACGAACTCGCCACTGGGCCAACGCTCGTCGGGTGAGTTGGGGGTGACCCAGACGGTGTGGCCGATCACCTGGGCGCGCTGGAAGATCGGCGATGCGGGATCGAACATCGACGGGATGGCCGCTCCCGGAACCAACTTGTAGGCGGGCCGGGTGCCGAGGCCGTTGGTGACGTTGTCGTTGACGACCTTCCACGCCTTCTGGGTGTTCCAGTCGTAATCCTGCTTGCCTTCGGACTCGGTGGTCAGCGGAGTGTTGACCTGAGTCAGCGCGAGACCGTAAGGGTTGTCCGGTCCCATCGGAACACGTTGGGTTTCACTGGAATACACGGTGTTCTCGGTGCCGTCGACGTCCAGATCCAGCCGGGCGACCAGGAAGTGCTGGTGGTAGGGCGCGTACGTGCGGTTGTCGACCAGCGTTCCGGACGGATGGGTGCCGCCCTCGTCGAAGTGGGTGACGACCATGATGCCCGTCGCGCGGACCTCGCACTCGATGTTGCCGTCCTGATAGAACCGCCAGTAGACGAGGTACTCGTAGTTGGCAACCGTTGCATGGAAGCTGACCGTGAGCCGACGCATCCGTCGCACCTCGGCTCCGGCGTCGTGATCGACGTGCTTCCACAGCACGGCGTTGTCTTCCTCGTGAATGCAGATCGCGTTGGTGATCGTGTACGGCTCACCCTTGCTGTTGTGCAGCACTGCATCGAGGTACCGGATCTCGCCGAGGCAATCGCAGCCGAGCTCGAGCGAGGTGGTCATGAAGCCCAGGCCCCATTCGCCGATGTCGAACGCGGTGCGTCGGTAGTGGTCCTCGGTGTGATCGCGATACGGAACGACCATCTCCGCGAACGACATTCGATTGGCAACGGACCGCACGTTTCCGTTGTCGTTGTAGCTGACGGCATGCAGCGTCATGCCCTCGCGATAGTTGAACCCGACGCGAAGCGACCAGTTCTGCCACGTCAGCTTGTTGCCGTCGAGCTCGAACGACGGCCCGTCCGTTTGATTGATCTCGAGGGGCTTCAAGGGTGGGCGGGTACTCGCGTTCCTGATTCGCTCCGGGATGTGGCGAGGGACGTACTCACCCATGATTTCCGGTCGCTCGACGCGATACGTGTCCTCGATCTCGAGCAGTTCCATCGTGTTCACGTCGATGACGCAGTGGAAACCGCCGACCGGCCCGGCATAGGGATTGGCACCCTCCGAGGCCTTGACCCACGTGTCGGACCAGCCCAGGCGTCGACCCTTGTACTTCTCGGGCGTCACTGCCTCGCCGTAGGTCCAGGTGTCCATGAATACCAGATCCAGATCGGTGATACCCCGATCGGCAAGGGCGGCAATCACATCGGGGTGGGCACGCAGGGCCGCGTCGGCCTCCTCCCACTCGTCGACGGTGAAGTTGGGCTGCACATCCGGAATGTGCGTCCACGATTCGGTGGTGCGATCGTCGAGTGACACCACGGCCTTGAACGTCGTGTTCTCGTTGCGGTTCAACACCACCGAGACTGCTCGACGCGCAGGCACGGTACCGTCCGCGTCGAATGCGGCGATCTCGGACTTGGCCGGTTCGATCATCTCGATCGAGGCGTAGCGCCAGCCGTCGCCGACTCCGTGGTCGCGACCGAGAACCTCGGCTACGGTGGCGAATTCGTCGCTGGACAGGGGATCGAGGGGGTGAAAGGTCATGCGATGGTCTCCGTCGAGCTCATGACGTGCTTGATGCGGGTGTAGTCCTCGACCCCGTAGGCCGAGAGATCCTTGCCGTAGCCGGAGTACTTGAATCCTCCGTGCGGCATTTCGGCCACCAACGGGATGTGGCAGTTGACCCATACGGCTCCGAAGTCCAGAGCTGCCGAGATGCGCAGTGTGCGTGCGTGATCGGAAGTCCAGACGCTCGATGCGAGACCGAAGTCGACGTCGTTGGCCAGCGCGATCGCCTCCGCCTCGTCGCCGAATTTCTGCACCGTGAGCACCGGGCCGAAGGTCTCCTCCTGCACGATGGGATCGGACTGCTGCACGCCGGTGATGATGGTCGGCTCGAAGAAGAAGCCCGTATCGCCGATGCGCTTGCCACCGGTGACGATGGTGGCGTGTTCGCCGATACCCGCGACCTTGGCGCTCACCTGACCGAAGTGGTTGACGTTGTTCAGTGGCCCGAGGAAGGTATCGGGGTCGTCGGGCAGGCCGACTTTCAGCGTCTTCGCCTTGGCGACAAGGGCATCGACGAGTCCGTCGTGCGCCGACTCGTGGACCAGGACGCGGGTGACAGCGGTGCAGTCCTGGCCGGCGTTGAAGAACGCGGCCTCGGCGATACCGTCGGCGGCTTTGGCGATGTCGACGTCGTCGAACACGATTGCCGGTGCCTTGCCGCCGAGTTCGAGGTGCGCCCGCTTGAGTTGCTTGGCGGCGGCCACGGCAACAGCGATGCCGGCGCGAACGGATCCGGTGATCGAGACCAGGCCGGGAGTCTTGTGTTCCACGATCGCCGCACCGGTGCCGCCGTTCCCGAGCACGACGTTGAACACCCCGTCGGGCACGATGCCCTTCGAGAGCTTCGCGAGCACCAGCGTGCTCTCGGGGGTGGTGTCACTCGGCTTGAGCACGATGGTGTTTCCCGCGGCCAGCGCGGGACCGATCTTCCAGATCGCCATCATGAACGGGTAGTTCCACGGGGTCACCTGCCCGACGACGCCGATCGGTTCGCGGCGCACGTACGAGGTGAAGCCGTCCATGTACTCGCCCGCAGATTTGCCCTCGAGCATCCGTGCCGCGCCTGCGAAGAATCGGATCTGATCGGCACCGACAGTGACTTCCTCGGCCGCGATGGTGGCCTTGGGCTGACCGGTGTTGCGGCTCTGCGCCTCGACGATCTCGTCGCTGTGCGCTTCGACGGCGTCGGCGAGCTTCAACAGCACCTTCTGCCGTTCGCTCGGCGTCGTCTTGCCCCAGGTCTCGAATGCTCTGGCAGCGGCCGACATCGCGGCATCGACATCGGCGGCGTCGGAGATGGGGGAGTGGGCGACGATCGATTCGTCCACCGGATTCACCACATCGAGCATCTCGGTGCCCGACGGCGTCACGAACGCCCCGTCGATGTAGTTCTGCAGGACAGGCACCGTCATCACTGAACCCCTAGCGTCGACTGTTTCGGTTCTGCAAAGCCTGCACCTACGGACGAGACTTCGCCACCCGACAAGATGTCCAACTCCCCCGCATCGATCAGGACCGAATGTCGGTCCAACTCGAGCCCGCAGGAGCTGCTCACCGGCTAGCCTGTGGCGGTGGCAGACACAGAGGTGGGGTATCGACAGATCGCCGACGACACCTGGGCATTCATGCGACCGCCCGGCAGCTGGGGGCAGACCAACACCGGACTGATCGTGGCACCGAGTTCGGCGTCGATGCTGATCGACACCGTGTGGGATGTGAACTGGGCGCAGCGAGTCGTCGCCGACACCGCCGAACTGGTCGCCGACGCACCGATCACCGAGGTACTCAACACCCACTCCGACGGCGATCACTGGTGGGGAAACGACACCGTCCCTGCCACCGCCCGCATCACCACCAGTACCGCGTCGCTGCACGCGATGAAAGAGGAAACACCGCCGAAAGGAGTGGACGCGTTCGCATCTGTCGGCGCGAAGATCGGTTGGGTGCCGGGGCCGGTCGGGGCAATGGGCTCCTACATGGACCGAGTCCGCGGCGACGCCACCTTCCCCACGAGTCTGCCGAGACTGCCCGACCACACCTTCGACACCACCGAGACCATCGACGTGGCGGGGCGGCCGGTCCACCTGCGGTACCTGGGCCCAGCACACACCGAAGGTGACCTCATCGCCCATCTCCCCGACGTCGGAGTCGTGTTCGCCGGCGACCTGCTCTTCATCGACGCCACCCCGGTGCTCTGGCACGGACCTCTGCAGAACTGGATCGACGCGCTCGACCACCTTCTCGATCTCGATGCCGACGTCTACGTTCCCGGCCACGGACCCCTGTGCGGCACCGACGAGATCCGGGCGCTCCACAACTATTGGACCTGGGTATCCGAGGCCGGACGCAGCTGCTTCGACGCCGGCCTCGGTCCAACCGAAGCCGCCCTCAACCTGCTGAAATCTCCTGAATTCGGGCAGTACTCACACTGGGACTCACCGGAACGACTCATCCTGAGCATGAGCACCCTGTACCGCCTGTGGCGAGGTGAGAAGCCCGCCCCACCCACACTCACGCGTCGAGCACGCGCGTTCGCGGACGCGGGACGCTACCTCCGGCAGCATCGGCTCCGAAAGCCCTAGCCTTCGAATCACGGCGAGCGCAACTGTGGCGCGTCGGCGTCGTTCGGAGGAGCGTGGGACACGTGACCTCCCTTTCGGCCTCGTGGGTTCAGCAGCGCTACCGCGATCCTGCTCTGACGGCATTGGCGTACACGAACGAGACGATCGACGTTCTGCTGTCGCATCACTCGGTGCGGACGTTCACAGACGATCCGATCGACACCGAGACGATCGAGACCATCGTCGCCGCAGCCCAATCCGCGCCGACGTCATCGAACCTGCAGGCCTGGAGCGTGATCGCGGTACGAGACCCGGCGCGCAAGAAGCGTCTGGCGGCGCTGGCCGGGAACCAGGCGTTCGTCGCCGAGGCTGCGGTGTTCCTGGTGTTCGTGGCCGATCTCGGGCGGGCCCGACGGCTCGCCGCAGCGCACGACGCCGAACTCGGCGGTGCCGACTACTTCGACAGTACGATTCTCGGTGCCATCGATGCAGCGTTGGCCGCGCAGAACGCCGTCGTCGCTGCGGAGTCGCTGGGATGGGGGACGGTGTATGTCGGGGCGGTGCGCAACGCACCCGACGAGATTGCTGCCGAGCTGGCACTGGCCGAACAATCGGTTCCGGTGGTGGGCTTGGCGCTGGGCCGAGCGGGCGAGGATACGGCCGGGGTGAAGCCGCGATTGCCCATCTCCTCGGTGCTCCATCACGAAAACTACGACGCCGTGGTGGCCGACGCTGCGGTGCCTGTCCACGAGCAACGATTATCGGAATACTATGTGACACAGGGACGTACGTCATCCTGGATCTCGTCGGTACTGTCGCGCCTGCGCAGCGGTGAGGCGATCGGTTCGCGTGTGACGCTCAGGCAATCGTTCGAGTCCCTCGGCTGGAAGTCCCGGTAGAACTATGCGCTTTCAGGTTCTCGACATCGTCTTCAACCCTCCGCACCCGGTCACCGGTGCAGTCGTGCACCCGGCCGACCGATTCGACCGGTTGATCGAACTCGCCGTTCTTGCAGAAGAACTGGGCATCGACTCGTTCTCTGTCGGAGAACGGCACGCGGGAGACGTGCTATCGTCCGCTCCCACGGTGCTTCTCGGCGCGCTCGCCCAGGCGACGCATCGCATTCTGTTATCCACCGGCGTCACCGTCCTGTCGGTGTTGGACCCGATCCGCGTCGCCGAAGACCTCGGCACCGTCGATCACCTGAGTCGAGGCCGCCTCGAAGTCGTCATCGGCAAAGGCAACGAAGTACTGCAGTACCCACTGTTCGGACTCGACATCGCGCGCCAGTACGAGTACCTCACCGAGAACTACGAACTGCTCCGCAGGCTGATCCGTGAGGAGCACGTGGATTGGACCGGGCGCCACCGACATCCGTTGTCCGACGCCACCACACTGCCCAGGCCCTTCGACGGGCCGTTTCGAATCTGGCACGGTTCGGCCACGTCGATCGAAGCGGTCGATCTGGCGGCCGAGTGGGGAGACCCCATCGTGACAGCCAACGCACTGCAGCCGAGGGAGAACTACAAGGAACTCATCGACCGCTACCGCGAGCAGTATCGCAATCACGGTCATGACCCGGACAGGGCGTACGTGGGTTCTGGCTCCGGGGGTTGTTCCTCGGTACGACGACCGAGGCTGCCGTTGCCGAGTATCGGCCGATCTACGAGGGCATCGTCGCGCAGCAGGACAAGCGCAAACACGATCCGGCGGCCAAGGGCAAGGTGACGAGCTTTCGGACCATCGACGACGCGGTAGCGCGGGGGCCCGCACTGGTGGGCTCGTCCGAACGCGTCGCGGCGAAGATACTCGACTACCACGACGCGTACGGCCATGATCTGCAATCGGTTTCGATCAACCACGTATTGGACTTCGAGCGTCAGAAGGACACGTTACGACAGTTCGCCGAAGAAGTGATTCCATTGGTGCGGGCCGAGGTGACGACCACACTGTGGACGACCGAGGACAAAGATCGTGCCAGGGGATTCACGGCGAGCTGACCTGTGCCGTCAATGCCGCGGCGTGGGTGAACAACGTGGTCGGATCCGCTCGGTCCGCAGGGGGTTCGAGTACGACAGTGGTGGCACCGGCATCGATCCAGCGTTGCAGGTTGCTCAGCGCGACATCGGAATCGGTCACGGCGGCAATGTAGACGACGATCTCGTGGTCCGGCCCACCATCGATGTGCTCGATGGCCGTTCGCACCTGATCCGGTGACGTCTCGCTCGTGAGGATGGTTCCCACACCGGTGCGTCCGCTCAGGGCCAGAGTCTTCGGCCCCGTCGCACCGACGAGCAGCGGCGGCGGTTGCAGCGGAGGCCAATTCAGCTGCACGTTGTCGAGTGAGACGTACCGCCCCTGCACGGTGACGCTCTCGCCCGCCAACAGTGCGGTGAGCGCTGTCATCTGTTCGGTCAGCAACGTCAGAGGCGACTGCACTCGCGCCCCGATCTGCCCCATCCACGATTGAACTCCGTGTCCGAGCCCCACGCGGAGCCGCCCCGGATGGACACGGGCCACGGTAGCGATCTCCATGGCAGTGGCTGCCACGTTCCGCATCGGAGTCGGTAGCACCCCGATGCCGACGCTCACGTGTTCGGTGTTCGCGAGAACCAGTGCAGCAGCCGACAATCCACCGGAGTAGAAGCAGTCCTCCCACAACCACACCTCGTCGACGCCTGCGCGGTCGGCCGCACATGCCGCGTCGACGAGATCCTCCGGCGCAAGTTCGGGTCGCAGTACAACGCCGATACGAGTCATTCCAGTCTTCCTTTCTTCTCAGCGAACGAGATACGGCGACACCGAACTTCGGTGCTCGTCGATGTCGAGGTCCTTACCCAGTGGCGGAAACGCGCGTTGCGGGCAGTTGGAACGCTCGCACACCCGGCAGCCCGCTCCGATCGGTGTCGCCGCCGCCGAGCCCTGTACGTCCAGACCGTCGGCGTACACCAGCCGACCGGCGTGGCGCAGTTCGCATCCGAGGCCGATGGCGAAGGTCTTGCCGGGCTGTCCGTATCGCGCGGCACGTCGCTCCACGGTGCGTGCGATCCACAGGTAACTGCGGCCGTCGGGCATCTCGGCGATCTGCGTCATGATCTTGCCCGGATAGGCGAAGGTCTCGTACACATTCCACAGTGGGCACGTGCCACCACTGGACGAGAAGTGAAAGCCCGTGGCGGACTGGCGCTTCGACATGTTCCCGGCGCGATCGACGCGCACGAACGAGAACGGAACACCCCGCAGCTCGGGTCTCTGCAAGGTGGACAGGCGATGGCAGATGGTCTCGTAGCTGACCGAGAAGAAGGCCGAGAGCCGCTCGATGTCGTACCGGAAATCCTCGGCGACGTCGTGGAACTGGTGGTACGGCAACACCGTCGCGGCCGCGAAGTAGTTCGCGAAACCGAGCACCGCCAACTTCTTCGACGACTCACTGGTGAAGTTGCCCTCGTCGGCCATCTTCTTCAGCAGATCCCCGCATTCGAGATAGGCGAGTTCGGCGGCGTACCTGAACACCTTCTGCCCGCCGGACAGATGCGGTGAGATCTCCAGCACTCGCGTCTGCGGATCGAACCGATGCAGCACGTTCTCGCCGAGGTCGATGCGATTGACGATCTGCACGTCGTGAACCGTCCGCAGCCGCTTGGCGATCTCGCCACCGACGTCGGCGCGATGGAACCGGATTCTCGAGGTCAGAGCCTCTGCCGCAGTGTCCAATTCGTGCAGATAATTCTGCCGCTGATAGAAGTAGTCACGCACTTCCTCGTGCGGCTTGCTGATCGAACCACTGCCACTGCCGTCGGAGAACCGCTCCTCGGTAGCGGCCAACAGCTGAGCCGTCGTATTGCGGTATCGGCGGTGCATGTTGACCATCGCCCGTGCCAACTGCGGGTGAGAGCTGACCATCTGCGCGATCTCGTGGGCATCGGCATCGATCCCCATATCCTGATCGAGCGCCACCTCGCGGAGTTCGGCAACCAGCCTGGTGTCGTCCTCGGAGGAGAAGAACGACGTGTCGACGCCGAACACCTCGGAGATCCGCAGCAACACCGGCACCGTCAGTGGACGCACGTCGTGCTCGATCTGGTTGAGATAACTGGCGGAGATCCCGAGCTTCTGCGCCAGTGACACCTGACTCATGCTGCGTTCGCTGCGGAGCTGCCGAAGCCGCACGCCGACGAAGGTTTTCGACATATCGCCAGGCTACGCCTGCGAAGAATCGGGTTAACACCGTTCGCAATCGGCTACTGGGTCACAATTCGACAGCCAACGGGAACATTAGCCGAAGTAAGGGCGTATACCGGTGTACGAGCTATTCACCACGCACCACGAGGAGCGGTCATGTCCAATCGTCAACGCACATCGGAAATCGTCAGGGACGTCGTCGTCTTCGTCACCGGAGCCGTGCTCGTCGCATCGACCGTCTGGCTTCCCGTCCAGGGAGACCAGGAAGTCACCGGTGCCATCCTCGTGCTCGGCATCCTTGCGGCGTCGTCTGCACTCTGGGCCATCGGATCCTCGTCGAGACAGAGTCATTGGACCCACGTCGGCCTCGGGTTGCTGCTTGCTGTCTCGCCCGCGCTGATGGTGTTCCCGTCCGGATTGCTCGCCGCCGACCTGTTCGCGATCGTCGGAGGACTCGTCATCGCCGCGATGGGCGGGCTCGGTGTGCTGGCCTCGCGTCGGACGCCGATCACGTCGCAGGTGATTGCACACAGCGACGACCGAACCGGCGTTCGCATCTGATCTCGGCAACCGGTGCGCCACTCCCGGGGCCGCGTGCGAAAAATGTCATACGCGGGTCCGGGAGTGGAGCATTTTCTGCTCTGTGGGTTCATCGCGGCGCCTGATGCAATGGGTGCTCCACTCGGCGCGGTGGATCCGGTAAATCCCTCGTGCGGACCGGCGAGTGGAGCATTGTGTGCTCTCATCGCCGCGATTCCCGACGCCGCCTGACAACCGACGCGATTTCGGCAGCCACCACATCCGGCGCGGCAAGCACATCGAACGCCGAGTAGCGCAGCACCAACCAGCCACCCAGTACCAGGGCGTTCTGTCTATGTCGATCCTTGCTGAACACCTCTGCTGCACTGTGGAATTCGCGTCCGTCCACCTCGATGATCGTTCGGCTGCGACGGTCGACGAGGTCGCAGACGAACGAGCCGACTGTCGCATTCATCTCCAGATACAGGCCGATCCGATGCAATGCCCGGCCGAGGGCCCGCTCCGGTTCCGAGGCGAACCTCGTCACTGCCAACCGGACCTGACGGGCCAACTCTGCGTTGCCGCGTCGACCCGGGAATCGCTCGAGTAGGCAGATGAGCGACGCAGGGTCGAGTCCGAACTTCAGACGCTCGTCGATCAGCAACTCGGCCTCTTCGCGAGGGAGTACCGCCAGGCAATCGAGCATCGTCTGCGCAGGAGTGGTGCAAGGCAGTGACTCGACCTCGTCGACGAGCCGGGAATCGAGTGCGCGACGGTGCAGTCGGAGCCATGGCGGTGGTCGCAACCGGGCCGAGCGGGGGACGGTTGCATCGAGAGTGGACGGCTCGGTCGTCCAGCCGCGTAGGTATGCGGCCGAACGGTGACTGAGTACGGCATCGGGTCGCCACAGGGCGATGGCCCGACACCGATCCATCGTCGACGGCTCCCCGCGCATATGGACCGTCGGCAGAACGCGGGTGAAGCGTCGCGAGACGGTGCTGGGATGGAGTCCGGAGGAGACGAGCTGTCGGAATGTGGAGGGGCCGGGAGTGGAGCCTTCGGAATGACCGGGTTGGGCGGGAGTGGAGTCTGCGGAATGACCGGGTTGGGCGGGAGTGGAGTTGGCTGTCATGGGTGCAGCGTCGGCGATGGCGTGGGTGGTCTTCGATGCTCGACCTGGGGAAATCGAAAGCCCTGTGGACAGGTGCCAGCCTGTGGATGAGTGCAACTTCTGCTCCACTCGGTGGCGTCGGTCGGGGGATCCCCGCGAAAGTGGTGTCGAGGGGAGCAACCCGTGCCATGTTCACATCGTGAGATCGGAGTACTGTGATGTCGATCACAAAGTGCTCGGTTTCTGACTCGATTCAGACGCCCTCGTCAAACCGTACAAGCGTCCGGTAAAGAATTTTGTTCATTCCGTTCATCAACTGGGGATTCATCGCTACTGGCGAGTAACCACGCTGTCCGATCGGAGAGGTTTGTGTCGACCAAAAATTTGCAACATTAGCAACGACGCCCGTAAAGCTAGCCAAGATTGGCACTAACAACTGGTAGACGCATGTTTTCGGGTGTGCCATTGTTCTGGAGTACACCAGAAGGGCCTGGCAACGATGTGAAGATTCGTCTCGAGGCAGGCCGAGAAGCAGAAGAGACTGGAGCTGAAGATGTCGACCACCGGCACCCCGAAGACCACCGCCGAGATCCAGCAGGATTGGGACACCAACCCCCGCTGGAAGGGCGTCACCCGTAACTTCACCGCACAGCAGGTCTCCGACCTCCAGGGCACCGTCGTCGAAGAAGCGACCCTCGCTCGCCGCGGCAGCGAGATCCTGTGGGATCTCGTCAACAACGAGGACTACATCAACTCGCTCGGAGCCCTCACCGGCAACCAGGCCGTGCAGCAGATTCGCGCCGGCCTCCAGGCGATCTACCTCTCCGGCTGGCAGGTCGCAGGCGACGCCAACCTCTCGGGCCACACCTACCCGGACCAGAGCCTCTACCCGGCCAACTCGGTGCCGTCCGTCGTCCGTCGCATCAACAACGCACTCCTGCGCGCCGACGAGATCGCCAAGATCGAGGGCGATACCTCCGTCAAGAACTGGGTCGCACCGATCGTCGCCGACGCCGAAGCCGGCTTCGGTGGCGCACTGAACGCCTACGAGCTGCAGAAGGCCATGATCGTGGCCGGCGCCGCAGGCGTGCACTGGGAGGACCAGCTCGCATCGGAGAAGAAGTGCGGCCACCTCGGCGGCAAGGTGCTCATCCCCACCCAGCAGCACATCCGCACCCTGACCTCGGCACGCCTCGCGTCCGACGTCGCCGACGTCCCGTCGGTCATCATCGCCCGCACCGACGCCGAGGCAGCCACGCTGATCACCTCCGACGTCGACGAGCGTGACCGTGAATTCCTCGACGGAACCCGCACCGCAGAAGGATTCTTCGGCGTCAAGAACGGCATCGAGCCCTGCATCGCCCGTGCGAAGGCCTACGCCCCGTACGCCGACCTCATCTGGATGGAGACCGGCGTGCCGGATCTCGAGGTCGCCAAGAAGTTCTCCGAGTCGGTTCGCAGCGAGTTCCCGGACCAGCTGCTCGCCTACAACTGCTCGCCTTCGTTCAACTGGAAGGCGCACCTGGACGACGCGACCATCGCGAAGTTCCAGAAGGAACTCGGTGCCATGGGCTTCAAGTTCCAGTTCATCACCCTCGCAGGCTTCCACTCGCTCAACTACGGCATGTTCGACCTGGCACACGGCTACGCCCGCGAAGGCATGACCGCGTTCGTCGACCTGCAGGAGCGCGAGTTCAAGGCTGCCGAAGAGCGCGGCTTCACCGCCATCAAGCACCAGCGTGAGGTCGGTGCAGGCTACTTCGACCGCATCGCCACCACCGTCGACCCCAACACCTCGACGGCAGCACTGAAGGGCTCCACCGAAGAAGGCCAGTTCCACTAAGCAGTTCCGCCTCTCCGGATTTTCAGCGCACTAGTCAGGCGGTCCGCAACATTCGTTGCGGGCCGCCTGTTCTGTACGACGAAGGTTTTGGGCGTACCCGGTAAGAGTTACCCGCATCTCACTTCAACCTGTTGTGCCGCAACATCAATGACTAGGAGCCTCCTGTGACGGTCGAGAGGGTGGGGATCGTCGGAGCGGGGCAGATGGGTGCAGGAATCGCGGAGGTCTGCGCCCGTGCGCACGTCGACGTGTTGGTCCACGAACAGACCCGCGAACTGGCGACGGCCGGTCGCAGCCGCATTCTGCAATCGCTGGACCGCGGCGTCAGCAGCGGCAAGATCACCGAACGTGAGCGTGAGCAAGCGGCATGCAGGCTGCGATTCACCGCCGACCTCGCCGACTTCGGCGACCGCCAACTGGTCGTCGAAGCAGTGCTCGAAGACGAGAAGATCAAGACCGACATCTTCGCCGAACTCGACTCGGTGGTGACCGACCCAAATGCCGTCATCGCCTCCAACACCTCCTCCATTCCCATCGTGAGCCTGGGAGCCGCCACGACGGCACCCGGCCGAGTCGTGGGTCTGCACTTCTTCAACCCGGTCCCGGTACTGCCACTCGTCGAGCTCGTTACCACCGACCTGACGTCACCGGCAGTGGCAGACCGGGCCGAGCGCTTCGCGGGCGATGTTCTCGGCAAACAGGTCGTGCGCTCGGCAGATCGATCGGGCTTCGTCGTCAACGCGTTGCTCGTGCCGTATCTGCTCTCCGCGATTCGCATGGTCGAATCCGGGTTCGCCACCAAGGAAGACGTCGACAAGGCGACGGTGCTGGGTCTGGCGCACCCCATGGGGCCGCTCGCACTCGCCGATCTGATCGGCCTCGACACGGTCAAAGCCATTGCAGATTCGATGTACTCGGAGTTCGAGGAACCCCTCTTCCTAGCACCGCCGCTGCTGCTGCGAATGGTCGAATCCGGGCACATGGGCAAGAAGGCCGGAGCCGGTTTCTACCGCTACGAGAACGGCCGAATCGCAAAGTAGACACCGCCGCGGGCGGGTTGCCCCGCGACGGTCACCGGACCGCTATTGTCGGTCTGCGAATGCAGTCACTTCGATCACAGGAGCATGTCAGTGAGCAAGTCCACGAAGTCGAACAGTGTGGTTCCCAAGGCATTCGGGATCGGGTTGGCGGCCACCGGCGCCGCCCACTTCGTGGTGCCCGAGGCGTTCGAGGGAATCACCAAGCTTCCGTTCCCCAAGGACACTCGGACCTGGATCAGTCGCAACGGAGCCACCGAACTGGCGGTCGGTGCCGCGATCGCATACCCCAAGACTCGCAAGATCGGACTGATCGGTCTGGGCGCATACGTTCTGTGGCTCGGCGGCAACATCGCCAAGAACAGCTGACGTTACTGTTGCGAACGACTCGTTTAGAGTAGGAATAGCCTGGTCGAGGCGGTAGCTGCCTTGCGCTTGCACCGATGCGTAGGTAGCAATGTACTTATGACTTCAGCTACCGCTTACCAGGCCACCGCTCCTGACGCCCCGCTCGAGAAGGCGACGATCGAGCGACGCGCTGTCGGACCGCACGACATCCTCATCGACGTCAAGTTCGCCGGCATCTGTCACTCCGATATCCACACCGCCCGTAACGAGTGGGGTGGCACCACGTACCCCGTCGTTCCCGGGCACGAGATCGCAGGCATTGTGGCCGAGGTCGGCTCCGAGGTGACCAGCCGCAAGGTGGGCGACCGCGTCGGCGTCGGCTGCTTCGTGGACTCCTGTGGCGAGTGCGAGGCGTGCAAGGACGGCGACGAGCAGTACTGCACCAAGGGCGTCGTCCAGACGTACAACTCGAAGACCTACGAGGGCGAGTTCACCCACGGCGGCTACTCCACCCAGATCGTCGTGACGGAGAAGTTCGTTCTCGGAATCCCGGAGGGCGTCGAGCTCGACGTCGCCGCACCTCTGCTGTGCGCAGGCATCACCCTGTACTCGCCGCTCAAGCACTGGGGCGCAGGACCGGGCAAGAAGGTCGCCATCATCGGCATGGGCGGCCTCGGCCACATCGGCGTCAAGATCGCGCACGCACTCGGAGCACACGTCACCGTGCTGAGCCAGACCGACGCCAAGGAAGCCGACGGCAAGGCCTACGGTGCCGACGAGTACTACGCCACCAAGGACACCACCGCCCTCAAGGATCTGCAGGGCAAGTTCGACCTGATCCTCAACACGGTCTCCGCGAACCTGCCGATGGGCAAGTACCTCGGACTGCTCGCCCGCAACGGCACCCTCGTCGAGCTCGGTGTTCCCGAGAAGCCCCTTGAGGTGCCCGCGTTCAACCTGCTGGCCAACCGTCGCTCCTTCGCCGGTTCGATGGTCGGTGGCATCGCCGAGACCCAGGAAATGCTCGACTTCTGCGCCGAGCACCACATCGGTGCCGAGATCGAGGTCATCCCGGCCGAGAAGATCAACGAGGCATACGACCGCGTCGTCAAGTCCGACGTGCGCTACCGCTTCGTGATCGACGCGGCCACGCTGTAACAGTCTCTTTGGACGCGTGAATGGTCCATCGACCTGCCCAGACGGGGGTCGATGGACCATTCACGTCTTCGAAGCGGGTTCAGCTCTCGGCGAGACGCTTCTTCTCGTGCTCGACGTCGAAATCGGCTGCGGGCCAATCGAGATCGAGTTTTTCCAACGTGTCGATCAGGATCTCCGTCACCGCCAGGCGGCTGTACCATTTGCGATCGGCCGGCACGACGTACCACGGTGCATGATCGACGTCGGTCCGATCCAGCACCCGCTGATACGCCGCCCGGTACTGCGGTAGGAAGCCACGCTCGGTGACGTCGCCCGGGTTGTACTTCCAATGCTTGTCGGGCCGATCGAGCCGCTCCTGCAACCGCTTCTTCTGCTCGTCTGCCGAGACGAACAACGCGACCTTCACCACGACGGTTCCCTGTTCGGTCAACTCCTTTTCGAAGGCGTTGATCTCGTCGAATCGCTTCTCCCACACCTGCCGTGGCACCAGGTCGTGGACCGCGACGACGAGGACGTCCTCGTAGTGGGAGCGATCGAACACCCCGATGCGGCCGGCCCGCGGAAGTGCTTTGCGGATTCGCCACAGGTAGTGGTGTTGTTTCTCTTCCTGAGTCGGCACCCCGAACGACGCCAGGTCCACGCCCTGCGGATCGACCATGCCGATGACGTGCTTGACCATTCCGCCCTTGCCTGCGGTGTCCATGCCCTGGAGTACCAGCAGAACCGACCTGGTTCCACCCGCGCGCCCATGGGCGTAGAGCTTCTCCTGCAGCGCGGCCAGCACTTCACCCCGCTGTTCGAGGACGTCGTTGCCGTGTGCCTTCTTGCCGTCGAATCCCGGAGTTGCGGTGAAATCGATGTCCTCGACCCGGGGTGACGCACCGGCGCGCAGCACCTCGACGGGAGAGAGCGTCCACAATTTCGAGTTGTCGGCCATGACCGATGACACTACTTCTCTACCATGGGAATCATGGCCCCTACCATCGCAAAAGCCGAGACCGTGTCGCGTGAGGAATTGCTCGAATTCGTCTCCCCGCGGCACCACCACACCCTGATCACCCGCAAGCGCGACGACGGCCTGCAGGTCTCCCCGGTTTCGGCCGGGGTCGACTCGGAAGGCCGCATCGTCATCGCCACGTACCCCGAGCGCGCGAAGGTGCACAACATTCGCCGCAACTCCGCCGTCACGGTGTTGGTGCACAGTGACGATTGGAACGGCGACTACGTCCAGGTCGACGGTACCGCCGAAATCATCGATCTTCCCGACGCGGTCGAGCCTCTGGTGGAGTACTTCCGCAGCATCGCCGGCGAGCACTCGGACTGGGACGAGTACCGCGCGGCGATGGTGAAGCAGGGAAAGTCGTTGATACGCATCGTGATCGACACCTGGGGACCGATCGCCGCGGGTGGCTTCCCTCCAGGGAGAGTGTGACAAGCCCCCGGGGAGAGTGTGACAAGCCCGCCGGGGAGGGTGTGATCTAGCCCTTCAGTGGTGCCGCGAAGAGCGGCACTGCGTTCTCCAGTGCGTATCGGGTGCCTGCGACCGAGGCTGCCGAGAATGCGTTGGAGAGGTTCTGATCTCCGAGCACCACGAGGCGTCCGTCGCGTGCCGACGGCAGGCCCTGGATCGACGGGTTGTCGGTGATCACCTCGGGTCCGGTGCCGATGGGGAACATGACGGTGAGGTCGGCATCGAGCGCGGAGATGTTCTCCTCGGACAGTTCGATGCTGAATGCTCCCGGCTGCGCGAGGTTCTGGACGGCCGGGGTGTTCTCCATGCCCAACGACTCGAGGAAGTCGACGCGGGTGTCGCCGCGGACGTAGGCACCGACCTGTCCGCTGTAGAGCGTGCCGACGGCGACGGTCTTGCCGGCGAATTCGGGGTTGGCGGCGATGGTGTCGTCGACCAGTGCCTGGGTGTCGTCGACGAGCTTCTTGCCCTCGTCGACCTTTCCGAGCGCTTGGGCAACGATCTCGGTCTGGCCGTCCCACGTGGTGCCGTAGGCGACGTCGGTTCCCGGCGGCGCGGCGACAGTCGGGGCGATCTCGGACAGGTCGTCGTAGACGGCTTTGTCGTTGGTGCTGCGAGTCCACAGGATCAGATCCGGTGCCAGC
Organism: Rhodococcus sp. 05-2255-3B1; assembly: GCF_002258545.1. Classification (NCBI taxonomy): domain Bacteria; kingdom Bacillati; phylum Actinomycetota; class Actinomycetes; order Mycobacteriales; family Nocardiaceae; genus Rhodococcus; species Rhodococcus sp. 05-2255-3B1. The sequence continues at coordinate 91,649 of NZ_NOZC01000031.1, read as the reverse complement.
GCCGCGATCGACTCCATGTCGACGTCGAAGGTGCCGACGATCGTGGGGTCGGTGTCGTAGGTTTCGTCGACCCACGGGCCGAGGCCGTTTCCGCCGACTCCGAGCCAGTCACTCGCTCCGACGGGTTGGACGCCGAGCGCCAGTGCGGTCTCGGCGTCCGACCAGCCGAGTGCAACCACTCGCTGCGGATTCGCCGGGACCTCGACGTCGCCGAACATGTCGGTGACGACGACACCACCGGCCTCCGAGGGGTCGGTGGTGTCGCCGTTGTCGGAGCTGCATGCGGTCAGAGTGAGGGCGAGGGCGAGGGCTGCCGCAGGCAGAGCCAACGAACGAGAAATGTGCATAGGGCACGCTAACCTATCAAGCGCTGAAATGCTGCACGATCTTCGCGCAGAAGGCCGGCAGGTCGTCCGGATTGCGGCTCGACACCAGGTTGCCGTCGACGACCACTTCCTCGTCGACGACGGTTCCTCCCGCGTTGCGAATGTCGGTTCGGATACTCGGGTAGGACGTCAACGTCCGGCCCTTCACGACGTCCGCCTCGACGAGAGTCCAGGCACCGTGGCAGATGACGCCGACCGGTTTGCGGGCTTGTACGAATGCGCGCACGAACGCCACCGCGTCCGCGTCGACGCGAAGTTGGTCGGGGTTGGTGGTGCCGCCGGGCAGGATCAGCGCATCGAAGTCGTCCGCGGAGACATCGGCGACGACGCGGTCGACCGTGAAGGTGTCGGCGGCATTGACGTCGCTCTCCATCGCTTGGATGTCACCATGGTCGAGTGCCACCAATGTGACTGTGGCTCCGGCATTTTCGACGGCTTCACGAGGCTGAACCAGTTCGACCTGCTCGACGCCGTCTGTAGCGAGAATGGCGATGCGGCGTCCGGTCAATGTATCGGTAGTCATACCTGTTCGAATGTCCGACCGGACCGGATCTCAAACTGACGAGTGATGGTACGAATGGAGACATGAGCGAATCACCCATCGAAACGCCCACCGAGGATCGGGTCGAGCAGAGTCTGCCGATCGTCGACGAGTCCGGCGAGCCGAGTACGAGTGATCTGCCCGTCGAGGCCGACGTCCGGGACGTGCTGGATCAACGAGCCGAGGTCCCGCTCGACGACGACGGGTACGACGAGCGCTAGGGCGTGCCTGGTTCGACGACGAGAGGGTGCGGCTGCGACTTGAACTTCGCGGGGGAGCCGTCGGCCATGGCGACTCCGTGGATGCCGCCCCACATCATCATGCAGAGATAGTCGATCAGATCGTCCGCGGACATGGACTTGTTGGAGATCCACCAGTGCGTGGCCAACTGAACCGCGCCGACGATCGCGAAGGCCCACGGAACCGAACCGCCCGAGTCCATCTCGCGTTGCCTTAGGCGCTCACCCAACACGGTGGAGAGCAACTCGGCGATCATGCGCTCGGACTCGGCGACGACGTCGCGATTGTTGCCGGCGTTGTTCGCCATGACGTACAGGTACACCTCGGGATCGGTGGCCACCGTCTCGACATAGGCGGTCACGACGACGCGGGTGAGTTCGTACTCGTCGAGCTCGTGCGAGATGGCCGCGTAGATGCGAGGTGCGAGGGTCGTCTCGACGTACCGCGACATGGTCGCGCTCGTCAGGTCGTTCTTGTCGGTGAAGTAGCGGTAGAGCACCGTCTTGGAGATACCGATCTCCGACGCGATCTCGTCCATTCCGATCTCGCGGCCCCGCAACCGGATCGCAGCCAGCGTGCCGTCGACCAGCTCCTCGCGTCGCGCGATCTTGTGCTCACGCCACCGACGTTTGCGGCCGTCCGGCTTCTCGGCCTTGGGCTTGTCCTCGCTCGGCTCGGACTCGTCCAGCTTTGCCTCCGTCGTATTTCTTGCCACGACCACCACCCTATGCGCCTGCTCGGACACCGTCGCAGGGTGCGTCCGGTTGGTCCGAGGTATTTCTGGGCACAATGTCGGTTGTGCAGCTGATGAACTTCGACGACGACACCAAACGCCGCGACCTCCGCAAGATGAAGACGGTCGCGACGGGCTTTCTCGTCTTCGCATCGATCGTCTACATCTTCTGCCGCTGGCAGGAGTCGACGGGCGCAGGTGCCTGGGTGGGCTACGTGCGCGCGGCATCGGAAGCGGGAATGGTGGGCGCACTCGCGGACTGGTTCGCGGTGACGGCCCTGTTCAAGCACCCGCTCGGCATCCCGATTCCGCACACGGCCTTGATCAAGAAGAAGAAGGACCAGCTGGGTGCGAGCCTGAGTTCGTTCGTCGGCAGCAACTTCCTCGCGCCCGAGGTCGTGTCGGAGAAGGTCGCGTCCGCGCAGGTTCCCCTGCGGTTGGGGACCTGGCTCGCTCAGCCGGACAACGCCGAACGGGTCGCGGCCGAGGCGGCGACCGTGTTGCACGGCGTCGTCGACGTCCTCAACGACGAGGACATCACCGCCGTCATCGACAGCACCATCGTGCGTCGACTCGCCGACCCGCAGTGGGGACCGCCGATCGGCCGCATCCTCGACGAACTGCTCCGCGAGAATCGCCAGCTGCCGTTGATCGACATGCTCGCCGAGCGCGCTCACCAGTGGGCGCTCGGCAGCCAGGAGATGATCGATCGCGTCGTCGCGCGGGACTCCCCGAACTGGTCGCCGAAGTTCGTCGACACGCTGTTGGGCGAGAAGGTCTACAAGGAGCTCGTCGAGTTCACCTGGAAGATTCGCTCCAACCCCGAACACGACGTACGCCTGGCCGCCAACAAGTTCCTCGTCGATTACGCCAACGACCTGCAGCACGACCCGGTCACCATCGAGAAGGCCGAGAAGCTCAAGGCGCAGATCATGGGGCGTGAGGAGATCACCGGCCTCGCCGCGGCGACGTGGAAGGTGGCCAAGCGGCTGATCACCGAGTCGGTGGACGATCCGACGAGCACGCTGCGCACCAAGATCAAGGAGAACACCGCCAACCTCGGGGTGCGCTTGCGCGACGACGAGGAATTGCGCGGCAAGGTCGACGGCTGGCTCCTCGGTGGGGCGAGTTACATCGCCGCGAACTACGCGGACGAGATCACCACGATCATCGGGGACACCGTCGCGCGGTGGGATGCCGAGGAGGCGAGCAAGAAGATCGAACTGCAGGTCGGACGCGATCTCCAGTTCATTCGCATCAACGGAACCGTCGTCGGTTCCATCGCCGGTCTCGCCATCTACACGATCTCGGATCTGATCTTCGGGCACTAGTGCTAGCAGAGTGCTTGCAATAGTTAGCACCCTTCGGTACCGTCCAGTAGGACACCGAAACAGGAGGCCGATATGGCCGAGAACGAGGGGGATCTGGTCGCCAAAGCGACCGAGGCGACGCAGGTCGTCGCCGAGGCGGGGGATCTGGTCGCTGCAGTGGTCACCACTGCGGCCCAGGACATCGGCAGCTACATCCGGTCCCAACGGGAAGCCGCGCAGGTATCCATGCGGCAACTCGCCAGCCGGGCCGGAGTGAGCAACCCCTACCTGAGCCAGATCGAACGCGGACTGCGCAACCCGTCCGCAGAAGTGCTAGCGCAGATAGCCAAGGGTCTGCGCGTCTCCTCCGAGGTGCTGTACGTCCGGGCCGGGATCTTGGAAGCGCGTCCCCACGGTCCGGTGCGCGAAGCTCTGCTCGGCGATGAGCACATCACCGAACGGCAGAAGCAAGTGCTGATCGAGATCTACGACTCGTTCTGTCGTGAGAACGAGTCGACGCAGGAGCCCGAACCCGACGAACAGGAGACACCCGATGTCTGATTCCAAGAACTTCGAGAACGTCAAGACCCCGATCTTCGCAGCCGTCGGTGCAGGCGACGCCGTCGTCCAGGCCGTGGCCGACGTCGTCGCTCAGGTGCGCTCGCGCGCCGAGAGCCGCACCAGCGAGGTCAACGCCCGCATCGCCGACATCTCCGAAGATGTCACCGAGGGCGTCGAGAGCCTGCGCGAGCGGCTGGCGAACCTGCCCGCAGAGCTCCCCGACGAGATCGCCGAGCTGCGCGAGCGCTTCACCCCCGAAGAGCTGCGCAAGGTTGCCGAGGCATACCTGAAGGTGGCATCCGACCTCTACACCTCGCTCGCCGAGCGCGGCGAAGAGACCGTCGAGCGCATCCGCCGCACGCCCGCCGTCGAAGAACGCCTCGAACGCGCCAACGCCGCTGCCAACGACGTCGTCGACCTCACCGAGCAGGCCCTCGGAACCGTCGCCTCGCAGACCCGCGCAGTGGGTGAGCGTGCCGCTGCTCTGGCCGGTCTCGCATCGGACAAGGTCCGCGAGGGTGCCGAGGAGATCTCCGACGCCGCCGACGAGCTCGCCGAGAACATCGACGAAGCAGGCGACGAGGCCAAGGACAAGGCCATCAAGGCGTCCGACAAGGTGAGCGGCGCGGCGGGCACGGTCGAGGCCAAGACCCGCAGCAACGCCAACTCGCCGATCAAAAAGACTCCGGCACCGGCCAAGAAGACCGCACCGGCACCGGCAGCCAAGAAGTCCACCCCGGCTCCGGCCAAGAAGGCTCCGGCGAAGAAGACCACTCGCTAAAGCACTCGTAAAGAAAACGACCCCTGCGCCGAGCGGCGCGGGGGTCGTTTCTCGTACACTGGCCGCGTGAGCATCGCCGGCAGCTTCAGCTACTACATCCTGACCTTTCTTCAGATCCTCGGAGTGGTAGGAGCAGGATTCGCGATCTTCCACGCATTGCGTCAGCGCGCCGACGCCTTTCCTGCCGTGGACAAGCTCACCAAGAACGCGTGGCTGGCCATCCTGTTCGTCGGCCTGCTCCTCATCCTCGTCTCCGGAGTGATCGGATTCCTGGGCATCATCGGCGTCGTCGCCGTGTGCGTGTACCTCGTCGACGTACGGCCCAAGATCGACAGCATTCAGCGCGGACCTCGCTGGTAACCAGCCGCGTCGACGCCCGTTCGGTTCTGGGCGTAGCCTCTACCGCACCCGCTCGGGGGATACAGGTGGAGGGGAATCAGTGGTTTCACGCAAGGTAATCGAACGCGCGCTGTTCGGAGTCGGCAGTGCGGCCGTCGCGGCAGGCATCGGTACGTTCGTCGTTCGGCGGCGGCGCCTGCACTCGTTCACCAAGACGACCGACGTCCAGCCCGACGAGCTGCTGCAGTACCCCACCTTCGAACCGCACATCACCGAGGTGGTCACCGACGACGGTGCCCACCTGCACGTCCGTAGCTACGGTGACTCCGATGCCGCGCCGATCGTCTTCAGCCACGGCTGGACCTGCTCGGCCGACTACTGGTACCCGCAGATCAACGCCCTCGCCGGCCGCTACCGCGTCATCGCGTACGACCAGCGCGGCCACGGCCGCAGCGACGTGGGAACGCGACCACTGAGCCCCGACGTGCTGGCCGACGACCTCGCTGCGGTCCTCACCGCCACCGTCGACGAGGACAACAAAGCTGTGCTGGTGGGTCACAGCATGGGCGGCATGTCGATCATGGCCTGGGCCGGAAACTATCCCGAACAGGTCGATCGCCTGGTCAGTGCCGTCCTGCTCGCCAGCACCGCGACCGACTCACTCGTCCGCGAAACCACCGTCATCCCACTGCCGCAGCGCTTCCCGCGCCTCCCGACCCCCGTGGGCAAAGCCGTGCTCAGCTCGGCGCTTCCGCTGCGGCCGTCGCCGGTGACCCGCCAGGCCATCAAGTACATCTCCATGGCACCAGGAGCGACACCGGCCGAGGTGGCGTTCTGCGAGAAGATCGTGCTCGAATGCGCCCCGCGCACCCGCGGCATCTGGGGTGCCGCGCTCAGCGACCTCGACATCCACGAAGCGCTCGAGAACATGTCCGTTCCCACCAGCGTGCTCGTCGGATCGGCCGACCGACTGACCCCACCCGTGCACGCCCGCAAACTCGCCCGCGCCCTCGACGATCACGACCACCTGAGCAGACTGATCGTGATCCCCGGCATCGGACACATGAGCTCCGTCGAGGCAATCGACGAATTCAACACCGAAGTGGTTCGGCTCCGGAACTTGTGATCTAGCTGAACACCACGGTCTTGCGGCCGTGCACCAGGACACGATCCTCCAGGTGCCACCGCAGGCCACGGGAGAGCACCAGCTTCTCGATGTCGCGGCCCTGACGCACCATGTCGGCCACCTCGTCGGAATGGTCGACGCGGATGACGTCCTGCTCGATGATCGGACCCGCGTCGAGCTCGGCCGTCACGTAGTGGCATGTCGCGCCGATCAGCTTCACGCCCCGCGCGAACGCCTGGTGGTACGGACGCGCGCCGACGAACGACGGCAGGAAGCTGTGGTGGATGTTGATCGCTCGGCCCGCCCAGTGCGCGCACAGCGACTCGGGCAGAACCTGCATGAAGCGTGCCAGCACAACCGCGTGCGGGTCGTAGGAATCGACCAGCGACCGCACCTCCTCGAAGGCGGGCCCGCGCTCGGCCGGATCCTTGGCGAACTCGACGTGATGGAACGGGGTGCCGTGCGCTGCGGCGATCGGTTCGAGCGACTTGTGGTTGCCGATCACCGCGGAGATCTGAGCGGGCAGTTCGCCGCCCGCAGCGCGCCCGAGGAGGTCGTGCAAGCAGTGCGCCTCCTTGCTGACCAGTAGGACCACGCGCTTGGGCTCACCCGAATCGTGAAGTGTCCATTCGGTTTCCGGGCCGAGCTCGGCAGCCACCACGGCGAAGCGCGTCCTCAGCTCCTCGATGCTCATGTCCACCGACGACGCGCGCACCGCCTGCCGGGTGAAGAACCAACCGGTGTCGGGATCGGCGTGATAGGCGGCCTCGACGATCCATCCACCGACCTCGGCGAGGAAGGTCGAGATGCGGGCGACGATGCCCGTCTTGTCGGGGCAACCGAGCGACAGAACGTAACGGCGATCCTCGGATACGGAAGAACTCATACCGCCGATTGTCTCAGGGCGTCCGCACCCCGGTTGCCACCAGTGTCCCCAGATCGATCGAATCGATTCCGCGCTCGGTGAGCAGCTCCGAGAACTCGGCACGGATCTGCGTCCGGGTCGCATCGTCGAACGGTGTCAGCGCTCCCCGCATCGCACTGCCCAGCACGAGATCCCACACGAACGACTCCGTCGCGGGAACGTGATTGGACAGCTCCACGACCTCGACATCGGTGGTGCCGGCCGCGGCGAGCCATGCCGACAGAAGATCCGCCGTCTCCATCCGCCGGATCGGGTGCTTGTCGTAACCGTCCTGCGCGAGTGGCCCGTCGTGTTCGCTCGGCGGCGAATGCGCACCGATCACCTCGAAGAACGTGCCCGCGAACGCCTCGAACGCACCCTTGCGCCACACCGTCACCCCGACGCGACCGCCCGGACGAACCAACGACACCAGACGAGCGAAGTCCCCCTCGGGATCGGGCAGAAAGAAGATGCCGTACGAACAGGCCAACGCGTCGTATCCGGCATCGGGAACCGTCGACGGCGGCTCCCATTCGGTGGCGTCGGCGAGCACGAAGTCGATGTTGCGCAGGGCCCTTTCGGTGGCTTTCACCCGCCCGACCTCGAGCAGGTCGTCGGCGAGATCGACGGCGTGCACGAGGCCGTCCGGGCCGACGGCGGCCGCCGCGGGAATCGCCGATGCCCCGGTGCCGGAGCACACGTCCAGAACGGTGTCCCCGGTCGCCAACTCGAGCGCGAAGGCGAGCGACTGCCCGGCCGGCCCCCAGACCTGTGGCGTCACCGCGTCGAACTCCCTGCTGGTGGCGTTGAAGGTGGCGGCGAGCGAGGCTGCGGTCATGAACCAAAATCGTAGACCGACAGGGCTACGAAAGGGCGTGCTGTGAAAAGCTGGACCGCATGACACTCACCCGCTCCGCCCTCGCCGGAATGGTCGACCACACGCTGCTCAAGCCCGAAGCCACGACGGCCGACGTGGCCGCTCTTATCGAGGAAGGCCGCGAACTCGGAGTGCTCGCGGTGTGCGTATCGCCGTCGATGCTGCCGATTCGGGCCGAGGGAATGCTCACTGCCGTCGTCGCCGGATTCCCGTCGGGCAAGCATCACTCGCTGATCAAGGGTTCCGAGGCCAGGCTCGCGGTGCAGCAAGGCGCCGACGAGGTCGACATGGTGATCGACGTCGGCGCGGCCATCGCGGGGGACTACAACGCGGTACTGGCCGACATCGTCACCGTCCGCGAGGGGATCGCCGGAACTGCGGTCCTGAAGGTCATCATCGAATCGGCCGCACTGTCCGACGACGCGATCGTCGAGGTGTGCCGCGCCGCCGAGAAAGCCGGTGCCGACTTCGTCAAGACATCCACCGGATTCCACCCCGCAGGCGGCGCGAGCGTCGAAGCGGTGCGCTTGATGGCGGAGACCGTCGGCGGACGACTGGGCGTCAAAGCCAGTGGCGGCATCCGCACCACGGAGGCCGCCCTGGCCATGATCGACGCGGGCGCAACACGATTGGGTCTTTCGGGAACGCGCGCGGTGCTCGACGGTCTGAGCTAGAGCGACTGCGTCGCACGTGCACGGTAATTCGTAGCCTGCTACGAATTACCGCTCACGTGGGTTACGCGACCAGCGAGCAACCCTCGGGTGTCGGCTGATTCTGATCCTGCTGAGTCACCGGAATCGTGTACTGCCCGCCTTCGAGGGTGAGCTCGATGCCGCTGTCGGTGACGGTCAGCGACGTCGGAGCCATGTCCAGCGGGTAGGCCTGCAGACTGTCGGTCAGCACACCGACGACGGAGTCGACCAGATCGGTGGGGATGCCGAGACCCAGAATCGATGCGTCGACGGTCTGGAAGTCGACCCTGCCGTCTGCAACCTGCGGCTTGACGGTCAGATTCGCCAGTGCTCCGACGGCGAAGTCGAGGGTGCCCGCCGACGCGTCCGAGGTGACGCCCGAGACGATCGCGCCGATGCCCTGGCTCTGCAGGGTGCGGGTGATGCCGTCGGTCGACCACGAGATGTCGGCACTGGAGCTGCCGATGGTGCCGCCGGAGTCGGCGGTCTGCGTCAGGTTCAGGTCACGTGCCTCGGCGTGCACGACCATGCCCTCGGCGGGACCGAAGCGCGCGTCGTCGCTGTCGACGGTGACCGAGGAGACCTTCTTGTCCACCAGTGACAGCAGGACCGGCTTCAGGCCGAGACCGACCTCGACCTGGCTGCCGAGCTCGGACTCGAGCTGGCCGGCGAGGCAGGATTTGATCTGCTGACGGACGAACAACTCGCCACCGATGACGGCGACGAGGAGGACGACGACGACGGAGACTGCGATCAGCGGTGCGGTGCTGCGCCTGGCTGTGGATGACATTCCTGGCAGTCTTCCCGATGATTCTGAGCAAGCTCTGTGAAACTCGCCGAACCTGCGTTCTCGATCGAAACTTTGTGACCTGTAACACATTGTGACGTAGGCTTGCGTCATGAGTACGACAGGACCGAGCGTGCACGAATTGCACTCGCTGGCCACTCGCCAGGACGGTTACTTCACGGCCGAGCAGGCCGGCGAGCTCGGCTTCGATTCTGCGATGGCGCGCGTAAATCTGGCCACCAACACGTGGACTCGCGTCGAGCGCAACCTGTTCCGACTCGGCCAGTGGCCACACAGCGAACTCGAAGTGTTCGCCATGTGGTGTGCCTGGTTCGGCGGCGAGGCCGTGATCTCGCACCAGAGCGCGGCGGAGCTACACGGATTCGGGCACCTGCACCCTCAATTCGTGCACGTCTGCGCATTCGGCGACCTACGACTGACCGACACCAGACTGGCGGTGCATCGCCTACGACTCGAGCCCCGGGACGTCGAATCGGCAGGCACGTTCAACCTCACCACCCCGGTGCGGACCGTGCTCGACCTCGCCGCAGGCGGCATCTCCCAGATCACCCTCGACGAGGTGGTGTGCGACGCCGTGGCGATCGGTCGCGTCGACCCGCAGGCGCTGTACTCCGAGGCCGGAAACAGCACCGACCGAGTGGCCGAACGCGTCGAACTGGCACTGTCCGCCTGCACCTAGTCGATTCGCGTTGCCGGTGCGACCGTCGACCACGGGACCGTGAGTACGTTGTCTCGCATCCGTCGGCGCGGGAGTGCGATCGGAAGACCCTGTTCGGCAAGCACTTTCATGGCTGCGCGCCACCGAATTCGAGGCCCGAACGGGGCCAGCGGGGCCGAGACCGACCACGCTCTGTCGGCCCGTCGAAGCAGATCGTGGATCAGCTCGCCCTCGATGTTGCGATGTATCAACACCTTCGGAAGCCGCTCCGCGATGTCCGACGGCATCTCGACGTCGAACGGATCCCATGCCAGCGTCAGGGAACGGGGGCCCTCGGCGTCGAGCAACACCCAGGCGCACCGTCGACCCAGCTCGTCGCAGGTGCCGTCCATCAGCAGGCCACCGGGTGCCAGGCTCGACAGAATGCGTTGCCAGGCAGCGGGTACCGCATCCTCGGGATACTGGCGCAGTACGTTGAACGCCCGCACCAGGTCGGGGCGCAGGCCCGCCAGCTCGAAACCGCCGCGGGCGAACTGCACGCCGTCACTGCCGGGGACGACGCGAGCGGGGTCGATCTCGAGACCGGTGACTCGGAGGTCGGGCCGGACGGTGCGCAATCGACCGGCCAGCTCGAGCGTCGTGTTCGGCATCGCCCCGTACCCGAGGTCCACGACGAGGGGATTCGCCGAGCTCTGCAGAACGCGTCGGACATCGGGGTGGTGCATCAGCCACCGGTCGCTACGACGCAACCGATTGATGCCGGTGGTGCCGCGAGTGATGACACCTTCGGGGGCAGGAGTGGAGCCTGTGGAACGACCCAGATGGGGAGTGGAGCCTGCGGAACGACCTCTGTGGACCGGGCTCAGGGCTAGGCGTTCTTCTCGAGCCAGTCGGCGGTCACTTCGCCCTCACCGCGCCACAGGTCGATGAGGTTGACGAGCATCAGCTGTTCGAGCTTGCCGCCGATGAACGGCAGGAAGACCTTGGCCTCGGAGGAGGTGCGCAGGGTCGATCCGCCGTTGGTGGGGAAGAGCGAGGTGGTGCCCTTGAGTGAGCCCGGTCCGGCCGGAATCGACGCGTCGTAGTGGCCCGCGGTGACTTCCTCGAAGGCATCGAAGTGCACGTTGCGGGTGATGATCATGTCCTTCTTCATCACCGTCTGCGCGATGTCGGGCAGTTCGGTGCGCGGGATGACGTGGTGCATCACGATGTCGATTCCGGCGTCGGACACCTCGAAGCTCTTCAGCTCGTTCTCCGAGTACTTACGCATCTCCTCGATGCGCGCATCCCAGTGATCGCGACTGGAGAGCGCTGCATAGACCTGCTGCGTCGAGTGGGTGAACCGGGCGGAGTAGTTCATTCGGCGAGCCATAGTGCGCCAGGTTAGCCGTTCGGGTTCGCGGCGATCCAGTTACCGGTGAAGTCCTGTTCGTTGTCGATGAGGGAGAGCACCTGCTCGCTGATCATCGCTTCGATCTTGCCGCCGAAGATCGGAACCTTGACCTCGGTGGTGCCTGCCAACGCGATGGTGGTCGTCTCGCCGCCGGCGTCGAGCGTGGTGGTGCCGGTGATGCGGGCCGGTGCGCCTTCGACGGTCGCTCCGAACGTGCCGTCGGCGTGGGTGCCGTCGAACGGTCCCCAGCTCTCGGTGCGTTCGATGATGAGGTCGCCCTTCTTGAAGGCGGTCACCGCGGACGGCAGCTCCTCTTCGGGAACTGACTGGGTCATGACGACGTCGATGGTTCCGTTGCCGACCGTGACGCTCTTCAGGCTGGCACCCGGTCCGCCGATCTGCTCGATGCGGTCCTTCCAGTACTGCTCGGACGTCAGCGCGGCGTGGACCTTGTCGGCGGAGGCGGGCACAGTCGAGCTGTGCTCAATGGGGCGAGGCATCCCCGCAGGTTACCGGGTGACCGAAGACCCGGTGCGCGACCGGTAGCGTGAGAGTCCGTGCCTACTGCAATTTCGGAGCTCACCACCATCCGGGTGGGCGGCCCGGCCCGTGAATTCACCGTCGCGACGAACGCCGACGAGTTGGTCTCGCTGGTGCGTGACGCGGACCGCTCGGGGACGGATGTGCTGGTCATCGGCGGCGGATCCAACCTGGTCGTCGGCGACGACGGCTTCGACGGCCGGGTGGTTCGGGTGACCGGGTCCCGGCTGGACATCGACGGCGAGATGGTGACGGTCGATGCGGGTGTCGAGTGGGATGCCGTCGTGCAGGCGACGATCGACGCGGGACTGTCGGGCATGGAAGCGCTCTCGGGTATCCCCGGAACCACCGGCGCGACGCCCATCCAGAACGTCGGCGCGTACGGCGCGTCGACGTCGGAGCTGCTGCACAGCCTCACCGTCTACGACCGCGAGACCGATCGGACGGCGGTGTGGACGCCGGAGCAGTGCGGTTTCGGAACGCATCGGTCGTCGGTGTTCAAGCGATCCTCGCGCTACGTGATTCTGGACGTGACGTTCGCACTGAAGAAGACGACCGAGTCGCTTCCGGTGCGCTACGCGGCGTTGTCGGAGCGTCTCGACGTGCAGATCGGCGACGTCGTACCGGTGCCGGACGTGCGCGCTGCCGTGCTGGCACTGCGCGGCGAACGCGGCATGGTGCTCGACGCGGGCGACCACGACACGTGGAGCGTCGGATCGTTCTTCCTCAACCCGGTCCTGCCCGAGGTACCCGAGGCCGCCGCACACGCGCCCAACTTCCCCGACCCCGCGGGCACCAAGATCCCGGCCGCCTGGCTGATCCAGAACGCGGGCTTCCCACGCGGGTACGGCACCGAATTCGGGCGCGGCACCGCGGCGCTCTCCTCGAAACACGTGCTGGCGATCACCAACAGGGGTGGGGCGACCGCGTCGGACATCATGGCGCTGGCCGCGCACGTCCGCGACGGGGTGCAGGAGAAGTTCGGCATCACGCTCACGCCCGAGTGTGACCTCGTCAACTGCGCACTGGGTTAGGGCCGGTCGAAACGGCGCATACGATGAAGCTTTGCAAGTGAAGGCTCCAGGGAGGTAAATCAGTGCAGGTCACCAGCGTGGGACATGCGGGATTCCATATTCGGACCGACGCCGGAAGCATCCTGTGCGACCCGTGGGTCAACCCGTCGTTCTACGCGTCGTGGTTCCCGTTCCCCGACAACTCGGGTCTGGACTGGGACGCCCTCGGTGATTGCGACTACCTCTACGTCTCGCACCTGCACAAGGACCATTTCGACCCGAAGAACCTGGCCGAGCACGTCAACAAGGACGCCACGGTCCTGCTGCCGGACTACCCGGTGCTCGATCTCAAGCACGAGCTGGAGAAGCTCGGCTTCCACAAGTTCTACGAGACGACGGACTCGGTCAAGCACACGATCTCCGGTCCCAAGGGCGATCTGGACATCATGATCATCGCGTTGCGTGCGCCCGCCGACGGGCCGATCGGCGACTCGGGTCTGGTCGTCTCGGACGGCAAGACCGTCGCGTTCAACATGAACGACGCGAGGCCGGTGGACCTGGACGTGATGACCGAGAATTTCGGTCCCGTGGACGTGCACATGCTGCAGTACTCGGGCGCGATCTGGTACCCGATGGTCTACGACATGGTCTCGCGCGCGAAGAAGAACTTCGGCATCCAGAAGCGTCAACGGCAGATGGATCGGGCGCGCCAGTACATCGAGCAGGTCGGCTCCACCTGGGTCGTCCCGTCGGCAGGCCCGCCGTGTTTCCTCGACGACGAACTGCGCTCGCTCAACGACGTCTACGGCGACCCGGCGAACGTGTTCCCGGACCAGATGGTGTTTCTCGAGCAGATGCGACTGCACGGGCACGACAAGGGCCTGCTGATGATGCCGGGCACCGCCGCCACGTTCGACGGCTCCGAGCTGATCTCCCACGAGCACCCGATTCCGACGGCCGAGGCCGAGGCCATCTTCACCACCGGTAAGGCCGAGTACATCGAGGCCTATGCCCAGCGTCAGGCATCGGTCATCGCAGCGGAGAAGGCGGCGTGGGCTCCGGCCGAGGGCGAGCCACTGCTCGAGCCGATGAGGGGCCTGTTCGAGCCGATCATGGCGCAGACGGACCTGATCTGCGACGGCATCGGCTATCCCGTCGGAATCACCATGGGCGACGAAACCGTCGTGCTGGACTTTCCGAAAAGGATTGTGCGCGAACCGATCTCGAACGAGAAGTTCCGCTACAGCTTCACCATCCCGCCGGAACTGGTGCGCACCGCGATACGTGACCGAGAGCCGGACTGGGTCAACTCGATCTTCCTGTCCACCCGCTTCCGAGCCCGACGCGTCGGCGGCTACAACGAATTCCTCTACACGTTCTTCAAGTGCCTCACCGACGAGCGCATCGCCTACGCCGACGGCTGGTTCGCCGAGGCGCACGACGACACCGCCACGATCACGATGGGCGGCTACGAGATCCAGCGCCGCTGCCCGCACCTGAAAGCGGACCTGACGAAGTTCGGCATCGTCGAGGGCAACAAGCTCACCTGCAATCTGCACGGGTGGGACTGGAGCCTCGATTCCGGGCGCTGTCTGACGTCCAAGGGGCACGAACTGCGTACGCGCAAACTCTGAGTCGTTCCGCGGAACTCCACTCCTGCAGCTGTGAGTCATTCCGCGGGCTCCACTCCTGCCAGCTGTGAGACTGCCCCCAAAAATCGGGGTAGTTCGCCGACGCAGGTACGTTGGATAACGTGCATGAGCAGGTAGAACAGACAAAACGGACTCGCACGGTGTGGTTGATCGCCGTGCTGGTCGCCTTGGTGGCACTCGTGGCAGGCTGCACCGTCGGATCGGGCGATGCCGGCTCGGGCACGGCAGCCCCGACCACCGAGGCAGCGCCCGTCGCACGGGTGACCGAGAACCCGGTCGCAGGTGCCGTCGACGTCAGCCCCGTCGCGCCGATCTCGGTCTCCGTTGCCGACGGAACGCTCACCCAGGTCGCGTTGACCAACCCCGACGGCAAGGTCGTCCAGGGCGCGCTCTCGCCCGACAAGACCTCGTACGCCATCACCGAGCCTCTCGGCTACGGCGTGCAGTACACGTGGTCCGGCTCGGCCGTGGGCAGCGACGACAAGGCCG
Organism: Rhodococcus sp. 05-2255-3B1; assembly: GCF_002258545.1. Classification (NCBI taxonomy): domain Bacteria; kingdom Bacillati; phylum Actinomycetota; class Actinomycetes; order Mycobacteriales; family Nocardiaceae; genus Rhodococcus; species Rhodococcus sp. 05-2255-3B1. The sequence continues at coordinate 76,606 of NZ_NOZC01000031.1, read as the reverse complement.
TCGAGATCACCGGTGCCTTCACCACCGTCGAACCCGACAGCCGCACGTCGGTGAGCACCAACATCGGCGACGGCCAGGAGGTCGGCATCGCCGCCCCGATCATCCTGCAGTTCGATTCGGCGATCGCCGACAAGGCCGCCGTCGAGAAGGCGTTGACGGTGACCACCAACCCGCCGACTCCCGGCGCGTGGGCATGGTTTCCGGACGACAACGGCTCGCGCATCCACTGGCGTCCCACCAACTACTGGGCTCCCGGCACGACCGTCTCGGTGGTAGCCAACCTGTACGGCGTGAACTACGGCGACGGTGCATACGGAGCCGACGATGTCACCCTGAACTTCAGCATCGGACGCAGTCAGGTCGTCGTCGCCGACGCCACCAGCCACCGCATGCAGGTGGTCCGCGACGGCGCGACGATCATGGACATACCGGTCAGCTACGGCGAGGGCAACGAGGACCGCAACGTCACCCGCAGCGGTATCCACGTCGTCACCGAGAAGCACGAGGACTTCCTGATGTCCAACCCGCCGTTCTACGAGAACGTCCGCGAACGCTGGGCTGTGCGTATCTCCAACAACGGTGAGTTCATCCACGCCAATCCGCTGACAACCGGAGTGCAGGGGGCCTCGAACGTCACCAACGGGTGCATCAATCTCTCCGACGCCGACGCTCAGCAGTACTTCCAGACGGCGATGTACGGCGATCCCGTCGAGGTCACCGGCACGCGCATCGACCTCTCGGCAGCAGACGGCGACCTGTACGACTGGGCCATCGACTGGCCGACGTGGGAGTCGATGTCGGCGCTGTGAGCGCTACGCGCAGGTGAGCGGAACTTCGTAGCCCACTACGAAGTTCCGCTCACCTGCGGCGAAGCCGCTACTTACGGGAGAAGCGCCCCGGACCGGCCTGATCACGTGGCTTGATGATGATCTGATCCAGGTTGACGTGCGACGGGCGAGATGCGACGAAGCCGATCACCTCGGCGATATCGCTTGCCACGAGCGGTGTGATGCCCTGGTAGACCGCGTCGGCCTTGTCTGCGTCGCCGTCGAACCGGACGAGTGAGAACTCGGTTTCCACGGCACCCGGCGCGACCTCGGTCAATCGCACCGGCTTGCCCAGCAGCTCGCCGCGCAACGTCCGATGCAGCACTGCCTGAGCGTGCTTGGCCGAGGTGTAGCCCGAACCGTTGTCGTACGCCTCGAATGCCGCAACCGACGTGATGGTGACGATCAGGCCGTCGCCGGAGTCGATCAGCTTGGGCAGCAACGACTTCGTCACCCGCAATGTACCGAGCACGTTGGTCTCCCACATCCAGCGCCAGTCGTCGAGGTCGGCGTCGATCACCGGGGCCAAGCCCTTCGCGCCACCGGCGTTGTTGATCAACACGTCGACGCGGGGAATGACCGCGGTGAAGGCAGCGACCGAATCCTCGTCCGTCACATCGAGTTCCAGGGCAGTGCCGCCGATCTCCGACGCCAACTCCTCCAGCCGGTCGAGGCGGCGGGCTCCGATCACGACGTGGAATCCGTCGGCGGCGAGTTGGCGGGCGGTGGCCGCGCCGATGCCGGAGCTCGCTCCGGTGACGACGGCGATTCGGGCATCGGGGGAAATGTGTTCGGACGAGGTCATGGTGAAATTCTATGCCCGGCGTACCCCGTGCTTTCCGATGCCCGATTGGACTTCGGACGCGAGGGTGCTAATTTTGGACTCATGTCCGCCAGTGAGACCACCGCGATGCGGGTCACCTATGTGACCGCATCCCTCGGTTCTCGCTTGCCGCTTCCTCGGGAACTGTGTTGTCCCGGCCAAGGAATCCGTCTCTAGCTCCCTGTTTCGAGCTGCAGACAGTCGATTCGCGTGTCGTGGTTCTTCGCGACCACCGCACCCTTCCTTGACCTGCATCACTTCGCTCTTTCGTCGTTGTCCATCCACGACGGAGGTCTGCCATTGCTGAGGACCACAACGGATGTCTGTTTCAACGCTGCACCACCACACCGGCCCCACCTCTCTTCGGTCTCTCGCGAGGCCTCGATCGCGCGTCCAACTCGTCGCACCCGATCTGCGGATCGCCGACAGTCCCGCCGCGTCGGTACTTCGGGTGGTCTGCGTCGAAGGTCCCATCTCGCGCGAGCGTGCTGCTCGCGCAACCGGTTCGAGCATCGCCACCGTCAACCGTCAGGTGTCGGCCCTGCTCGCCGTCGGGATGCTCCGTGAGCGCGCAGACCTGACGGCACCGGGGGCGATCGGCCGCCCGCGGGTGCCCTTCGAGGTCAACCACGAACCGTTCTCGACCATCGGCATCCACATCGGAGCCGTCGTCACCGGCATCATCGTCAGCGATCTGCGGGGACGCATCCTCGGCGCCATCGAGATACCAACGCCCGCCGGGTCTTCGGAGACAGCGTTGGCGTCGATCACCCGCAGTGCCGGTGCCTTCGCCGGACGCTGGCACCGCCGCACCCCACTGTGGGTCGGGGTGGCGATCGGTGGACGTGTCGACACCGCGACCGGCACCGTCGACCATCCGCGGCTGAGATGGGAGAACGGCCGCGTCGCCGGAATCATCGGCGGTGGACTCGGACTGCCGATCTCGGTCTCCGGGCACGTCGAGGCCATGGCGGCCTCGGAGCTGCTCCTCGCACCGCGCCTGTCGGACAGTGTTGCGTCGCAGAGCAACAGCGGAACTTCTCTGTACTTCTACGCACGCGAGACCGCAGGCATGGCGCTGACCATCGACGGCCGCGTGCACACCCCCACGAGCGGCCCGGGGTCCATCGCACACCTGCCCACCGGATCGTCGGCGCTGTGCAGCTGCGGCAATCGGGGATGCCTCGAGGCCTCCGTCAGCGATCGAGCCGTGGTCGCCGCCGCCGTCGATCGCAAAATAGTCGGACCGCAGCCTCACCCGAGTATCGGCGCGGTGTATCAGGCGGCGCAGGCAGGCTCCGAGGCCGCGCGGGAGTTGCTCGCCGAGCGAGCGCAGATTCTGGGGCGGACGGTGGCGCTGCTGCGCGACATGTTCAATCCGGACCGCGTGGTACTCGGAGGCCAGGCGTTCACCGCGTACCCGGCCGGAATTCCGCACGTGGGGGAGGCCTTCGCGACGCATTCGACGTTGGAGCGCAGGGATATTCGGGTGACCGGTTTCGGCGACAAAGTGCAGGAGTACGCCGCAACCGTGGTCTCTCTGAGCGCCCTGTACTCCGATCCGCTCGCCTCGATGCGCAAGGCTGCCGCGTAGGTTGACCCACTATGAGCCAGCCCGATACGAGCACCCGTGCAGCAGGACCGATTCGCCAGGCCACCGGCATCGACGGAGCCAACATCGTCTACCGCGTCAGCGGTGACCCAGCGGCGCGGCCACTGATCCTGCTGCACGGGTGGGCGCAGAGCTCGGCCTGCTGGGGCGAGGGACTGCTGGCCGACCTGGCGGAGCGTTACCGCGTCGTCGCCGTCGATCTGCGCGGACACGGCTATTCCGACGCCCCGCCTGCCGGTTACGACGATCCCAGGACATGGGCAGGCGATGTCGACGCGGTACTCGCCGCCGAGGGCATCACATCCGACGCGGTGCTGCTGGGTTGGTCGTACGGCGGACTGGTGATCTGCGACTACCTCGCCGAACACGGCACGGGCGCGGTGGCGGGCATCGTGCTCGTCGGTGCGATCACCAGCATCGGCAGGGGAGAGGCAGGCGGCCGCGTCGGAACGGCCATGCGCGCTGCGATCCCCGGTGCGATGGCCGAGGAGCCCCGCGTCGCGATCAAAGCGCTCGGGAGTTTCGGGCACGCGCTGACCGGGCCGACAGAAGGCAAGGGCACGGAGGCGCAGGCGTTGTTCGGGTTGACGCTGTCCACGAGGCCACGGGTTCGCGCAGCCCTGTTCGATCGAGCGGTCGGCCACGACGACCTGCTGCGCAGCCTCGACATCCCGGCGTTGGTGCTGCACGGGACCGAGGACACCGTCGTCGACGTCTCCGCCGGACGGCACGCTGCGGAGCTGATTCCCACGGCGGTCGCGTCGTACTGGGAGGGTGTGGACCACGGGCCGTTCGTCGCCGATCCGCAGCGCTTCTTCACCGAGGTGACCGAGTTCGTGGATGGTCCGAGTCTGCCCGGTCGTCGGAAGGGGTAGTTATCGAGACGTAATGTGGAGGCGTGCACACTGAAGAAGTGACTGGACGCCAGCTGAACAGGGTCGCTGTGTTGTCCTTGCATACCTCCCCGCTGGCGCAGCCGGGAACGGGCGATGCGGGCGGCATGAACGTCTACGTGCTGCAGAGCGCGAAAGAGCTGGCCAAGCGCGGCGTGGAGGTCGAGATCTTCACCCGTGCGACGGCGTCGACCGACGCGCCCGTCGTCGAGGCAGCTCCCGGAGTGCTGGTGCGCAACATCGTCGCCGGTCCGTTCGAGGGGTTGGACAAGCACGATCTACCCACTCAGCTGTGCGCATTCGCAGCCGGGGTGCTGCGAGAAGAAGCTCGCCACGAACCCGGTTACTACGATCTGGTGCACTCGCACTACTGGCTCTCGGGTCAGGTCGGCTGGCTCGCGCGCGATCGCTGGGGAGTGCCGCTGGTACACACCGCGCACACTCTCGCCGCCGTCAAGAACGCGTCTCTGGCGCAGGGCGACTCGCCCGAACCCGCCGCGCGTCAGATCGGTGAGCAGCAGGTGGTGGCCGAGGCGGACCGGCTGATCGCCAACACCACCGAGGAAGCGAAGTCTCTCGTCGAGATCTACGGGGCGTCGCAGGGTTCGATCGACGTCGTTGCGCCGGGAGCCGATCTGGCGCAATACAATCCAGGTGACAAGCGTGCGGCGCGCGCCGAGCTCGGATTGAATCCCGACGAGTCGATCGTCGCATTCGTCGGACGCATCCAACCGCTCAAGGCCCCCGACGTGCTGATCGCCGCGGCTGCCGAAGTGCTGCAACGCAATCCGACGACACCGCTGCGCGTCCTCATCGTCGGCGGCCCGTCCGGCAGCGGACTGGATCGACCGGACGCCCTCATCGATCTGGCCGAGAACCTGGGGATAACTGCCCGAGTGACGTTCATGCCGCCGCAACCGTCGGCGCGCCTGGCCCAGGTCTACCGCGCCGCGGACATCGTCGCCGTGCCGAGCTACAACGAATCGTTCGGCCTTGTCGCGATCGAAGCCCAGGCCTGCGGCACTCCGGTCCTGGCCGCGGACGTCGGCGGACTCGGCGTGGCGGTGCGATCGGGCGAGACCGGACGCCTGGTTCAGGGCCACCGCACCGAGGACTGGGCCGATGCGCTCTCGTCGATGCTGGCGGATCCAGTTGCCTTGGCAGACATGGCGACCGCGGCACCGCAGCACGCCCGCAACTTCTCGTGGGAGCACACCGCCGACGGACTCATCGAGAGCTACCGCAAGGCCAAGTTCCACTTCGACCGAGGCGAGGGACCGAGCGAGTTCTCTCCGCGACGCGTCCGAGGATTGTCGAAACTACGCAGATCAGGAGCTGTGACTGCATGAGCGAGACCGCCGAACTGATCGACCGGGCACTGAAGGACCGCGAGCTGGACTACACCCGGCGGGGCGAGGTGTTCACCGTGGAACTGCCCGGGGAACGCAAACTCAAGACCACGACGATGCTGACCGTCGGGCATCACGGGGTGCGGATCGAGGCGTTCGTCTGCCGCAAACCCGACGAGAACTTCGAGGGCGTCTACAAATACCTGCTCCGACGCAACCGTCGCCTGTACGGGGTTCACTACACGATCGACAAGGTCGGCGACATCTACCTCGTCGGCCGAATGTCGTTGCACGCCGTCAACGGTGACGAACTCGACCGCATTCTCGGCCAGACCCTCGAGGCCGCCGACGGTGACTTCAACGTGCTGCTCGAGCTGGGCTTCGCCGAATCCATCAAACGGGAATGGGCGTGGCGGGTATCGCGCGGCGAATCGTTGGCGAACCTGAAGGCGTTCGAGCATCTGGTGGAGGCCGGTAAGGCCGAGCAAGCGTAACTCGCCGGAAATGGGTGGGTGCCGCTGCCCGTAACGTCCGGTTCCTAGCCTGACATTCATGACCAGGCCCGAGGACGCTCGCCCACCGGTGCTGCAGATGTTCGGTTACGGTCTGCAACACATCCTCTCGATGTTCGGCGGCGTCATCGCCGTCCCGATCATCGTCGGTGGAGCGGCCGGACTCTCCGGGGCCGATCAGGCCCTGCTGATCTCCTGCGCGCTGTTCGTCAGTGGCGTGGCCACCGTGCTGCAAACGATCGGCATCCCGTTCTTCGGCTCGCAACTGCCGCTGGTACAGGGCATTTCGTTCGCATCGGTCTCGACGGTTCTGACGATCATCGCCGGCGCGGACGACGGGCGAACCGGACTGCGCACCGTGCTCGGAGCCGTTCTCGTGGCCGCGCTGATCGGATTGGCGATCGCCCCGTTCTTCTCCAAGATCGTTCGGTTCTTCCCGCCGCTGGTGACCGGCAGCATCATCACCGTCATCGGACTGTCGCTGATGCCGGTGGCCGCCCGCTGGATCACCGGCCAGGAACTGGTGGGCGGTGCCCCGAACCCGAACTACCTGGACCCCGGCAACATCGGGCTGGCGATGTTCACCCTCCTCGCCGTACTGGTGATGACCAAGATCCCCGGACTGTCGCGGCTGTCGATCCTGCTCGGACTCGTCGTCGGCACCATCGCGGCACTGATCGTCGGCAAGACCGACTTCGACGGCGTCGCCGACGCGTCCGTCGTGGCCGTCCCGACACCCTTCGCCTTCGGCTCCCCGATCTTCGCAATCGGCGCGATCGTGTCGATGACCATCGTGATCCTGGTGATCATGGTCGAGACCACCGCCGACATCCTCGCCGTCGGCGAAGTGGTCGGAACCGACGTCGACTCCAAGCGTGTCGGCGACGGCCTGCGCGCCGACATGGTCTCCTCAGCCGTCGCCCCGATCTTCAACACCTTCCCGGCCACGGCCTTCGCGCAGAACGTCGGCCTGGTGGCGATGACCGGCATCAAGAGCCGCTTCGTCGTGGCGACGGGCGGTGGCGTGCTTGCACTGCTGGGCCTTTCGCCGATTCTCGCAGCCGTCGTCGGGGTCGTCCCGCTTCCGGTTCTCGGCGGCGCAGGCATCGCGCTGTTCGGAACCGTCGCCGCGAGCGGTATCCGCACCCTCGGCAAGGTGAACTACGACAACAACTCCAACGTCGTCATCGTGGCGGTGACCTTGGCGTTCGGCCTCATACCTGTTGTCGCGAGCGACTTCTGGGACGAGTTCCCGGACTGGTTCGTCACGATCTTCCACTCCGGAATCAGTGCCGCCAGCATCGTCGCGGTGGTACTCAACGTATTCTTCAACGTGTTCAAGCCCGGAACTCCGCCGAACCCCTCGGTGGTGGCAGCGGGGCCGGCAGTGATGGTGCGTGAGGACGAAGCACGAATACTCCGTGAAGGCGGCAGCTTGCCCGACGATGTCTCCACCGCGAAGGCCGAGCCGCACAAGGCCGAGCCCGACAGGGATGCCTGACCGAAATCCTGCGCACCCTCGCCCGCGCGAGTAGCGTCCCGACCCAGACGAAGTACACCTAAATTGGAGGACATCTTGTCATTCGTTACCCGCACGAGTACGCGGAAGGCAGCACTCGGCGGCGTCGCGTCGCTCGGTGCCATCGCCCTGATCGCAGGCTGTGGATCCGCCCCCGAAGACGAAGGATCGGGCGGAGGCGGATCGAGTGACTTCCTGCCCTGCATGGTCTCCGACAGTGGCGGATTCGACGACAAGTCGTTCAACCAGCTCGGGTTCGAGGGCTTGACCGAAGCCTCCGAAGAACTCGGCGTCGAGCCACGCACCGTCGAGTCCGCATCGCCCACCGACTACGGCCCCAACATCAACAACCTCGTCGATCAGGGCTGCAACCTCATCGTCACCGTCGGATTCGATCTGGCCGACGCCACCAAGGTGGCCGCCGAGGCCAACTCCGACATCGACTTCGCGATCATCGACGACTCCACGATCGATCTGCCGAACGTCAAGCCGCTGACCTACGACGCGTCGCAGTCCGCATTCCTCGCCGGCTACGCGGCCGCGAGCTACAGCACCACCGGCGTGGTCGGTACGTTCGGTGGCTCCCAGCTGCCGACCGTCACCATCTTCATGGACGGCTTCGCAGACGGCGTGAACTACTTCAACGAGCAGAAGGGCGAAGCGGTCCGCGTCATCGGCTGGGACGTACCCTCGCAGAACGGCTCGTTCACCGGCGGATTCACCGCCAACGAGGTCGCGAAGAACACCGCCCAGGGTCTGATCGACCAGAACGCGGACGTCATCTTCCCGGTCGGCGGTCCCATCTATCAGAGTGCGGCACAGGCCATTCGCGACTCCTCGCGCCCGGTCGCCCTCATCGGTGCCGACGCCGACGTGTTCGAGTCCGACCCCTCGGTCGGTGACCTGCTGCTCACCTCGGTGACCAAGGGACTCAAGACCAGCGTCGACGAGGTCGTCGCCAACTCCGGTGCCGATGCGTTCGACAACACCCCGTACGTGGGCACTCTCGAGAACGACGGAGTCGGTATCGCACCGTTCCACGACTTCGAGTCCAAGGTCGACCCCGCGCTGCAGGGCGAGCTGGACACGATCAAGGCCGGCATCATCGACGGGTCCATCACCGTCGAGTCGCCGTCGGCACCCAAGTAGCAACAAGCGGTCGTAAAGGGATATGAAGCTCGAACTTCGCGGTATCACCAAACGATTCGGCTCGTTGATCGCCAACGACCACATCGATCTGAGCGTCGAATCCGGCGAGATCCACTGTCTCCTCGGCGAGAACGGTGCAGGCAAGTCCACGTTGATGAACGTGCTCAGTGGCCTGTATCGCGCCGAGGAGGGCCAGATTCTGCTCGACGACGTCGAGCAGAACTTCGCCGGACCGGGCGAGGCGATGACCGCCGGAATCGGCATGGTGCATCAGCACTTCATGTTGATTCCGGTGTTCACCGTCGCCGAGAACATCGTGCTCGGCAACGAAACCACCTCGCTCGGTGGACGACTCGACCTCGTGGCAGCTCGGAAGCTGGTGCGGGAGATATCCGCGAGGTTCGGCTTCGATCTCGATCCCGATGCTCTCGTCGACGACCTTCCCGTCGGCGTGCAGCAGCGGGTCGAGATCGTCAAAGCACTCTCTCGTGAGGCGAAGGTGCTCGTGTTCGACGAGCCGACAGCCGTCCTGACGCCGCAGGAGACCGACGATCTGATGCGGATCATGCGCGAACTCGCGGCGTCGGGGACCACGATCGTCTTCATCACCCACAAGCTGCGCGAAGTACGCGAAGTGGCCGACAAGATCACCGTCATCCGGCTCGGCAAGGTCGTCGGCGAAGCGAAGCCGACCGCCAGCAACACCGAGCTCGCGGCACTGATGGTGGGACGCGATGTGCAGCTGACCGTCTCGAAGGACCCGGCCACGCCCGGGGACGCGGCACTGGTGATCGAGAACCTGTCCGTGTTCGACGCCCAGGGCAACAAGACCGTCGACGACGTCAGCCTCGAAGTCGCGGCGGGAGAGATCCTCGCGATCGCCGGCGTGCAGGGCAACGGTCAGACCGAATTCGTCGAAGCCCTACTCGGGTTGCAGGACAACGTATCCGGCAAGATCAGCCTCGACGGCAACTCGCTCGTCGGGTCGACGGTGCAGGACGTGCTCGACGCAGGCGTCGGCTTCGTCCCCGAGGACCGCACCGTCGACGGACTGGTGGGCGAATTCTCCATCGCCGAGAACCTGATGCTCGATCGCTCAAACAGCATGCCGTTCGTGCGACGCGGCGCGGTGCAACGCGACTATCTGGAGAAGTTCGCATCGGACAAGCTCAGCGAATTCGACGTTCGCGCACCGGGAATCGGCACCGCCGTCGGACGCCTCTCCGGTGGCAACCAGCAGAAGGTGGTGCTCGCGCGAGAACTGAGCCGCGATCTGCGACTGTTCGTCGCTGCGCAGCCGACTCGCGGAATCGACGTCGGATCCATCGAATTCGTGCACAAACGCATTGTCGCCACCCGGGATTCGGGGATCCCGGTCATCGTGGTGTCGAGCGAACTGGACGAGGTTGCCGCACTGGCCGACCGCATCGCCGTCATGTATCGAGGAGCAATCGTGGGAATCGTCCCCGGGGATACGTCCCGCGAAACACTCGGATTGATGATGGGTGGTGAACGCGGTGAGTGAGGCCGAGCGGCCGTCGGTATCTCAGGAGCCGTCGAAGTCGCATGTCGTGTTGCGGCAGATCTTCACCGGCAGCGCGATCATCTCGGTTCTCGCGGTGTTGCTCGCGTTGATCGTCGGGGCCGTGCTCATCGCCGCCACCAACTCGGCCGTGCAGGAATCGGCCGGGTACTTCTTCTCCCGTCCCTCGGACATGCTCGAGGCGGTCTGGGATTCCGTTGCCGGAGCGTACTCGTCGTTGTTCCAGGGCTCGGTGTACAACTTCCGGCGTCCGGGATTCGAGAACGGCATCCGTCCGCTGACCGAGACGCTGACCTTCGCCACTCCGCTGATCGTCGCGGGACTCGGTGTGGCACTGGCCTTCCGCGTCGGAATGTTCAACATCGGTGGCCGCGGCCAGATGCTCATCGCATCGGCGTGCGCAGGCTGGGTCGGCTTCGGAGTGAACCTGCCGGCCGGGATCCACCTCCTGGTGGCCGTCGTCGCCGGAGTCCTGGGCGGCGCAGTGTGGGGCGGTATCGCCGGATTCCTCAAGGCACGCACCGGCGCTCACGAAGTGATCGTCACCATCATGCTCAACTACATCGCGTTCTACCTCGTCGCGTATCTGCTGCGTACCCCCGGTGCTCTGCAGGCACCGGGATCGAACAACCCCAAGACCCCGCCCATCGCGTCGACTGCGGTGTTCCCCAAGCTCTTCGGCGACCGCTACAGTCTGCACCTCGGATTCGTGCTGGTGATCGTCGTGACCGTCGCGGTGTGGTGGCTGCTCGAACGGTCCAGTCTCGGATTCCGCTTCCGCGCCGTCGGCGAGAATCCGCACGCGTCGCGCGTCGCAGGCATGAACGTCAATCGGATCTACCTATACGCGATGATCCTGTCGGGCGCCCTGGTCGGCTTGGCCGGAGTGGCGCAGGTGCTCGGCACCGTCACCACCGGCTTCAGCGCCGACATCGACGCCGGAATCGGGTTCGACGCCATCACCGTCGCACTGCTCGGCCGATCGAAACCTTGGGGCGTGTTCTTCGCGGGAATCCTGTTCGGCGCGTTCAAGGCCGGCGGGTTCGCGATGCAGGCAGCCGAGGGCGTACCGATCGACATCGTGCTGGTCGTGCAGTCGGTGATCGTGTTGTTCATCGCCGCGCCGCCACTGGTGCGAGCGGTGTTCCGATTGCCCAAACCAGGTGAAGAGAAACTCGCGAAAGCCGAGACCGCGAAGGTGAGTGCACTGTGACCACCTCTACCGACGCCGTCGGTGCCCCCGCCGAGGCGGTGCTGGGTCGCAGCTGGAAGGTGCCCACGATCCTCGGGGTGGTGACCCTGCTCGCTCTGGTGCTGTTCGTCGTCAAGAAGGGTTCGGGCACAAGCACATTCGCGTTGGCCTCGGAGGGTGACTTCTTCGCGTTGCCCGCCGTGGGCGTGCCGTCGTTCGGCACCGGTCTCGCGGTGGTCGTCGCGCTGGCCGTCGTCACCGCATACGCGGCGTTCCTGGCCTCGCAGTACCGCTCGGCACCGCTGTGGCTGCTCGCAGTGTTCGCCGTGCTGTTCGTCTTCGGGTTCCTGGCCTGGGCCGCGGACGGTGAGACCATTCCCGTTCCCGGATTGCTCATCGGCGCGGTCGCTCTGAGTACCCCGCTGATCTTCGGTGCCATGGGCGGCGTGATCTCCGAACGCGTCGGCGTCATCAACATCGCCATCGAAGGACAGTTGCTGGCAGGTGCGTTCGTCAGCGCCGTCGTCGCGTCGATCACCGGCTCCACGTACGTCGCGCTACTCGCGGCACTGATCGCCGGAGCGTTGACCGCGTCCCTGTTGGCCGTGTTCTCCATTCGCTACTTCGTGAACCAGGTCATCGTGGGTGTGGTGCTCAACGTGCTGGTGGTCGGACTGACCAGCTTCCTGTACTCGGTGGTGCTCACCAAGAACGCCGAGACACTCAACTCACCACCGCGCTTCGCGCGCATCGACATTCCGGTGCTCTCGCAGATTCCGATTCTCGGTCCGGTGCTGTTCCGGCAGACGCTCATCGTGTACCTGATGTACGTCGCGGTAGCTCTGGTTTTCCTCGGGTTGTTCCACACCAAGTGGGGCCTGCGACTGCGCGCCGTGGGTGAACACCCGCAAGCTGCCGACACCGTCGGAATCAATGTCGCCCGCACCCGATTCTGGAACGTCTGCCTCGCCGGTGCCATCGCCGGCCTCGGTGGTGCGTACTTCACCCTGGGTTCGGTCGGAGCGTTCGGCAAGGAGATGACGGCCGGTGCCGGCTACATCGCTCTCGCCGCCGTGATCTTCGGGCGCTGGGATCCGGTACGCGCGACGCTGGCCGCACTGTTGTTCGGATTCGCGTCGAACCTGCAGAACGTACTGGGCATCATCGGCTCGCCGGTACCCAGTGAGTTCATGCTGATGCTGCCCTACGTGGTGACCATTTTCGCCGTCGCGGGCCTGGTGGGCCACGTCCGGGGACCGGCCGCAGCGGGCAAACCGTACGCGTCGCGAAGTTAGCCCTCCACTACCTGACTCGGCGGTAGGGTCGTACGTCCGTTGTGACCGCTTTCACTGTAGGGTTCGATCATTGTTGCCGCAGTTTTTCGAAGGAGAGCCATGAGCTTCCGCAGTCCCTTTCCCGATGTCGAGATTCCCGAACTCAGCGTCTACGACTTCCTGTTCGGATCGATCGCCGAGTCCGACCTCGACAAGCCTGCACTGATCGACGGAACGTCGGGTGCGGTCACCACCTACAAGACGCTGATCGGCCAGATCGACGCCATCGCAGGCGCTCTGGCCGCACGCGGACTCGAGGTCGGCGACGTCGTCGGACTCCACTCGCCGAACGTGCCCGCGTTCGCGTCGGTGCTGCACGGCATCCTGCGCGCGGGTGGAACTGCGACGACGATCAACGCGCTGTACACGGCAGAGGACATCGCCAAGCAACTCACCGGCTCGGGCGCGAAGTTCCTGTTCACCGTCTCCCCGCTGTACCCGCAGGCCAAGGCCGCCGCGGAGAAGGTCGGCCTCGACGCAGATCACGTCATCGTGCTCGACGGCGCAGAGGGCCACCCGAACCTGCGCGACCTGCTCACCCAGGGCGCACCCGCCCCCGAGGTCTCGTTCGATCCGGCCACCCACGTTGCAGTGCTGCCGTACTCCTCCGGCACGACGGGTGTGCCGAAGGGCGTCATCCTCACCCACCGCAACCTCGTCGCGAACGTGGCACAGATGGAACCGCGCGTCGGAATCGACAGCGACGACGCGATCCTGGCGCTGCTGCCGTTCTTCCACATCTACGGCCTGACGGTACTGCTCAACATCGCGCTCAAGCTGCGCGCGCACCTGGTGACGATGCCGAAGTTCGACCTCGTCGAATTCCTGCGGATCATCCAGGATCAGAAGCTCACGTACCTGTTCATCGCACCGCCGGTGGCCGTCGCGCTCGCCAAGCACCCGATGATCGATCAGTACGACCTCTCCAGCGTGCACACCATCTTCTCGGGCGCGGCACCGCTGGACGAGGAACTCGGCAAGGCCGTCGCGAAGCGTCTGAACACGCGGGTGCGTCAGGGCTACGGCATGAGCGAACTCAGCCCCGTCAGCCACGCCATTCCGTTCGATCGCGACGACATGCCGCTCAGCTCGGTGGGCCAGCCGCTGGCGAACACCGAGAACAAGCTCGTCGACCCGGGCACCCTCGAGGAGATCGAGCTGCCCACAGAGGGATTGAGCAAGCCAGGCGAGCTGTGGGTCAAGGGACCGAACGTGATGGTCGGGTACCTCAACAACCCCACCGCCACCGCAGAAACCCTCGATTCCGACGGTTACCTGCACACCGGCGACATCGCCGTCGTCGATCCCGAGGGTGTCGTCTACATCGTCGACCGCCTCAAGGAACTGATCAAGTACAAGGGTTACCAGGTGCCCCCGGCCGAGCTCGAGGCATTGCTGCTCACGCACGAGGAGATCGCCGACGCCGCCGTCATCGGAGTGCTCGACGACGAGGGCGAGGAAATCCCCAAGGCATTCGTCGTCCGCCAGCAGGGTGCCACGATCGACGAAGAGGGCGTCATCGCCTTCGTCGCCGAGCGCGTGTCGCCGCACAAGAAGGTGCGACGCGTCGAGTTCATCGACATCGTCCCCAAGTCTGCGGCGGGCAAGATTCTGCGCAAGGACCTCCGTGCCGCGGAGACAGGCAAGTAGCTCGTTTCTCGAAAGCCCCAGCCGCGCCCTCCACCGTGCTCGACGGTGGAGGGCGCGGCTGGCTTCGTCTCACACCGGGGCGCTCACCGAGTTCCGGCGAGTGGCACGGAGGTAGTGGTCGACGGTGATCAGCGGGGGACGGTCGACAAAAGACAAGGGTGCCACGCTCATCGAGACCTGAGACCCGGTGGTCGAGAATGTGGTGAACTCGGCTCCGGAATCGTTCAGGCTGAGGCGCGAGAACATCGTGGCGATGATCTGCCGACTCATGACCGCCAGCTCCGAGGTCGGTCGATTTCGATGCCGTCGGGTTCCCAGTCCGACCTGACCGATCGCGCCGATACCCAACCGGTCGCACGTATCGAGCAGGACACCGATCTCGACGCCGTAGCCGGGCGCGAACGGAAGTGCCTCCAAGAGGCGACGAGTCGCGGCGTATTCTCCGCCCAAGGGTTGGAAGACACCGGCGAGCTCGGGCCGAAGTGCCGTCAGCAGCGGCCGTACCGTCAGCTGCGTGACGCGGCCGCCGCCGTCCTCGTCGGTGGTGTCACCGATCGTCAGGGGTCGACGAAAGAAGCCTTTGACCAACTCGACGTCGTCGTCCATGACCAGCGGGCCGACGAGGGAGGGAACGAAGTGCGAACCGGGATCGACCAGATCGGAGTCAACGAACACCACGATGTCCCCCGAGGTCGCAGCCACGCCGCGCCACAGCGCTTCACCCTTGCCGCGGACCACGGGTGTGCCGGGTAGTGCGTCCTCCCTGGAGACGACGGTGGCACCGGCGCAGCGGGCCCGCGCGGCGGTGGCGTCGGTCGATCCCGAATCCAGCACCACCAGTTCGTCGATCAGGCTGCCCATATGAGGAGTCATCGAGGCGATGACGCCGGCAACGGTCTCCTCCTCGTCGAGAGCGGGTAGCACGACCGAGACGGTCCGGCCACGTTTGGCCCGAATGATGTCGGCGAGTGGCCACGGTGAGCGGGCCCAGGTGGCAGCCAGAGCCGGAGTGCCCGCAGCGTCGGTTCGGTTCATCGCTTTTCCTTCGTCATCGCTCGAGGAGTCACGGGTCAGGACGTGCCGGTCGGCAGCCCCAACGACGGTGCGATCACCGACCACGAGTCGTGCAGATCCTGTTGCCAATAGGCCCAGGAGTGGGTCCCGTTGGGTCGGAAGTTGTAGGTGGCCTCGATGTCGAGCTCCTGCAAGCGTTTCTGCATCTGTTGCGAGCACACATCGGTCGTCGCCTCGATCACGGCACCGACGGCGAGTTGCTGGGCGAGCTTGCCGTAATCGCTGCCGATACCGGGACCACCCGGTACGTCGAATGCCCCGGGCGCTCCCGTTCCGGACGAGATGTACACGTCGATGCCGCGCAACCCCTCGGCATTGACGTAGGGGTCGTTGGCAATCCAGTCGGCGCTTCCCTGGGGTCCCCACATGTTGGCGGTCGACCCACCGCCGCGGGCTTCTACCACCGACCTGACGTACATGGCACCTACCGGGTCGCTGGTACGCGCGCATCCGCTGAACGCCGCGACGGATCGATACACCGACGGGTGGGCGATCGCCAACTGCAGGACGGACGTGCCTGCCATCGAGATACCGGCGACCGAATTTGCCCCGTTGCCGTCGAGCAGAGCATCCATCAACGGAGGAAGTTCCCGACCGAGGAAGGTGGACCACATGTTTCGGCCCAGAACCGGATCGTCGTGCAGCCAGTCGGTGTAGTAGCTCGCTGCGCCGCCGCGCGGGACCACCACGTTGACGTTCTTGTTTCCGAAGAAGCCGGCGATGTCGGTCTGATCGAACCAGCTGCTTCCCCCGTCGCCGCCCGCCGCTCCGTTGAGTAGGTAGAGCGTCGGTGAACCGGGCTGTGCCGACCGAAATACGTCGACCTGGATATCGCGGTCCATGGCTGCCGAATGCACCCACACGATGTCTCGTCGGTCGGCAATGCCCTCGACGCCGACCACCGACGAGGTGGTTTCGGCGGTAGCCGGTGCCGCCGTGCTCGACAGGAGAACGACGGCGGTAGCGAGCGCGCTCAGAGCCGACGAGGTCGCCTGACCGAGGCGAAATCGACTGGGCATCAATGGTTCCTGACATCGTGGGAGCAATGCGCGAGCGGCCTGTGTCCGACGCGGTACGACCTCAGACGGTAGATCGGAACACTGTCATCGACAACAATGCTGACGATTGTTCAGTTTTGACACAGATATCCCGCGGATCGTTGTCAATTTTCCAAAATGCTCGTCGGCGGGTTTCTCGGCCTCGGCCCGGATGATGCACTGGCTCCTCCGACGCACTTCTCCGCGTCGAATCGCTCTGTCTCCTTCGAAAGGTTGTGTCGTGGTCGCATTCGGACTCATCGACGAGTGGAAACCCGCTCCAGGATCGCTCACCACGTGGTCACCCACCGTCGCTTCACGAGCTGCTGCCGCGGCCGCACCCGTTCACCCGGCACCGCCCTCGCACATCCAGCAGGCGTATCTCGAAGCCGCGTACCGCAACCGGGGATCGTCGTTCCGATTCTCCCGGCTGTGCCTGGTGACGTTCGAGATCGAGGGCGCACTGGACCGCGCCGCGATGGGGCGCGCATTCAACACGTTCGTCACCCGGCACGATTCGTTCCGCAGCTGGTTCTCCACCACAGCAGAAGGTTCTACGCGCCACCTCGTCGACATCGCCGACATCGCGCTCGAACCGACCGATTTCGGAGTGCCGGTGGACTCCGAGGCCATCCGGCGTCACGTGCAGGACAGCACGCCCGGTCCCGAGAGCTGGGATTGCTTCTCGTTCGGAACGATCGAACACGACGATCACTTCGTGGTGTACGCGGCGGTCGATCACCTCGACACCGACGGCATCTCGCAGGCTCTGACCTACTACGAACTGCGCCAGCTCTACCGCAATGCGGTGACAGGGGAGTCCGACGGCCTGTTCACCCCGGGCAGCTACCTCGAATACTGCCAGCGTGAACGTCTCGAGAGCGACGCCACAACCCTGGACAGTCCTGCTGTTCGGACCTGGATCGATCTGGTCACCGACAACGGAGGTGATCTTCCGACGTTCCCACTTCCGTTGGGACGCAGCAGTGTCGACTACACACGGACCTCGCACAGCTCGTTCCCGTTGTTCGACGGTGCCACGGCGCGGGCAGTGGACGAGGCGTGTGCAGCCGTGGGAGTCAAGTTCATCGGCGGAATCTTCGCCGCCGCAGCCCTGGCGGAGTACGAGCTCGCCGGCCGGGACAGCTACCTCGGGCTGACACCCAAGAGCACTCGGTCGACGCCGGGTGAATTCGCGTCGATCGGTTGGTACTCGAGCCTGATTCCGGTGCAATTCGACCTCGGTGAGCAGCCGACGTTCCGTACTCTCGCGGTGCTCGCGCAAGAGGCATTCGACTCCGGAAAGCTGCTGGCGAACACCTCGTACCACCGGGTGCTGGAGCTGGCCTTACCGGAACACGGAATCACGACGCAGCCGGGATGGACCGCGCCGATGATCTCCTACGTCGACGTTCGCAAGCTACCGGGCGAAGCCGAATTGGACGCGGCGGGAGCCGGTCTCTACGGCAACCGCGGCAGCTCCGAGGAAGTCTTCATGTGGATCAACCGCTTCGAGGACCACACCGGCGTCGAGTTCCTGTACCCGGGCACGGACGAGGCCGATCGTTCGATCGACCTGTACTTCTCCAAGATCTCCGAAATCTACTCCGCCGTGGTCGACAAGGGTGACTACATTCCACAGCCGCCCGAGGCTCACGTGTTCGCCCACGAGCTTCCGGACGTCAGCCGGGTATGACGCACCATCGCCGCGGCTCGTGGCTGACGCTGGGTGCCTGTCTGCTGGCCGTCACGATGCAGATGATCGACGTCACCGCCGTCACCGTGGCGTTGCCGACGATCGCGCGTGACCTCGACGCGTCGGGCACCGGGCAGGTCTGGATCCCGACGGCGTACCTGCTCGCGATCGCCTGCGCGCTGCTCACGATGGCACGCGCCGGTGAGGTCTTCGGTCGCAGAACGGTATTCGTCACCGGCACTGTGCTGTTCGCCGTGACATCGGTGCTCTGTGCGTACGCGCCGACGGTCGAACTGCTCGTCCTCGCTCGCGTGTTGCAAGGGCTCGCGGGAGCGGCGATGTCGGCCCAGACGGTGGCGATCGTGACAGCGGCCTACTCCGGCACCCGGCGCACCACCGCGTTCGCGCTGTACGGTGGCACCGCGGGGCTGACCGGACTCGCCGGGCCGTCGATCGGCGCAGCGCTGCTGCACCTCGACATCCTCGGAACCGGTTGGCGCGCAATGTTTCTGATCAACGTCCCGATCTCCGCTGCGGCAGTCGTTCTCGGTCGCAGCTTCGTCGCACCGGGTTCAGAGCAGGTCCCGGCAGGACACGGAGGACGGTTCGACGCGGTCGGTGCCGCCCTGTGGTCGATCGGGGCTCTGCTGATCGTCTGCCCCGTCATGATCAGCTCGAGTGCCCTCGCTGCCATGCCCGCGGTTGCGCTCGGTCTGACGACCCTGGCCGGGTTCGTGGTGTGGGAGCGTCGTCGACGTGCAGCGGGAGCGCACGCCATGGTGAACATCGGTGTCTTCGGTGCACGCGGATTCTCCGTGGGATGTGCCGTGTCGGCCCTCGTGTACGGCACTTTCACCGGATTCGTTCTGACGATGTCGGTGACACTGCAATCCGGACTGAGTGAGAGCGCGTCGACGGTGGCAGCGATCACCGTTCCCTTCGCGCTCGGAGCCGTGCTCGCCTCCGCGGCTGCGCCGATCTCGTTCCGCCACTGGGATTGTCGAGTCGTTGTGGCCGGTGCGGGGGCTATGGGACTGGCTCTGCTCGTTCTCGGCGTCACCACCGAGTATCTCGACAGTGCAGGCTTCCCCTGGTGGGCGGTCGTCCCGCTCGGTGTGCTCGGCGCGGGTCTCGGGTCGGTGATCGCGCCGCTGCAGAGCACCATCGTCGCCGGGGTGGCCCCGCACGCCATCGGCTCGGCGTCGGGGATCATGCCGACCGTCCAGCAAGTGGGATCTGCTGTGGGTACTGCGGTCACCGGTGCCGTGTACTTCAACCTGCTTCCCGCGGAGCCGGTCGCCGCGGACTACCTGACGTCGCAGCGGGCGGTGCTGTTCGGGCTGGCCGCGACCATGGGGTTGGCCACCGCAGTCGCGGCCGCGCTGCCCCGCGGCGATCGCGAGTCGGTCGACCGCAACTCGCCGATGGTCTCCCAGGGTGCGCCGTGACTGTTTCGAAGTCGATTGTTCGTCAACGGTATCCGAATATCTCTCACCCGAACCTTGCGTTCGGGCCGATCGAAATCGAGAAGAATTTCGCCATGCTTCGCACCCTCGTGACCCTCACACTCGTCGTCGGGCTGATGTCGCTGTTGTTCGCTTCGGCTCCCCACGCGTCGGCAGCGCCCGGTGATCCGGCCCCGGTACCAGGCACGTTGTACGCGGCGGCTGCAGACCTGAACGGAAAGAACAACGGCGATATCGTTGCCAGTCGGCGGTTTTCGAGCCCCCTGTATCCCGGCGCCGACATCTGGCAGCTCCAGTACCGATCGTCCGATTCCCGAGGCGACGCCATCGCCGCAGTGACAACCGTTCTGGCACCGATGAACCGCGCCTCGGGCGCACCATTGCTGTCCTATCAACCCTTCGTCAACGCGCTCGGGTTGCAGTGCGCTCCGTCGGAGTCTCTGTTCGGTGCCGACCCGACGACCGGCGTGCAGGAACGTGAATTTCTCAATCTCGCGCTGATGCGTGGATGGACCGTGGCGGTACCGGACCATCTCGGGCCGAAAAGTGCGTACGGCGCAGCCAAGTTGGGCGGACAGATCACGCTCGACGGCGTCCGCGCCGCACAGCGCGTGCCGGAACTCGGTCTGACAGCGAGCCCGGTAGGTATGGCCGGCTACTCCGGTGGCGGAATGGCGACGGCGTGGGCCGCGGCGCTCGCTCCCAGCTACGCACCCGAGCTGAACATCGTCGGTGCCGCAGCCGGAGGTGTGCCCGCAGATCTGGACAACATCGCCCGCGCATTGGGTTTTCAGCCCCACCAGGCATTCGGTCTCGCGTTCACCGCCGCCCTCGGACTCGAACGCGAGTACCCGGATCGCTTGCCGATCACCGCACAACTCAATTCCACCGGTCTGGCGTTGAAGGATCAGGTGTCGAATGCGTGCACGCCGGTGATCCTGGCGACCGGAGCGTTCAAGAGTGCGCTGGCCGTCTCGACCACCACCTCTTTGGTGGACAGCCCCGAGGCACAGCAGATCATCGACGAGAACAGTCTGGTCAAGTACGCAGGTGTGCCGACGGCACCCACACTTCTGTGGGGAAGCGACAACGATCCGCTCATTCCGATCGGTGCGCTGCGTGACACTGCTGCGCGGTACTGCGCGAGTGGGGCCACGTTGCAGTTCGACGTCGTCCATGCACCGCAGCACATCCAGGCGGCATTCGAGGGGCTTCCCGCCGCACTGACATTCCTGGACAACAGGTTTCGGGGCGTCGCGCCGCCGACCAACTGCCTCCGATGAGACGGTGGGCAACTGTCGTCGCTGCTGTGACGACAGCTCTGGTTGCGGCGTCGGTGCCCGGATACGCAGCGGATCTTCCGGTCCTGGCACCGCAGACGCTCGGCGGCTTCTCGGTGCAGACTCGGTACTTCGACATCGCAGTGGGACCCGAACGCGATCAGCACTGCACCGTCGTCGGAGATATCTATGTTCCTGCCGGGCTCGGACCGGCACACCGAGCCCCGGCCATTCTGACCAGCAACGGTTTCGGCGGGTCCAAGGACGACCAGGCAGGTGCCGCTGCCAGATTCGCCACCCACGGCTACGTGGTGCTGTCCTACTCGGCCCTGGGTTTCGGCGGCTCGACGTGCAAGATCTACTTCGCCGATCCTGATTACGACGGGATGGCCGCGTCGGCTCTCGTCGGCTACCTCGCAGGCGAGAGCGGCGGAGTGTTCACCGACCCCGCACGGACGGTGGCCGCTCCGGCACTCGACGTGGTTCGACTCGACGGACCCGGTGACCCGCGCGTCGGCTACCTCGGCGGTTCCTACGCCGGCGCAACAGGATTGGCCACTGCATCGGTCGATCCACGATTGGACACCGTGGCGTCGATGATCACCTGGAACGATCTGGCGCGGTCGATGGCACCGGACGGGGCGGGCCGCAGATCCGTCGGACCGGTCAAGAGCGTGTTCGGGTCGGCGTTTCTGGCGGCGGGCGCAATTCTGACCGGCCCGGGCGGATACGCAGTCGATCCGGCACGGGCGCAGGGGTGCCCGAACTACGCCCAGTGGGTGTGCGACGCCGCGTCCGCCTTCGCTGCCAATCGCGAACCCGGCCCGGAAACTCTGGCGGCGATGCGTCACGTATCGCCGGTGGACTACCTCGATCGCGTCGATGTCCCGGTGTTGCTCACGCAGGGCCAGAAGGATTCACTGTTCAGCCTCGACGAGGCGGCCGCCACCTACGAGACCTTGCGTTCGCGTGGCGTCGAGACGTCGATGATCTGGCACTCGTGGGGACACAACGATCGCAAGGGTTATCCGGGAGAGTTCGACATCAAGGCACCCGACCCGTTCACTCAGCACGAAGCGGCACTGGTGGGCAACTGGCTCGACCGACACCTCAAAGATCGTGACGTCGACCCGGGGCCGGCATTCACCTATTTCCGAGATTGGGTGCCCTACAGCGGCGTCGCGTCGCCCGCGTACGTCGAATCCGAGACATTTCCGGTAGGTGCCCGACGCACGTTCCAGTTGTCGAATGGATCGCTGTCCGAGGGTGATTCGACGAATGGTGTTTGGAAACAGACGATTCGGGGCGCAGGTGCGTCGATGCCCACCACGTTCGGACTGCCGAATCTCCCGGGCGAGTTGCCCGTGCCGCGGGTCTCGTTACCCGGTTCTGCCGCGAATTGGACGACCCCGCCACTGACCGAACCCATCGATGTCGTCGGCGCACCGACGTTGTCCATCAGTCCCACGGTGTCCGGTCCCGCGACCGTCTTCGTCACCGTGCTCGACGTAGCACCCGACGGTGCGCGCAGTCCGATCCACGGACTGGTTGCACCTGCCGTACTCACCGGATCCGGCGAGCCGGTGACCATCTCGCTACCGAGCATCGTCCATCGATTCGACCTCGGACACCGCATCGCCGTCGAGATCACCGCGTCGGATCCGTCCTTCGCGGGTGGGCCGGGCCCAGCGGACGTCGTCGTGTCCTCGACGGATCCGATCAACCAGTTCTCTCTTCCCGTAGTTCCGTGATCTTCGATCTTGCTCACTCCGAAAGGCGCACCGTGATCCGAAAGCTCTCGACCCTGGGGTCCATCCTGGTGGCACTCTGCGTGTACCTGTTCGCAACGGGCACAACAGCGTCGGCGGCTCCCGCGCCGACGGCCCCCGATCCGGACGTCTTCTATGCGGCACCGGCCGACATCGCCGATCACGCGCCGGGTGACATCCTGGCCAGCCGTCGTGCGGACGCCTGGATGTACCCCAACACCGACATCTGGCAACTGAAGTACCGGTCCACCAACTCCGCAGGTGCACCGGTTGCCGCAGTGACCACGGTGCTGATGCCCCGAGGTAGAGGCGCGGGAACCCCACTGGTGTCCTACCAGGCCGTCATCAATGCTCTGGGCGTCAAATGTGCCCCGTCGCACGGACTTTTCACCTACGAGATCGGTGAAGCGCCGAGCCTGTACCTCGGTATGGTCGCCCGCGGTTGGGCGGTTGCGGTGCCGGACTACCTCGGACCGACCGGTGCCTACGGCGCTGCCGAATACGAAGGTCGGTTGACGCTCGACGGGGTTCGAGCCGTGCAGAACTTCGAGCAGTTGCCGCTGAAGGACAGTCCTGTTGCATTGCTGGGTTACTCGGGAGGTGCCCTGGCGACGTCGTGGGCCGGTGCCATGGCACCCACCTACGCGCCGGAGCTGAACATCGTGGCCAGTGTGCACGGCGGAACTCCCGCCGACCTGGGCTTGATCGCAAAGAACCTGGGCTACAGCGCGATTCCGCATCCGGCCTTCGGAATGGCGCTGGCGGCATCCCTCGGACTCGAACGTGAATACCCCACCGAGTTCCCCGTCTCGGAGAACCTCAATGCGGCGGGCCTGGCCCTGCGAGATCGCGTGAGCAACGAATGCAGGCGTCCCATCATCATCGGCGGAGCGTTCAAGAGCGCCCGGGACCTGTCGAACGTCGACATTGCCTCGCTGCCTTCTGCGCAGGCGGTTCTGAAGAAGAACAGCCTCGTGGACTACGAGGGCGTTCCCACCGCCCCGGTGTACATCTGGCATGGGATCAACGACTTCATCACTCCCTTCGCACCGGTGAAAGAGACGGTCGACCGCTACTGCGCAGCGGGCGCAACGGTGCAGTTCCGGGCCTACCCACTCGCCGAACACTTCAGCGGATCGCTCGTCGGACTGCCCGAGGCCTACGCCTACGTGGACGCGCGATTCCGAGGGGAGCCGGCTCCGTCGAATTGCGGCTGACCTCTGCTCGATGGTGACCTCACACCTTTTCTGACGACTGCGCGCCCCCACTCTGAAGTGAGCGGGGGCGCGCACTCGTCAGTAGGTGTGTGAGGTCGTCGCGGAACCGAACCGACATTCGCCGCGTCCAACCAGAGGTGAGGGCAACGCGGTGGTGGGTGGCGGGTCTGGTCGGCGTGATGGTGTCGGTCTCCGGATGCGGCGGGGCGACGAAGAGCGCGCCGGTTGCAGAGCCGACGAGCTCGGCGGTCGCGACACCGGTGGAAGACGAGCCATGGGATCCCTGCACCATCCCGAACGACGCCATCGAGGCAGCGGGATTGGATGTGGACAGCAAGAGCACGAACCTGTTCGGAGACGCGCCGTTGTCCACCGACTGGAAGACGTGTATCTGGACGGACCCCGATCCGGGGTCGTGGTATTTCCTGGGAGTGTTCTCCTCTTACCACGATCTGGCTTATCTGCAGTCGAACGAGCAGTTCGGTGACTTCACGGCACCCGATAGTGCTGGTGCTGTGCAGTTTCGGCGAACTGCGAGTTACGACGAGGTCAGCTGCGGTGTCGCGTACGAAGTGGTCGGAGGAATCGTGTACTTCATTCTCGACGGTAGGGCCGGGCGCGAGGCGAAGGGCGAACCTTGTTCGGAAATCGGTCGAGTCACGGAATCCTTGCGGGCAAACCTACCGGCGCGGGCACGGTAGATCGAAAGATAGAGGTTCGATGACATCTGGAAACGGAGACCTGTTCGAGTCGATGCAGTATTGGCAGAACCTTTCGGAACGTGCCGAGGCGGGGTTGATGGAAATCCCGGAGGGCGTTGCTGCCCAGTGCTACCGGGTCTGCGCCGAATACATCGACCATCTTGCCGAAATGCTGGTGAAGACCAAGTTCCTCGTCGACTTCGACGCATTCGGCACGCTTCCTTCGGCTCAGCAGCTGGGTCGAAAGTTCAAGCGACTTGCCGATGGGGAAGAGCGGTCGGCGGCTGTCGCGATCAGGCAACATATCGAAGTCATCGAATTGATGCGCTCGGTGTTTCGTCGCTATTTCGTCGAGACCGAGGAGCTCGATGAGAGTGTGGGAGCTCGAATCGGCGCGATCGGGGCGGACTTGGGGGAGTGAGCCGGTAACCTCACACCCTTTCTGTCGACCTCACACACCAGCCAGGACTCGAACCCCAGCGCGCAGTCGCGAAAAGGGGTGTGAGGTGCCGACGATACCCACGCCGAAGCGTCGACCAATGTCTGAAATGTCCGTAATGCCGAACTATCGCAACACAATAGAGACAACGCTCACGAATGGGATGACCTAGTCTGCGATCGTGAACCCTTCCGCTGCCCGTTTGGTGCCGATGCGACCTCGTGATCCGAACGAGCCGCATCGCTCCGCGAGCCCACTCGAATTGTTCTTCGACCTGGTGTTCGTGGTGGCCGTCAGCATTGCGTCGGTTCAACTCCATCACGACCTCACCGAGAACCACATCGCCGACGGTTTGCTCGGCTATGCGCTCGTGTTCTTCGCGATCTGGTGGGCGTGGATGAACTTCACGTGGTTCGCGACGTCCTTCGACACCGACGACTGGCTGTATCGGACGCTGACCGTCGTACAGATGGCCGGGGTGTTGGTGCTCTCCGCAGGAATCGAATCGGCGTTCGTGGACCAGGATTTCACCATCGTGGTGATCGGGTACGTGGTGATGCGCGTGGCGATGGTGACTCAGTGGCTGCGGGCATCGCGAAGCCCCGAACATCGACAGACCGCGCTGACCTATGCGATAGGCATTGCGGGAGTGCAGGTTCTGTGGATTCTCTGGGTACTGCTGCTCGACGGCACCGCCGCGATCGTCGTGTTCGTCGTACTCGCGGGCGTCGAGATGTCGGTACCGCTGATCGCCGAGCGGCAGGGCACGACACCGTGGCATCCGCACCACATCACCGAACGCTACGGACTGTTCACACTGATTCTGCTCGGCGAATCCCTACTCGCGTCGGCCAACGCGATCATCGAGGCAATTCACGACGAGACCGCCCTCGCACCACTGATCTCGATCTCCGTCCTCACTCTCGTCGTCACCGCGAGCCTGTGGTGGGTCTACTTCTGGCCCCCGCATCACCGAGCGATCGGAAAATTCGGCAACTCGGTGATCTACGGCTACGCCCACTACTTCATCTTCGCGGCAGCAGGCGCGTTCTCGGCCGGCATCGAGGTCGAGATCGACGTACTGACCGAGCACAGCAAGCTCGGCGACACCGCCGCGTCGTTCACGGTCACGATCCCGATCGCGGTGTTCGTGTTCGGGGTCTGGCTGATCGCTATCCGTGCCCACGCCGATCGAGTGGTCAACGTCGTCGTCCCCACCGGTGCCGTGCTCGTGCTGTTCGACCCCGTCATTCCCATCCCGATCACCCTCACCGCCGTCGTGATGATCGTCGTCGTCGGCGTGCTCGTCGTACGCGGGCCGGCGCAGCCGGAGCATGAGAAACTGACCACATGAGTATCGGAACCTTGATTCTGCTTCGTCACGGCGAGAGCGAATGGAACGCGTCCAACCAGTTCACCGGTTGGGTGGACGTGCGACTGACCGAGAAGGGTGAGGCCGAGGGCAAGCGAGCGGGCCAGCTCCTCGCCGAGGCGGGCACCCTGCCCGACCTGCTGTACACCTCGCTGCTGCGTCGCGCGATCAGCACCGCCAACCTCGCACTCGACGCGGCCGACCGGCACTGGATACCCGTCGTCCGCGACTGGCGTCTGAACGAACGGCACTACGGCGCACTACAGGGACTGAACAAGGCCGAGACCAAGGACAAGTACGGCAACGAGCAGTTCATGCTGTGGCGTCGTAGCTACGACACCCCGCCGCCGCCCATCGAGATCGGCAGCGAGCACAGCCAGGACGCCGATCCGCGCTACGCCCATCTGGACAGCGTTCCGCTGACCGAATGCCTCGCCGACGTCGTCGAGCGCCTGATCCCGTACTTCGAGGAGACGATCGTCGCCGACCTCAAGGCAGGCAAGAACGTCCTCGTCGCCGCGCACGGCAACTCGCTGCGCGCTCTCGTGAAGTACCTCGACGAGATCTCCGACGCGGACATCGCCGAACTGAACATCCCCACCGGCATTCCGCTGCAGTACGACCTCGAGGAGGTCGACGGAAAGCTCAAGCCCACCAACCCGGGCGGCACCTACCTCGATCCGGAAGCAGCGGCCGCAGGCGCAGCTGCCGTGGCAAACCAGGGCGGCAAGTAGCGCCACCTCCCGCAAACCGACGTTTTGTCGTAACTGCAGGTGAACGATCGAAGAACACTGCCGACGGGGACTATGACGACCAGGGAAATGCCTGCACCCTGCGTATGTGAGCTGTCCATCGAACGTACGATTCCGGTGTGAGTGTCGCATCGGCCGTACTACTGGCTATCGCCGCGGCCTTCGTGGGATACCTCGTCGGCGGTGTTCTGATCCCGTACCTCAACACTCGACACTCGGAGCGTCGCCGAGCCAGCTCCGGCCTGACGATGTCGCAGGTACTGGACCTGATCGTCCTCGCATCGGAGAGCGGCATCGCCGTCGTCGACCAGTTTCACGACGTGGTGCTGTTCAACCCGCGCGCCGAGGAGCTGGGACTGGTGCGTAACCGTCTGATCGACGATCGTGCCTGGGAGACCGTTCTCAAGGTCCTGGCCGACGGAAACCCCGTCGAGGTCGACCTCAGCTCGAAGAACCCGAGAACCGGCCGCGACAAGATCGCCGTCCGCTGCGTCGCGCGCCTGCTGAGCAAGGAAGACAAGCGCTTCGTGGTGCTGTTCGCCGACGACGACTCGGAGCAGGTCCGGATGGAGGCGACGCGTCGGGACTTCGTCGCCAACGTCAGCCACGAACTGAAGACCCCCGTCGGCGCGATGAGCCTGCTGGCCGAGGCGCTGCTCGAATCGGCCGACGATCCGGACTCCGTCCGGCACTTCGGCGGCAAGGTCGTCGCCGAATCCAAACGGCTCGGCAACATGGTGACCGAACTGATCGCGCTCTCGCGACTCCAGGGAGCCGAGAAGCTACCCGACCTCGAGGTGGTCGACGTCGACACCGTCGTCAACGAGGCGATGGATCGATCCAAGCTCGCTGCCGAGAACGCCGGAATCTCCGTCACCACCGACCACCCGAGCGGCCTCGAGGTCCTCGGAGACCAAGCGCTGTTGGTGACGGCCCTGGCCAACCTCATCCAGAACGCCATCGCCTACTCCTCGGACGGCTCGCCCGTCTCGGTGAGCCGAGCTCTGCGCGGAGACAACGTGGCGTTCGCCGTCACCGACCGCGGCATCGGCATCGCCAAAGCAGACCAGGAACGCGTCTTCGAGAGATTCTTCCGCGTCGACAAAGCTCGGTCGCGGGCCACCGGTGGCACAGGCCTCGGCCTGGCCATCGCCAAACACGTCGCAGCCAACCACAACGGCAGCATCTCGCTGTGGAGCAAGCTGGGCACCGGATCCACCTTCACCCTCCAGATCCCTGCGTACTTCGAAGAAGAAGACGACGCTTCGGTTACAGAAAGAGAGAATCAGTGACCAACGTTCTGATCGTGGAAGACGAAGAGTCGTTGGCCGATCCACTGGCCTTCCTGCTCCGCAAGGAAGGCTTCGAGGCCACCGTCGTCGGAGACGGACCGTCGGCACTGGCGGAATTCGATCGCGCAGGAGCCGACATCGTGTTGCTCGACCTCATGCTCCCCGGCATGAGCGGAACCGACGTGTGCAAGCAATTGCGTTCGCGCTCAGGGGTTCCCGTCATCATGGTGACCGCACGCGACAGTGAGATCGACAAGGTCGTGGGGCTCGAACTCGGTGCCGACGACTATGTCACCAAGCCGTACTCGGCACGCGAACTCATCGCCCGCATCCGCGCAGTTCTTCGGCGCGGCTCCGACGCCGAGGTCGACGGTGGAGTCGACACCGGCGTGCTCGAAGCCGGACCGGTGCGCATGGACGTCGAACGCCACGTGGTGATGGTCGGATCCGAGCAGATCACGTTGCCGCTCAAGGAATTCGACCTACTCGAGTATCTGCTGCGCAACTCCGGTCGAGTGCTGACCCGCGGGCAGTTGATCGACCGCGTGTGGGGAGCCGACTACGTGGGCGACACCAAGACACTCGACGTGCACGTCAAGCGACTGCGCTCGAAGATCGAATCCGATCCGGCCAAGCCGGAACACCTGGTGACCGTGCGCGGACTGGGCTACAAGCTCGAGGGGTAGAGCCCGCGGCAGGTGAGCGCTGAGCCTGCGGCATGTGAGCGCTGAGCCCGCGGTCGTTCCGCGGGCTCCACTCCGGTCTTCGTAGTGGGCTACGAAGTTTCGCTCACGTGCGGCGCAGCCGCTCCGCCTCACGAGTGGCGGGATGCACCGCGATCAGACCGAGACCCCGGCGACGCTTGCACAGCGATGCCAGTTCGTCGTACGCAGCCTTGCCGAGCAGCTCGGTCAACTCCGGCTTGTAGGACTCGAACACCTGCTTCGATCCGACGTGCGCGTCGGGTGAGCCCGAGCAGTACCAGTGCAGATCGAGACCACCCTCGCCCCAGCCGCGTCGGTCGTACTCACCGATCGTGGTCTTGAGAATCTCGGAGCCGTCCGGCCGCGTCACCCAGTCCTGAGTACGCCGGATCGGCAGCTGCCAGCACACGTCGGGTTTGACCTCGAGCGGTTCGATGCCCTTGCGCAGTGCCATCGAGTGCAGCGCGCACCCGATTCCGCCCTCGAACCCGGGTCGGTTCTGGAAGATGCAGGCACCTTTGTAGCGCCGCGTACGCAGTGACTGCTCGTCGTCGAGATCGTCGTATTCGACGTACCCCTTCTTGCCGAGACCCTTGTCCATGAGCTGCCAGTCCTGGGGGGTGAGCAACTTCACCGACTCGTCGAGCTTGCGCTTGTCGTCGTCGTCGGACAGGAACGCGCCGTGGGAGCAGCACCCGTCGTCGGGCCTGCCCTCGACGGTTCCCTGACATGCCGGAGTCCCGAACACGCAGGTCCAGTTGGACAACAACCACGTCAGATCCGCGACGATGAGGTGTTCCGAATTGTCGGGGTCGGGGAACTCGACCCATTCTCGAGGGAAATCCATCTCGACCTCTGCAGCGAACGGCTGCTGCTCACGACCTGCTGTCACAAACGACGACGGTAGACCCAGTACCGTGGGCATGTGCGAATAGGGGTGCTCGACGTCGGTGCAGACGCGGCTCGAGTCAACTCCTCGAGGCAACTCGTAGCGTTCGTATCGCGGATCATGGCGGCCGACCGTGCAGAATCGGTAGGTGTCAGCGCCGACGGGTCGCCACAACTGGCGGCCGGGGCTCTGGTCGCGGAGGCGAGCATGCGGGCATCGACAACGGAGTCACTCGAGATATGCCCGTGGGCGCTGAAGGAAGGTTTGATGTTGAGGAAGCTGGACCCCGAAACCGACGGCGATCTGGTGGGGAGTTCGAGATGAGCGACACCAACCCGGAGGACACCGGACAGATCTCGGTTGCCGAACTCTTGGCCCGAAACGGTCAGAAGACGAACCTGAGCGCGGGCGGTCGCCGTCGCCGTGGCGTCAAGGGCGGCATCTCCGTCGCCGAGCTGACCGGTGAGATCCCCGTCGTTCGTGACGAGCCCGGCAACCGCAGCGCCCCGGTTGTCGAGACCCCGGCCCCCGACGAGCCCGAGCCCGAGACGTCCGACGTCGCTCCGGCAGCGCCGCAGAGCAACGATGCGGCCGAGGACGCTGCACCCGCCGCCGTCTCCTCGCGGCCACAGCCGGCTCGGCCGCAGAGCACTCGCCCCACCCCGTTCCAACCGGCAGGCAAGCGCGAGAAGCAGCAGCCGGAGCCGGAACTGTTGTCCGGTTCCACCACGGTTGCCGGTGACCTGCTGAACCGCTCGCACGACGACACCGAACGCGCCAGGCACCCGGTGGCACCGACGTCGGCTGCGACGCCGACGTCGGATCGGCTTCCGTACGGATCAACCGCGGCCGAGCAGAGTCGGACCCGCAAGCCGGTTGGCTTCCGCGCACCGCGGCAGGTCGAGGTGGCCGAGCCGAACACCGATGTCGCTCCGCGAGCAGCGGTCGTCGACGTCGACGACCTGACCAAGACCGTGGTGTCTCCGCGCCTCGCGCGCGTCGAGGACACCACAGCTGAGTCGGCGGGGGTCGAGACGTCCGCCGCCACCGAGGTCGTCGATCTCGTGAAGCCGGGGATCGACGACGAGCCGAAGACCGCGACCGACGTCGAGACCGACACGGCAACCGACGACGCACCGGACGCGGAGGCCGACAGCGCGACTGCGGCCTCGCGCACCGATCGACGGGCAGCGGCCGTCAAGGGCAAGGGCGGTGCCGTCCGGCAATGGCTGGTGCTGATCGGTCAGGCCGTGGTGTCGATCGCCGTCGGCGCGCTGCTGTTCAAGGGCTTCGAGCAACTGTGGGACGTGCTGCCGTGGGTCGCGCTGGTGCTGTCGGTGCTGGTCATCGTCGGGCTCGTCGCAGTGGTGAGAATTCTGCGGCGCACCGACGATCTGATGTCGATCGTCATCGCGATCGCCGTCGGTGTCTTCGTCACGCTCGGTCCGCTCGCCTTCCAGCTCAGTACCGGCTGAGCCGGCACGCCGATGGGTGCGCAGCGAATTCGGGTGGGACTGTCCACGGCCTCGGTCTACCCGCAGAACACCGAGGCGGCGTTCCGGTACGCGGCGGAGCTCGGGTACGACGGCATCGAGCTGATGGTGTGGGCCGAGTCGGTCAGCCAGGACGTCGAC
Source organism: Rhodococcus sp. 05-2255-3B1 (assembly GCF_002258545.1). Taxonomy (NCBI): domain Bacteria; kingdom Bacillati; phylum Actinomycetota; class Actinomycetes; order Mycobacteriales; family Nocardiaceae; genus Rhodococcus; species Rhodococcus sp. 05-2255-3B1. The sequence continues at coordinate 44,881 of NZ_NOZC01000031.1, read as the reverse complement.
GCGGTGGCCGCGCTCTCGCGGGAGTACTCGGTGCCGGTGCAGGCCATCCACGCGCCGTGCCTGCTGATCTCGCAGCGAGTGTGGGGATCGGATCCGGTCGCCAAACTCGCCCGTTCGGTCGAGGCGGCCGAGAAGCTGGACTCGGCGACGGTCGTGGTGCACCCACCGTTCCGGTGGCAGCGCAAGTACAGCGACGGCTTCGCCGATCAGGTCGCCGAACTCGAAGCGAACTCCCACGTGGTGGTCGCCGTCGAGAACATGTTCCCGATGCGGGCCGACCGCTTCTTCGGGCGCAAGGAGAAATCCGCACAGCGACTCGAACGACGCGGTGGTCCGGGCGCAGCCCTGTCGGCGTTCTCGCCGTCGTACGACCCGACCGACGTCGGCCACGATCACTACACGCTCGACCTCTCGCACACCGCCACCGCAGGCTCGGACGCGCTCGAGATGCTCGACCGGATGGGCGAGGGCATCGCGCACCTGCATCTGGCCGACGGCCGGGGCGCATCGGTCGACGAGCATCTGATCCCCGGTCACGGCAGCCAGCCATGTGTCGAGGTGTGCACCGAACTGGTGCGCCGCGGCTTCGAGGGTCAGGCAGTGATCGAGATCAACACGCAGAACGCGCGCACGGTCCCCGAACGATCGTCGATGCTCGGACAAGCACTGCAGTTCTCCCGCGCACATCTGTCCTGAGGCCGCCGGTAAGTTGTCGTCAATGAGTTCCGCCAGCCCCTTCAAGGCCGCCACAACCCTGACCGCGCTCGAGGTCGACGCCGACACCGCATCGTTCGCGGGCGCGATCGACTCCACCTGGACCATCGGTCCCAAGGTGCACGGCGGCGCGATGCTCGCGGTCTGCGCCGCAGCAGCGCGTCAGCAGATCGTGAGGACCGACCCCGAGCAGGCCGAGATCCAGCCGCTCGCAGTGAGCGTCAGCTACCTGGCCGCACCCGATCCCGGTGAGGTAGCGCTGACGACCATCGTGCGCAAGCGCGGTCGCCAGGTCTCCCACGTCGACGTCGAGCTCACCCAGGCCGGACGCGTTGCCGTGCGGGCGGTGGTGACCCTCGGTCGTCCGGACTCCGACGAACCCCACCACGAGACACCGACGTCGTTGTCGTCGATGGCCGTCGAACCTCCCGCCGAGACACTCGCGGTGGCAGGCGATCATCCGATGGCGTCCATCGTGCACGTCGCCAAGGGCTGCGAGATGCGTATCGACGCATCGTCGGCGTCGTTCCTGACCGGTCAGCAGGGCGAGGCGGAGATTCGATTGTGGGTGCGCCCCTTCGCGGGCGACGAGGCCGACGTCGACACCGCCGTGCTGTTCGCGCTGATGACCGGAGACATCTCGGCCCCGGTGACCATGAACCGCGGAATGTTCGGTTGGGCTCCGACCGTGCAGCTGACGACCTACCTGCGACGCCGTCCGGCACCAGGGTGGCTGCGCGTGGCGGCGACCAGCACCGTCATCGGCAGCACCTGGTTCGAGGAGGACCACGTGGTGCTGGATTCGACCGGTGCCGTCGTGGTGCAGAGCAGACAGTTGGCGATGGTGCCGCGCTCGAACTGACATGGCAGGCTTGGCGTCCATGACGAGAATTGCAGTGATCGGCGGCGGACGGATCGGCGAGGCGTTGATTGCGGGACTCCTCGAGTCCGGCCACGCTGTGCGCGATCTGGTGGTCGCCGAGAAGTCCGAGGCCCGCGCCAAGGAGATCGCCGAGGAATTCGGAGTACTGACCACCACCGTCGGCGACGCATCCGAGGGTGCCGACGTGATCGTGCTGGCGGTCAAGCCGGCCGACGTCGAAGCGGCACTGAACGAGATCACGAAGATCGAACTCGACGGCGATCGCGAACAACTCATCGTCTCGCTGGCCGCAGGCGTCCCCACCGCCAAGTTCGAGCCCAAGCTCCCCGCCGGTTTCCCGGTCGTTCGGGTCATGCCCAACACCCCGATGTTGGTGGGGGAGGGCGTCAGCGTGTTGGCACCGGGCAAGTACGCCCGCACCGAGCACCTCGAACTGGTGCGCTCGATCCTCTCGGCCGTCGGCAAGGTGGTTGTGGTCAAGGAGAATCAGCTCGACGCCGTGACGGCCGTGTCCGGCTCCGGCCCGGCCTATTTCTTCCTGGTGGCCGAGGCCATGATCGACGCGGGAGTAGGCCTGGGATTGAGCCGCGACGTGGCATCGGCGCTCGTGGTTCAGACGATGGTGGGGTCGGGGGCGATGCTCGATCGCTCCGACGAGAGCGCGAGCGAGCTCCGATACGCCGTGACTTCTCCGGGCGGAACCACCGCCGCTGCGGTGCGCGAACTGGAGAGAAACGGCCTCCGAGCAGCGTTTTTCGATGCCCTCGGTGCCGCGAATGCCCGATCCGTTGAGATGGGCATCACAGCAGAATAAAAAATCTTTTCCCCACTCCCGTCGCAGTAACCCCATCTGTCCCTATAGGCTCGGGGGCAGCACGTGCGTGTCTGTTCGGCAGGAGGGGAAGCCTGCCGCATGAGACGTGCCGGAGGTATGTGGATTGATGGCGTCTATAAACAAGCCGTCCAAGGGTTCGTCCCCGGACGGTCAACCGGCTCTGGCCGGAACGCAGTTCCTCACGGTCGCCGAAGTGGCGACGCTGATGAGGGTTTCGAAAATGACCGTGTACCGGCTGGTGCACGGCGGAGAATTGCCCGCTGTACGAGTGGGTCGATCTTTTCGTGTGCACGCCAAGGCGGTCCACGACTATCTCGAGACCTCGTACTTCGACGCAGGCTAGTAGTGCACGTGGGGCCGGTTTCGTAAGTCCTGGTTCACACCGGTAAGATTGGCGCTCGTCGTGCCAGCCAGCTGGTGTGTAGCCGTGGGCGAGTACGTGGCCCCAGCGCCAGCTCGGTGACCGCAGCCCCAGGGCTTGGTTGTCAGGTAGGCGTACGCAAACGGCGTGCGCGAAAACGCTAGAGAAGAACGTGAGGACACCCGCATGGGTTCAGTGATCAAGAAGCGTCGCAAGCGCATGTCGAAGAAGAAGCACCGCAAGCTGCTTCGTCGTACCCGCGTGCAGCGCAGGAAACTCGGCAAATAAGCCTGCCGTCATCTGCTTCACGAAGAAGCCCGTCACCGTCGGTGGCGGGCTTCTTCCGTTCGAAGAACGGGCTTTGCTTCTCACCCACCCGGACACCTGCTGATCCAGTAGGCTTTGCAGCGGAACCGACGTTGGGGGTGCGCAGTGAGTCCGAGCGATCGTGGATCGACCGCGCCCCGAGTGGTCCTCGTGACCGGAGCGAGTCGATTCCTCGGCGGTTACCTCGTCACCAGGCTGGCCCAGAATCCGAACGTCGAGCGCGTCATCGCCGTCGACGCCGTGTCTCCGAGCAAGGATCTGCTGCGCCGGATGGGTCGCGCGGAATTCGTCCGCGCCGACATTCGTAATCCGCTGATCGGCAAAGTGATTCGCAATGCAGGCGTCGATACCGTCGTGCACGCAGCGACCGTCGCCAAGCCTCCGAAATCCGGTGGCCGCGCGACGATGAAGGACCTCAACGTCATCGGCGCGATGCAGCTGTTCGCGGTCTGCCAGAAGTCACCGACCGTCGAGAGGGTCGTGCTGCGTTCGTCGTCCTCGGTGTACGGCTGCAGCGCGAAGGACCCCGTGCAATTCACCGAGGAGATGAGTGCCCGACGCCCCCCGGGCGGTGCGTACGCGCGGGACACGATCGACATCGAGGGATACCTACGTGGCCTCGGCCGTCGACGACCGGACATCGCGGTGTCGATCCTGCGCATGGCACCGCTGATCGGTCCGCGACTGAACGGCACCATCTCGCGCTACATGACCTCGCCGCTGATCCCCAGCATCGTCGGTCGCGACGCCCGCATGCAGTTGCTGCACGAAGAGGACGCCCTGGCTGCGCTCGAGCGCGCCACTCTCGGCGGGTCGGCGGGCACGTTCAACATCGGAGCCGACGGCACGATCATGCTCTCCCAGGCGATTCGCCGAGCCGGCCGCGTTCAGGTGCCGGTACCGTTCCCGCTCTTCAAGAGCGTCGGCCGCGCCCTGATGGGCGGCATGATGCGCGAGTTCACCACCGAGCAACTCGACTACTTCCACTTCGGCTGCGGACTCGACACCACCCGCATGCGGTCCGTCCTGGGATTCGAGCCGCGGTGGACCACGGTTCAGGCATTCGACGACTTCGTCCGAGGCGCAGCGCTGCGGCCGGTCATCAGAACCGAATGGGTGGACAGCGTCGAGGATCGACTGGTCTCGGCCGTCGAGACAGGCGCGTCCACGGCGCGTGCACTGGCAGCACTGCCGCGTTCCGGAGCGGTGCGTAGTTCGGGAGGGGACGGGTGAGCGAAGTGGCCAAAGTGATTCCATTGCACGGCGGCACCTCGGGACGCTCGGCCCGAGCGGCTGCGGGCTCGCGTGAGCGGCACCCCTCCGCCTACACCGATCCCCGAGAGCCGACGCCGTTGCTGGACCCGGCGCCTGCCGCCGCATCGGCCGTGACGCCGTCGATACCGGCTCCACTGCTGTCGATGATCGACGACACCAAGTCCACGATCGTCGACCAGATCTCCTCGGTCGCCGAGTTCGTACGCAGGCGGCTGGCCGGTGACTACAGCGTCGACGAGTTCGGCTACGACCCGCACTTCGCCGACGCGATCTGGCTTCCGTTGCTGCGGCCGCTGTTCGACAAGTGGTTCCGCGTCGAGGTCAAAGGCATCGAGAACATTCCGTCCGACGGCGGCGCACTGGTCGTTGCCAACCATGCAGGCGTGGTGCCCGTCGATGCGTTGATGGCGTCGGTCGCCGTGCGCGATCACCACCCGGCGCACCGGCCCCTGCGAATGTTGGCCGCCGACATGGCATTCGAGATGCCCGGCGTCGGCACGATCGCCCGCAAGGCCGGGCACACGCTGGCCTGCAACCCCGACGCCGAGCGTCTGCTGCGTACCGGCGAGGTCGCCGCGGTGTTCCCCGAGGGGTTCAAGGGCATCGGCAAACCGTTCAGTGAGCGCTACAAGTTGCAGCGATTCGGCCGCGGCGGATTCGTCTCGGCTGCATTGCGGACGGGTGTGCCGATCATCCCGTGCTCCATCGTCGGCTCGGAGGAGATCTACCCCAAGATCGGCGACATCGCACCGCTGGCCCGACTGATGGGAATGCCCTACTTTCCGGTCACGCCCTTCTTTCCGCACCTCGGTCCGCTGGGTCTGATTCCGATGCCGTCCAAGTGGTACATCGAATTCGGCAAACCGATCCCCACCGACGGGTACGACTCCACCGCGTTCGAGGATCCGATGGTGCTGTTCGAGTTGACCGACCACGTCCGCGAGACCATCCAGCACACGCTGTATCGACTGCTTGCCAAGAGGCGCAACGTCTTCCTGGGTTAGACGCTCGGGTTACCCTGTGGCAGTGCATATCCGCGACACCACCGCTGCCGATCTACCCGAGATTCTCGACATCCACAACGATGCGGTCGCCAACACCACCGCCATCTGGGACGAGGAACAGGTCGATCTCGCCGATCGCACGGCCTGGTTCGAGGGCCGGATCGCCGCGGGATACCCGGTCCTCACCGCAGAGGTCGACGGACGGGTGGCCGGATACGCGTCGTACGGGCAGTGGCGGGTCAAGAGCGGCTATCGGCATTCGGTGGAACACTCGGTGTACATCCACCGAGACTTCTACCGTCGCGGACTGGCCAGTGCGCTCCTGAGCGAACTGATCGAGCGGGCGCAGGCGAGCGAGGTTCACGTGCTCGTCGGGTTCATCGAATCCGAGAACACCACCTCGATCGCACTGCACGAGAAACTCGGGTTCGTCACCGTCGGGCAGATGCCGCAGGTGGGCGTGAAGTTCGGTCGCTGGCTGGACCTGACGCTGATGCAGCTCACGCTCTGACTGTCGTCACCGGGATGGATCAGGACTTGCGACGGCCGATCACCGCGGCGAGCCCACCGCCCACCGCTCCCAGGGCCAACGCCGTGGGCACTCCGATCTTGGCTGCCTTGCGTCCGGTGCGGTAGTCGCGGATCTCCCAACCCCGGTTCTTGGCCAGCTCACGCAGGTCGGTATCGGGGTTGATCGCCACGGCGGTGCCGACCAGGGAGAGCATCGGCACGTCGTTGTGGCTGTCCGAGTACGCAGTGCAGCGCTTGAGGTTGAGACCTTCCCGCACCGCCAGCGAACGCACCGCGTGCGCCTTACCGATGCCGTGCAGGATGTCGCCGACCAGACGGCCGGTGAACACCCCGTCCTTGCTCTCGGCGACCGTTCCCAGAGCCCCGGTCAAGCCGAGGCGCTTGGCGATGATCTGGGCCAGTTCGAGAGGAGTGGCCGTCACCAGCCAGACCTGCTGACCGGCGTCGAGGTGTATCTGCGCGAGAGCCCGGGTACCGGCCCAGATCTTGTCGGCGATCAACTCGTCGTAGATCTCCTCACCGAGCCGGGTCAGCTCCGAGGTGGGACGGCCGGTGATGAACGAGAGCGCCTTCTCGCGGCCGCTGGCCACGTCCTCGCTGTTCTCCTTGCCGCTGACCCTGAATTTGACCTGCTGCCAAGCGAATTGGGCCAGATCGCCGCTGGTGAAGTACTTTCGCGCGGCCAACCCGCGAGCGAAGTGAATGATCGACGCGCCCTGCACCATCGTGTTGTCCACGTCGAAGAAGGCGGCAGCAGTCAGATCCCGCGGAACGGCCGCCTCGGACTCGATCTGCAACGCCAGGGCGGCATCGGCACTGGCCTGGCCTGCCACGTTGGCGCGGACCTCGGCGTCGGTCGGACCGAATGGATTGCGAATCCTGCGGATGCGGCGTTTGAACTGCTTGTCCTCGCTCGGATCGTTGGTATCGACCATGTCGATATCGGGCGTGTTCTCGATCGGCAGGTCTGTTCCCCCGTCGCTCACCATGTCCACCTCCCAGTCGAGTCGCTCGCCGCAAGCCTAGTCGGGGTCGTCCGGACGGCAGGCGAAGGGCAGTACTGCGCGCCCGTCGTTCGGCCCCCGATCGGACCGGGGACTGTGACCTTCGTCTCCGCCGAGCTCGTGTCACAGTGGATTCATGCAGACGACTCCCACCGGCGTGGCTCTTCTCACCCGCGCAGGCTGCCATTCCTGCACGCACGCGTTCGAGGTCTTGAGCGAGGTGTGCCGCGAATTCGACGTGCCGGTCACCGTCGTCGACGTCGACGAGGCGGCAGCGGAATCGCCTGACCTGCGTGCGGAGTACGGGGATCGAGTGCCCGTGGTGCTCCTCGACGGCATCGAACACAGTTACTGGGAGGTAGACGTGCCGCGGTTGCGAGCCGATCTCACCCGGGCAGGGCACCCTAAGAACGTGTGATTGCTCTCGCGTGTGCAGGTGAGGGCCGGTGTGCGCAACTTTGTTCATTCGTTCACAAGCAGTTACCGTGGTGTGAACAGCGTCCGTGAAATAGACACGAACGCAGGATCAGCGTGAAGACCGGCATCGACGCCGTTCGGACGAGGAGCCCCAGACGTGACCGAAGAGCGCCCGTCGCCCAGCGGCGTAGAGCGGGTCATCCCTCAGGCTACGGTCACCCGTCTGGCGACGTACCTGCGGGTCCTCTCCATCCTCGCAGACGAGGGCGTTCTCATCGTCTCCAGTGAAGAACTGGCCACCGCAGCAGGCGTCGGATCGGCCAAACTCCGCAAGGATCTGTCCTTTCTCGGCCCCAACGGCGTTCGCGGAGTCGGCTACGACGTGGCGCGCCTGCGCGCCAAGATCGACAGCGCACTCGGACTCGATCGCGGCCATCGCGTCGTCCTGGCCGGAGTCGGCAACCTCGGACAGGCGCTGGCCGGCTACGGCGGATTCGCCCGACGCGGCTTCACGATGGTCGGACTGTTCGACAACGACCCGGCGCGCGTCGGCATCGACATCGACGGACTGATCGTCCGGCACGTCGACGAACTCGTGGTCGCCTGCCGTGAACTCGAAGCCACCATCGGCGTCATCGCCACCCCCGACGAATCCGTGCACAGCGTCGCCGAGCAACTCGTCTCCGGTGGCGTCGAATCCATCCTGAGCTTCTCGCCGATGGTTCTCGACGTCCCCGAGCATGTCGAGGTGCGGCGCGTGGACCTGGCAGTGGAGATGCAGGTGCTCTCCTTCAACAGCTCCCGCAACGTCTCGGGACCGACCGACATCGACGGTCCGGCCATCGTCACCGCCCCCCGGCCGCAGCCGGTATCGCCGCCCCCGCTCACGTCCACGGCACGCCTCGGCCGCAGTCACGGCCCGCGCATCGCCGGCAATCCAAGCCCAGTCAACAGTTCGACAAGAAACGGATCGGTGATTGCACCGTGAGTGTCCTTCTCGTCGGGATTTCGCACCGTAGCGCTCCCGTCGCAGTTCTCGAGCGTGTCGCCATCACGGACACCGATCGCCCGAAACTGACCGACAAGCTGATGGCCAGCGGAAGCATCTCCGAGGTCATGGTGGTGTCCACCTGCAACCGGGTCGAGATCTACGCCGTCGTCGACGCCTTCCACGGCGCGCTGACCGCCGTCGGCGAAGTTCTCGGCGAACACTCAGGGCTCGAGATCGCGGACCTGACCAAGCACGCGTACGTCCGCTACAGCGAAGCCGCCGTCGAGCACCTCTTCGCCGTGGCCAGTGGCCTCGACTCGATGGTCATCGGCGAGCAGCAGATCCTCGGCCAGATCCGTTCGGCCTACGCCGCCTCGGACGGCCAGCAGGCCTCGGGCCGCGTGATGCACGAACTGGCTCAGCAGGCCCTGCGCGTGGGCAAGCGCGTGCACAGCGAAACCGGCATCGACGCCGCCGGAGCCTCGGTGGTCTCGGTCGCCCTCGACCGCGCCGCCGACAAGTTCGACGGCTCCCTCGCCGGCCGCAAGGCCGTCGTCCTCGGAGCCGGAGCGATGGGCGGCCTCGCCGTCGCCCACCTCGGCCGCGCAGGCATCGGCGCGCTGACCGTGGTCAACCGCACCCGCGAGCGAGCCGACCACCTGGCCGAGAACGCCGTCTCCAACGGGATCGCAGCAACCTCGGTCGCCATCGAGGACCTGGCCGACGCAGTCGCCGAGGCCGACATCCTCCTCACCTGTACCGGAGCGGTGGGGGCCGTGGTCTCCATCGCCGACGCCCACCTCGCGCTCGCCCGCCGCGGCTCGGATCGACCGTTGGTGATCTGCGACCTCGGTCTGCCGCGCGACGTCGACGCCGCGGTGTCGGGTCTGCCGGGCGTCACCGTCTTCGACATGGAGTCCCTGCAGCGCGATCCTGCTGCCGGTGCCGCAGCCAACGACGCGTCGGCCGCCCGCGAGATCGTATCCAGTGAACTCTCGGGTTACCTTGCCGGACAACGACTTGCCGAGGTCACCCCCACCGTCACGGCGCTGCGCCAGCGCGCTGCCGAGGTGGTCGAGGGAGAGCTGCTCCGTCTCGAATCGCGACTGCCAGGGCTCGACTCGCCGCAGCGCGACGAGGTGGCGCGCACCGTGCGCCGCGTCGTGGACAAGCTGCTGCATTCGCCCACCGTGCGGGTCAAGCAGCTCGCCAGCACACCGGGTGGAGATTCCTATGCCGCTGCGCTGCGGGAGTTGTTCGAGCTGAGCCCCGGCTCGGTCGATGCCGTCGCCACGCCCATGGAGATCGGCTCGCTGGAACTGGTGGACGATTTCACCGCCAGCCGCACCGATCTACGCTCGGACTCCTACCCCGGCGGAACCACCGGTCAGGAGCGTGCCGAATGACCGCCGTCGTCAAGATCGGTACTCGCGGAAGCCTTCTCGCGACCACCCAGGCCGACACGGTTCGGGTGGCCCTCGCGGCAGCCGGAGTCGAAGCGGAACTGGTGATCGTCAAGACCGCAGGCGACCTGTCTGCTGCTCCCGTGCAGACGATCGGCGTCGGCGTCTTCACCGCGGCGCTGCGTGAGGCACTGGCCGACGGCACCGTCGACATCGCGGTGCACTCGTACAAGGATCTGCCGACCGCGGCCGACGACCGGTTCACCATCGCCGCCATCCCGGCTCGCGAGGACCCGCGCGACGCCCTGGTGGCCCGTGACGGACTGGTACTCGGTGAATTGCCCGCCGACGCGAAGGTCGGCACGTCCGCCCCGCGTCGTATCGCTCAATTGCGCGCTCTCGGACAGGGATTGGACGTTCAGCCGTTGCGCGGCAACCTCGACACGCGGATCGGGAAGGTGGCGTCGGGTGAGCTCGACGCCGTCATCGTCGCCCGCGCCGGACTGGCCCGCATCGGCCGACTGGACCTGGTCACCGAAGCACTCGACCCGGTTCAGTTGCTTCCGGCACCCGCCCAGGGTGCGCTCGCCGTCGAATGCCGCGTCGAGGACACCGATCTCGCGGCGGCCATCGCCACCCTCGACGACGCGCACTCACGCGCCGCGGTAGCAGCCGAACGCGGACTGCTCGCCGAACTCGAAGCCGGCTGCACCGCCCCGGTCGGCGCGATCGCCGAGGTCGTCGAATCCATCGACGAGGACGGCCGAATCTTCGACGAACTGTCCCTGCGAGGCTGCGTCGCCGCCATCGACGGCAGCGACACCATCCGCGCGTCGATCGTCGGATCACCCGAGCGAGCCGAGGAGCTGGGCCGGGAATTGGCCCGCGAACTGCTCGATCTCGGTGCGCGCGAACTCGTTTCGGTCACCGAACCGGCACAGGCCGATTCTCGTCTACGGGGTGGATCTCATGTCTAGGGCCATAACGGCACCCGTCCGCGGACGCGCCAAACGCAAGGCGACCCGTCCCGTGGTGCGAAGAGAGTCGATCGCCACCGCTCGACTGATTCCGAAACGGGGCACCGCAACCCCGATAGAACTGCAGTACCCACACAAGACAGCACTGGAGAACAACCGATGAGCCCAGTCCGCAAGAACACCAACGGACGGATCCTGTTCGTGGGATCCGGGCCGGGTGACCCGGCTCTGCTCACGGTCCGGGCACGGGAAGTGCTCGGAGCGGCCGAGCTCGCATTCACCGATCCCGACGTCGACAAGGGCGTCACCGCCCTGGTCGGTGCCGACGTTCCGCGTGACCCGGAGACGGGCGAGAACGGTGTCGAGGTTCGTCCGGCACTCGGCGAACCGGCCGAGGTCGCCAAAACCCTTCTCGCCGAAGCCAAGAACGGCCACGACGTGGTTCGCCTGGTCTCCGGTGATCCGCTCACGACCGACTCGGTGATTGCCGAGGTCGGCGCCGTCGCACGCACGCACGTGCCGTTCGAGGTGCTCCCCGGCCTGCCCGCAGGATCGGCCGTGCCCAGCTACGCCGGAATGGCACTCGGCTCGGGTCACACCGAGGCCGACGTCCGAGGCGAGGTCGACTGGGCAGCTCTCGCCGCGGCCCCCGGCCCGCTGGTACTGCACGCAACATCGGGTCACCTGGCCGAAACCGCCAGTGCCCTCGTCGAACACGGCCTGGCACCGCAGACACCCGCGGCCATCACCGTCCGCGGCACCACCCGTCAGCAGCGCACCGTCGAGGCCACCCTCGCCACCCTCAACGACGCCGGATCCGAGCTCGTCGGATCCCTCGTCGTCACCGTCGGCAAGGTCGTCTCGGGTCGAAACAAGATGTCCTGGTGGGAATCTCGCGCACTCTACGGCTGGACCGTGCTGGTGCCTCGCACCAAGGATCAGGCAGGGGAGATGAGCGATCGCCTCGTCACCCACGGTGCCATCCCCATCGAGGTTCCGACCATCGCCGTCGAGCCCCCGCGCAGCCCGGCCCAGATGGAACGCTCCGTCAAGGGCCTGGTCGACGGTCGCTACCAGTGGGTCGTCTTCACCTCGACCAACGCCGTTCGTGCCGTGTGGGAGAAGTTCGAGGAGTTCGGCCTGGACGCTCGCGCGTTCTCCGGCGTCAAGATCGCCTGTGTCGGTGAGGCAACCGCGGCAAAGGTGCGCTCGTTCGGCATCAACCCCGAACTCGTGCCATCGGGTGAGCAGAGCTCGCTCGGACTGCTCGAGGACTTCCCGCCGTACGACGAGGTCTTCGACCCGGTCAACCGAGTCCTTCTGCCGCGCGCCGACATCGCCACCGAAACGCTCGCCGAGGGGCTGCGCGAACGCGGCTGGGAGATCGACGACGTCACGGCCTACCGCACCGTTCGGGCGGCACCGCCCCCCGCCGAGACCCGCGAGATGATCAAGACCGGCGGCTTCGACGCAGTGTGCTTCACGTCGAGCTCCACCGTCCGGAACCTGGTCGGCATCGCCGGAAAGCCGCACGCTCGCACCCTGGTGGCGTGCATCGGCCCCAAGACCGCCGAGACGGCCGTCGAATTCGGTCTGCGCGTGGATGTGCAGCCCGAGTCGGCACAGGTCGGACCGCTGGTCGAGGCTCTCGCCGAGCACGCGGCCCGCCTGCGGGCCGAGGGCGCACTGCCCCCGCCGCGCAAGAAGTCGCGCCGCCGGTAACTCGGCCGCCGATCTCACGCTCAGCACACCCGGTCCGTAAGGAGTTCGCTTGTTCCCCACCGACCGTCCCCGACGCCTGCGCCGCACCCCGGCACTGCGTCGACTCGTGGCCGAGACCTCGCTCGAGGCACGGCATCTGGTGCTGCCGATGTTCGTGGCCGACGGCATCACCGAGCCGCGGGCCATCGGCTCGATGCCGGGAGTGTTCCAGCACACGCTGGATTCGCTCAGTGCTGCCGCCGAGGAGGCCGTCTCGGCAGGCGTCGGCGGCGTCATGCTGTTCGGAGTACCGAGACCCGAGGACAAGGACGAAACCGGCTCCGGGGCAACCGACCCGGACGGAATCCTCAATCGCGGCCTGGCGCGGCTGAAGGCCGACCTCGGGGATTCGACGGTCATCATGGCCGATACCTGCCTGGACGAGTTCACCTCCCACGGGCACTGCGGAGTCCTGGGCGAAAACGGTTCCATCGACAACGACGCCACCCTGTTGCGGTACGTCGACATGGCCGTCGCACAGGCGGATTCCGGTGCGCATCTGCTCGGACCGAGCGGAATGATGGACGGGCAGGTCGGGGCCATCCGCGCCGGACTCGACGCTGCAGGCCACGTCGAGGTCGGTCAGCTGGCGTATTCGGCGAAGTACGCCTCGGCCTTCTACGGCCCGTTCCGCGAAGCAGTGGGGTCCTCGCTGCAGGGCGATCGCCGGACGTACCAGCAGGATGCGGCGAACCGCCGCGAGGCCACCCACGAGGTGGAACTCGATCTCGCCGAGGGTGCCGACATGGTGATGGTCAAGCCGGCGATGTCGTACCTCGACATTCTTCGCGACGTCGCCGAGATGTCACCGGTTCCGGTTGCGGCGTATCAGATCTCCGGGGAATATGCCATGATCACCGCCGCCGCTCAGAACGGGTGGATCGACCGCGACGCAGCGGTGCTGGAATCGCTCGTCGGCATTCGACGCGCCGGTGCCGATGTCGTACTGACCTATTGGGCTACCGAAGTGGCGGGCTGGTTGTGAACGAATTTCCTCCGAACAACAACCCGGACGGCACCAACCCAGACAGCAACAGGCCGGGTAACCCACCGCCGCAGCCGGATTGGCAGCGCTGGGAGCTCGAGCACGGGTTCCCGCAGACAGGACCGGAGCTCGAGCCGACCCCGCGTCCGGCGCCCGTCGACGTCGAGACCGCACGCCATCTGTGGTGGGGAGTGGCGCTGATCGGGGCGCTCTCGGCGCTGTTCTCGGTGTGGACGCTGTTCGGGGCGCGCGAGGAATTCGCGCAGTCCCTCCTCGACGACCTCGCAGCGCAGGACGCAGCCGCCGACATGACGGTGGAGTCCACGCAGTCGATGGTGACGGTGATGCTCGTCGTCACGGTGTTCGTCGTACTCGGTTTCGGGGCGCTGTTCCTGTTCTGGGTCAAGCGGATGCGCGCAGGCAAGATGTGGGCGCGCATGCTGCTCACCATCATCGGATCGTTCACCGTGTTCACCATGATCCTCGAACTGTTCGCCATTGCGTCGAGCGCAGGAGCGATGAACATCGTGATGAGTGTGCTCGGCATCGGCCAGGGAGTGCTGGCCGCCGGGGCGATCTACCTGATGCACCGTCGGGAATCCAACGAATACTTCGTCGCTTCGGGACGGCGGTAGTTTTCAGAACTCGATAATTTCGGGCGTGTTCGGGGCTGCGGTACGGGCTGTGTGACTAGCATCACTGTCGATATCGTCTCGAGTGATCGGAACCGACATGGCAGAGCACACCCCTGCAGCAGCGAGCATCACGCAGCCGACCGCAGCACCGGCCGTCGATCGCGAGCCCTGTCCCGCCGAGAGCGGTCGCCCCGGCTGGGCCCTGCTCGGGCTGCTGCTCGCCGTCTCGGCCGCCATCGCGATCATGGCACTGGGAATTTCTGCAGGCTGAGCACGTCGCGTCGGCGCGGAAATCTCTGCCGGCCGAACGCACAGCTCACCCCCGGTGGCAGGATGTCTGGCGTGAGCGCAGACACCGACACACCGATCGTCCGGCCCCGAGTGGTTTCCGCCGCCTACTGGCTGTGGCTGACCTCCGCGGTGCTGCTGATCGTCGTGTGCATGATCGCCCTGACGCTCCCCGCCGACCAGATCCGCGCGTCGTTCACCACCGGCGGTGCGACGGACGAACAGGTCGATTCCTTCCTGACGGTCTTTCGTGGACTCGGCGTGATCTTCGGTGTGGTCGGGCTGGCCGTCGGCCTGATGTCGGGCCTGGTCCGGAGCGGAGACCGCCGGTTCCGACGCGCCCTTGTCGCGCTGTCCGGAGCCACCGCGCTGCTGCTGACCTTCGCCGCGCTGGTGTTCCCGTTCGTGCTGCTGGTGATCACCGTCGCGCTGGTGGTCGCAGCGGTCCTGGTCTACCGGCCGTCGGCACGGGAGTGGTTCATCCGTGAGCAGTGATACCCCCATCGACGAGACCGTGCTCTTCCACGAGCCCGGTGGCCGGTGGCGGATGCTGGCCTGGGGGCCGGTGTTCTGCCTCGTGGTACTCGCGGTCGAGCTCGCATCAGGACCGGTGGTCCACTGGTTCGCTCTCGCTCTCTTCTCGCTGATTCTCGTCGGTTTCACGTACGTCCAGCTCCGCGCCGCGCGGATGCACGTCAGCGTCGAACTCACCACCCGTCGGCTGCGACAGGGAACCGAGACCGTCGACCTCGACGAGATCGACGACATTCTGCCCCCAGCCGAGTACGCCGACGGCGAATACGAGCCGAAGAAGTGGGAGACCGCGCGGGTACTCGGAGAGCTGTCGGGCGTCCCGCGCAAGCGGCACGGCATCGGGCTGCGGTTGGTGGGCGGCGGACTGGTGCAGGCGTGGGCGAAGGACGACGACGGTCTGCGCGCGGCTCTCGAAACGGCGAAGCGGGAGTACCTGTGAGGAAGTCCCTCGGGTGGGCGGAGTTGGTGCTGGCTCTGCTCGCGGTGATCGGAGCGGTGGCGTGCTGGAACGCCGGGGTGCGCACCACGCAGTTTCCCGCGGTTCCGGAGGTGTCCCCGGCGTATTCGGGGACGTTCTACTCGGGGTCCTGGATCGCGCTGGCCGCTCTTGCCGCCATCGTGGCCGGACTGTTGACGGTCGACGGCGTCCGGCGACTCGTGTCCGGAGGCGCACCCCCTACCGGGTAGGGGTATCATGGCGGACATGAGCAGCTACAGCGCCGAGCAGGACGACCTGCTGAAGCGATTGCGTCGTATCGAGGGCCAAGTGGCCGGGATATCGAGAATGGTCGCAGACGATCGCTACTGCATCGACGTTCTCACCCAGGTGTCCGCGGTGACCAAAGCTCTGCAGTCGGTGTCGTTGAAGCTGCTCGACGCCCACCTCGCTGGATGCGTGGTGGAAGCCGCGAAACACGGCGGACCCGAGGCGGACGCGAAAGTGAAAGAGGCCTCCGAGGCCATCGCGCGCCTGGTTCGTTCCTGACTCGAGAGGGAAGAGTGAAGATGCAGACGACATATTCGGTCCAGGGCATGACGTGCGAGCACTGCGCCGCATCGGTGACGGAAGAGGTATCGGAGATCTCGGGAGTCACCGGCGTCGACGTCGATGTGGATTCCGGTGCGGTCGTGGTGAGCAGCGATTCGACGCTCGACACCGCGGCGGTGGACGCCGCAGTCGCCGAAGCCGGGTATCGACTGGTGTCCTGACACACTCGGTCGGTGGTTCGGAAGTCGCGAAAACGGTGATACCGGAAAAATGGGACTCATCGAACATCGTCAGGAGCGCTCGTGAAGAAACCTGTCACCGGCGCAGCCGTCCTCGCCATGAGCGTCGCCCTGCTGGCGGCCTGTTCTGCGGACACCACCGACCAGGGCAGTAGCGCAGAGCCGAGCGAGTCGTCCGCGACCGCGTCGCAGAGCTCTTCCGACGCTGCTCCCTCCCCGGCCGCGCCTGCCGGGCCGCTACCGAACCTGTCGGTCACCACCGTGCTCGATGGCCTCGACAAACCGTGGGACGTGGTGGTCGCTCCCGATGGAACGGTGCTGACGGGGGAGCGCTCCGGCCGGTTCGTCATCCGCGACTCGGCCGGAGTCCAGCGTGAACTGAATGCGGACCTCGGCGATCTCTACGCCGCCGGTGAGACCGGACTGATGGGGATCGCACTGGCTACCGATTTCGCTGCGTCGCGAACGATCTACACCTGTCAGGGTGTGCGCGGCGACGACGGTAACCACATCGGCGTGATGTCGTGGACCGTGGACCCGCAGTGGACGGCCCTCACGCGCACCGGCACCCTCGTCGACGACATTCCCGTTGCCGACGGCGGGCGTCACGGTGGCTGCCGCATCCTGGCCCATCCCGACGGCACGCTGTACATCGGCACCGGGGACACGGCGAGCCCCACTGTTCCTCAGGATCGAAACTCGCTGGGCGGCAAGGTGTTACACGTCAACGCAGACGGCACCGCCGCAGCCGATGCCCCGGATCGGATCTTCACTCTCGGTCATCGCAATGTGCAGGGATTGGCGATCCGTCCCGGAACCGACCAGATCTTCGAGGTCGAGCAGGGGACGAGCCGAGACGACGAGCTGAACCTGTTGGTGCCGGGCGGCAACTACGGTTACCGCCCCGATCGACGGTCGTCGGTCTACGACGAATCGGTACCCATGACCGACCCCGACCGGGTTCCCGGTGCCCTGCCCGCAGTGTGGAGTTCGGGTGATCCCACCATCGCCACCCCCGACGTCACGTTCACCGACGGTGAGCAGTGGGGTTCCTGGAACGGTGCGGCGGTGATCTCGAGTCAGCAGGGCGAGAAGCTCGTCTTCCTGGCACTGTCGGACGACGGAACCGAGTACGTCGCCGAGGCCGAGGCGCTGGAGGGCACGTACGGCAGGCTGCGGTCGCTGACCCCCTTCGGCAGCGACGGCGGCTTCCTGCTCACCACCGACAACGGCTCCGACGACCAGGTGCTGCTCGTCACCCCCGAGGTCGGCTGACCAGGGGTTGCCGCCATTACGTGGGACCGGGGATTGCCGTGGATTCGTTCTGCTGCCGGGAACCGAATCGCGTCATGAGTCGGCGGTTTGCCCGAAGAGTGTGTTTAAGATCATGTGATACCGGTCATATCGGGCCGGTCGCGGATCGTCGTCAGGAGTGTGGATGAACAAGCTGGTGTCCAGTTCCGGAGTGATCGCTGCCAGCGTCTTCCTGACGCTTGCCGGTACGACCAGCGCGACGGCGCAGGCCGACCCGCTCCCCGATCTGACGGTCACCACCGTGCTCGACGGACTCGCCAAGCCGTGGGATGCGGTGGTCGCACCGGACGGAACGGTGCTGACGGGTGAACGCTCGGGACGGTTCGTGATCCGCGACGTCGGCGGTGCCACCCGCGAACTCGCCGCGGACCTCGACGACCTGTACGCGTCCGGCGAGACGGGCCTGATGGGCATAGCTCTCGCGACGGATTTCGCCGCATCCAGAACCATCTACACGTGCCAGGGTGTGCAGGGCGGCAGTAGTGGCGGTACCGGTAGCGCCGGAACCGGAAGTGCGGGAGGCGCGAGCGAGAACCACATCGCCGTGCTCTCGTGGACCGTGGATCCGGAGTGGACCGCTCTGACCCGCACCGGCACCCTCGTCGACGACATTCCCGTTGCCGACGGCGGTCGTCACGGTGGCTGCCGCATCCTGGCCCACCCCGACGGCACCCTGTACGTCGGCACCGGAGACACGGCGACGCCGACGGTTCCGCAGGATCGGAACTCGTTGGGCGGCAAGGTGTTACATATCAATGCAGACGGCACCGCCGCCGCCGACGCCCCGGATCGCATCTTCACTCTGGGACATCGGAACGTGCAGGGCCTGGCGATCCGACCCGGCACCGGTCAGATCTACGAGGTGGAGCAGGGCACGGCCCGAGACGACGAGCTGAACCTGCTGGTGCCCGGCGGCAACTACGGCTACCGCCCCGATCGACTCCCGTTCATCTACGACGAGTCGGTACCGATGACCGATCCGACCCGCGTGCCCGGTGCACTCGCCGCCGTGTGGAGCTCGGGTAGTCCCACCATCGCCACGCCCGGTCTGACCTTCGCGAACGGCGCGGGATGGGGTTCCTGGAACGGGGCCGCGGTGATCTCGAGTCAGCAGGGCGAGAAGCTGACGTTTCTGAAGCTGTCCGAGGACGGCACGGAATACGTCGACGAGGCCGACGCCCTGGTGGGTACGTACGGTCGACTGCGCTCGCTCACCAGCTTCGGCGACGACGGCGCATTCCTCCTGACCACCGACAACGGATCGGACGACAAGGTCCTGCTGGTCACCCCCGCTGCCGACTGATGTGCGGCCCCGAGGTCATCGAGACCGTTCACCGCAGAATCGGCCGTAGGGCGCTGTTCGGATCGTTGGGAGCCGCCGCGTTGACCGTTGCGACGGCCGGGGCGGTGCGCGCCGAACCCGTTATCGGTTCGGCGATTCCGGCGGGCCGCCTTGTCGATCTGACCCACACCCTGAGCCCGACGTTCCCGGTGTGGCCGGGCAGCGAACCGTTCACGATGCGGCCGGTCGCCGCCTACGAACTGGGCGGGTTCCTGGTGAACGAACTCTCGTACTGGGAGCACACGGGAACGCACATCGATGCCCCGGCGCACCGCATTCGGGGCGGCGCGACGGCCGACATCCTGCCCCTCGAGGATCTGATCGCACCGCTGGTGGTGGTGGACATCTCCGCCCGGGCCGCGTCCGACCCCGAGGCCGTGGTGACGATCGGGGACATCGCGCAGTGGGAGCGCGAGCACGGCCGGATTCCGGACCGCGCGTTGGTGGTGATGCACAGTGGCTGGCAGAACAGGCTGGCCGAACGTGCGGCCCCCGGCTTCGGCGCGGACGCGGCGCAGCTGCTGGTACGCGAGCGGGGCATCGTCGGAATCGGAGTGGACACCCTGAGCCTCGACCGGATGAACGACCGCGAATACCCGGCTCACACAGCGGTTCTCGGGGCAGGCCGATACGGAGTCGAGGCACTGGCGAATCTGGACGCGGTGCCCCCGGCAGGGGCGACGGTCGTCGTCGGCGCACCGAAGCACGCAGGCGCGACCGGCGGTCCCTGCCGGGTCTTCGCAGTGACTCCCGGCTGAACCCGGCTACGCGTCAGTGCGCGTGACTGGGGTTCGCGGCCGGCTCTTCCTCGGTTCCGGCCCCGGGCTCACCGAGCATCGCAGCACCGACCAACGCCTCCGGCACCCCGAAACCGTCGACGAGCAGTTCGGCGTGCGGACGCAGGGTGCGGCACCGCTCGTTGATGGCGCGGGTGACGGCCTTGGATCGCTCGGTGGACAGGTAGCGGTGTTCGATGAACCAGGCCTTGTCCGCCTCGATCACCGACAGCGCGTAGAGGTCGCAGACCTCGTCGAGCAGATCCTTGGTGGTGGGGTCCTCACACGATTCGATGCCGGCGATGAATGCCTCGAAGATGATCCGATCGATGTGCGCGCTCGCGGCATGCAGAACGTGATCCTGCACCGCGTTGAACGCCTCGAACGGGCTGGTCTCCTTGGACTTGGACTGCAGCCGGCGGGCGACGGTGGAGAGCAGGTACTCCTCGCGATCCTCGAACATCTTGACCTGGGTGCCGCGGTTGAACAGCGAGCCCTCTTCCTCGTTGTCCTGACGCCGATCGAGGATGGTCTGCATGATCGCCTGGGCCGCAGTGCGTTTGACGACGCGGTCGCCCACCATGTCGGCGGCGAACTTGACCCATTCGACCGGGCTCATGGACTTGACGTCGTCGGCGTACGCGGTGAGCAGCTCCTTCGCGACCAGCTGCGTCAACACATGATTGTCGCCCTCGAACGTGGTGAACACGTCCGTGTCGGCCTTGAGCGAGATCAGCCGGTTCTCGGCCAGATAGCCTGCGCCGCCGCACGCTTCGCGCGCTTCCTGAATCGCGGCGGTGGCGTGCCAGGTGTTCGCCGCCTTGAGGCCGGCAGCCCTCGATTCGAGCTCGCGCTGCTCCTCGGCGTCGGGATTGTCCGAGGTCTGCAGCTCGTGCATCTTCGAAACGAGCTCGTTCTGCGCGAACTGCAGGGCGTAGGACTTGGCGATGAGTGGGAACAGTCGACGCTGATGCACCAGGTAGTCCATGATCAGGACCTCCTGATCGGAATCGGGCGCGGAGAACTGCCTGCGCTGCAACGCGTATCGCGTCGCGATGTCGAGGGCAACACGGGCAGCCGCCGCGGCACTGCCGCCGACCGTGACACGTCCGCGGATCAACGTGCCGAGCATCGTGAAGAACCGTCGAGACTTGTTCTCGATCGGGGAGGAGTACGTACCGTCGTCGGACACGTCGGCGTACTTGTTGAGCAGATTGTCTCGCGGGATGCGGACGTGATCGAACATCAGGCGGCCGTTGTCGACTCCGGGAAGACCGCCCTTGTACTGGCAGTCCGAGGTGGTGACACCGGGCAGGTCGTCACCGTTCTCGTCGCGCAGTGGAACGAAGAAGCAGTGCACGCCGTGGCTCTCGGGCTCCTCGCCCGGGCCTGCGGTGATGAGTTGGGCGAACACCGCGGCGACCGTCGCCGTTTCGGCGGCACCACCGATGTAGTCCTTGCGCGAGGACGGCGTGGGGGAGTTGATGACGAACTCGTCGGTCTTCGGGTCGTACGTCGCCGTGGTCTCGAGCGACTGCACGTCACTGCCGTGTCCGGTCTCGGTCATGGCGAAACAGCCGAGCAGGTCGAGACTGATGATCTTGGGGACGTAGGCCTCGTGGTGGCGTTCGGTGCCGAGATTCTCGATGGCACCGCCGAACAGCCCCCACTGGACGCCGGCCTTGACCATCAGCGACAGATCGCTCATCGCGAGCATCTCGATCATCGTCACCGCTGCACCGACATCGCCGGTGCCGCCGTGTTCCTTCTTGAAGCCGTTGTCGGCAGCGCCTGCAGCGGCGAGAAGCTTGAGCTGTTCCATCGCCTTGGTGCGGGCGATGACGGTGTTCGGCGTGTAGTGCGGACGGAACTCGTCGCGGGCAAGCTGCCTGCGCGCCTCGTTCTTCACATCTCGCCAGCGGCCGTCCAGAGTGTTCCGAAGGTGATCCGTTGTGGTTGCCATACTCGACGGTAACCTTTTGCAGCCGCCTGTGAAGGCCGGAAACTCAGACCGGCCAGACGAATTCTTTCCACACCGCGCGGACGGTGCGCCAGAAGCCCGATTTCGCGTACGGACCGTCGTGGAACAGGGACGCGCAGTTGTCCTCCAGAGCCCTGTTCACCAGGGGGCTGAAGTCGGTGAACTCACCGACCAGGAACTCCTTGAAGCCCTCCGGCCACGCGTATTGGGCTGGTTCGTGTTGTGCCTCCACGACCGCGAGTGTAATGCAGCAGTAACACCGATGTTACAAATCCCACTCACTTCAGCAGTGCGAAAGCCTGCTGGGCGACGAGGAACGCGTAGCTGGACGGGATCGGATCGATCGCGCCGTCGGCCCGGAACTGCTCGGTGACGATCCAGTCCTGACCGGAGGCATCGGTGGCCAGGAACGCGGCCGCCAGATCGCCGGGAGCGCTGCCGCCCTTGAACCCCGAATACGGCCACAGCGCCGCATCGAGCTGCACCCCCGGAGTGATCGCCAGGATGCGACGGTTCTCCTCGGCCGAATCGCTCGTCGCCAGGTAACCCATCGCGGCACAGACGTCCTGCGCGTTGGCGAACCATTCGACCCCGTCGGCCGACGCCGGGTTGTCCAGGAAGTTCTCGAAGTCGATCTCGAGCGGCCTCGCGTCCGCCTGCGCCAGCAGCTCGGCCCGGGTGTCGGGGTCGGCCGCGGACCACTCGGCCCGCATGTTCGGATCGCCGAACCCGATGACGAAGAACTGCCGAGTGTCCATCATCGGCGTCATCACCGACGGATCGTGATGACCCATGACCGAGAGCTGGCGCTCGACCCGGTCGCGGCCGAGGCGATCCATCAACAGATCCGTTGCGGTGTTGTCGGACAACGAGATCATCTTCTCGGCCGCGTCGCGGACCGACACCTTCGTGCCGTCGGGCAGATTCTGCAGTTCGCCGGACGGCGCGCTCTTGGTGGCGTCGCGAACGGTGAGCTGCTCGTCCCAGCGGACGGTGCCTGCCTCGATCTCGTCGGTGAGCGCGCCGAGGACGTACAACTTGAACACCGACCCGAGGGGCAGCACCGAGTCCGCATCGGTGGAGTAGATCGACTCGCAGTCACCGCCGTTGAGCCGTGACGCGCTGTAGGAGTAGTTCGGAGCCACCTTCGACAGTGCCGCGTCGAGATCGTCGAACGACGAGATCGTGGGCGTGTCCGGCCGGGCCAGGAAGCCGTCGAGCTTGCCGTCCGCACCGATCGACGTCGTGATCGTGGCCGGGATGCCTGCGGTGGTGAAACGCAGAACGCCGGAATCGGGACCGGCCTCGAACCCCGTGGCCACGTTCGGGGTGCCTGCGCGCAGCTGTTCGAGTGGCCCGGCGAGACCACCCAGCGGAGCGACGGCCTCGGCCAGCTCGGGTCCGGTGACGGCGTCGACCTCGGCGGGGTCGGGTGCCTCCTCGGCGTTGATCCATCGCAGGATGCGTTCGTTGAGGGCACCGACGGGGGTGGAGGTGTCGACGGCGAAGTCCGGAACGGTCGTGGTGGGCACGGGCGCTGCGGACGTGCCCCCGCAGGCGGGAAGCGTCAGCGTTGCGGCCACGACCACCCCCACGAGTCTCGTCACGGTCCGCGTCGTCATGCTGCGATGCTAATGGATTCGGACATTTCGCCACCTCGCCAGTCTCGGGACGGCCGGTCGGGTGCTGTGGCAGTGTGCTCTGGCGTGCTGACTTCCGAAGACGTCCGTCGACTCGACTCCGACCATCTCTGGCACCCCTACAGCCGGTTTCCGGCGAGTGCGACGCCGCTGGTGGTCGACAGTGCGTCGGGCGTGCGGCTGACGTTGGCCGACGGTCGGCAGCTCATCGACGGCATGAGTTCGTGGTGGGCGGCAGTGCACGGCTACCGCCATCCTGTGCTCGACGCCGCCGCGCACGATCAGCTGGGCCGGATGAGCCACGTCATGTTCGGCGGACTGACACACGCTCCGGCGGCCAGGTTGGCCGAGTTGCTGGTCGACATCACCCCCGCCGGGCTCGACAAGGTGTTCCTCGCCGATTCCGGCTCGGTCTCGGTCGAGGTTGCGGTGAAGATGGCGCTGCAGTACTGGCGTGGGCGCGGCGAGAACGGCCGCACGCGGCTGTTGACCTGGCGCGGCGGGTACCACGGAGACACCTTCGCTCCGATGAGCGTGTGCGACCCGGACGGCGGGATGCACACGCTGTGGACCGATGTTTTGGCGAAGCAGGTGTTCGCTCCGGCCCCGCCCGTGGCGTTCGACGCCGACTACGTCGCCGAATTCGAGAAGATACTCGGTGAACACGCGAGCGAACTGGCGGCGATCATCGTCGAGCCGATAGTGCAGGGCGCCGGTGGAATGCGGTTCCACGACCCGCGCTACCTCGTGGAACTACGCCGCCTGGCCGACGAGTACGGCGTCCTGCTGATCTTCGACGAGATCGCCACCGGCTTCGGCCGAACCGGGGAGTTGTTCGCAGCCGACCACGCCGGTGTCGCGCCCGACATCATGTGCATCGGCAAGGCGTTGACCGGCGGATATCTGACCCTGGCGGCCACGCTGTGCACCACCGAGGTGGCCGAGACGGTCTCGGCCGGCGAGGCCGGCGGCCTGATGCACGGGCCGACGTTCATGGGCAATCCGCTCGCGTGCGCGATCGCGGTGGCCTCGGTGGATCTGTTGCTCTCGCGTGACTGGCGCGCCGAGGTCGCGGCTCTGGCATCGGGACTGGCCGCCGGCCTCGCGCCGGCCCGGTCGCTGTCGGGAGTCGCCGATGTTCGCGTTCTCGGCGGCATCGGCGTCGTCGAGATGCACAGTCCGGTGGACATGGCACGGGCCACGGCAGCGGCCGTCGACGCGGGAGTGTGGCTGCGGCCGTTCGGGCGTCTGGTGTACGCGATGCCGCCGTTCATCTGTACCGATGCGGAGGTGGCTACCATCGCCGAAGCCCTGGTGGCGGTGGCGCGCGACCGTACTTGAACGGCGTTCAAGTATGGTGCTGCCATGACCGCTCTGGACTGGCTCGACGCCACCGCGCACGCCCGACGCGAGGACGGTCTCGAGCGCATCGTGATCGCCCGCACCGCCGAGGACGACATCCTCGATCTGGCGTCGAACGACTACCTCGGACTGTCCAGGCATCCGGCCGTAATCGACGGAGCCTGCGCCGCTGTGCGCCGATGGGGCGGCGGATCCACCGGATCGCGGCTGGTCACCGGGACGACGACCGCACACGAGCGCCTCGAGGAGGATCTCGCGGAGTTCGTCGGAGCCGAGGCCGGACTGGTGTTCTCCTCCGGTTACACCGCCAATCTCGGGATCGTGACGGCACTGGCGGGCCGAGACGCGCTGGTGATCTCCGATGCCGCGTCGCACGCCTCGCTCATCGATGCCTGCCGCCTGTCGCGGGCCCGGGTGGCCGTCGCTCGACATTGCGATACCGGCCACGTCGACCAGCTGTTGCGCGAGCGTCGCGAACAGCGGGCCCTCGTGGTGACCGATTCGGTGTTCAGCGCCGACGGCGATCTCGCGCCTCTGGCCGAGCTGTACGCGGTGTGCCGGAGACGGAACGCGGTGCTCGTCGTCGACGAGGCGCACGGATTGGGTGTACGCGGGGACGGTGGCAGGGGAGCCGTCCACGAAGCAGGCCTCGCCGGAGCGCCGGACCTGGTGATCACCGCAACGCTGTCCAAGGCCCTCGGATCGCAGGGTGGAGTGGTGCTCGGGCCGGCAGCGGTGCGCACGCAGGTGATGCACGGTGCACGCACGTTCGTGTTCGACACCGGACTTGCACCCGCCTCCGTCGGAGCGGCGTCGGCCGCGCTGACCGTCCTGCGGGGCGAACCCGACCGGGTGCACTCGATCGGTATACGTGCAACACAACTCGCCGCCGCAGCAGGCGTCGAACCGACGACATCGGCGGTCGTTCCGGTGATCATGGGCGACGCACAGCGGGCAGTGCGCGCGGCGGCGGACTGCCTCGAGCTCGGCGTCCGCGTCGGATGCTTCCGGCCGCCGTCGGTTCCGGCCGGCGGTTCTCGACTGCGACTGACCGCGCGCGCCGATCTCACCGACACCGACATCGATCGTGCCGCGTCGGTCCTCGCGGCGGTGTCGAATGCGGCGGTTGTGTGGTGACGGTTCTGCTGGTGACCGGAACGTCGACCGGCGTCGGCAAGACCGTGATCACCGCGGCACTCGCGGCGGCAGCGCGGGCAGGCGGGCGGTCCGTCGCTGTGTGCAAGCCGGCGCAGACCGGCGTCGGAGACGGTTACCCTGACGAAGCCGATATCGATGTGGTGCAACGCCTTTCGGGCGTTCGGGGAGTGGAGCTGGCGCGGTATCCCGAGCCGCTGGCCCCGGACGTCGCGGCCCGCCGATCGGGTCGGCCGATGCTCGAACTCGACGCTGTGATCGGAGCCGTGCGCGAGCTCGACGCAGCCAACGACCTCGTGCTGGTCGAAGGCGCAGGGGGAGTGGCGGTGCGTTTGGGCGCAGGAGGGTTCACCGTGCTCGACGTCGCCAAGGCCATGTCTGCGCCGATCGTGATCGTGGCCGGTGCGGAGCTGGGAACGCTCAACCACAGTGCTCTGACCGTTGCGGCAGCGCGGGCGGCCGGCGTCGACTGCGCAGGTCTGGTGATCGGGTCGTGGCCCGCCGCACCGAGCCTGGCCGCGCGGGTCAACCTCGACGAGCTGCCGCTCGTGACGGGTGTCGGGCTCATCGCGTGTATCCCGGAGGAGGCGGGTCTGCTCCCGTTGCGCGCTTTCGAAGCCGTGGCGGTCGGTGCCTTCGGTGAGTTTGTCGAGTCTTTACTCGGGTACCCGGCATAGATCGACTGCCGGTCCGGCAGTCGAGAACATGGGAGTCCGCCAATGAGCACCACCGTATGGATCATCGTCGCAGTAGTAGTCGTACTCGTCGTCGTTGCCATCGCCGTCGTCGTCGCACGCAAGGGCAAGGAACGTAAGAGGTTGGAAGCGAACGAGATTCGCGAAAAGGCAGCCAACGACGCAGCAATCGTCGAAGAGCGTGAACTGCTGGCCAGGGAAAGCGAGGCCAAGGCACGCCGGGCCCGGGCAGAAGCGGATGTCAAAGCAGCCGAGGCCGACAAGCTCGCGCAGCAGGCTCAGTCACATCAGGGTGTTGCGGCGAAGTCGCGCGATGAGCTGGACGCCGAATTCGCTCGCGCGAACGAACTCGATCCGGACGTCGATCACCGATCGGGTGCCGAGGCCGCACACACGGACAACGACGGCCGGTCGGATGATCACGATCGAGCGCATCACCGCGGGGCAGACATCGGCGAGACCTTCCCCGGCCGGCACGACTCCGGGACACGAAACGCCGCTGATCGTGATGCCGCCACGCACACCAGCGCCGACCCGCGTAGCACCGGGGAGAAGGTTCGCGACACCGTCGACCCACGCACGGACAACGGACACCACCGCACGAACTGACAGCGAGAAGCTGCTGCCGTCCGGGGCGAGCCCGGCACGATCGGTACTAACCGGTCGAATTGTGCGGTAATTCGAGTTCGACGACGTCGTGCTCGCCGAGGTCCGGTCGCTCGTTGGTGATCTTGGCCTTGGCGTAGGCCAACAGGTTCGAGACCTTCGACCCAGGGGTGGACCAGTACTCGGCTCCCTCAGCGGCCACGTGGATCAGGTCGACCTCGCGCGAATCGGGGTTCTTCTCGAACCACGCGGCCGCTCGGGTGTTCCACAGTTCCTCGGCCTTGGTGGTGTTGTCGACCACCGCGGCCGTACCGGACAACGACACCCAGCCCTCGCCGGACTGGAACGAGACGTTGACGGTCGGGTTCGCCGCGATGTCGCTCACCTTCCGTGAATCGTGAGCGGCGAAGAACCACAGGTCGCCGTCGAACTCGGCTTCCTGCAGCGCCATCGGGCGCGAGATGAGGTGACCGTCTCGGCCGACGGTGGTGAACATGCAGAGCCCGGCTTCGGACATCAATTCGGCGACTTTGCTGACGCCATCGGTGTTGGTCATCGGCACCGATTACCCGGCGCACTCGCCGTTCAACCACCGAAACAGGCCGATCCCCCGCTTTCCGGATTATTACGCCCTGTAGTTGGTGATTTCACCGAACCTGGGACACTGGAAGTCGTGACTGTTTCCCCCGGCAACGACGCCCCCGTATCGGCCCAACTCTTCGCCCGCGCGAGCGCGGTCATTCCCGGCGGCGTCAACTCGCCGGTACGTGCCTTCGCGTCGGTCGGCGGAACGCCCCGCTTCATCACGCAGGCCAGCGGATACACCATGACCGACGCCGACGGAAACTCGTACGTCGACCTCATCTCGTCCTGGGGTCCGATGATCCACGGACACGCCCACCCGGCCATCGTCGAAGCCGTCCAGAAGGCAGCCGCGACCGGCCTGTCGTTCGGTGCACCCACGCTCCGCGAAATCGAACTCGCCGAGGAAATCGTGCGTCGCGTCGGCCCCGTCGACCAGGTTCGTCTTGTGAATTCGGGCACAGAGGCCACCATGAGCGCGGTGCGTCTGGCTCGCGGCTTCACCGGCCGCACCAAGATCGTCAAGTTCTCCGGCTGCTACCACGGCCACGTCGATGCCCTCCTGGCCGACGCAGGCTCGGGGCTCGCCACGCTCGGACTGCCGACCTCGCCCGGCGTCACCGGCGCACAGGCGTCGGACACCATCGTCGTTCCCTACAACGACCTCGCCGCCGTCACCGCGGCCTTCGAGGCCAACCCGGGCCAGATCGCGTGCATCATCACCGAGGCAGCCGCAGGCAACATGGGCGCCATCCCGCCGGTCACCGGCTTCAACGAGGGACTGCGCCGCCTCGCGACCGAGCACGGCGCACTGCTGATCATGGACGAAGTGATGACCGGCTTCCGCGTCAGCGCATCCGGCTGGTACGGCATCGACGGAATCGCAGGCGACCTCTACACCTTCGGCAAGGTCATGTCCGGCGGATTGCCGGCCGCGGCATTCGGCGGTCGAGCGGACGTGATGGCCTATCTCGCGCCCGCCGGACCGGTGTACCAGGCAGGCACGCTCAGCGGTAACCCCGTCGCCGTCGCGGCCGGACTGACCAGTCTGCAACTGGCCGACGCAGCCGTCTACGAGAAGCTGCAGACCAACTCGCAGCGACTCGGAACACTGCTCGGCGACGCCCTCACCGCCGAAGGCGTCACCCATCACGTGCAGTTCGCGGGCACTATGGTGAGTGTGTTCTTCGCCGATGGACCCGTCACCGACTACGCGCAGGCCAAGGCCGCGCAGACGTGGCGATATCCGGCGTTCTTCCACGCCTTCCTCTCCCGCGGGGTGTACCCGCCGCCGAGTGCATTCGAGGCCTGGTTCGTCTCCGCTGCCCTCGACGACCGAGCCTTCGAGATCATCGCCGACGCGGCCCCGGCCGCCGCGAAAGCCGCAGCTGCCGCCACCGCAACGAACTGATTCACCACCCGACTAGCGAGAAACAGGACCCCGACGTGACCGAGGCCCCCGCAACACATCCGCACTCGACGACGCGCACCATCGTGCACGTCCTCCGGCACGGCGAGGTGCACAACCCCAAGGGCATCCTGTACGGGCGGTTGCCGGGCTTCAAGCTGTCGGTGACCGGCCAGTCGCAGGCCAAGGCAGTGGCCGATGCGCTCGCAGGCCACGACATCACCCACGTCGTGGCATCACCTCTGCTGCGCGCGCAGCAGACCGCCGCGCCGATCGCAGCGGCCCACGGTCTGTCGATCGCCGAGGACGAGAACCTCATCGAAGCAGGCAACGAATTCGAGGGCCTCCGCGTGGCCGTCGGTGACGGTGCCCTGCGCCGACCACGGCACTGGTGGAAGCTGCGCGACCCGTTCACCCCCTCCTGGGGCGAGCCGTACCTGCAGATCGCGCACCGCATGCTCGCCGCCGTCAACGCGGCCCGCGTCGAAGCCGTCGGGCACGAGGCCGTGTGCGTAAGCCACCAGCTCCCGGTGTGGACGCTGCGCCGGTTCCTGCAGGGCGACCGGCTCTGGCACGACCCGCGCAATCGTCAGTGCGGGCTCGCGTCGCTGACCTCGCTCGTCTACGAGGGCGATCAGCTCGTTGACCTCGTCTACTCCGAGCCCGCGGGAGCATCCGATCCGAGGATCACCGGTGCGTAGATTTTTCCTCGCCGTCTGTGCAGCGTCTGCCATCGCTCTTGTCGCAGGATGCTCGACCGGCACCGACGCGGTGGCGCAGGGCGGCACTTTCCAGTTCGTCTCACCCGGCGGGCAGACCGACATCTTCTACGAGCCCGACGAACGCGGCACCATCGGCGAACTGTCCGGGCCGGATCTGATGACCGAGGGCAAGACGACCTCGTTGTCGGACTACGACGGTGACGTCGTGGTTCTGAACGTCTGGGGCCAATGGTGCGGACCGTGCCGCGGTGAGGCCGACGACCTCGAAGACGTCTACGAGGCCACCAAGTCCCTCGGCGTCGAGTTCCTCGGCATCAACGTGCGCGACGAGTCGCAGACCGCCGCACAGGACTTCGTGGTCAGCAACAACGTCAGCTACTCCTCGATCTACGACCCGCCCATGCGCACCCTGACCGCGCTCGGCGGCGTCCCCACCTCCGTCATTCCGACGACCGTCGTGCTCGACCGGCAGCACCGCGTCGCAGCAGTGTTCCTGCGTGAGCTGCTCGCCGAGGACCTGCAACCCGTCGTCGAACGCGTGGCAGCCGAGGAGCCAGTGCAGCAGTGAACGTGACTCACCTGGCCGGGATCGGCGCGAGTTTCCAGGAAGCTGCGGCCTCCGGGCCACTGATCCTGGCCCTCGGGGCCTGCGTGCTGGCCGGGCTCGTCTCCTTCGCGTCGCCCTGCGTGGTGCCCCTGGTGCCCGGCTACCTGTCGTACCTCGCCGGAGTTGTCGGAGCCGACGCTCCGGCCGTCAGCGCCGACGAGGCAGCTGTGCAGACGAAGGTGCGCAGCGGTCGATTGCGCGTCGCCGGGGCGGCGGGATTGTTCGTTCTCGGATTCACCGTCGTCTTCGTTCTCGCCACCGCGTCGGTGTTCGGAGCGATCTCCGTCCTGGCGATCAACCGCGAACTGCTCATGCGGATCGGCGGCGTCGTCACCATCGCCATGGGCCTGGTATTCGTCGGACTGATCCCGGCCCTGCAGCGCGATGTGCGCTTCGAGCCGAAACAGATCGGCTCACTGGCCGGAGCACCGCTGCTCGGCGGCGTCTTCGCACTCGGATGGACCCCGTGCCTCGGGCCGACGCTCGCGGGCGTCATCTCGTTGGCCGCAGGTACCGACGGTACGACGGCAGCGCGCGGCGTCGTCCTGATCGTGGCCTACTGCCTCGGTCTCGGCTTACCGTTCGTGATCCTCGCGTTCGGTTCGGTCAGCGCGCTGCGAGGCGTCGGCTGGCTACGTACACATGCACGACAGATACAGGTGTTCGGCGGAATCATGTTGATAGCAGTAGGAATTGCACTGGTCACCGGTGCCTGGGATCAGTTCGTCGGCTGGGTGCGCGACGCCTTCGTCTCCGATGTGGTGTTGCCGATATGACCGCCGACACCGAAGAGCGCACCGAAGCGTCGCCGCCGCACAAGCAATCGGTGCTGGGCAGGGGAGTGGCCCTGGTTCGCAACACCTGGCGCGGCCTGACCAGCATGCGCACCGCGCTGGTTCTGCTGTTCCTACTTGCCTTCGCCGCTGTGCCCGGTGCCCTGGTGCCGCAGCGCAGCCTCAACGCGGGCAAGGTCGACGAGTACATCGCCAACCGCCCGACCCTCGGCCCGATCATGGACAAGCTGGAACTGTTCGACGTCTTCGGCAGCTTCTGGTTCACCGCGATCTACGCACTGTTGTTCATCTCGCTGATCGGCTGCATCCTGCCGCGCTGCATCGAGCACGCGAAGCAACTGCGCACCAAGCCGGTTCGCGCGCCCCGTAACCTCTCCCGCCTGCCGCACCACACCCGCTACGACGTCGACGGAACGCCGGAGGAGATCGCCGCACAGGTGCGCACTCAGTTGCGCGGTTGGCGCGTCGCCCAGAGAACCGAGGACAGCGGAGCAGTGACGCTGTCGGCGGAGAAGGGCTACGTCCGCGAACTCGGCAACCTCGTCTTCCACCTCTCCCTCGTCGGACTGCTCGCCGCCATCGCCATGGGCAAGCTGCTCGGCTACGAGGGCAACCGCATCGTCATCGCCGACGACGGCCCGGGCTTCTGCACCTCGACCCCGGCGAACTACGACTCGTTCCGCGCAGGCAACCTCGTCGACGGCACCGACCTCGAGCCACTGTGCGTGCGCGTCAAGGACTTCACCGCCGACTACCTCGACACCGGCCAGGCCGAGATGTTCACCTCCAACATCGAGTACCAGGCGGGCCAGGACCTCACGAACAACGTCTGGCGCGACGACCAACTTCAGGTCAACCACCCGCTGCGCGTCGCTGGGGACCGCGTCTACCTGCAAGGGCACGGCTACGCACCCACCTTCACCGTGACGTTCCCCAACGGCGAAACCCGCACCGACACCATCCAATGGCAGCCGACGGACGCCACGACCTTCCTCTCCAGCGGAGTGCTGCGCGTCGACCCGCCCGGCGGCCTGTATCCCGACCCTCTCGACCGGCGCAAGAATCAGATCGCCATCGAGGGTCTGTTCGCGCCGACGGCGTCGTTCCACGGCAGCCTGCTGTCGTCGAGCTTCCCCGCCATGAACGACCCCGCCGTCGCCATCGACATCTACAAGGGCGACACCGGACTCGACACCGGACTGCCACAGTCCATCTTCTCGCTCGATCAGGAAATGATCGCCCAGGGCAGACTCGTGAAGCAGGACCGCGTCAACCTGATGCCGGGAGAATCCGCGACCCTCAGCGACGGAACGATCGTCACGTTCGACGGAGCGAAGGAATTCGTCAACCTTCAGGTCTCGCACGACCCGGCTCAGACCTGGGTACTCGTCTTCGCGCTCACGATGATGGGCGGACTGCTCGTCTCACTGGTGATCAAACGTCGCAGAATCTGGGTCCGACTCACCGCCGACGCCCAGGCACGACGTACTGTAGTAGACCTCGGCGGACTTGCACGCACCGATCAGGCGGGGTGGGGCGAAGAGTTCGACCGCCTGTGCACCCGCCTGCTCGGCGATACCTCGAAACAGGAGAACTGACCGATGCCGATCAACGAGACCCTCTCGCAGTACAGCGACTGGTCCTTCGAATCAGCGTTCACCATCTACGTGCTCGCATTCGTCCTGCTCATCGCCCAGTACGCCTCCGCCAAGGCGACGGCAGTACAAGCCAAGGAACTCGTCGGTGCCGGTGCCCCCATTGCCGACAGCCGACCCGGACGCGTCGTCGAAACACCGAAGCGACCGCTGTCCGAACGACTCGCAGGCATGGGCTTCGCGTTGCTCGCCCCAGCCCTCGCCCTGCACGTCGCCTCGGTGGTACTCCGCGGCTTCGCCACCCACCGCTTCCCGCTCGGCAACATGTACGAGTTCGTCACCATGGCCACGGCAGCCGCCGCCCTCACCTCGGTGATCGTGCTGCGCAAGAAGACGATGCGCCCGATGCTCGTGTTCGTCCTCGCGCCCATCATCGTGCTGATGTTCTTCGCCGCCACCAAGCTCTACGCCGACGCCGCACCGGTCGTCCCCGCTCTGCGCTCGTACTGGCTGCCCATCCACGTCACCATCGTCAGCGTCGGAAGCGGCATCCTGCTGGTCTCCGGCGTCGCGAGCCTGCTGTTCCTGCTCCGCATCAAGCAGCCCCTGGGAGAGGAAAGCGTCGGGTTCTGGGGCAAATTCGCCTCCAAGCTGCCCGACGCCCAAGCTCTCGACCGACTCGCTTACAAGACGACGATCGTCGCCTTCCCGCTCTTCGGAGCAGGCGTCATCCTCGGCGCAATCTGGGCCGAAGCCGCATGGGGACGTTTCTGGGGCTGGGACCCCAAAGAGACCATGTCGTTCATCACCTGGATCATCTACGCCGCCTACCTGCACGCCCGCGCCACCTCCGGATGGCGCAACACCCGCGCAGCGTGGATCAACATCGCCGGATTCACCGCCATGCTCTTCAACCTCTTCATCATCAACATGGTGGTCTCGGGACTGCACAGCTACGCGGGACTGAACTGACCTTCGCTCGTTCCACAGCCTCCACGCTGGACCTCCAGCTGGTAGCGTCCGATCCGGCTCGATGGGGGACACATCCGAGCTCGGATCTTCGATGTGGGACGCGAACTGGGGGGAATCGGTCATGGCCGATCGGCACGAGGACAACTGGCAACCCGTCCGGCCACTGGACGACGATGTACCGGAAGATCATGCAGCGCCGCCCACGGGGTCCGAACCGATCGCCGTCGCAGCGACGACGGAGGCCACACCCACACCGCCGCGCGAGCCCTTTCGATCGACCCCCATCACCATGCCGCCCGAAAGCATCTCGAACCCGCCCGCGCCGCAACCCGAGACCGCGCCGACACCTCCGCCGAATCCTGCACCGCGCGCTTCCCGACCGAAAGACCTGTCTGGGCCGGTAGAAGGTGACGGCAAGGATGCCGGGGTCGCCGCGACCCCGGCCGAGGAAGGCAAGACCGCGACGGCAACACCGACGACACCGGTGCAAGCGCCGAAGGCTCCCGTGGCGCCGACCGTGAAACCGACTCCTCCACACACGCCCCCCGAGGCGAGCCCGCCCGTCGCGTCGGCACCACCCCCGCCGCAGGGTCCGATGCCGTCAGGCCCGGTGCCTTCGGGCCCGTTGCCTTCGGGCCCGTTGCCTCAGAACTCGACTCCGCAGAACTGGGCTGCTCAGAACTCGGCTCCGCAGAACTGGGCTGCTCAGAATTCGGTGCCTCAGAACTGGGCCCCTCAGAACCCGGGGCCCCAGAACCAGTGGGCTTCGCAAAATCAGTTGGCTCCGCAGAATCAGGCTGGGCCGCAACACAATTGGGCACCGCAGAACCACGGCGATCCGCAGGAGCACTCGGTGGCGGGGGGTCAGTGGCATACCCAGAATCAGTGGAACCCTCAGACGCAATGGGGACCTCAGCCCGGCCAGTGGCCCGGTCGGCAACATCCGAATCAGCCGCATCCTGGTCAGCCACAGCAGCTCAGGCAAGCCCCGGGTGATGCGATGGTGGTCGCACCGGCACCGGCACCGGCGGCCTTCGACCAGAGTCGGTCGGCGGAGCAGCCGGTCTCCTCACTCGATCTGGGCAGTTCGTTGCTCGTCCGATCGGGGAATGCGCCGCCGCTGGGAGGGTGGCGTCGGGCGTTGTATCTGATGACGGGTGGTCGTGTGGATGTCGGAAACAGTGCCGCCCAGCAGCGACGCTCGGCCCTGACCGCGCAGGTGGATCGGCCTCTTGTCGGATGCCATCGCGTCGCGGTGCTGTCGCTGAAGGGCGGTGTCGGCAAGACCACGACGACGGCCACCCTCGGCTCGACTTTCGCCGAGATTCGAGGTGATCGGGTGATCGCGATCGACGCCAACCCCGATCGCGGAACGCTGGGTCAGAAGGTGCCGCTCGAGACGACCTCCACCGTCCGTAATCTGTTGCGCGACATACATTCTCTGGACCGCTACAGCGACGTGAGGGCATACACGTCGCAAAACGTGCATCGACTGGAGGTGTTGGCATCCGATTCGGATCCGGCAGCCTCGGAGGCATTCAGCGGTGAGGATTACGATCGCGCGGTGTCGCTGTTGGAGAAGTTCTACAGCATCGTCATCACCGATTGCGGCACCGGTCTGATGCACTCGGCCATGGAACGAATTCTCGAGGGAGCCGACACTCTGGTGGTGGTCAGCTCGGGGTCGGTGGATGGTGTGCGCAGCGCGTCGGCAACGCTGGATTGGCTCGATGCGCACGGCTACCGGGAGCTGGTCGCCACATCGGTTGCGGTCGTCAACGGCGTTCGGCAGAGGGCCGGAAAGGTCGACCTGCAGAAAGTCGTCGAACACTTCGAGCAGCGTTGCGCTCGGGTTCGCACGATCCCGTTCGACCCGCATCTCGAGGAGGGGGCGGAAATCGAACTCGATCGTCTTCGTGGGCGCACACGAAAGGCACTGCTGGAAGTCGCGGCGGCGGTAGCGGCGGGATTCCCCGACGCGCCCACCGCTGCCCAACGCAACTGAGAACCACCGGACCTATTCGCTGGGTTCGGTGCCGGCCTCGGTTCCGTCTTTCCCTCCGCGGCGAGCCTCACGGTTGATCCGCCACAGAAAATCGGGATCGTCATCGGGTCCCACAGTGCGGGTGGGTGGAGCCTGCGTACTGGGTCCGAATGCCTTCCAGAACAGCACGATTACTGCCACCAAGCCGATCAACGCCAAAAGATAGATCACGACGCACCTCCTACTACGAGAGTAGCTGTGATGCAACCACCTCCGCACCCGTCGAGCGTCGAAGATTCCTGAGAATGTTCGATGAGTTCGTACGGGTGCGGATACTGCGGGTGGATCGGCCCCAGAGCCAGCCGATCAGTGGTGTGTGCCGGCTTCCGTCGTCAGTGAGGTCAGCAACTGCATGACCTCGGTCTCGCGGAATCGACGGTGCCCGCCCGGAGTGCGGAGGGATCCGAGGCGGCCGGCATGTGCCCAGCGCGTCACTGTCTTGGGGTCGACGTGGAAAAGCGCGGCTACCTGACCCGGAGTGAGCAGTGAGTCCTGAGCCTTGTGAAATGTGGGTGCGCTCATCTTGTCGTGTCCTCCTACGATGCGGTTCGGTGCATATGCGTCGAACCGGAGATATCGGTCTGCTGCGTTCGATCCCCATGGTTGCACTCGAACCCCTAGGTACTCGACTGATACAAGGTTGGTAAAGGGGAGGTAATGGACAAATCGGTCATGCTGGGGGTGGGTCGGAGTGGCTGCCGAGCCCGGTAGATTGGGACCCGTGAGCGACGCGACGAATGCCGAGAGCAACGATTCAACCAGCGGAAATGCCGCGCCAGAAAGGTCGGCGAAGAAGTCACTCGCCGTCAACCTCGGTGTCTACACCTTCGCGCGACTGGCGCTCGTCGTCGTGATCGCGGCCGTCATCGTCGGCGTCGGTTTACTCTTCGGCGTCGAGGTCCCGGTACTCGTGGCCGCGATTTTCTCGGTGCTGATCTCACTACCTCTCTCGCTGCTCCTGTTCAAGAACATGCGCATCCGCGTCAACGAGTCCATCGCAGCCGTCGACGAGGACAGGCGCGCCGCGCGCGCGGACCTGCAGTCGAAGCTGCGCGGTGAAGACGGCAAGAAGTGACCAGGTCGGTCGATCATTCGGGATCCCGGGAGTGGGTCGACAACGCGGTCCGGTTGATCGAGGCCGATTCCCAGCGCAGCGCCGACACGCACCTGCTGCGATACCCCCTCCCCGCGGCCTGGGGATTCTCGCTGTATCTGAAAGACGAGTCGACGCACATCACCGGCAGCCTGAAGCATCGGCTGGCTCGGTCGCTCTTCCTGTACGCGATCTGCAACGGCTGGGTCACCGAACGCACCACGGTGATCGAGGCCTCGTCGGGCTCCACTGCCGTCAGTGAAGCGTATTTCGCCGGACTGCTCGGACTGAAGTTCGTCGCCGTGATGCCACGCAGTACCAGTCCCGCCAAAGTCGCACTCATCGAGTCTCACGGCGGAAGATGTCACTTCGTCGACAAGCCCGGTGAGATGTACACCGAAGCGCATCGACTCGCGGCCGAGCCCGACAGTCACTACATGGACCAGTTCACGCACGCCGAACGAGCCACCGACTGGCGCGGAAACAACAACATCGCCGAGTCCATCTTCGACCAACTTCGGCTCGAGGAGTGCCCCATTCCCGACTGGGTGGTCGTCGGTGCGGGGACCGGAGGGACCAGTGCCACCATCGGCCGCTACATCCGATATCGAAGGCATGCAACGCAACTGGCCGTGGTCGACCCCGAGAACTCCGCGTTCATCGGCGGCTACGAGTCGGGAGACGCGGGCTACGAAACAGGGCAGTCTTCACGCATCGAGGGCATCGGTCGACCGCGCGTCGAACCCTCGTTCGTCGGCCAGGTGATCGATCGAATGATCGCAGTACCCGACGCCGCCTCCGTGGCCGCCGCACGATTCACCTCGGACGCACTCGGCAAACGAGTGGGCGGATCGACGGGCACCAACATCTGGGGTGCGTTCGGATTGATCGCGGAAATGATCGCCGCCGGCCGCAGTGGGAGCGTGGTGACACTGCTGTGCGACGGCGGAGATCGGTATTCGCAAACCTATTTCGACGACACATGGGTCTCGAACCAGGGCATGGATCTCGACGAACCAACAGCAGCGCTCGAACAGTTCGTTCGTACCGGGGTGCTCTGAGCGGACCTACTTGCTCACCGCCATCGATGCCGCTGCAGTTGCGGCAGACACCGCGGCGACCGCCGGCCAGGCACCGATCTTCTTGGCCAGCGGGTGCGAGGCACCGAACGCGACGAGGTAGGTCCCGAGCAAGGCGCCGGCACGGACCGAACCCGAGGATCTCTGCCAACGGGTCGTGCATACCACCCCGACGGCTGCGAGCACCGCTCCGCCGAGCTGACGATTGTGAGACTGCCGGGCAACGGCGAAGCCGCCGAGCAGACCGCCGGCAGCGAGCGCAGAAGTGGCAAGCGAGCGGCGAGTGTCGTTGGTGGACATGGCCATCACCCTAGCCGCGCCTGCACTCGGAGGCTTCTCGCCAGGTGGTCTCGTTGCTCGATCACCAAGCGCCGCAGGGCAGCCGGTGCCCACTCGTGCTCGGCGAGCCAGCTGTCCGCGGCCTCCGTCGACGACTGCTGCGGGAACAGACGGACCACGATTCGCCTGGCGATCTCGATGCTGCGCGAGGTCCACAACGAGGAGATGGTCTCGAAGTAACGATTGCCGTAGGGCTGGGTCAGATCCGGTCGGTGCCCGGCCCCGAAACCGGTGATGAAGGCGTCGAGAACGTCGTTGGACGCATCGTCGCGCTCGGTGATGGCAGTCCACGCCCTCGCCTTGACCTCGGCATCGGGTATCGCCGTCGACGCCGCGGTGTGTGCGGTGCGTCCCGACAAGGTGTTGTCGGTGGCCAGCTCGGCGTCGAGCTCGGCTGCGGTCGCGTTCCCGGTTGCGGCCAGGGCCAACCAGAACGACCAGCGCTGATCGGGATCGAGACGTAGACCTGGCACCGTCGCTGTGCCGTCGAGAAGTGCGCGCAGTTCGGCAGCGCGGGAACCGTCGAGTTGGGCGGCGGCCGCGGTGGCTCGCCCCCACACCAACTGGGCGTCGCTCCCCGGCTCGCTCGCGTGCAGTTGCGTCCACGACGCCTCGAGCCACTGCCGGGTCGGTTCGTCCCGTCGGTCCTCCGGGAGGTAGTGCTCGAGGGCGTACGCCACGTTCGCGGTGACCGCCGACAGAAGGCCGATCTTGGGCTCGTTGGGCGCGAATCTGGTTGCGATGTCGATGTATTCGAGTGCGGACATCTCGGCGTCGCGGGTGGAGTTCCACAGCGCCGACCACACCAGGCCCCGGGCGAGGGGATCGACGATGCGATCGAGGTGGTTCCGCACGGTGGTGATCGAGCGCTCGTCGAATCGGATCTTGGCGTACGTCAGGTCGTCGTCGTTGAGCAGCACCAGTGCGGCATCGGGAAAGTCGACCGGCGTTCGTGCATCGGTGATGTCGAGTTCTCGGCGGTGCGTTCTCGTCAAATTCCCCGCCTCGTCGAGATCGTAGAGCCCGACGGCGATTCGGTGAGGCCGCGGTTCTGTCTGCTCGACGGCATCGCCGGTGTAGCTGAGCGTCGAGACGCCGGTGGTCTGCAGCCATGCTGCAGCCCAGGTATCGAGGTCGCGTCCGCTCGCTGCGGACATCTCGCTCAGTAAATCCGTCAGCGTGGTGTTGCCGAAAGCGTGGGTGCGAAAGTAGTTGCGGGAAGCGGCGAAGAAGGCATCTGCACCCACGAAGGCTCCGAGTTGTTTGAGGACGCTCGCCCCCTTGGCGTAGGTGATGCCGTCGAAGTTGAGCTTCGCAGCCTCGAGGTCGGTGATGTCGGCGACGATAGGGTGGGTGGTCGGCAGTTGGTCCTGCAGGTATGCCCACGCTTTTCGTCGGTTGGCGAAACTGACCCAGGCATCGGTGAATCGGGTCGCCTCGGCCGACGCGTACGCACCCATGAAGTCCGCGAAGGATTCCTTGAGCCACAGGTCGTCCCACCACTGCATCGTGACGAGGTCGCCGAACCACATGTGCGCCATCTCGTGCAGAATCGTGTTTGCGCGGGCCTCGTACTGGGCTTCGGTTGCCGCAGAACGGAATACATACGATTCGGTGAACGTGACCAGGCCGGGATTCTCCATCGCGCCGAGGTTGTATTCGGGGACGAAGATCTGGTCGTACTTTCCGAACGGGTACGGGTAGTCGAACTTGTCGTGAAAGAAGTCCAGCCCCCGCTTCGTGATGTCGAAGATGTCCTCGGCATCGAAGTATTCGGAGAGAGACGCCCGGCAGTACGCACCGAGAGGGACGGTGAGTTCGCCTCGCGTCCAGGACGATTGGACGCAGTGATACGGGCCTGCCGCAACTGCGGTGATGTACGTCGATATCGGCAGGGTCGGTACGAAGGTGGTGACCGAGTCGGCAGTGATTCCCTCGCGGTTCGACAGCACGATCCACGTCGGCGGAGCCGTGACCGTCAGGGTGAAGGGGGCTTTGAGATCCGGTTGCTCGAAGTTCGCGAACACCCGGCGTGCATCGGCCGGTTCGTACTGCGTGTAGAGATAGACGTTGTCGTCGACGGGATCGACGAATCGGTGCAGTCCCTCGCCAGTCCTGCTGTACCGTCCGTGCGCGCGAATCCGAACGATGTTGTGCTCGGTGAGCCCGACCAGTTGAATGCGGGAGCCGTCGTAATCGACCGCCGCGTCGATGCCGTTGACGGTGACTTCGTCGACTGTCGCACCGATGAAATCCACCCATGTCGCAGCGGTCGTCGCGTCGAATTCGATGGTCGTCACGGTCTCGAAGGTGTCGAGGTCCATGTCTTCCGCGCGCAGAAGGTCCAGGTGAACGCGATAATTCACCCCGCTGATGTGGCGCGATCGCCTGCGAGTTTCGGTCCGGGTCAGATTCGCGGTGCTCACCGAACCAACCCTATGCGATGGAATCATCACAGAGTCGGCGCAGTGAAGTAGTGGCGTCCGAGTGGATCGACGATGTGCAACACCCCCTCCGGCAGCAGTTCGGTGTGCCAGAGTTTGCGTGTTTTCAGGTTGTGGTGAAGCCGACAGCGCGGGCCGATGTTCGTCGGGATCGTCCAGCCACCTCGCTTCGGATTCTGCCGGTCGAACTCGACGATGTGGTCCAGATCGCACCGATCCGAAGGCACGTCGCAGCCGGGATGCAGGCAGTACGGATGGTCGGCTCGTACCCGCGCCGCGA
The DNA here is from genome assembly GCF_002258545.1 of Rhodococcus sp. 05-2255-3B1. Taxonomy (NCBI): domain Bacteria; kingdom Bacillati; phylum Actinomycetota; class Actinomycetes; order Mycobacteriales; family Nocardiaceae; genus Rhodococcus; species Rhodococcus sp. 05-2255-3B1. The sequence continues at coordinate 3,899 of NZ_NOZC01000031.1, read as the reverse complement.
GTGCCCTACTCGGTTTGTAAGACAGTGCCCCCGGCGGCGGAACCGTCATGCCTCCGTGTCCGTCGGGGTAGAGCGCGTGCTCGCCGAGAGGATTGCGCTCGACGACGGCCCGCCAACGTTCGATTAGCGTCCCTCCTCCCGGTCGCGGGCGCGGTCTATCACCGAGCGGCGACGCCTGGTCGGGTCGTGCTGTGTTCTCGGGTGGTGCTGTGGCCGGTCGCGGTTGCCCGATCGGACCAACAGGCCCCTGCGGCGCGGATTCAGTACTCGCGCTGGATGTCTCGTGGGCTGTGTCGCCGGCCGAAGCGTCGGTCGTGCCAGTTGGCTGCGGGTCCTCGGACTCGCGAGTGGCGGTGTCACCACGAGCGATCAGGCACGTCGCGCACTGGCAGACCAGTGTTTCGCCACGCATCAAGGCAGTGTGTGCTTCGCCTCGTCGTTGATCGGGGGATCGAGGGTCCTCCGGGTGCAGTCGCGCGATCACGGCGTCGATTCGTGAAATCTGTTCGTCGGCTTGACCGTCGGTCATCACCGCGGTCAGGCTGGACAGGCCCCGTGCTCTTCTCCGCAACCGGATTCTCTTCTCCGTGCGCGCGGCACGCTTGCGCACGTCGCGGTCCCACTCCGGATCGGCCTCGGTGAGCAGCCGATCGATCTCGCGCCCCAGGGCACCGGGTGCCATCTCTCCGGCGACCTTGAGAACCTCGGCTTCGATGTCGACCACCGTGCTCGGACGAGCGTGGAGCAAGTGATCGTGAATCGTCCTGACCCGCTCCATGTCGAGCGAACCGTCGACGAATCGACGCTTCACCGACGGCTGCAATCGGCGCCACATCTGCACCCTGTTGTTGACCGATGCGAAGGTGGACGACAGAGCCGCTGCCAGCTCGCAGATCGCCGAGCTGTAGAGATCCTTTTCTGTCACTCCGGTGTCCCACGGGGATGCGCATGCCGTTCGGCCGCGAACGTAATCGTCCATGAGCGACAGTTCCGATGCGAGAGCAGCGTTTATCCTTCTCCGCGCACCGAGGACGTCGGCGAGAGCAGAGTGATCGTCAGCCATCCACGTCGACTCGCGTAGCCCCATGTCACCCCCCAGCGACGAAGGGCCGAACACGTATTCGACCCGATGCCGAGAAGTGTAGAACCGGCCACCGACAAGTTCTGCCGTCCTGTTCGAGCATCCGACGAGGTCGACTACCGCAATCACACAAGTCCTCGAAGCCCTGGACGTAGTGGCCGAGTCGATGGAGGGCGGTGTGTCCTCGCAGTGACGATGCCGTAGAGCAGCAACGCCGCTACGCTTTTCCTCACGTGCAGGGGGACTCCGGAGGAGGCGAAGTGAACACCTTCCAGAAATCGGCAGCAGCGTTCAACAGGGTTTTCATGGTCGTGATGAAAGCGCCCGTGCTCGACAGGGTTCTCGGACGTTCGATGGGGATCCTGACGTACATCGGCCGAAGGTCCGGCAAGAAGATCTCGCTACCGCTGGCTATCGGCCGGAAAGGTGATCACCTGAAAGTGAGGGTGGCCATGCCGGACAAGAAGAACTGGTGGCGAAACTTCACGAACGACGGCGGTCGCGTCGACGTCGACCTCGGCGGCGTTCACTACTCCGGCCTGGCGACGGCGACCCGCGACGATCGCGGGCGGGTGACTGTCGACATCGCTTTGGATCGCTGACTGCACCGTATGCCAACGCGTCAACTGGGGTTGACAGCTGCCTTCTGTCAACTTAGATTGACATCATGACCGAAGCCACTGCACTTGCCGCCGCAGCCGCCAGTTCCGATCCGGGGGAGGGGCTGCGTGCGGTAGCCGCTCTTCGGCGGTTGCTCGAGCGCCTGGAGGCCGTTCAGGTCCAGAACGCTCGACGCAACGGTTGGGCCTGGCAGGCAATCGCCGACTCGCTCGGAGTCAGCAGGCAGGCCGTCCACAAGAAGCACGGCGGAAAGGGAAGGTAGGCAACAATGTTCGAGCGATTCACCAAGTCGGCCAGATCTGTCGTCATCAGCGCTCAGGGTCACGCAGGGACTCTGCACTCGCCCCGAGTGGAGCCTGTACATCTGTTTCTCGGCGTGCTGTCCGTCGCCGACGAGCCATTGCAGACGGCGCTGGGCGAGGCCGGGTTCACCGTCGACGAAGTGCTCGCGAACGTGCAGTCTCAGGATGCGCGTGCGTTGAGGTTCCTGGGAATCGACCTGGACGCTGTTGTCTCGACGATCGACTCCGCTCTCGGTTCGGGTGCGCTGGAGGGCGCACAGGCGTCACCGCATCATCTCCCTTTCGCCCCATCGGCGAAGGAAGTGTTGAAGCTGTCGCTGAAGGAAGCCGTCGAACGACGGGACCGCGAGATCGGCGTCGAACATGTTCTTCTCGGCTTGGTTCGCGGTGCCGATCCTTCGTTCACCGAACTGGTGCGGCAGCAAGGTTCGCTCCAGCAGTTGCGATCGATCGTCTCGCTCGTTCGGACGTCGTAGCTCTCGGCCGTCTGCGACCCTACGATGGCGCCATGAACTTCTTGATTCGGCTCGTGATCAACGCCGTTGCCATCTGGGTTGCCAAAGAATTCGTGGATGGCATCACTGTCACCAGTTCGGGGCGCGGCGACGGGTGGGACATCGTGGTGCTGCTCGGTATCGCGGCGGTGTTGACGATCGTCAATGCGTTCATCAAGCCGCTGGTGCAGCTGCTGTCCTTGCCGTTGCTGATTCTGACGCTCGGGCTGTTCACCCTCGTGATCAACGCGTTGATGCTGTTGTTGACGGGCTGGCTGTCGTCGCAGACCGGCTACGGTCTCGAGATCGTCGGGTTCGCCGCCGCGTTCTGGGGTGCGATCATCATCTCGATCGTGAACTTTCTGCTGGGTGCGTTGGTGCCGGACAAGCGTTAGGCGAAGGCCAATGCCACGCCGGTGCTCGCGCCCCAGACGAGCATCGCCAGGCCCGAATCACGCAGTGCCGGAATCAGCTCGAATCCGTGAGCTCCCTTGCGTACCGGGGAGTTCGCGCGAGCGGCGAAGGGCAGTGCGAGCAGGCCGACGAGTGCCCACGGGGTGCGAGCGATCAGAACGACGGTCATCGCGAACGGCACCACCAGTAGCGCGAGATGCAGGTAGCGGGTGCGGGCGTCGCCCAATCGCACTGCGAGGGTGAGCTTTCCCGACTCGGTGTCGGTGGGGATATCGCGAAGGTTGTTCGCGACGAGGACCGCGCTCGAGAACGAGCCGACTGCCACTGCTGCCAGTACTCCGGCCCAGTCGATCTGCTCGGCCTGTACGAACTGGGTGCCGAGGACCGCGACGAGACCGAAGAACACGAACACGGCTATCTCGCCGAAACCGCTGTAGCCGTACGGCTTCGAGCCGCCGGTGTAGTACCAGGCTCCGGCGATGCAGACCAGTCCGACGACGATCAGCCACCACGCGCTGGTCGCAGCCAGGACCAGTCCGGCCACAGCGCCGACGGCGAAGCAACCGATCGCGGCCTTCTTGACGGCCCCGGCGGACGCGGCCTTCGAGCCGACCAGTCTCAGGGGCCCGACTCGATCGTCGTCGGTGCCGCGGATTCCGTCGGAATAATCGTTGGCGAAGTTGACGCCCACGATCAGAGCCAACGAGACGACCAACGCCAGCAGCGCCTTCCACCACACTCCTCCGTCCAGCGACACGGCCGCACCGGTGCCGACGAGGACGGGGGCGATCGCATTCGGGAGTGTGCGCGGTCGCGCACCTTCGATCCATTGCGCAGTGGTGGCCATGAGCGACGATCTTTCCGTATCTGTCCGACGGGTGAGAACGCGGCCGGTCAGAACGGTAGGCGCGGCAATACCGGCAGCGGGATCACGGGCATCTGGACACCAGGAATCTGGGGCAGGGGCACCGTGGGGGCGGGCGGAGG